>QIAM01000071.1 GCA_003225555.1 Acidobacteriota bacterium | reverse complement strand
GCTGGAACTTTGGAAACTCCGCATCGAAGATCCGGCGATGTTCAGCAAGCACAGCCTGCGCCTGCTCGAGATACTCCTGGTCATCGAGCATGCCATCGGACCGGGCCTTCGTGTCCTCGGCGATGCCTTGCGTATGGAACTCGCCGGCTTCCTCAGAGAGCATTCGCGAATATTTCGCAGGGGTTGAAATCGGCAGAGCCGGGTCTGACGGATCAATGTTCATGGGCGAAACGTACAGCTGAAAACGCGGATGTGCTTGCTTTAAGTAAAAGCGACACATTCCCTTCACATTGCCGAAGACGGGAATCAATTGGAACTCCACCCGGACCCAATCGCTCCACTCGCCCTCGCGTAGTAGAAACTCCTGCCCCTGAACCGCGAACTTGGCCACGGATTCGAGTGGATCCACGGCAACGGAAAACAGCTCGGTGGCCGGCGGAGAGCCCTTTCGGAACGTATTGTCCGGACCAATCAAATTGGCGGTGACCTTGGAGTTCTCGACTTGCACGGGGATAACCTGTCCGCCCTCAACCGAGCCTGCTGCGGTTGTGGGGTCATCGGTGTAGAAGGAGAATGTACCGTAGGTGCCTCGCAGGTCGGGCGTCCCCATCCCTGACAGGGTCTGTCCCTTAGCCGGAACCGGCGGAAAATTTGCCGGTATCCGGAAGATCGTGTTGGGGACGCCGTGCTCATCGAGAATCTCCCAGAATGCTCGTCCCCTTCGCAACTGCTCCGCGCTCCCGCCACCCAAAGGAATAACCCAGCTGCCCAGGTGAAGGGCGCGTTTCGGTCCTTCGACTCGCGATGCGGAGAAGTACGGCTGTAGCGTCTTTGGATCGCGATGGATGAAATCGAAGATGCCGTGCCCGCCAGCGTCCATGCCGGTCATCAGGTTCGACCACGCGACCGGGCTCTGAGGCGGAATGCTCGAAGCCAGTAAACGGAAGGATCCCTGTTCCGCAAGTCTCGCGAAGTTGGGCATTTTCCCTTCCTGCATGAATCGCTTCAGCAGTTGAGGATCCATGCCATCGATACCGAGGATGATCAGCTTCTGTTCGCCGTGCCAGGCTGGCCCTCGCTGACAGCAAAGCATCGAAGCGATTCCAGCCAGCAATGCCAGCGTCAGCAGGAAGCGCCCCCTTTTCAGAGCACTAGACCTTCTGCTATCGCAAGTGTCCGCGGAGGCGCATCCGGAGACCCCGAAGGCCCCACGCAATATCAAACCACTCCAGAATTTAAAGTGTGAACTGATCAAAATGTGTGAATTGGAGATGATTCTGGCCTTCCCATTGGGAGCGTGTCAAGCACACCGGCATCCCCTCCCTGCGCGAGGGCGCTCCAGGCCCTTTCAGATCAATATGGAGGCGCATTAGACTGGTCTCTATGTTGCGGCGCGCGTCCGGTCTCCTTCTTTTCGCCATCCTGACCCTGATATTGCTCCCGGTTCAGTCTTCGGCCGCGCGCCAGCCCAACGTGATTCTGATAACGTTGGAATCTGCGCGAGCAGACCGCATGGGGTTTCTAGGCGCCCGAAACAGGTTGACCCCGCAGCTTGATGGACTTGCCCGCGAGTGTATCGTCTTCGAACGCGCCTACGCACAGTCACCAGGCACCGTCGTGTCCCATGCGACGATACTGTCAGGCACTTACCCCCAGACCCATCACGCCAGCGAGTTGGGCGATCCAATCTCGCGTGAAGTGCCGTATCTTCCGGACCTGTTCCACACCCGCGGATACGGAACTGGCGCCTTCGTGAGTACCATTGCCCTGGATCCTCAGAACGGCTTAGCGCCCGGTTTCGATCGCGGATTTGATACCTATGATGCCGGGTTTCACTCAGAGCAGCCGATCGCCAGATACGGTACCTCTTCTGGCCGCAGCGGAGACCAGGTGGTCACCCGCGCAACGAGATGGCTGACCAGCAATGCAGGGAAGCCGTTCTTTCTCTGGGTGGAACTCAGCGACGTTTCAGCTGATGGACGGTCGTACGATCGTGCGATTGCCGGTGTCGACGCTGCGGTCGGTAAGCTCCTCACTCAGTTGAGGACGATGAAGCTCTATGACGACTCGATCATACTCTTGGCTTCCGACCACGGCGAAAGCTTGGGCGCGCACGGCGAGGACACGCACGGAGTCTTTTTGTATGACGACACCATCCGCGTGCCATTGCTGGTGAAGTTACCGCAGCGCCAGATGGCTGGCAAGCGAGTCAGAGGCCGGATACGGTTGCTTGACATTGCGCCGACGGCGCTCGAAGCGGCGCGGGTGCCTGCTCCCTCGCAAATGCAGGGCCAGTCGTTGCTGCGCATTGCGAAAACGAATCCTGACGCGGACCAACCGGTGTACGCAGGCAGCGATTTTTCACAGCAAGCTTTCGGTTGGAGCGGGTTGGAGTCGTGGCGTGCCGGGAAGTATCTCTACATTCGCGCTCCGAAGCCCGAACTCTATGACTTGGCCGCAGACCCGGCGGCCAGCCGCAATCTCGCCCAGAATTCCAAAGCCACCGTCGAAACTATGGCCAGTCAGCTGGAGGCTTTTCGGAATCACTTCGGCCGTCAGAATAGCAAGTCGACAGGAAACGGTCTGACTTCGAACGAAATGCAGAAGCTCGCGTCTCTCGGCTACGTCGGCCTTCAGAAGTCATCTCCTCGCGCAACGTCAGTCGCGACTGGAGTGGATCCCAAAGATAACATCTCAATCGCGAATCAGGTTCTCGATGCATTTGCCAAGCTCGCTGCCGCAAACGCGGAAGCCGCCGCCCCGGTTTTTCAGCAGGCTTTGACGGCGGAACCCAAGGCGTATCTGGCTCAATACGGCCTCGGAGTCGCTCTTGCGCAGCAAAAGCTATATCCGCAAGCCATCGAGCAACTGCACAAGGCGATCGAGCTACAGCCGACCTCTGTCTGGGCGCATTACGAAATGGGAGCCACACTGGCGAAGACCGGTGACTTCAAGACGGCTGCCGTGCACCTCGAACTTGTTTGCGACCGTATGCCCAGGTTCCGGCAAGCCCATCTGCTGCTGGCCCAGAGCTACGAGCATCTCGGACAAAGCAAGCGGGCACAGATTGCGAGGGAAAAGGCCCGATGAGGCCCTTAATTAGCCAGATGTAGAGCGCTGTCGGTAGAGTGTGGCGTCCACCTGTTGGGTCATCGCGTCCACGTCCAGCGGAATCCCTAGAAACTGTCCCAGGCCCTCTCCTACCACGGCGGGTTCCTTCAAGACGTTGTGATAGTGCACTCGAGTGACATTCACATAGGGCTTGCTGTTGAGCCAGGTGTTTACCTCGAACAAATGGTTTTGAAAAGCCTTCGTCATGGCTGAGGCATTCGCGCCATCCGCAGAGCTCCCAAGATGGTGCAACATCCGTTCCTGCGAGGCCAGTACTTCCGCGAGAGGCCTCTGCATGAAGATGATGCGATACTCGTGCCCCGGGGGAAGTGAGAGCAGAAGCTGCGAAATCACCTTTACCGCCTTGCCCTCTGCGTCCGCGATGCAGCCCGGATCTTTCGGCAGTTGCTTGATGCGCTCCCACTCCAAGTAGCCTTTGGGATTGTCCACATCAGCGCGGCGTTCGCCGTCTGAGAGAATCGGCATCCCTCCCGCGGCCAGCATTTGCATCATGAGAGAAGTGCCGGAGCGAGGCAGTCCCGAAACAATCGTGATCATGAGTCCCCAGGTCTGTAATTTTCTTGCAGGGATCAATTCTAAATGAGGAAAGAAGTGAGCAACCGGGACGGATTCAGCACACTACTCACGCCAGCGAGCGGGTAATGCCTAAGCGACTTCGCGCTGCTGCTCGAGCATGGAGAAATACTCCGCCACAAGTTGGACATCCCAGAGGCCACGGCGGGCTTCCTCGCGCATGGTCTGGGCGGCTTGATCGTGGGAAAGTGCGGGCTTGTAAGGACGAGCCGTGCGCAAGGCGTCGTAGACGTCGACGACCTGCAAGATACGCGAGAGAATCGGAATGTCGCTGCCCGCCAGGCCGTCGGGATATCCCGAACCGTTCGAGTGCTCGTGATGGTGGCGGATGATGGGCAAAACGAGTCGCAATGACCTCAAAGGACGGCAGATATTTTCACCGGTGACAGGATGCAGCTTCATCACATCCCACTCGTCCGGACTTAGATTTGTGCCTTTCTTCAAAATGTCGTCCGGGACGGCGATCTTGCCAAGATCATGCAAATACCCGCCACGCTTAAGAGCGAGAATCGAATCCTCGTCCATTCCCAGATGGCGGCCCAACTCGATGGCATGCAGCGCGAGGCGCTCACAGTGGCCCTCGGTGTACGGATCACGGCTTTCGACGATGAGCCCTAATGTGCACAAGACCGAATCCGCCGTTTCTAGTTCGTCAGTAAAGTCCTTGAGACGCAGCAGGGATTTAACACGCGCGATCAATTCCTCAGCCAGAACGGGCTTGTTCAGGAAGTCGTCGGCGCCCGCCTCAATGCCCCGCACTTTATCGCCGCTGTCGCTGAGTCCGGTGATCAGCACAAATGGAATCAGACGGGTAGCGGGATTCTCCTTCAGCTCGCGGCAGAATTCGTATCCAGATTTGCCGGGCATGATTACATCGGAAAGGATCAGATCAGGCGGTTGGCGGCGGACCTCAGCTTCTGCCTCCTGCGCATTGGCGGCCGTGACGACGTCATACCCGCGAATGCTGAGCAGTTGACTCATCAGGCCGGCGATGCTGGGCTGGTCGTCGACTACCAGAATCCGCGGAGGCCGCCGGTGTAGGAGAAGATCCCCCATCGTATGATTGGAAGCGGGTTCCTCGTTCGCAGTTGTCCGGGCGTCCAAAGCTCGAAGGTTACGGGGGAGGGAAGAAAAGTTCATGACCAAATTGCTCGCAATAAGCATTTTACAGGGAATCGTGCAGCTCATGCGACGGGCGGGCGTTCCAATTTCCTGCACACCCGATGTTTTTCTCACATGGCTGCCGTTTCCCAGTTCGGGACGGCAAATGAGTGAGTTGTGAGCACCATCCTTGCCGATTGGAGGCTTGCTGCGTACCGTGTGGACATGTGGCGTAGCCTGGGATCAGCCGCGACAAGAATTCTCGTGGGGGGATTGTGATCTTTGCCATCGCTTTCCTTGCGAGCGATGTGGCGGCAGCGGCAAAGCCGCATGTCATCAGCTTTGGCAAATGGACTTTGGTGCCGTGGTTTGCCGGAACCAGTGCCAGCAAGCCGCCAGTGTTGAAAGTGCACGCGCTTATCGTCGACGGACGGGTAAAGGAATACGTTCTGGGTTCGCCGCATGAGGTCACTGAACGCTTGTTTGTGGTCCGACGGGCTTTTCGCATCAAGACAGTCTGCCCCGGGAACAGGGCGGTCCCCGGTGGCAGTGGGAAAGAGGTGAGTGGTTGTTTGTAGATCGGATGACCGGACGTATTTCTCCGATCAATCTTCCGGAGTTCGATGCCTTGTATTCGGCGGAAAGCTGGTTTCGGGATTACGTTGCCTACTGCGGAGTGTCGGATGATGGCAAGAAGGTGTACGCGATTGTGGCGCAGATAAGCCGCTGCAAGCCGGTGATGAAGAACCCTCTGCCCGGCCCAGGAGTCAGCGACGGCGCGGGGCCCGATTCCGCCTGTGCGCAGCCATTTTGGCAGCGAGCCCCGGTGCGGGTCAGTTTTGACGTTTCCGGCGGGGCCAAGCAGACGTTCGCAATTCGGAGGCATGTAGGGGATTTGGTGAGTGAGCAAGGGGAAGAGGAGGAAGGCTCAAACTAAACTTCGGGGCGGGGTGAGCCGAGGCGGCTGTCCCTACGCGGTTTGTTTAGTCGCCTGCGGCTTCGACTGCGGGAAGTTGCTCGGCGACGGTTTTCTCTTTCACCTTCGCGCTGGTTACCAGGATGACGGAGAGGATCACGATGGCACTGCCAGCCACGATGAAGTGGTCGACGCGCTCGTGGAGGATCAGCCAGCCGAGAAACACAGCCACGACCGGGTTGACGTACGCATACGTTGAGACCTTGGACGTGGGCACGTGCTCAAGCAGCCAGACGTAGGCGGTGTAGCCGATCCAGGAGCCGCAGACCACCAGATACAAGACTGCGGCCACGCTGCGCGGAGCCCAGACCACGCGCGAGAAATCTCCCACCAGCAACGCGAAGGTGAAGTTCGCCACTCCCGCGGCGGTGACCTGCCAGCCGGTGGCGCTGAAGACGTCCATGCCGGACTGCCAGCGCTTGGAGAGCACCGAACCCAGCGCCCAGCTAAAAGACCCCCCGATCAAGCTAAGGGACGCCCAGAATTCCTTCCGGCCCAGAGCTGCCGTTGACGTGAGTTGTGGGTAGAAGAGGACGAAGAGGCCGAGAATTCCCAGGGCGAGTCCGGCCTTGCCACGCGCCGAGATGTGATGGTCGCCAAGCAGCAACGAGTCAAGCACCAGGAACCAGAGCGGCGTGATCGCGATGATAAGTGCTGCCAGGCCCGAGGGAACCGACAGCTCTGCCCACGAGAGCGTGAGGTTTCCGCCCATGAGCAGCAGGATTCCGACTATCGCTGCGAGAGCGATCTGGCGCGCTGAATACAGGACCTGGCGACCAGTCAGCGCGCAAACCGCGAGCATGACGACTCCGGCAATCGAGAAGCGAACGGCGCACATCAGCGCAGGCGGGATGGTCTGCACGGCGATATTGATGCCGAGGTAGGTCGAGCCCCAGAACAGATACACGAGCCCGAAAGCAAGGACTACCATCCACCGGCTTGGGTGCTGAGTCGCGTGCATTGAGTTGGGAAAGCCAGAAGCTAACACGTATCAGACACGCGTCATCGCTGCTTGGATTCTAAAGTTTGCAGCGTTGCTTGGCAGGTCCCGGCGACTAGGCCGCGCGATTTCGGCTATTTCAGCTTGTCGTACTCTGCCCTGGCTGCTTTCAAGACCGGCACATCCGGATCGGCATCCTTCCAAAGCGCGAAGAAATCCTGGTAAGCGGTTCGTGCTTTCGAAATGTCACCTTGAAGGGCGTAGGCGCGGCCCACTCCCAGCCGTGCGAGCGAATAGAGCGGGCTGGTTGGATCAATGCCGCGATGATCAAGAATTTTCTGATACTCGGCAACTGCCTTCACGCCGTCTCGCGCTTTGAGAAAGGCCTCGCCGCGAATGTACATGGACCAATAAAGGGCACCGAGCGGAGGGGCGCCCCAATCGTAGGGGGCGGCTGACTCGAGCCGCGCGACCGCCTCGGCCGGGTGATTACGCTGGATATCGTTCGTGGCTTGCGCCAAGGGCAGCCAAACCTGGTTAAGTATCGTATCGAACGGCCATTCCTTGGCAAGTTCGCTAACGAGCTTCTGGGATTGTGCGCCATCCCCCTCGCGGGCGAACACGTATGCAGCGATGAATCGCGAATCCTTGCTGTCAGAAAGGGCCAGCGCCGATGTTATTGCCTGGTGCGCCTCTTTCAAAAAGCCCAACTCTGAGTCACAGGTCGCCTCAGTCGCCCTTGCGCTTCCCGAGAATTCCATGTAATTGTGAATTTTGGCTGCGCTGCCGGCACTAGCATAGCTTTCCCGGGCTTTCTTTATTCTTCCCTGGGCACACTCGCCCTGCGCTTGCAGAAGGAGTACCACCGGTACGTCAGACTGCGCCTGTGCGCGCTCCACTTCCTGCCGCATCGTGGCTGCATCGCCGCGGATGAACGCCAGATTGTAAAGATTGAGATGGATTGTCCATGGCGCGACTTTTTGTGCGATTGCCTGGTCCGCAACCGTCTTCGCTTCGTCGTAGCGGCCTAGAAATTGATAGCCGCTCGCCAAATTCTGATAGGCGTACCGGTCCTTCGGATCGAGGCGAACAGCTTCGCTGGCGTTGGCCACCGCCTTTTCGTGTTGTCCCATCGTTTCAAGCACGAGCGCCAGGTTGTCTCGAGGAATGGTGTCCCGAGGATAAGTCTGTTTCCACTGCTCATAGATCTCAATGCCTTTTTCCAACTGCTTCCTGGCGGTATCGTAGTAGTGCGAAGAAATATAGAACTTCTCCCTTTCGCTTGCCCGCTCTCGCAGATCAAATGCCCTTTGAATATAGCCCACTGCGTTGCGGGTCTCGCCCTCATTGCTGTAGGCGACTCCAAGCGTAGCCAGCGCCATTGCAAAATTGGGGTCAAGTTCGATGGCGCGCTTCAGATGCGGGATCGCGGCCACGTCGTCAAACTTCTGGTGTTCCGCCTGCCCCAGGCTGAAAGCCTGTAAAGCTTCCAGCGACGATGTAGTCGCCGCCTCCAGTGGCGTGGCGAACTTCTGGACCGAACCGATTGACTCGCCCAACTTTCCCCGCAGGCTGGATGCGGCAGTGTCGAGCGACTTCAGCACCTGTTCTTTACTCTCCGCTTCGGCTTGCTCACGGGCCAGCGAATCTCCGCTCTGTGCGTTCACGGCCTCCAGGGTGACCACGTAGTGGCTGCCGAGACTGGAGATGGAGCCGGTGAGCATGGCCTTGACGCCTTCGCGCAGACAGATTTCACGGGCCACAGCGCTGGTTACTCGCTCATCGGGGGAGCGCCCCATGAAGCGCAGGGTTTCATGAATCCGCGATTCAGGGAAAATATTCAGGTAGGGAGACTCCTCCAGTTCCACTGCCAGCGCCTGTTTCAGCGTCCCGTCGAAAACTCCGTCGCCGGTGGTGTTGACGAAGTCAGCGAGCAGGACACTGTCTTTCTCGGTCAGCTTCGCGGATTGCCGTGAACGCCAGTACAAACTCAGGGCAATGAGCGAGGCCAACGAGACCAGAGCCACCAGCAGGATGATCTGCCGGGGCTTTCTCCGTGGGGCGGTCGCAACAGGCTGGACTGCGCTTCCTGAGGCAGAAGACGCAGCGGGTATTGATCGCGAAGACAAAGCGGGTACGGCCTGTCCAACCGTCGTCTGTCCCCTGGCGTCCTGAACGACTTCTGTCGAACCCGAAGTGGCTGCGATGGCGCGCCCCGAATCGGTGTCGCGCTTCAACCGTTGCAGGTCGGCGCGCATGTCGGCGGCGTGCTGGTAGCGCAGGTTGCGGTCTTTCTCCAGCAGTTTGTTGATGACGTCTTCCAGCTTCAGGGGGAGGTCTGGATTCAGGCGAACGGGAGAAGTCGGAGCGCGGTCGAGGATGGCTTGAAAAATCAACGCCGAGGTTTCTCCGCGGAAGGGCAGAGTACCTGTGGACATCTCGTAGAGAACCACGCCGAAGGAAAATAAATCCGTGCGCGAATCGAGTTCCTTTCCCTTGGCCTGCTCCGGCGACATATAGGCCACGGTGCCCAGAGTTGAGCCCGGGCTGGTCAGGTGCTCTTCGACGACCACGCTTTCCGGAGCCGTAACGTCGGGCACGGCGCCAAGTTTGCCGGGTTCAGACTTGACCTTGGCCAGGCCAAAGTCGAGGATCTTGGCGTGGCCGCGCTTCGTCACGAAGATGTTGGCCGGTTTGATGTCGCGATGCACGATGCCCTCGGAGTGGGCCGCGTCAAGGGCATCTGCGATCTCAATGCCCAAGGATAGGATGGACTCCAACTCCATTGCGCGGGCGCCGATCAGGTGCTTCAGCGTGACCCCGTCAAGGAATTCCATGACAAGATAGGCCTGGCCATCTTCCTCTCCGATGTCATAAATCGTGCAGATATTGGGATGGTTGAGCGCCGATGCCGCTTTCGCTTCGCGTCGGAAGCGTTCGAGTGCTTGGCGATCCTGAGCGAGATCTTCAGGCAGAAACTTGAGTGCGACGAAACGGCCGAGCCGGGTGTCCTCGGCTTTGTAAACCACACCCATCCCGCCGCCACCGAGCTTCTCGATGATCCGGTAATGGGAGATGGTCCGCTCGAGCAAGAAGGCTCCGCCCTAGTCGAGCCATGCTAAGGTGAAGGCACTAGGAAGTCAAAACAGTTGGTGCCAAGGACTACTCAGCGCACGAAGCCGTCGGTCCTAGCTACTTGTTTGATGAGGTCCGGGTTCCAGATCAAATTGAGGTAAACGTCGACCGTACCGTCCCGCTCGTCGAGCTTCTTGAATGCATAATCGGTTAGGCTTGTGCCTTTTCGCAGAGGGTAGAAGAATTTTCGCAAGAGCCTATCGAGTTCCTGATTGTCGGAGGTATAGAGCTGACCTCGGATTCCCTCCCAAGACCGCAGAAGGACCTCCCTGTCAAGATCGCGCATTCCATCCACATGCAGGTTGCCCCAGCGGAACTGGCGACCTTCGTCGACATCGATTTCCAAGTCGACAGTCTCGCTGTCTTCGTTGAAGCGGGTGTTAGGGACGGGAGTGAAGTTGAGGTATCCCTGCGAGCCGTAGAGTCGGCGAAGATTCTCCAAACCATCGGCGATCTTCTCGCGACCAAAAATTTCACCATGCCGTATGGGAAAGAGATCTCGCAGCCGTTGCTCCGAGAATGCGGTCATGTGAATGAGGTGTAGATCCCCAAGTCTGTACTGCTTGCCCTCCTCCAGAACCCGCAAGACGATGTCATAGCGCAAGCCACGCCCGGCAACCCCCACCGCTTTTGCGGTGACTTGGACCTTGAAGTAGCCCTCATTTTGATACACAGCGCGAACTCGTGCCGCAGTCTCGTCCGCAACATCTGCGAGATCCTGCTCCCGAGAACCAGTCGCAATCCTTTCGCCTCTCAGGGCTCTGGTCGGAACACTAGTTACTTCCCAAGAAGGAATCTGGGCCGCCAAAGAACCGGTGAGGAACAACCAGGCGGCAGGTAAGAGGCATTTCAGCACTGTGTCACGGCTCAGGACGGGCCACGGTTATTATAAGTCCATTCGTTACCAAAGGGGGTTACGCCGTTCACCACTTACAGCTATAATGAATCAGTGATGTTGGCTCCTAGTAATGCTGCGCAACCATCCCAATTCGCATCTACCCGAGTGCTGGCTGCACTGCCTTGTGTGCCCGCGGCGCTATCGGGCGAACTTGCCTTCCCGCTCGCGCCCCAACCTCTTCGGTAGCGACTAACTCTCATCCTCCGCCCGACCGTCTCGGTTCTACGTGCGCTTGAAACAGGGCCACGCGTACCGAGGTTGCATTTACTGACCACTGGCCACTGCCTTTCGGAGGATCCCATGACCACCAAGACCATGACCGCCACAATCGGTCCCAAGATAAAGACTGCCCTGCCCGGACCCAACGCCAAGCGCGTGCTCGAGGCCGATCAGAAATATATCTCGCCGTCCTACACCCGCTCGTATCCGCTGGTGGCCAAGAGCGGCCGCGGGATCGTCGTTACCGACGTGGACGGCAACGAGTTTCTTGACTTCTCGGCCGGCATCGCCGTGACGTCCACGGGGCATTGCCATCCCGAAGTGGTCGCCGCCATCCAGAAGCAGGCGGGCGAACTCATTCACATGTCGGGCACCGACTTCTACTACGAAAACATGGTGGAGCTCGCAGCCCGGCTGTCGAAGATCGCGCCCATGCCGGGACCGCACCGGATTTACTACGGCAATTCGGGTGCCGAAGCGATTGAGTGTGCGCTGAAACTGGCGCGCTATCACACCAAGCGGCAGAATGCCATCGCGTTCTTCGGCGCCTTCCATGGACGAACGATGGGCGCTTTGTCGCTGACCGCATCGAAGCCGCAGCAGCGGCGGCGATTTGCTCCGCTGGTGCCGGGGGTGACCCATGTCCGCTATCCCGACGTCTACCGCGGATGCGTGGGCGGCGCGCAGGAAGCCGACAATTTCGCGCTCGGCTGCGCGCGGTTCATCGAAGAGAAGCTGTTCAAGACCACGCTTCCTCCAGAGGAAGTGGCGGCCATCTTCGTCGAACCGGTTCAGGGCGAGGGCGGATACGTCGTTGCGCCCACCATCTTCATGCAGGAACTGCGCCGCATTTGTGACCGGTACGGAATCCTGCTGGTCGTGGACGAAGTGCAGAGCGGCATTGCTCGCACCGGCAAGTGGTGGGCGGTCGAGCACACGGGCGTCGAGCCCGACATGGTTTGCATAGCGAAAGGTATTGCATCAGGAATGCCGCTGGGCATCACGATGACGCGCGCGGAGATTATGGACTGGGTTCCCGGCTCGCACGCTTCTACCTTTGGCGGCAATCCAGTCGCGGTGGCTGCGGCACTGGCTACTCTCGGCGTGATCGAGAAGGAACATCTCCTCGAGAACTCGACCAATGTAGGCAACCACATCCAGAAGCGCATGGCGGACTGGCCTTCGAAGCTGAAGCTGGTCGGCGATGTGCGCGGGCGCGGCTTGATGATCGGCGTCGAGATCGTTAAGGACAAGTTGAGCAAGGAATACGGTGCCGCCGAGCGCGACCGCATTGTCGAGTTGGCGTTCGAACGTGGCGTCCTGTTCCTTGGCTGCGGGCCGAGCACGATCCGGCTTTGCCCGCCGCTTATCGTCACCAAGGAAGAAGCGGACGTCGCCGTTGATGTGCTCGAAGAGTGCATCCGAACGGTCGGCAAAAGCGCGTAAGTATCCATCAAAGCAGCAGGCCCCACTCTTAGGAATAATGTGCGGAAGAGTGGGGCCACATTTTTTCCAACAGTGTGTCTCCGCGAGAGGGGCGTGGTCTTTTTCTTCCGGCTGTCCAAATCCACATCGACTTTTCTCCGGCAAGATTGTCTCCAACCTTGGGCGCTAGACCGGCGCCTGCTGAATCAAAAAGCCGCTTCTTGCTGACATCCGGATACAGCATTCCGATTGTTAAAGAACAACGATATTCTTGAGTTTAGAATATGCACTCATGATCCGCTCCTTCAGCCTTGCGCTTGCCGTCTTTCTACTCGCGTTCGCACCGGGCTGCGGAGGAGGCGGCATGGGATCCCCGGGTGGAGGTGGCGGTGGCGGCGCTTCAGCTACTGCAACAATCAGCAAAACTGTAAGCGGCAGGTTCGGGCTTGCGATATCCACTTCGTTTCAGCCGGCGGAATGGGACTACACGTTGTTTCAGAGCTTTCCTGGTCTGACGGCTCCCCTAGGCAATCTTCAACCGCAGCACATCCGTCTGCAAGGGATTTCGCAGGGCATCCCACAGACTTCCTCAAGCACATGGGATTTCACGATTCTAGATGCGATCACGCAGCCCGTACTCACAGTTGCAGATCGCAGCCCGGAATTCCAAATCGCGAAAGCGCCTCCGTTTATGTACACCGCAGGCGACAGCGGTAACAGCTTTCTTGATCTCACATTCGCGCCGTTAGCGGGATATACGCAAAATCTTGTCGAGTATTACAACGTTCCGGGCGGGTTTCCAGCTCCGGATGGGCAACACGCCTCGCCCAGCGGGATTCCGATCACATGGTGGGGGATTTACAACGAACCGAACATCAACAACAACCTGACTCCGCAGCAATACGTGCACATGTACAACACAGTTGTGCCAGCCATGCAGGCAGTTGATCCTTCCCTCAGGTTTGCTGCGATCGAATTGGCGGATTTCTCCGGACAAGCACAGGCATGGGTGCCGCCGTTCGTCAGCGGCGTGAATGCACGCGTCGATGTAATGGCCACACATTTCTACTCTTCCTGCAATCAGAAGGACAGCGACCAGCAGGTCTTCGCTACTGTTCCCGGCTTCGCCTCCGAAGTGCAATTTTTCTATTCCCAGATGGCCACCAACCCCGCTCTCGCCTCCGTTCCGGTCTGGGTGACAGAAAACAATGTGAACGCCGACTTTCAGGGCGCGAATGGCATGAGCACCTGCAATCCCAGCCAGGTTTTCGTAACTGACCAGCGCGGATCGAGCGCATTCTTCGCCGCGTGGCGGCCATATGTTTTTTCGCAGCTGGGAAAAGCGGGGGCCCAGGCGCTGTATCACTGGGATTTCGCAGCGGATGCCCAATACGGAGAAGTCAATGCTTCGACCAGCCAGCTCCAGTTGAGCTATTGGGTGGATTACTGGCTGGAGCGAATGTTTCCATCGTCTCCCGGCGCCGAGCTACTGCAATACACGTCGACGGACAATACTGACCTGGAATTGCTGCCCGTGGCCAACAGCGATGGCAGCGTGGTGATCATGGTGGCCAACCATGCGGTAAACGCAGCGACCGACAATGATGGACCGGGCACCCCGCGGACTGTGGTGGTCGATGTCTCCGCTCTGGGCGCATTTTCCAGCGGCGCCTTGCTGCTGATTGACGCTAACACGAACCTGGCAAACGGACCTACCGAGACCCCAGTAACACCGTCAACGCAGGTGACGATCTCCTTGGACGGATACGGTGTAGCCTTCCTCACGCTCAAGCCTTAAACTTCCCGGCGAGGGATTCATGAAAGACAATGGACTGGTGCGGATTCCCAGCCGCTATTCGGTTGAGGAAACACTCCAACGCCTAGAGTCGGCTCTCGCTGCCCGCGGGTTGCAGGTATTCGCCGCATTGACCACAGTGGCGAAGCGGAGAAAGTTGGGTTGAAGATGCCGGCGACGAAGGTGCTGATTTTCGGGAGCCCGAAATGCGGGAACACCCTTAATGCTTGCAGCACCCACTCTGGCAATTGACTTGCCGCTCAAGGCGCTCGTCGCGGAAGATGATCAAGGCAAGGTCTGGCTGACCTACAACAGCCCTGAGTTCTTGAAAGAGCGGCATGGCGTCCCTGACGACTTAATCAAGAACATCGCAGGAGCAGAGGCGCTGATGGCGAGGGCTGTGGAATAATGCTGCAGTCGTCCAGAAAGCCCGTGGCTGAAAATACCAATCCCAACCGAGCCCGCGATCATCTGGCCAACGAGCGGACGTTTCTGGCGTGGGTACGCACGGCCATCGCTGTAGTGGTGTTCGGCTTTGCCATTGGACGGTTTGCCATTGCCATGCGGCAGCTGACTGAAGTGCAGGGGCAGGCATTGCGTACGGCGGGACTTTCGGTATGGCTGGGCATGAGTTCCATCCTTGGCGGGGTAGTGATGGTCACGGCCGGGCTGCTGCGCTATCGCAAGACTCGCGACCAATTGGATGCGGGGACGTTCCAGCCGGCCGGCGTTGTCCTCGACTTGATTACGATTCTGACCGTGTTATTCGGCTTGGTGTTGGCAGGATATTTGATCTACACGGAGAAGAGTCTGGGGTAACTTCGAGGTACTCTCAGGCTGCCGAAAAACTCGATCGACGTCTCCGTTTTGAAAGGGCGCGGCTTCACGCCGCGCCGTGAGTGCAGCAAAATCAACCGCGGCTTTAGCCGCTGAGGTAAATCCGCAGAGGTAGCGGAGAAGGCGTTGCCGGGATCGATCCCAAGAGGTTTATGGCCAACGATCAAGAGAAGGAAGCGGCAGCGCGGGCAAGCTTGCGGTTCATCAGGGACGGACAAGTGGTCGGCCTCGGCACAGGCTCCACGGCAGCTTTCTTCATTCGGCTGCTGGGCGAACAGGTAAGGGATGGGCTGCGGATTCGTGGCATTCCGACCTCGGTGCGCTCCAAGGAACTCGCGCTGAGCTTGGGGATTCCGCTGACCACGCTGGAAGAGTGTCAGGAAATTGCGGTGACGGTCGACGGAGCGGACGAAGTCGATCCCGAACTGAGGCTGATTAAAGGCGGTGGTGGGGCACTTCTACGCGAGAAGGTTGTCGCTTCGGCGACCAGGCAGCTCGTGATTGTCGCCGATGCCACGAAGCGCGTACCCGTGTTGGGGAAGTTTCCTCTGCCGGTGGAAGTCATTCAATTCGCGCAGGCGCTGGTGGCAAAAAGAATTGCCGCGCTGGGCGCCGAGGTCCGGTTGCGCGCGGAGAGCGGTATACCCTTCGTGACCGACGAGAACAATCACATCCTCGATTGCCATTTCGGAGAAATTCCTGACGCTGACGGGCTCGCGCGACAGCTGAGCGACATGCCGGGCGTCGTTGAGCACGGGCTCTTCATCGGCATGGTGAGTACCGCGCTGTTCGCGAAGGGGAGCGAGGTAGTGGAACTGCATCGGTGAACGCGAAGTCGTAGTAGGACAAAAGAAGAAGCTTGGTGTCGAGGATGCAACGAGAGGACGCGTAGATAGCGAAGGGCCTTAAACCGAATGTCCGCCGCAGCACAGCCACATGGGTGGAGCAAGCCTTCGCGGAGGCATGCTCCCAGATTTCTTGTACGCGTGCCGATTGACGTGAGCGTGTTGCGCTCTGGTATTCCCGACACTCTGCCGGGACGTTCGGTGAATCTCTGCGAGCATGGCCTTGCAGCTATTCTGCCGGGAGAGTTGTCGCCGGGTGAAGCGGTTGGGGTTGAGGTTCGGCTTCCGCTGTCGGCGGACATCCTGCGCTCGCGGGCCCTTGTGCGGCATCAGGACAAACTGCAATGCGGTATGGAATTCATCGGGCTCTCTGTCGAGCAGCAGGCGGCGATCCGGAACTGGATGGAGGACTCGAAGGCAGAGCCGGAGGTAAGGCACAGCTCCATGAGTGAGCCAGAAAGTCAAGGCGACGTTAGTCGAGCCGCCTCGAGTCCGGCTGCGCCGGGGAAGACGCGTCGGAAACCTCATGGACGGGGATGGACGTTACTCTTGGTTCTTGCCGCAATTCTCGCGGCGATCTTCTGGTGGCGTTGGAATCGCTCATGGCAAGAATTGGAAGCGGGGCTGGGGAGTCATGGAACGGCCTCGGCGGACCAGCCCCGGGTGCAGGTCGCAGCCGAGGTCATGGGAAAGTTGCTCGTCCGCAAAGTTGAGCCGGACTATCCCGCTGCGGCGCGCAAGGCGAAACTGCAAGGCACTATTGTGCTGGAGATCGTGGTGGGACGCGATGGGTCGGTGGTCGGCATGCGCCCCGTGAATGGACCCGACGTACTGGCGCGGTCCGCGATGGATGCCTTGCGTTGGTGGAAGTTCGAGCCCTATCGGGTGAATGGGGGACCAGCCGCTGTGGAGACTACCGTCGCGGTGGAATTCAAACCGTAAGGTTGGGAGCCATTCTAGAAGCGCCAAGAGTGATGTCTACGTTCGTTGTCTGCGCAGGGCGTCGAGTACAACGATGCCGCTGACGGCGAAGCAGACGACGGCACCCAGCGCGGCGATCAGCATCAAGGTGGGGCTGACGTGCAAGACATCAGCCAAGACAGCTGCCATCCCGAAAACCACTCCCAGCACATTCAGCCACAAAGGCGCGCGGACCGATGCGCTCAAACCCTGACGCAGGCGAAGCTGTAGCAGAAGGGCAGCGAGTCCGATGGCCGCGACCACTACCAGAGCGATTGGACTAAAGAATGCTCCGCGGCTCGTATAGATCACAACCAAGGCGAGTGCGACCAAGAGCAACCCGGCCGCGAGGATCGTCCATCGGCGAGGCCGGACGCTTGAGGGCGGATTGGAAGCGGCTTCTGGCACAGAGTTCCGTCTCACGAAAGTTATACAGAGCTTGGCGCGGCGTTTCAAATGTGCAATGTACCGCTGTAGGAGGAGTTTGGCTTTCATTGCGCGTCCATTTCGCAAGTAGCCAGGCGGAACTCCGAGCGCCGACGAAGAGCGTCCGTGAGCAACTGCGGCGGCAGGTCGGGTAGCGCGCGAACGGGTTCGCGACCAGCCTGACGCTTATCTATAAATGCACCTTCTCCGGCTCGACCTACCACGGACCACTAGGCTTCTTCACCGCAGCTTCGGGCAATGTCCCGCCCATTACCGCGCAGTAAGTCTTCTCAATGTCGCTGGCGATCTTCGCCCACTGATAGGTCTAGACTCGAGCAGTAGATTCAGCTGCCCAGGCGACTGCAGCCGCGTACCCTGATTCGACGATTGTCTCTAAAATGAAGGGACGGGAGAATATCCCGTCCTTTTTATTTACAATGCAGTGTCTGCAAGCAACCGCAGACCGACGATCCACCACTTATGCCCAGTACGATTCTCGTCACCGGAGGTGCGGGGTTCATCGGCTCCAACTTCATCCTGCAAAGGATCGAAGAGGGCACTGGCCAGGTCGTGAACTTGGACAAGCTTACCTACGCTGGAAACCTGCGCAATGTGGACAGCATCTCCTCAGACCGGAGATATGAGTTCGTACACGGAGATATCGGCGATCGGGAGCTTGTCCGGCGACTGCTGGAGCGATGTCAGCCGTCCGCGATCGTGCACTTCGCCGCGGAAACTCATGTAGACCGCTCAATCCGCGGACCGGACGATTTCATCCGCACGAACGTCGACGGAACCTTCGCGCTCCTCGAAGAGACGCGGGCATATTGGTCCGGTCTGAGCGACGACGCTCGAAATCACTTCCGCTTCCTGCACGTATCCACCGACGAGGTTTACGGCTCCCTCGGACCCAACGATCCTCCTTTTTCCGAGACCACTCCGTACGCTCCAAACAGTCCGTACTCGGCATCGAAGGCCGCTTCCGATCATTTGGTACGCGCCTATCACCACACCTATGGTCTACCAACTTTCACAACGAACTGCTCAAACAACTATGGGCGCTTCCAGTTTCCTGAGAAGCTGATCCCGCTGATGATTCTGAATGCACGCGAGGGGAAACCTCTTCCTGTGTACGGAGACGGGAAAAATGTGCGGGACTGGCTGTTCGTGGAGGATCATTGCGCAGCCATCAGCAAGGTGCTGGACCAAGGGCGTCCCGGAGAGACTTACAACATCGGCGGCTGGAATGAGAAACGCAACCTCGAAGTTATCGAGACAATCTGCGATATCGTCGATGAGGTTGCTCCTCGCGATGGGGCGCCCCGAAAAGAGTTGATTACATTTGTGAAGGACCGGCCTGGTCACGATCGACGTTACGCCATGGATGCGCGCAAGATTGAACGCGAACTCGGTTGGCGACCCAAAGAAACTTTCGAGAGTGGTATTCGAAAAACGGTTCGCTGGTATCTGGAGAACGAGGATTGGATTCGGGATGTGACCAGCGGCGCTTATCGTCAGTGGATTGCCGCCCACTACTCGGTTTAGGAACTTGAAAGAAGCCGCGACGCGTGCAGATGGAATACGGCACCAACTACAAAGGCATCATTCTGGCCGGAGGATCAGGCTCGCGCCTCTATCCTGTGACTCACGCCATGGGCAAGAGTCTGTTGCCGATTTACAACAAGCCCATGATCTATTACCCGCTGTGTACCCTAATGCTGGCGGGAATTCGAGACATCCTGATTATTTCCACGCCCGAAGACGTCCCGAAGTTTCGCTCACTGTTGGGGAATGGAACACAATTCGGAGTGAACCTACAGTATCAAATCCAGGCAAGGCCAGAGGGAATTGCCCAGGCGTTCCTGCTCGCTGAGTCATTCCTCGGGGAGAGCCCTTGTGCGCTGGTGCTGGGGGACAATATTTTTTACGGACACGATCTCGCGAAGGACCTGCGCGAGGCGGCGAGCAAGGACCGAGGAGCACGCGTGTTCGCTTATCCGGTGCACGATCCGGAGCGCTACGGCGTTGTCGAATTTGATGAAAACGGTCGAGTACTTAGTATCGAGGAAAAGCCGGAGCATCCCAAATCGCGGTATGCCGTAACTGGTCTTTACTTCTATGATAACAACGTCGTGAAGATCGCAAAGACGCTGAAGCCGAGCGCACGCGGGGAACTTGAAATCACAGACGTGAACAAAGCTTACCTCGCGATCGGAGGACTGCACGTCGTCGTGATGGGCCGCGGCATGGCCTGGCTTGATACGGGAACGCACGAGTCATTGATGGACGCGTCACTGTACATTCAGGCGATTGAGAAGAGGCAGGGGTTGATGGTCGCCTGCCCCGAAGAGATCGCGTATCGGTCGGGCTACGTCACCGCGGAGCAGGTGGAAAAGATCGGCAATTCGATGAAGAACAACAGCTACGGCGCGTACTTGCTGCAACTATTGCGGGAAAAGGTATTCTGAAATGAATGCGGCGCACACGCTTCGCGTGACGATGAATTCAATCAGAAAAATCCCGGCGTCCCTTAGTGGCGTGTTCATCCTCGAACCGCGGGTTTTTGGCGATGAGCGAGGATTTTTCTTCGAGAGTTACAATCAGCAAGCCATGACCGAGCTGGGCATCACAGATCAGTTTGTGCAGGACAATCATTCCTGCTCCAGCCGCAACGTAGTGCGCGGCTTGCACTACCAGATTCAGCGGGCTCAGGGCAAACTGGTGCGTGTAGCCGAGGGAGAAATTCTCGACGTGGCGGTTGACCTGCGCCGCGGTTCGCCAACCTTTGGACGCTGGGAGGCGGTGCGTCTTTCTGGCGAGAATAAGCGTATGTTGTGGATCCCCGTGGGCTTCGCGCACGGATTCTCGGTGCTCTCAGAAAAGGCACACGTCCTATACAAAACGACCGATTTTTACGCACCAGAGCATGAGCGGACGCTGGCCTGGAACGATTCTGACCTGAAGATTGATTGGGGACTGAAAGAGAAGCCGATTGTCTCCAAGAAGGATCAGCGAGGGACCGCTCTCCGCAATGCTGAAACCTTCGACTAGCGGCTGGAAAATCACCGAATGAACGTTCTCATTTTTGGCGCGTCCGGCCTGCTCGGAAAGGCACTTACGCGTGAGTGGACGGACGACAAAGTGGTTGGGCTCGCTTCGGGTAATGCCGACATCCGAGACGTGCAGCGCGTAAAACAAGTAGTGGAGAAACTGAAGCCGGAATGGATTGTACTGACCGCCGCCTATACGGACGTCGATGGATGCGAGCAGAATCAAGAGCTGGCATTCTCCGTGAATCGAGACGGAGCGGTGAACGTCGCCGAGGCAGCCAGGAACGGCGGGGCACGGCTCTTGTTCCTCAGTTCTGATTACGTCTTCGACGGCGAAAAGACAACTCCCTACGAAATAGGCGACGCTCGAAATCCGCAGAGCGTTTACGGCCGCTCCAAGGCAGAAGCAGAACTTCGCTTGGCGGAGTTGGTGCCCGAATGCTGCGTCGTACGAACATCCTGGCTGTTCGGCGTAGGCGGAAAGTGCTTTCCCGACGCCATCATCAAACTTGCGGCCACCCGTCCCGCTATCGACGTGGTCCACGACCAGCGCGGCTGTCCAACGTACACCGTAGATCTTGCCCGAACGATCATTCAGCTGTGTCGCAAGAAAGCTCACGGGATCGTCCACGTTACGAATCGCGGCGACTGCAGTTGGTTTGAATTCGCGGAGCAGATCGTCAAGGCTGCTAACCTTGAAACCCAGGTCCTGCCGATAAGCAGTCTTCAAATGGCGCGTCCGGCGCCTCGACCGCCCTATTCGGTTCTTTCGCCTTCAAGCCTGCAGCGCCTCGCCATCCAGATGCCCAGTTGGCAGGATGCTTGCCAGCGATATCTCAGGGAGAGAAGCAATTGAGCAGCCTGCGGCGATGCTAGGATAGTTGTCGCCTGTTACGATTCCGCGGGAATGATTACCGGTGCATGTGAAACAGGGAGCTTCGTGAAACCAATCCTCAATTTCATAGACGGCAAATTTGTGCGCGGCAAGCGTGAATTTGCCGACGTGAATCCCGCGGACGGCAGCGTCATCGCGCAGGTTGCGGAAGCCGATGAAAATTTGGTCGACGATGCGGTACAGGCGGCTCGAAAAGCTTTGAATGGGGAGTGGGGACGCCGTGGAATCCGCGAGCGCGCCGCGCGGCTGCACAAGGTGGCGGATGCGATCGAGTCGCGATTTGATTGCTTCGTGAATGCGGAAGTGGCCGATACAGGGAAACCGGTTACGCTGGCATCACGGCTTGATGTTCCACGCGCAGCTGCGAATTTCCGCGTCTTCGCCGATGCTATCAAAATGGCTGGAGTGGAATCGTTTCAGACGGAAACCCCCGATGGGACACGCGCGCTGAATTATGCCATCCGCAAGCCTCTCGGCGTGATCGGAATTGTTATTCCCTGGAATCTTCCGTTGCTGTTGCTTACCTGGAAAGTCGCCCCCGCTCTCGCGTGCGGGAACACGGTAGTTGTGAAACCGTCCGAAGAGACTCCGGCTACTGCGACGCTTCTGGCCGAGGTCATGCAGGAAGCAGGAATTCCTCATGGAGTCTATAACGTTGTCCACGGCTTTGGCCCGGATTCAACGGGCGAGTTTCTGACAAAGCATCCTGACGTTAATGCCGTGACATTCACCGGTGAATCGCGGACTGGTGCCGCAATCATGAAGGCGGTGGCACCTTCCGTGAAGCCCGTCTCATTCGAGCTTGGCGGTAAGAATGCAGCGATTGTGTTCGCAGACTGCGACTTCGAGGAAACATTGGACGGGCTGAGCGAGGCTGTATTTCTTAACACCGGCCAGGTTTGCTTGTGCGCGGAGCGTGTCTACGTGGAACGCAGCATGTTTGAACAATTTGTCGAAGCTCTGAAACACAAGGCCGAAAAGTTGCGGCAGGGTGCGCCATCGGAACAGACGACAGAACTCGGCCCGCTGATCTCCGCGCAGCATCGCGCCAAGGTTCTTTCCTACTACAAACTCGCGCACGAGGAAGGCGCAACGGTCGTTACCGGCGGCGGTGTTCCTGAGTTCGGAAACGTTCTAGACAAGGGGTTCTACGTACAACCGACGATCTATACTGGATTAGCCGAATCGGCTCGTTGCGTGAAAGAGGAAATCTTCGGGCCCGTGTGCCACGTCGCACCATTCGATTCCGAAGAAGAAGCAATCGTGATGGCAAACGATACGGAATATGGACTTGCGGCTTCTGTCTGGACGACGAACCTGAAGCGCGGGCATCGCGTGGCACAAAGCATGAATGCCGGCATCACCTGGGTGAACTGTTGGTTTCTGCGCGATCTGCGGACACCGTTCGGCGGAGTTGGACTCTCCGGTATCGGCCGGGAGGGTGGGATGCATTCGCTGAATTTTTACTCGGAACTGAATAACATTTGTATTCGACTCTGAATGTCGGCGCTGGGCTCTGAATTGGCGACAGAATCAGATGAGCACCATGCAGAGTAAAGTCGTTGAGGGCAAGGCCAAGCCGCGGGGCAGATTTCCCCACATAAAACGTGCCGGCGATTTCCTCTTTATCTCCGGAACAAGCGCGCGCCGTACCGACAATACGATTGCCGGCGCCGAAGTCGACGAGATGGGGACAGCTCAACTCGACATCCGCACCCAGACTCGCGCAGTCATCGAAAACATTCGTGAGATGCTGCAAAGCGCTGGTGCACAATTGGACGATCTAGTCGAGGTCACAATCTACCTGGTCAACATGAACGATTTTGCTGGGTACAACGAAACATACGGAGAGTACTTTGGCTACGACGGACCCACGAGAACGACAGTCGCCGTTCATCAGTTACCTCATCCGCACTTACTGATTGAGATGCGTGCCGTGGCCTACAAACCAGGCAAATAGGAGACGCGATGCCATCTATTCGAAGCTTAAGAGCCTTCAACTTTCAGGCCTGGATTGATGAGAATAGGGAAAAGTTCAAGCCGCCCGTGGGAAACGCTCAGGTTTGGGAAGACGGCGAAATGATGGTCACGGTTGTGGGTGGACCAAACCAACGGAGCGACTACCACGACGATCCGACCGAGGAATTCTTCTATCAGCTCAAGGGCAACATTTTCCTTCGCCTGATGGAAACTCCGGGCAAGCCGCCGATTGAAGTTCCGATCAAAGAGGGTGAAATCTTCTTGCTGCCCAAGCACATGCGCCACTCACCCCAGCGGCTGCAACCGGGAACCATCGGCGTAGTAGTCGAGATGCCACGGCCTGAGGGTACTTTAGACGGTTTTGAATGGTATTGCCCCAACTGCCACCAACTCGTGCATCGAGCGGAAGTGAAGCTCAAGAGTATTGTTCGCGATCTCCCTCCGCTGTTCGAACAGTTCTACAGCAATGACAATCTACGTAAATGCAAACATTGCGGCACTGTCCACCCGGGCAAACAGTGATGAACGTTATCGATATCCACAATCATTTTTTCCCGCGCGATTGGCCGGACTTAACCAAACGCTACGGCACCCCCGACTGGCCTTGGATCAAGCACACAGAGGCGGAAAAGGCCGACATCATGGTGGGCGACCGGTTCTTCCGGCATATCTACTCCGCCTGTTGGGATCCAGAAGTGAGACTCGCCGAGATGGATCGTGATGGCGTAGAGATGCAGGTCATATCGGCGACCCCCGTGTTATTTGCTTACGATCGGCCGGTCGCTCATGCCGCCGACTGCGCGCAGCTGTTTAACGATGCGGCACTCGAACTTTGTGCCCAAGGAAAAGGAAGATTGAAATCACTGTGCCAGGTGCCGCTGCAGGACATAGACGCCGCCTGTAAGGAACTGAGCCGTTGCAGGCGCGCAGGACACCTCGGCGTACAGATCGGAAATCACGTAGGCGAGAAAAATCTCGACGATCCTGGAATCGTCACCTTTCTGCACCACTGTGCTGACGAAGGTGCGGCGGTGCTGGTTCATCCCTGGGATATGTTCGGCCAGCAGCGTATGCCGAAGTACATGATGCCTTGGACGGTCGGAATGCCCGCCGAAACGCAGCTTTCCGTCGTAGCGCTGATTCTGAGCGGTGCGTTCGACAAGTTGTCATCGAAGTTGAAAATTTGCTTCGCGCACGGAGGAGGCAGCTTCGCATTTTTGTTGGGACGATTGGAAAATGCGTGGCAGCATCATCCGGTTGCGCATGGCGTGTGTGAGCTTCCTCCGGGTCGTTATGTGGAACGTTTCTACGTCGATTCAGCGGTCTTCGATGTACGTGCGTTGGAGTTTCTGGTCGGCACGATGGGTTCTGATCGAGTAATGCTCGGTTCAGATTATCCATTTCCGCTCGGAGAACATCGCATCGGCCAGTTCATTAAGGAGAGCCATCTCCCGCCCGTAGACAAAGTTAAACTGCTCGACAGCAACGCCAGAAGATTCCTGGGCCTCGGCGAGGCCGTCAAAGCGCGAGAGCATGAGCAGTCTGGCACGAATGCTGCAAGTTCACCTGCCGCCCCTGACGGCCAGCAACTCACTTACAGTTCGTACTTGAAAGTGCCTCAACTTCTGGAACTGCAGCGTCCCCAGTCGTCGCCGCGACACCATGACGAGTTGCTCTTCATCATCGTCCATCAGACGTACGAGCTTTGGTTCAAGGAGTTGCTTCACGATCTGGATGCGGTTGTCGCGAATCTCAAGGCCGCGGGCGCAAATCCGAAGTCGCGCGATGAAGTGTACGAGGCGGCGCGCCTCCTTCGCCGTTGCACAGAGATTACACGCGTACTAGTGGAACAATTCACAATTTTGGAGACAATGCTGCCGACACACTTTCTCGCTTTCCGCGACAAGCTGGAACCCGCCAGCGGATTTCAGTCTGAACAGTTTCGCGAACTCGAATTCCTCTGCGGACTAAAAGACGAGAAAATGCTGCGCTACCACAAGCCGACCCCCGAGGCCCATGCCCAGCTGGAGCGTCGTTTGCGCGAGCCGTCCTTGCGCGATGTTTTCTTCTCAGCCCTGGAGGCGATTGCCAAATTGTCACTGCCAGAAGGCCAGCCGACCGAGCGGGATTGGTTCGAAGCACGGGCGCGGGCAATTCAGTCTCTCTACAAGGATGAATCCCACCATCGTGACTGGATCGATGTGTGTGAACGGCTCACGGAATTCGACGAGCTTGTTGTCAGTTGGAGACTTCGCCACATCCAGCTGGTCGAGCGCACGATCGGCGTGCGCATGGGTACGGGAGGGAGTACGGGAGCATCGTATCTGAAACTCACCCTGGACAAGAAGTTCTTCCCCGAGTTGTGGGAAGCGCGAACTCTTCTGACGCAGTGAGTTCGTCAGGTGATGTTTTCTGCCGACCGCAGGTTGACGTCATCCCTGGATAAATCGCGCCCCATGAATCGGAGAACCGAAACAATTAGTCTGATTGGGGCTGGCCTGACCGGCCCGCTGCTGGCCATCCTGTTGGTGAAGCGCGGGTTTCGCGTGGAGATTTACGAGCGACGCCCTGATATGAGACGTGTCCGCATCAGCGCAGGGCGCTCCATCAATTTGGCTTTGTCGGTGCGTGGGATTCATGCTCTCACTGAGGCCGGTCTATGGAATCCGATGCGCGACATCATCATCCCAATGAGAGGACGGATAATGCATGCGCAAACTGGCGAGCTCACCTTTCAGCCCTACGGAAAGGATGAGGCGGAGGTGATTAACTCCATTTCCCGCGCCGATCTGAATATCGCCCTCATGAATGCAGCCGAAGCCCACGGAGTGACAATTCATTTTCAGCAGCAATGCACGGGCTTCGACGTGAAAAGCGCCGCCCTATCCATCCGGGATGGTAAGACTGGCAGATACAGTACGATGCAACCCGGAGCAGTAATCGGTTGCGACGGATCGGCTTCGGCGATTCGCACAGAGATGCTCAAATTGAATCGGTTCAACTTCTCGCAGGAGTACCTCGATTACGGGTACAAGGAGTTGACGATCCCGGCGGGCCTTGAAGGGAAACACCTACTGGACAAGAATGCACTTCACATTTGGCCACGCGGAAACTATATGTTGATCGCGTTGCCAAATATTGATGGGACGTTCGCTTGCATCTTGTTCTTGCCATTTGAAGGTGCGCACAGTTTTGCCAGCTTTACAACTCGCTCCGACGTATGTGAGTTCTTCAAGACTCACTTTCCCGATGCTACCCTCCTTATGCCGCAACTTGCGGACAACTACTTTGCCAACCCTACCGGAGGCATGGTTACGATCAAGTGCTCGCCTTGGCACGTCGAAGGGAAGTTGCTTTTGTTCGGAGATGCGGCTCATGCGATCGTGCCGTTCTTTGGGCAGGGACTGAACTGCGGCTTCGAAGACTGTACCTTTCTTGTGGAACTGCTCGACCGTCACGGCCCCGACTGGGCGCGTGTGTTCCATGAATTTGAAGAGGCGCGAAAAGTAAACACAGACGCCATCGCCGACATGGCAATCGAAAATTTCGTCGAAATGCGCGACCGCGTTGCCGACCCGCGATTTCTTTTCCGCAAGAAGGTCGAGCTGGCCTTGGAAGCGAGATATCCCCGACACTTCGTGCCCAAATATGCGATGGTAACTTTCCACCGGGTTCCCTATTCCATCGCGCTGGCACGAGGGGTTGTGCAGGATCGAATGCTGACCGAATTATGCGATCCGATTGAGCGCGTGGAAGACCTCGACTGGGTCCGAGCCGAACAGATGATCCGCAACGAACTCGCGCCTCTGGAGCAGGTTTCGTGAACAGCTGCACTTTTCAGACAAGCCACGATTTTGCGGTTGCAATGGATGCGGAAGATCCATTAGCCGGTTTCCGCGAGCGCTTCCATTTTCCCAAAACCAAGAACAACGAGGACTGCGTTTACTTATGCGGGCATTCCCTCGGGCTGCAGCCGAAGAAGTCAAAAGAGTGCGTCGAACAGGAACTGACCGACTGGGCACAACTCGGTGTCGAGGGCCACTTCTATGCCCGAAGTCCCTGGCTGCCATATCACCGGTTGTTGACCGAGCAGACGGCGGCACTCGTAGGAGCGAAGCCACTGGAAGTCGTGGTGATGAATTCTTTGACCGTGAACCTTCACCTGATGATGGTTTCTTTTTACCGTCCAACCCGGCAGCGGCACAAGATTCTCATCGAACGCGGAGCCTTTCCCTCTGATCAATACGCGGTGAAGTCGCAGATTCATTTCTGCGGCTTTGATTCCCCATCGTCACTTCTCGAAGTGGGGCCACGCGCAGGTGAGTCCTGCATTCGGGACGAGGATATCCAAACGCTGATCAACCGCGAAGGGGATTCGATCGCTCTGATCCTGCTGGGAGGCCTGAACTACGCGACTGGGCAAGCTTTCAATATCTTAGACGTCACGAAAGCCGGACGCGAAAAAGGCTGCATCGTCGGCTTTGACCTGGCTCATGCCGCAGGCAATGTTCCCCTGAAACTTCATGACTGGGGACCCGACTTCGCCGTCTGGTGCAGCTACAAGTATCTGAACGGCGGTCCGGGATGTGTGGCCGGATGCTTCGTGCATGAACGACACGCGCGGGATTTGGAGATGCCACGATTTGCCGGTTGGTGGGGACATGACGAACAGACACGTTTCGAAATGAAATCAGAGTTTCGTCCTATGATGGGTGCTGAAGGCTGGCAGTTGAGTAACCCTCCGATTCTGGCCCTGGCCGCGCTCCGCGCCTCCATGGATATTTTTCACGAAGCTGGGATCGAGCGCTTGCGCGCCAAAAGTGTCTCTCTCACTGGCTATCTTGATTTCCTGCTGCAACAACATGCATCCCCGAAGCTTTCAGTGATCACACCGCACGAAGCCGAGCGCCGAGGATCGCAACTGTCCATTCGAGTTCCACAACATGCTCGCAGTTCATGTTCAAGGCTGGCGGCGGAAGGAGTCTCGTTCGACTGGCGAGAGCCCGATATCGTTCGGGTCGCTCCTGTACCGCTATACAACTCCTATCAGGACGTTTATCGCTTCGTGCAACGGTTTGCCAGCGTGCTGGAATAGGTCCGCCAAGACTCGTCTTCCACCAACGTTACCACGGTAATGCTTTCACTAATCGTCGCGAACTTACAATCGCAACGTGGGGAAATCTCTGCTCCAGCGCGTCGGAAGGGGACCGGCGATCGTGCTCGCCGTCGTGTGCGTGCACATCAGTTTGTCCTTAACAGTGTCCCGTGGATTTGTGCTGACCGCGTTCGGCGACCTCATTCAGTGTGCACTATTGTTGAGTTGTACCATCGCGACCCTCTCCAACCTTCGATCCGCTCACCACAAATCCAAACGGTTTTGGGCACTGATTGGGACTGGCTGTGCCATGTGGCTGACGGCGCAGCTGCTGTGGACTTACTTTGAGGTCTTTTTGCGACGGGAAACGCCGAATCCATTCATCGGCGACGTGATCCTGTTCCTTCACATTGTGCCCATGATGGCAGCCGTCGCCTTGCAACCGCACATTCACCGGGACGGTCGCACTGCCCGCTTGGGGGCCCTTGATTTCGCACTTCTCCTCACATGGTGGCTGTACCTCTATTTATTTATTGTCATTCCCTGGCAGTATGTTAATCCGATCGAATCGATATACGGCAGAGGTTTTGATCTTCTCTATGCTGCCGAACAGTTGGTGTTCGTTGTGAGTCTCGTCCTCGCTTCGCGAAGAAGCAGTGGAAGATGGAGAACCATTTACCGCCAGCTTCTTGGAGCTGCATTGCTGTATTGCATCGGTTCGATGGCTGCCAGTGAGGCGATTGACCTGCATCTCTACTACACGGGCAGTCTTTTTGATGTCCCGCTGGGGGCTGCAATGGCATGGTTTGCAGTGATTGGTTTCACGGCTCCAAAGACTTCTGCAGCTGAGCCCCTGGAGGAAACGGTTGCTCACGGGGACGGCATTTGGAAAGCGCGTCTCGCGACGCTTGCTGTTTTTGTCACGCCCTTGCTGGTGGCGTGGGCACAGTTCGGCGGTGTGGCCCCCAAGAGTGTGCGTACTTATCGGCTGCTCCTGACCGTGGCCGTCATGACCGTCATGGGCGCACTTGTCGTTCTGAGGCAGCATCTTGTGGATCAGCAACTACTCAGCCTGCTCCAATTGTCCCGCCGGAATCTGGACGAAATGTGCAGGTTGAAAGATGAATTGGAAAATAAAGAGCAGTCCCTCCGGTGGCACAGTATGGAACTCCAACGCAAGAACCTCGAACTGCAGGAGATCTCATTTACCGATCCGCTTACAGGGGTGTGGAATCGGCGTTACCTCGAGGAGATTCTGACCGCGGAGGCGGAGCAGGTTCTTCGGAACTATCATCGTGTGCGTGGTGGCGATATCCGAAAACTCGATCACCGAGATCTGGTATTCATCATGGTCGATATGGATTTCTTCAAGGAAGTAAACGACCACTACGGTCATCCAGTCGGCGATAGGCTACTGCAGCTGGTCGCCGAGCGCTTATCCCTCGTCGTTCGCAAGTCAGATGTACTGGTTCGTTGGGGAGGAGAGGAATTTCTGATTATGAGCCGTTCGGCCGACCCATCCGGAACCCCAGCATTTTGCACCCGTATTCTCGAGACGATGGCCAGGGAACGCTTTGACCTGGGACAAGGGGTTCAGCTCCACCAAACGTGTTCCGTGGGATGGGCTTCGTACCCGTGGAGCCGCACCTCGTTCGATGCTATTTGTGCCGAAGAAGCAATTGCGCTCGCCGATGCCGCACTCTACCGCGCGAAGGCCTTAGGGAGAAATCAAGGAGTGGGCATCGTGCCGAGTGACGCGGCGAACACCAATCCTGCGGCAATCACTCTGACTTCTCTGCAGGAAAGGGAAAGCGTGCTCACGCGCAATGTGAACACGAAGTGCCCAATTCGTGAGCATCTGCGCCATGCTCTCCTTGAGACTTCCGACTACCGGGCAGATGACAAAATGTAGTCTGCGCATTCGCATCCCCTTTCCCTTGCTGATCCGAAGTGCGGTGCTTGACGTTCAATGCTCCGTTCAATAGAGTGAAAGCCCGGGCCCGAATAAACCGCGGAGCGGGTGCTTCTAAGAGATGAATACCAAAATGTCCACGCGTAAGACGGGCCTTCGCCAGAAGGCGCAACTCATGTCGGCGTCCGAGATCGAACGCACACTTGTACGGTTGGCCTATGAGATCGTAGAGAAAAATGGCGGAGTCGACGGCCTGGGGCTGGTCGGGATCCGCCGTCGTGGCGTGCCCCTGGCAGAGCGCCTGGGTAAGATCATCACTCGCATCGAGAATTCCAAAGTTCCCGTTGGGACATTGGACATAACTTTTTATCGTGATGACCTATCGACGCTCGGGCCCAAGCCTGTGGTTCACGAAAAAGAGATTGGATTTCCGATCGAAGATAAAAACATCGTTCTCGTTGATGATGTTCTTTTCACCGGCCGCACCACGCGGGCCGCATTGGATGCACTGTTCTCTCACGGTCGACCTCGGCAAGTCCAGCTGTGTGTACTGATTGATCGTGGACATCGCGAGTTGCCGGTGGAGGCAAGCTTTGTCGGGCGCAACGTTCAGACCACGATGAGTGAGGTCATCGAGGTCAAGTTGACCGAAATTGATAACGCTGAAAAAGTCCTGCTGATGGAAAAGTAGGTTCGTCCGATCAAGGATCGTTCGAAAATAAAGGGACGGCGAAGTCAGCGCCGTCCCTTTTTCAATGCAGGCTTCTTACGCTGCCAGATTTGCGCAGACTGCCTTGGTTTGCGTGTAAAGATTGAGCACATCGTGTCCCATCTCGCGGCCCCATCCGGATTGCTTATAGCCTCCGAAGGGAAGTGCTGCGTCGAAGATGTTGTAGCAGTTGATCCAGACGGTGCCTGCCCGGAGCTGTTCCGCCATGCGATGTGCCTTGTTGATGTCGCGCGTCCAGACGGCCGCGGCGAGGCCGTAAGTAGTGTCGTTGGCGCGAGGAAGGATTTCTTCGGGATCGCTGAACGGCATGGCCGTAACGACTGGGCCGAAGATTTCCTCCTTCACTACCTTCATGTTTTCTTGTGTGTCCACGAGCACCGTTGGCTCCACGAAATATCCCTTGTTGCCCGCCTGGTGGCCGCCGGTAATCGCCTTTGCGCCCTCCGAGAATCCGGCTTCCAGGTAACCGCAAACACGATCTAGTTGTTCCTTGGAGACGAGCGGGCCCATCTGGGTTTCGGGGTCGAGACCGGAGCCCACGCGGATCTTCTTGGCGTGCTCGGCGACTCCCTCGACCACACGATCATATATGGACTTTTCGACATACAACCGCGAGCCGGCGCAGCAGCACTGACCGTGGTTGAAGAAAATCGCGCTGGCTGAGCCGGGGATGGCCGCGTCGAGGTCGGCGTCTTTGAAGACGACATTCGGCGACTTGCCTCCCAGTTCCAAAGAGACTTTCTTCAAGTTTCCTGCTGCCGCATGAACGATCAACTTGCCGACTTCCGTGGAACCGGTGAACGCTACCTTGTCTACATCCGGGTGAGCGGCGAGGGCAGCCCCTGCAGTCTCACCATAGCCGGGAACGATATTTACGACTCCCTCCGGAAATCCGGCTTCCATGATCAGCTCACCCAGCCGCAAAGCGGAGAGCGGCGTTTGCTCTGCGGGCTTCAGCACGACGGTGCAGCCGGTCGCCAGGGCGGGTCCCAGTTTCCACGCAGCCATCAGCAGCGGGAAGTTCCACGGGATGATTTGTCCGACGACTCCAACCGGCTCGCGCAGTGTGTAAGCCAGGTACTTCGCGCCCGGCGTGTAGGGAACGGAGATCGGAATCGTATTGCCCTCGATCTTGGTGGCCCAGCCCGCCATGTAGCGAAACAGGTCCGCGGCCAGGGGCACGTCGGCTGCTTTCGCGATGCCGAGAGGCTTTCCATTGTCGAGACTCTCGATGTAGCCGAACTCTTCAGTGTGAGCCTCCAGCAGATCGGCGAGCTTCCAGATCAAACGACCGCGTTCAGAGGCGGTCATCTTTCGCCACGGTCCATGGTCGAAGGCCTTGCGCGCGGCTTTTACTGCCTGCTCGATGTCGTCACGATCGCCCTCTGCCACCTGCGCCAGAACCTCGCCGGTCGCGGGATTGTAGGTTGGGAAAGTCTTGCCGGAAGCGGCGTTCACCCACTTGCCATTGATCAGCATCTTGCGGGGTTTTTGGATGAAGTCCGCGACCTGCGGATGGATTTGCGGGGAAACTGCGATGCCCATACGTCCTCCTTCGGGAAATCAGAAGTTAATCGGAGACCTGCTCGAGGCAAGCCAAGAATGCCGAACGGACAAAAGTGACGCAAGCATGCTAGTCCCGTGACGTGGCAAAAGCAATTCCTTCCCTGGCTGTGGATTTCTTCGGGAATTTTTTTCTTGTAGCGACAGTGGCCTGCGGGCGTTTGCCTTTTGGGGGAAGAAGAGTTTGCTCGCTCATTACCCTACCCCCTCCCCCCGATCTCCTGGAATCTTCAACTCGGCGGGAAAAATGTAAACTGATCCTAGGGCCACATCAACTTACGGCGAAAATATTGAGCCGCAAGGGTTTGCGGGTTTCAGTGTTTCCTGTGTACAAACCGCGCGGCGGAGCCATGATGGAACAAAGCGGGGATTGAAGGCAAGGTCATCCGTCACATCGAATGTCGGGTGCTTGTGGATTGTTGGGGACATTGATCGAGGCGGTGCGTGCTTTTGTCTGCAGAGGAGATCCCTCGCCCGCCGCTGAAAGCGCGGGGCTTCGGAATGACGCCTCTCTCATGATGCCTTGGCCAATGACAGCTGGGCTCAACGGTTTGCTGAAAAACTCCGCTTGCTCCGGCGATATCACCTCAGCGGCTAAAGCCGGAATTGATTAAGGCACTTGCGGCGCGGCTAGAAGTCGCGCCCTTTCAAAACACAATCGTAGATCGAGTTTTTCAGCAAATCGTCAAGGCGCATTCTGCGCCCCAGAAAAATTCGGCTATGCATAGGTTCCCGTTTACAATTGCGCGACGTTTCGATCCCGAGGAACATGATTCCGCTGTGCGCACGAATACCATCCCGGCCAATGCGCGTGAGCGACTGCTGCGCTCGGCGCGCAAGGCGATGAAGAACGCACATGCGCCGTACTCCAATTTCCGGGTCGGAGCGGCGATTCTGACCGACCGCGGAAAGATCTTCGCGGGCTGCAATGTGGAGAATGCTTCGTACGGAATGACCAATTGCGCCGAGCGGACGGCGATCTTCTCCGCAGTGGCGGAACTTGGACCGAAGATGGAAATTCGGGCGGTTGCGGTAACGAATGACCATGGTGTCCCGTGCTCCCCGTGTGGCGCGTGTCGCCAGGTGATCTACGAGTTTGGCCCCGATGCGACAGTTTTCTACGAAGGCGCGCACGGACCCAAACAGAGTCACATCGCCGAGCTTCTCCCGGAAGGATTCCGTCTCAAGTGAGCCCGACCGTCAGTTCTTCCCAGACATTCCGCGCCATTGACGTTATTCGTAAAAAGCGCGACGGTGGCGAATTGTGCAAGCCGGAAATCGAGTACCTGGTCGACAGCTACACCCGCGGCGACATTCCCGACTACCAAGTTTCCGCGTGGCTGATGGCAGTGCTGTTGCGCGGGATGTCGCGTGCAGAAACAGCCTGGCTCACCGATGCCATGCTGCATTCAGGCGAAGTCCTGGATCTGTCATTCTTGTCAGCGACCAAGGTCGACAAGCACTCGACGGGGGGAGTCGGTGACAAGACATCTCTTATACTCGCGCCGCTGGTGGCCGCGGCGGGAGTCGCGGTTCCGATGATCAGTGGCCGCGGGCTTGGCCATACGGGAGGAACCCTCGACAAGCTCGAGTCCATCCCCGGGTTCAATGTGAATCTGCCCGTCGCGCAGTTTCGCCGTGTGCTCGAGACTTGTGGATGCGCCATGATCGGGCAGACCGCTGAGATCGCTCCGGCTGATCGCAAGCTCTATGCATTGCGCGACGTGACCGGCACCGTGGAGAGTCCCTACCTCATCTGCGCTTCCATCATGAGCAAGAAGCTGGCGGAAGGTATTGATGCGTTAGTGCTCGACGTCAAGACCGGCTCTGGCGCGTTCATGAAGAGCGAGAAGGACGCTGCGTTTCTGGCGGAACTCATGGTCGAAACCGGCGAACGCATGGGCAAGCAGATGGTTGCTCTCATCACCGACATGGATCAGCCGCTCGGCAACATGATCGGTAACGCGCTTGAGGTGGTCGAAGTCGTAAGAGTTCTGCGCGGCGCGGGACCCGAGGATCTGCGAAACCTCTGCTTCGAACTCGGGGGATGGATGCTGCACCTCGGCGGAGCTAGCACCACCGTCGCCGAAGGCAAGCAGAAGAGTCAAGCGCTGATTGCTTCAGGCAAGGCGCTGGAAAAGTTTCGCTCGATGGTCGAGTTGCAAGGTGGGGATCCCCGCGCGATCGACGGTAAAGAACGCCTGCCCAAGGCGCAGCACACAATCGTCATCACAAGCGCCGTGAGTGGCTACGTTGTGAGTTGGCAATGTGAGAGCGTCGGCACGGCATGCGTCATCCTGGGAGGCGGCCGCGAGCGCAAAGAAGATTCCGTCGATCCTGCCGTGGGGATCGTCCTTCATAAGAAAGTTGGGGACTACGTTTCCCCGGGCGAGCCCTTGGCGACGATCCACTACAATGCTGAGGCCCGAGCACGCCAGGCAAAGCAACTTCTTGAAAAGAGTTACCAATTAGCAGACTCGCCGCCCTCAGATCAAAGGCCATTGATCCACCGCGTCATTCGAAAGTCCGAAGAGGGGAACTAGATGGGACGCTTTACTGGAATCCTTGGTCTTCTTGTGATGCTGGGGCTGGCCTATGCCTTTTCAACAAATCGGCGAGCCATTCGCCTTAAGACCGTAGCTTGGGGATTAGGTCTTCAGTTCGCTTTTGCCGTATTCGTCTTAAAGCTCGACGCAGGCCGGCGCGCCTTCCAGAAGGCCGGCGACGTGGTCAACCACCTTCTCAGCTACGCCTTCGCCGGCTCGCAGTTCGTTTTCGGCGACCTGGGTAAGCAAGGTTCTCATCTCGGGTTCTATTTCGCCTTTCAGGTCTTACCGACCATCATCTTCATCGCCGCATTTTTTGCCGTCCTTTACCACTATGGCATCATGCAGTTCATCATAAAAATTGCCGCCTGGATGATGACGCGCGTGATGGGAGCCAGCGGCGCGGAATCACTGAACGTGGCGGCCAGCATTTTCATGGGGCAGACCGAGGCTCCATTGACCATCCGTCCGTTCCTGCCCGATCTCACGCGTTCCGAACTCATGACGGTGATGACCAGCGGCATGGCTCACGTTTCCGGCGGAATCATGGCTGCCTACATTGCGTTCGGCATCGAGCCGAAACATCTACTGAGTGCTGTGATCATGACGGCGCCAGGTACGCTGCTGATGGCGAAAATGCTGGTCCCCGAAACCGAGCAGCCAAAAACCGCCGGGCGCGTAGTAATGAGCGAAGACGAAGAGAAGACCGAAAAGGAAGAGAACCTCCTCGGCGCAATCGCCCGCGGGACTACTGACGGGCTCCACCTGGCGCTAAATATTGCCGCCATGCTGATTTCCTTCCTGGCCCTTATTGCGCTGGCAAATGGCATTCTGGGCGGCGTACACAACTGGCTGGGGGGACACGGAATATCCTGGTTCCCGCAAAGCCTGGAAAGCATCTTCGGAGCGATCTTTGCGCCGGTTGCCTGGGTAATTGGTATCCCCTGGCGGGACTGCCCAATCATTGGGAGTCTTCTGGGAACCCGCATGGTGCTGAACGAGTTGGTGGCATTTTCCATGCTGGGTCCGCAGCGGGCGACGCTCGATCCTCGCTCCTTTACCATCGCGACATTCGCGCTCTGCGGTTTCGCAAACCTGAGTTCGATCGGAATCCAGATTGGTGGCATCGGCGCCCTTGCGCCGAACAAGAGGGGCGAGTTGGCGCGCTTGGGCATCCGAGCCATGCTCGCGGGAACGATGGCCAACCTGATGTCCGCCTCGATCGCCGGCATGTTGGTGTGACCCGTGCTCGTTGGTCACTCATTTCCTCGCTACCTGCCGCCACTTGTGCTCCGGGAGGGGCAAGAATTACACAGCAGACTTCTCCTCTAAAACCAATAAGTCACGCCGGCTCAATAAATTACGCTTTGGCAGGTTCTTTGCTTGATTAAGCGCACAAACCTGATTCCCAGTATCCGGTAGCTAAGCCGCTTCGTCGGGTCCACGGCAGCCAATATCGGCGGGGCGGCATCCAAGCAGGTTCGATAAATCGGACACTTGCGGGGAATTTCTATTTCCGTGCGGGATGAGCAAGCCACTTTGAACGCCTCCGGCGATGTTTGCGGTTGGGGGCGGCAGTCAGTGCTGCAGTCAACCCGTCGCCTGAGGCGCGGAACGTTACAAGTCCGCAGGCGGCCGCTCCGCTGAGTTGATTCGAGGATCTTCGCATGCGACTGTTGAGCGCCCGGCTCATTATCTCCCTGATTATCGGCGTCACGCTGGTTTCCCTTTGCTCCTCCTACTACGAGGTGCTGGTACAAAAGCGCGGCCTCCGTCGCGATGTACAACGAAGCGATGCGATGCTGGGGGACAGCCTCGCCAGAAACGTCGAACGGGATCTCGAAAAAAACGCTCTCCAGACCCTGCATCGGACGGTGCAGCGCTACGCCAACCGCGAAAATCTAGCCGGCCTCGCCGTGTATAGCCCTGAAGGGAACGTTATTGAGGTGACGGCGGCGCTGGCCCCGCTCATGAACACGCCTCCAGCCGTTGCTTCCCAGGCGGTGAGAGACGATCGAGATGCCGACGCTTTCCAAAAGCTTGGAACCACTTCCGTTCACATTGTAGCCGTGCCCCTGCATGGGCAGGGCAAGGTTCTGGGAGTACTCGCCATTGTTCACGATGTTAGCTATATCCGTGCCCAAAGTCTGCGAATTTGGCGCGAAACTTTCCTGAGCGCTCTGGCACACGTCGTTCTCATCGCTCTTATCACTTTGTTGATCGTGCGCTGGAGCATCGAAGGCCCCATCGCGCGCACAGCCCACTGGATGCGAGCTCTGCGCACGGGACGCGCTGCCTCAACCCGTATTAAGGTGCCAGATCTGGATCTGTTTCGTCCCCTCGCCCGGGAAGTGGCGACTTTTGCGGAGAGCCTGACCACGGCCCGCTCGGCTGCGGAGACCGAAGCCCGCCTTCGCGAAGAAGGGCAGTCCCAGTGGACCGCCGATCGACTTGCCGTTCACGTTCGAGCCCGGCTGCAAGACGGAAGACTTTTCGTTGTCTCCAACCGCGAGCCCTATCGGCACATACGAAAAGGCAGATCGTGGGAAGTCACTGTTCCTCCCAGCGGTCTCGTAACAGCTCTTGAGCCGGTACTCTGCGCCTGTGACGGTACCTGGGTCGCGCACGGGAACGGTGATGCGGACCTGGAAACGGTCGATCAGCACGACAGGCTGCGAGTGCCGCCGGAAGACCCGCGCTATACCCTTCGGCGAGTCTGGCTCACCAAGGAAGAGGAGCAGGGGTATTACTACGGCTTTGCCAACGAAGGCCTCTGGCCGCTCTGCCACATCGCTCACACGCGCCCCATTTTTCGTGCCGATGACTGGAGTCACTACCAGGCCGTAAACCGGAAATTTGCGGATGCTCTGTTGGAGGAAATGGAAGGCACAGAGAGGCCGGTAGTCCTGGTACAGGACTATCACTTCGCGCTGGTTCCGCGAATGATCAAACAGAAGAGGCCCGACGCTCGCGTCGCCATCTTCTGGCATATTCCGTGGCCGAATCCGGAGGCATTCAGCATTTGTCCCTGGCAGCGTGAGTTGGTCGATGGCCTGCTTGGCGCGGACTTGATCGGTTTCCACGTGCAATCGCATTGCAACAATTTCCTCCAAACCGCGGACCGGATCGTCGAATCACGAATCGACTGGGAACACTTCTCCATACAGCGCCACGATCATGTCACGTCGGTACGTCCGTTCCCCATCAGCGTGGACTTTACGGAGCTTCCTTCTGAGCCTGCCGACCAGCCTGCCTTCGTGGAACGGTCAGGCTTGCTTAAGACTCTGGGCGTCGAGGCGGCATTCCTGGGAGTGGGCGTGGACCGCCTCGACTACACCAAGGGGATTCTAGAGCGCTTTCTGGCCATCGAGCGATTCCTGGAAAAGTATCCGAAATACCAGGGACAATTCAGTTTTGTGCAGATTGGCGCTCCCAGCCGGACACACATTAAGCGGTATCACGATCTTCAAGCTGAGGTCGAAGCAGAAGCTGAGCGGATCAACTGGCGCTACCAGAAGGACGATTGGAAGCCGATCGTCCTGTTGAACCGGCAACACAGTCATAAGGAAATTCAACCCTATTACAGGGCTGCCGACCTGTGCCTGGTGACATCTCTCCACGATGGCATGAATCTGGTGGCCAAGGAGTTCATTGCTGCACGCCATGATGAACGAGGAGTGCTGGTGCTGAGCATTTTTACCGGAGCCGCGCGCGAATTGCGCGACGCCCTGCAGGTGAATCCCTACGACATTGACCAGACCGCCGAGGCGATCCGGGCAGCGCTGGAGATGGAGCCCGAAGAGAAACAAGCACGTATGCAACGCATGCGCAGGAGTCTTCGTGAGCACAATGTTTATTTCTGGGCGGGGAGCCTGGTGGCTGAACTCTGTGAATTACGCTTGGACACCCGCGAGCTTGGTAACGAAGCATCCCGTCGTGGCGCCTCCGTCGGAGTGCGTTGAAGAAAGCATTTTTGCGAATTATGAATAACCGGAATCAGATTGATCAGTTTCTCCACGGTATAGGAAGGCAGTCGGTTTTGCTCATCGACTATGACGGCACGTTGGCGCCGTTTTCTGTTGATCGTCAGAGTGCAGTGCCGTATCCGGGCGTCTGCTCGATTCTCCAGGAGATTATGGACAGCGGCCGCACGCGCCTCGTCATCGTCACCGGTCGGCGTGCGGAAGAGGTGAACCCGCTCCTAGGCCTGCATCCAGCTCCTGAAGTATGGGGATCGCACGGTCTCCAGCGGTTGCGCCCAGACGGGACTTCGGAAATGCCCGAATTCGATCCAAAAGCCCTTCAGGTTCTGGCCGACGCAGAAAACTGGCTTAGGTACCAGGGGCTTCATCAGATGGCAGAGCCCAAGCCCGGGAGCTTGGCGGTCCATTGGCGTGGGCTGGATGAAAATGCCGCCACCGAATTGCGCTCAAGAATCCTTCTGGGTTGGTTTCCGATTGCGGAGCGGTCGTCCCTGACAGTACTGGAATTTGACGGTGGTGTGGAGTTGCGCATTCCGGATCGGGACAAAAGCGATGCCATCCGCACGATTCTTCAGGAAGTGGGACGCGGAACTCCAGTCGCCTACTTAGGAGACGATATGAGCGACGAGCCCGCCTTCCATGCCTTGCAGGGCCGCGGACTGACGGTGCTGGTTCGCCGCGAGCGCCGAAAAACGGCGGCGCAGGCATGGCTCAAGCCCCCAGAAGAGTTGCTCGACTTCCTGGTTCGATGGCGCGACGCTTGCCGGGCAACCACGATGGCTCAGACGGCTACCTAATGTAGGTGAGGGTCTGATGCCAACGGTAGAACGTCCGCCACTTCGAAAGCCTGAAAAAACGTTCTATTTCAAGACCTCCGAGCATCTGTTGCGCATTGGGCGCGAAAAGGCAACTACGCTCGAGGAACTTCTGAAAGCCTTACGCGAGTGCCCCGACAGTTCGATTTTTCAGCACACGTTTCGAACTCTCCAGGAACATCACTTTATCCGGCAAGGCTTTTCCAACGACTTTGCGCATTGGAGTCTTTCGGCCTGCCACGAGCCTATTCTGGCGGAACAATTGGCCAGCGTTGACGTCCGTGAATTCACCGATATTGCAGGCGTACGCGGACGAATGGTGGAGATCGTCGAAGAATTTTTGCAGGAGCATCCACGCTCTACGGCGCGGGCCGCCCACGAGCCCTTCTATTTCTGTGCGGCGGATCTCGTCGTCCTGCCCACGCCGTTCGCGCCTGACACCCTGCCCGACTTTGTCGACGCATTGCGCCAGGTCAGCCTTCATTCCATCCATCACCACTTTATCGAGGCTCGGCTGCGTCTGAAGCGCATGTCGAATGACTTTTCCAACTGGCTGGAGCAGGAAGTTGGCCTGCGAGACACCGCCTTGGCGATTGAGCGCATCGACATTTACACAAATACACTCGAGGGTGTGCGACAGCAGATCGCTCGCATCGTGGGACAAGCCCTGAACTAGTCAAGGGAAGTCATGAAATCGGAACAAAATCGCGCCCCGTCACCGGACCAGCCCCAGGCTTCGAAGACCCTAACGGTGGTTGAACCTCCCGCCTCCCGGCCTGCGGCGGCTCCTGTCCGTCCCGGTCGGGAACTCCCCAGCAGCGTGCTTACGCCCCCGGTTCCACCCCCGCCGCCGCACCTCGACGACTATGAGTCCATCATTGGAGCCGCGCAAGTCGAGGCCTTGCGCTTTCTTGCTGCTGACGTGAAGGGAAAGACTGTCAAAATGGTGAACTCAACGGCTGTCGGCGGTGGGGTTGCGGAGATGCTCAACCGCCTTGTCCCGTTACTGTCAGAGCTCGAAGTCCCCACTCATTGGGAGGTCATTACCGGCGGCAACGACTTCTTTGAAGTCACAAAAGCTTTTCACAACGCCTTGCACGGTACTGAATATGAATTGACCAAGAATGCGCAAGAAATCTTCCTGATGTACAACGAGCAGAATCTCCAGCGCATGCAATTTGAAGAAGAAGTGGTCGTGATCCACGATCCCCAGCCGGCTGCTTTGATTCGGGCCAAGGCGCGCTCGAAGGCGAAGTGGGTTTGGAGATGTCACATCGACCTCTCGAATCCGAATCCCAGCGTATGGGAATTCCTTCGCCCCTGCATTGAGAAATATGATGCGGCCATCTTCTCCTCTCAGTCTTTCGCCCGGCAACTCCCCATTCCGCAGTATCTGTTTTATCCGTGCATTGACCCTCTCTCGGAGAAAAACAAAGAGCTCGATGATTCGGTTATCCAAAAGGTCTGCGATGAATTTGGGATTGATCGCTCCCGCCCCATCGTGACGCAGGTTTCGCGGTTCGACAGATTGAAGGACCCGGTCGGGGTGATTGAGGCCTACAAGCTGGCCAAGAAATATGTAGATTGCCAGCTAGTTCTCGCGGGCGGCGGAGCCAAGGATGATCCCGAAGGCTCCGTCGTACTGCAGGAGGTTAAAGAGGCAGCGGGCAACGATCCCGATATCATCATCCTGGATCTGCCGCCGTGGTGTGCACTTGAGATTAATGCGATCCAGCGTGCTTCGGCACTGGTCGTTCAGAAATCTTTGAGGGAAGGATTCGGCCTTACGGTTACCGAGGCACTGTGGAAGGGTAAGCCCACCATCGCCGGCGCCGTTGGTGGAATTCCCAACCAGATCATTCACAAGCTGACTGGCGTGCTGGTGCACTCGGTCGAGGGATGCGCGTTTCAGATTCGTTATCTGCTAACGCATCCCGAATTTGCTCGGCGCATTGGAATGAACGGTCGGGAACAGGTGAAAGAAAACTTCCTGATGACCACCAACGTCAAGCGCTGGCTCCTTCTGTTCCGGATTCTTTCCGGCAGTAAGCCTTCTCCTATCCCAACATAGCCCATTGAGCCGCAAAGAATTGATAGGCAGGATTCAAATTTTCGATGCTTCACCAATTTCCTGGCGACGTAAGTTATTTGTTCAGAACTGTTTTGCAAACACCAACAAGAGGTGGGGATCGCTTCTCCATCTCGATGTCCTTGGCCGCGCGGGGCTAACGATGAAGAAGCCATTGACTGCGACCGCCGCTGCAGATAGCATCACCCGTGCAATGAGTCTCGTGCACCATCACCGCCACCATCATCACCACGCGATGAGCGTGTCGGCGGAGGAGAGCGGATAACAGCCTAGAGGCACTCATAGGAAATCCAAAGCCCGCTGACGCGAACCTCGCATCAGCGGGTTTTTATTTTTGGCGAAATCAAGACGCACCTTGAAAGTCGTGAACTACATGGAAATCAACTTCGAAAAAATGCAAGGACTGGCACCAGCCGTGATTCAGGACGCTTCTACCGGTGAATTGCTGATGCTCGGGTTCATGAACCGCGAAGCGCTGGACCTCAGCCTGAGCACGGGCTTCGTCACTTTCTACAGTCGAACCCGGCAAACCTTGTGGACCAAGGGAGAAACCTCCGGCAATCGGCTGCAAATCGTCAGCGCCTGGGCCGACTGCGATCGCGACACAGTGCTGATGCGGGTGCGTGTTTTAGGAGAGGGCAAGGTCTGTCATACGGGTTCGCGCTCCTGCTTCACCAAAAAACTCGAACTCGCAGCGGCTCTCGCTCTGGAAATGGATGCATTGTCATGAAACTGCGCCTGGGTATTCCGAAAGGAAGTCTGCAGGAAGCAACTCTGAGTCTCTTTGGCCGAGCCGGCCTGCGCGTTTACACCAGTGCCCGCTCATATTTCGCTGCGACCGATGATCCGGAAATCGAGTGTCTCCTCATCCGTGCTCAGGAAATGGCGCGCTACGTCGAACACGGAGCTCTGGATGCCGGTTTAACCGGACTCGACTGGGTCCTCGAGAGTGGGCTCGATGTAGTCACCGTTACCAATCTGATCTATGCCAAGCAGAGCATGGGCAAGGTGAAGTGGGTTCTGGCTGTTCCGGAGGATTCTGATTTCCAAAAGCCCGAGGACCTCGACGGCCGCATCGTTGCGACCGAACTAGTCAGTTTCACCCGCAACTACTTCGCGACCCGGAACATTTCCGTCAGCGTCGAGTTCTCCTGGGGCGCAACCGAAGTCAAGCCACCTCTTCTTGCCGATGCCATCGTCGAAGTCACCGAGACAGGAAGTTCGCTGCGAGCCAACCACCTGCGAATTCTTGAAACCGTGCTCGAGTCGAACACGCAATTGGTGGCAAACAAGCAGGTCTGGGCGGATCCCGAGCGCCGCCGCAAAATCGAAAACCTTGCTGTCATGCTGTGCGGCGCCATGGCTGCGCAGGGACGCGTAGGGCTCATGCTCAACGTCCGTAAACCGGATCTGCCCGCCGTGCTGGGCGTGTTGCCATCTCTCAAGAACCCCACTGTAGCTCCGCTGGCCGATGGCGAGTGGGTCGCTGTCAATACCGTGATTGAAGAGCACATGGCCTGGTCGCTGATTCCGAAACTCAAACAGGCGAATGCGCAGGGCATCGTCGAATACCCGCTGAACAAGGTGGTGATGTGATGCGCATCTTGCAAGGCCATCAACAGGCTCGCTTTGTGAAGGCACTTGAGCGGCGCGGTACGACTGATCTTGCCGAAGTTGAACCCACAGTCCGCCGTATCGTAAACGATGTCCGCCGCAATCATGATCGAGCACTACGCCGTTACGCCGTGAGGTTCGACGATCTGGAAAGAGAGGCGCCGATACGCATTCCCGAAGCCGAGCTCGACCAGGCATGGGAGCGAACTCCGGCAGACGTACAACAATCAATTATCCAGGCAGCAGCCAACATTCGTCGCTATTGCGAATGGCTGAAGCCAAAGGAATGGCGCCGAGAAATTAATCCCGGCGTCTGCGTAGGCCAGCTGGTGCGGGCCCTGGATTCCGTGGGCTGCTACGTTCCCGGTGGCCGCTATCCTCTGCCCTCCACGTTGTTGATGACGGTCATTCCGGCGCAAGTTGGAGGAGTGAAGCACATCCGTGTCGCATCGCCCCGCCCTGGCCAGGTAACCCTTGCTGCCGCAAGCTTCCTGGGTGTTCGCGAATTCTATCGTGTCGGCGGAGCCCAGGCCATTGCGGCGCTCGCCTACGGAACGGAGACGATTCCCCGTGTGGACAAAATTGTTGGTCCGGGGAATCGCTACGTGACTGCGGCGAAGAAGTTGGTTGCCTTCGACTGCGCAATTGACTTCCTCGCCGGGCCAACGGAAGCGGTCGTCATCAGCGAAGACGGAAATCCCACGTGGATCGCATCCGATCTCGTGGCTCAGGCAGAGCACGATCCCGACGCGCTTTGCATTTTCGTCACACCATCGAAGCCGCTGGCGATGGAAGTTAAGAAAGAAATCGAAAGACGTGTTCGCAAGACTTCGATAGCCGCCAAGGCACTTTCTCGCAGAGGCGCAATCCTTCTGGTCACGTGTCTCGAAGAAGCGGTCGAAACTGCGAATCGCATCGCGCCTGAACACCTTACGCTGCCGGCAGCGCTTGCGGGCAAAGTCAAGAACGCCGGCTCCATCTTTCTCGACGAGTTCACGCCGCAGGCCGCGGGAGACTATGTCTCAGGCCCCAATCATGTGCTGCCCACCGGAGGAATGGCCCGCGTGCGCGGGGGACTGAACGTGCTCGATTTTGTGCGAATAATTGCTTGCCAGCAGGTTAGTCAAGAAGGCCTTGATCGAATCGCTCCGACGGCGATTTCCCTGGCACTGGCCGAAGGTCTCAACGGACACGCAGAGTCGCTGCGAGCGAGGTGCTCGAATGCTTGAGCCTCGCGCAGCGGTGAGGAACTTACATGCTTACCGTCCGCCTTTGGCCGGCCGCCAAGGCTTGCGTCTTGATTTCAACGAGAGCACCATCGGCTGCTCGCCCCGCGTGCTGGCCCGCCTTCGAGCTCTGGACGCAGAGCTATTGGCGACGTATCCGGAGCGGGAGTCGGTGGAAGTCCAAGTTGCAAGGTTTCTCGGACTCAACCCGTCTCAAGTTCTGCTCACCAACGGCATCGACGAAGCCATTCACCTCGTGTGTTCTACCTTTCTGGAGTCCGGCGATGAAGCACTGATCGTGGTACCCACTTTTGCCATGTATAGCATCTTCGCCGCTGCGGAAGCGGCAAACGTAGTCCAGATTCCCGCCGGCACAGATTTTGCATTCCCCTTGAAGGATCTGCTCAGTCGAATCAGCGAGCGCACTCGATTTATCGCTGTGGCAAATCCAAATAATCCCACCGGCGCATCGGTGACCCCCGATCTTCTGCTTCAGATTGCGCGAGCAGCGCCGAATGCGGCGTTACTCGTCGACGAAGCTTACTTTGAGTTTCATGGAGAAACGATCATCGATCAAGTCGGATGCACGTCCAACCTCTTTGTCGCGAGGACTTTTTCAAAGGCCTACGGACTGGCAGGCTTGCGTTGCGGAATCCTGGCAGGGCCCGCTGAACAAATGCGCACGGTGCGTCGCGTTGCCTCTCCGTACAACGTAAACGCAGTCGCGCTAGCGGTGCTTCCGGAAGCGCTTGCGGACCAGGAATATGTAGAGTGCTATGCCGCGGAGGTGCGGCAGAACCGTGAGCTCCTGCAACAGAAGCTGGGCAATCTCGGTCTGCATTATTGGCCGAGTCACGCCAACTTCGTTCTCATTCGAATCGGCGAGGCGCATGCGAGTTTCGTTGAAGCCCTGCGTTCTTGCGGAATTCTCGTGCGGGACCGTGACTCCGACCCCGGATGTGCCGGCTGCGTACGCCTGACCGTGGGTTCGGACCACCATACTAAGGCCCTGGTCTCAGCATTGCATGAAGCGGTTGAGCAACTTGATCTTCGCCACGAGGTGAAGGCGTGAAAACCTCAACCCTCCGAGCGTCACGCCCCAGACGAGCTACTCTCCATCGCAAGACCACGGAAACCGAGATTCGCGTCACCCTCAACGTTGAAGGCCGCGGGAAGTATGAAATCTCTACTGGCATTCGCTTTCTGGATCACATGCTCGAGCTTTTTACGCGGCACGGTGGATTCGACCTTGAAGTTACAGCTCAAGGCGACCTCGACGTTGACCAGCATCACACCGTAGAAGACATTGGCATCGCCCTTGGGGAAGCTTTCGACCGTGCGTTAGGCGATCGGCGCGGAATCCTGCGTGCCGGCTACTTTCTCATGCCCATGGACGAGACCCTCGGTCTTGCCGCAGTCGACTTCAGCGGCCGCTCCGCCGCCGTCGTCGTTACTAAAGTCCGGGTGGCGCGGGTTGGCGATCTTCAAGCCGAGCTTGTGCCGGATTTCTTCGAGGGCTTTGCCCGTGCCGCCCGCGCGAACATTCACGCTCGTGTGCTCTACGGACGTTCTAGCCATCACAAAATCGAAGCGCTCTTCAAGGCCTTCGCCCGCGCCCTGCGCGTTGCCTGCTCCCGTGACCATCGTTTGGGACGAATGCTGCCAAGCACCAAAGGACTTCTATGATTGCCATCGTGGATTACGGTGCGGGCAACCTCAATTCAGTAAAGAAGGCATTCACGTGGCTGGGTTTCACTGTTTCCGTAACCACCCAGCCCGAGGTGGTAGCAGCGGCCGACAAAATTGTTTTGCCCGGCGTCGGGCACTTTTCCGCATTGGCTGCTCTCACTCAAACCGGTCTGGCCAATGCTGTGCTGACCGGTCTCCGCTCGCATAAGCCGTTTCTCGGCATTTGTCTCGGAATGCAATGGCTGTTCGAAGGAAGTGAGGAGGCTCACGACATCGCTGGAGCAGGAATTCTTCCGGGAGTGTGTGCAAAGTTCCCGACTGCTGTGAAGGTGCCGCATGTTGGTTGGAATAGCCTGGCGACGAAACCCAGTTCGAGATTGCTGCGCGGTCTTACGGAGCATCCATTCGTTTACTACACGCACTCGTTCTACGCACCCGTGGTTGACTCGACGACTGCCGAGAGTGCATACGGCCCAAGGTTCTCGGCGGTCGTTGAACGAGACAATATCTTCGGAGTGCAGTTCCACCCCGAAAAATCAGGAGAGGCCGGACTCTCCATCTTGAGAGCCTTTTGCGAGATGCCGCCATGTTGACCAAGCGCATCATCGCCTGTCTCGACATGGACGAGGGCCGGGTCGTGAAGGGTGTTCGGTTCGAGAATCTCCGTGATGCCGGTGACCCGGTAGAGTGTGCAAGAGCGCATGCCCGCGACGGCGCGGACGAAATAGTCTTGCTCGATATCTCTGCGACACATCAGGGACGCAGCATGTTGCTCGAAGCCGTCTGCCGTGTAGCCCGCTGCCTGTTTATTCCATTCACGGTTGGCGGAGGCATTCGCCAACTCTCCGACGCTGTCGCGGTTTTTGACGCCGGGGCTGACAAGATCGCCATCAATTCAGCAGCTGTCCGCGACCCGGAACTGATTAGCAAGATCGCGGCCCGCTTTGGTTCTCAGGCGGTTGTAGTTGCAATTGACGCCAGACGCACCAATGGAGCCTTCGAGGTCTTCGTCGCCGGTGGACGTGTCCCCGCGGGCCGCAATGCCATCCAATGGGCGCAAGAAGCCGCTTCTCGAGGAGCAGGCGAGATTCTTCTCACCTCCATGGATCGCGACGGAACCCGCTCCGGATTCGATTGTGAGCTCGTTCGACTCGTCTCCCGAGCGGTCCCGATCCCCGTCATCGCATCCGGCGGCGCGGGATCTGCCGCTGACTTCATCGATGTCTTCCGCGACGGATCTGCCGATGCGGCCCTCGCTGCGTCGATTTTTCATTTCGGAATCCAAAGCATCGCTGATCTGAAACAAGAACTGCATGCCGCGAACTTGCCGATGAGGTGGCCATGCTGATTCCCTCCATCGATCTCATGGACGGCAAAATTGTGCAGTTAGTACAAGGCGAGAAGAAGGAATTGGAGTTTGAAGACTTCGACTATTGGATTGATCGCTTCTCGAAGTATCCACTTGTACAGTTAATCGATCTTGATGCCGCCCGAGGCGCGGGAAGCAACCGGGGGCTCGTGCAACAAATCGTACGTCGCCTAAATTGCCAGGTCGGCGGCGGAATTCGTACGCTCACTAGCGCCGAAGAACTCATACATGCGGGTGCCCGTCGGGTGATTATCGGCTCTGCGTTGTTCGACCGCGGTACTATCAACACGAAATACGCGCGCAGCCTAGCCGATGCTCTGGGCCGTGAGCCACTCGTGTTCGCTCTCGATTCTCGCGGTGGGCGCGTTGCAATTGACGGTTGGCGTACGCAAACCGAAATCACACCTTCCCACATGATCAGCGCGTTGGAGCCTTTCTGTGAAGGTTTTCTCTATACCCACATCGACACGGAAGGATTGATGCGCGGAATCTCAATGGAGAGCGTCCGCAAGGTGAGGAGCGCAACCTCCAGGCGACTTCTAGCGGCCGGTGGCATCACAGAGCAGCGGGAAGTTGACGACCTTGATGCCATAGGAGTGGATGCGGTAGTCGGCATGGCCGTCTACACAGGCAAGATCCCCGCATAGGAATATAACGCGCTGGCAAAGGGCCATGAGCGCTGAAATTACGGCGCCGGTGGCACAGTCTCTCCCGCGCCAGCGGAACACTCGATTGTGCTACGCTGAGTGACCGTGAAGGTATTGCTAACATCACTCATCCTCTGCTTGACGTCTTTGTGCGCCATCTGCGCGGAACTTCCGAAGAAGAAAGCAACGCCTCCCGATGTCTTTCTGGTCACCATCGATACTCTCCGAGCCGACCACCTTCACTGCTATGGCTATGAGCACATTGAAACGCCCGCATCGGACGCACTCGCAAAAGATGGGGTGCGCTTCACGCAAGCATTCACTCCCAGCCCGATCACCAATACTTCGCACACTACAATCCTCACCGGGCTTTTGCCCAGCACCCACGGCGTCACCGACTTTGCCGTACCGCTTGCGCCAGACCACACAACATTGGCGGAAATGCTTCGCCAACAGGGCTACCATACTGCCGCGTTCATTGGGGCTGTAATTCTCGACAGCAAGAGCCTCGCCCCAGGATTGGACCGCGGCTTCGACTACTACGACAATTTCCCGGAGCATCCAACGACGAAGTCCCGATGGGGTAGAGTTGAACGGCGCGGCATGGATGTGGTGCTACATGCCGAGGCGTGGCTCACCGTACATCCGACTCCGCCCCATTTCGTTTGGGTGCACCTCTACGACCCCCACGACCCGTACGAACCGCCTGCGCCCTATTCGCAGAGCTACAAGGATCAAACCTATGATGGCGAGGTCGCTTATGCAGACTCAGCTCTGGCAGCGTTCGTTGCTCACCTCAAAAAGCATGGTGAGTACCAGAATGCTCTCATTGTTGTCGTCGGCGATCACGGCGAAGGACTCGGAGAGCATCACGAAGACACGCACGGGATCTTTCTTTACGACTCGACGACCCATGTGCCTCTGATCGTCAAATTGCCGGCTGGCACCAGTGCCGGCAAGGTGGTTGCCGCTCAAGTTCGTACCCTCGACATTCTCCCGACTGTGCTCGATCTGATAAGAGCGCCTTCCACCGCGAATCTCGACGGCCTCTCGTTGAAGCCTTATCTCACCGGATCCGAGGAGAGGCCGCGGGTCGTGCTCGGACAGACCGACTACCCTCTGCGTTTTGGGTGGGCCCCACTACGATCGGTGCGCACGGAAGGGTTCAAGCTCATCGAAGCACCCCGACCCGAACTCTACAATCTGCAGAGCGATCCCAATGAACTTGACAACAGGTTTGACGCACAAAGTTCGAGGACTCAAGAACTGCGCGGCATCCTGGCGAAATTCCCATTTAACTCTCCGACCTCTGCCCTCCCCGACCCAAAAGATCGTATCGAAGAGCAGAACTTGCTGCACACAGCGATGATCGCTTCAGAAGACAATCGTGCGGCCGACGCCCGTTCAGTACTCGAGAAGGTCTTGCGGCTCGATCCCAAATCGCCGACGGCTCTGCGCCAACTCGGTGAGTTGGAACTGCAGGCTGGCGACTACGCTCCCGCTGCACAACATTTGAAAGCCGCGCTTGAAGTACGACCCGATGACGCAACCGCTGCGTTCTACGAAGGACAGGCCCTGGACAAATCCCATGACCTGCCCGGCGCGCGCGACGCGCTGGAGAAAAGTTTGAAGTTGATGCCGGGACACTTTCAGGCTCGCCTGTTGCTGGGACAGGTGTACTTGGGCTTAGGAGACGCGAAGGCCGCCGAGGACCAATTGGAAGCGGCCCTACTGCTCGAATCGAACAGCGTCGAAGCCCAACTCGCACTGGCAAGAGCAGGGATTCTCCAAGGCAGATCCGGACAGGCTGCCTTGCAGCTTGAGATCCTGGCTAAATCGCACCCGAAGACTCTTGAGGTCTTCGAACTCCTGTCTCAAGCTTATACAAGCCTGGGCAAGACGACGGAAGCGCACCAAGCCGAGATTCGTGCGGACCAGTTGCGCAAAACTCAGAAGTAAAAGATGAACTCAAACAGAGTCTTTCTGCTGCCCGAGTGGCGGGAACATGTAGCGATATGATCCTTCGCCTCGTATCTTGCGCAGGCATGTAGACGTGACATGCAGTGGTATTGACACCCTCTCGGACGTGCGGCAAAAGTGTTCTTGCACTTCTGCGGAGCAGTGTGCCTCCTGGCTGTAGGCGCCCTGTTAAAGTGCTCGATACACGACTATAACCACAAACGTCTGCCGATGCCAGTCGGGAAACATCAAGGCAAGTTTTCGCCCGAGCATTCTTTCCTTCAGGCTGACGCCGACAACGTTGTGATCACAGCCTTAAAGAAAGCCGAGGACCACAATGCCCTCATCTTGCGTTTTTACGGGTGGGCAGGAAAAGAATCCGACGTCAAGATTCAGCTTCCCCCAGGGGCCGAATCAGTCTCAGAGACGAACCTGATGGAAGTTTCGGCCGGCAGTTTACCGCTGCAAAATGGAACGGTAGACGTCCATACCAAGCCCTACGAGATCAAGACCCTAGAAGTGATGTTCGTGAAGCAGGGAGGGGAAGGGCAGACAACACACTAGTTATTGATTGAAGGACTCCGAAAGCGAATCGGGTTGGAGCGAGGGGTCTGCAGGTTCGTCAGGTTCAACCAGCAGTTCATTGATTTCACCGATAAGCTGTCGGAACCTGATCGAGTCCGGCTCCTTAACCGCCTTCTCGCACAGATCCAGCCATCGTTCTTTACTTTCAATCTGCATCGGTGTGCAACTTGCCAAAGACTAAGTCTCAGTCTCCGAGGGCCGCACCGCAAGCGCCAAGAAGCGTCGGCAGGCTCTCCCACCAAGCCTCTGACTGATCTGCTCGTCGGCAAGTCTGCTTCGGCAATAGTGTGGCTGCCGGGTTGAGACCGACGGAAGACTCAATCCAAAATGCGCGCCGAGGAATTTCTACAAACGAGTGTTCCATGCCTCCCTCAGTGAGGAGTCCACTGCGGATGAGCGCCGAAAAATCCCTGAACAATACAAATCTCGTAGGCTAGAAAGAGCCCGAAAGCGATGCTCAACACGCCCGAGGCCGCGCTGAGTCCATAGCGAAAGCGCGCGAAGCGGTTCCCGACATAGTGAAGCGTGGAGGCGATGCTCATCGTGATCAGCATCATCCCGGCGATGGTGCCTATACCGAAAACCAGGAGATAGGCAATCGCCCAGCGGGGATTTCGAATGCTGGCGAGGATCAGCAGCGCCACCGCCGCCGAGCCCGCCAGCCCATGAACAATGCCTACCACCAGGGGTCGCAAGAACAGGTAGAGATTTTCAGTCCCGAACATACGATCCAGCCGCGCCACGGGCGTCTGATCTGAGGAGTGAGAATGGGATTCGGGGTCGTGGGCATGAACGTGGCTGTGAACGTAGTCGCCGTGAGCGTGGGGATGCGCGTGGACCACAGCCTCTTCGGCTTCGGGAGAAGTATGAGCGCCGGGTATGGTGCGCATAAAGCTGGTCAGGTTCCACACGCCCAAGAGGATCAGCATCATGCCGACTGACAGCTCCATACTCAAACCGAGCCGGACCGGGATAACGAGATTGAAGAGAATGATGGCGGCGCCGACCATGAGGATTGTGACCGTGTGGCCCACTCCCCAAAGGGCGCCGATCAGGGCTGCCCGTGAGGTCTTTCGCTGGTTGGTCAGGATCGTGGTTACGGCGATGACATGGTCCGGATCGGTCGCATGCCGCATTCCCAGGAAGAATCCAATGACGATGATGGAGAACAGGTTGAGCATGGGCTAGGAGAGAAACCGCTGGTTCTGCCTATTGATTATGTCATTGATTAACCACCAAGGACACGAAGGAGCACCAAGGAAATCCGTAGAATTGATGCCTTCGTGTAACTTGGCGGCCTTGGGTGGTTGACGAATTCAGGATCCGCCTGCGCAGGTTCGAGCTCGATTGAGGAGCAGCTCACGTTCCCGTGCATTGCGCGTGAGCGATGCGGCGCGCTCGAATTCGGATCGGGCCTCGTCGAGGCGGCCGATCTTGCGGAGCAGGTCGCCGCGCACGCTGGGCAGGAGGTGGTAAGCCTTGAGAGATGGTTCCTCAGTTAGCGCATCGACGAGGGCGAGGCCGGCTGCCGGTCCGGAGGCCATTGCAACTGCGACGGCACGATTCAGTTCCACGACGGGAGACGGCATGAGCTCGGCGAGTTGCCCGTAGAGCTGCACAATGCGGAGCCAGTCCGTCTCCTCCGGGGTAAGCGCACGGCCATGACACGCGGCTATCGCGGCTTGCAGGGTATAAGGGCCGTGCGTGCCACCGAGGCTTTCAGCACGCTCGAGGGCAGCAAGACCCCGGCGAATGAGAAGCTGGTCCCAGTGCGCGCGGTTTTGGTCGAACAGAAGGATGGGTTCTCCGGACGGACCTACGCGCGCCTTGGAGCGCGATGCCTGGATTTCCATGAGAGCGACCAGGCCGTGCACCTCCGCCTCCCGTGGAGCGAGCTCCGCGAGGATGCGCCCGATCCGCAGCGCATCCTCGCATAGTGCAGGTCGCATCCAGTCATCGCCCGCAGTCGCAGAATAGCCTTCGTTGAAGATCAAGTAGACGACCTCAAGCACCGACGATAGACGTACGGCAAGGTCGGGGCGGCGAGGAACCTCGAAGGGAACGTGCTTGTCGGTAAGTGTCCGCTTGGCGCGGACAATGCGCTGTGCGATGGTCGGCTCTGGAACCAGAAACGCCCGCGCGATCTCGTCGGTCGTCAATCCTCCGAGCAAGCGTAGCGTGAGCGCCACCCGTGCTTCAGTGGAGAGTACCGGATGACAGGAGATGAACATCAGGCGGAGAAGATCGTCGCCAACGTTATCGTCGAGAGCGCCCTCGAGATCGGGCACGGTCATCTCTTTGACCTCAAGCTCGCGGCCAAGTTCCTCGTGCTTGCGTTCGAGGAGTTGGCTGCGTCGCAGCCGGTCGATGGCTCGATGCTTGGCGGTGGCCATGAGCCAGGCGCCCGGGTTGTCCGGGACGCCTGACTTTGGCCATTGCTCGAGCGCGGCGACGAGCGCATCCTGTGCGAGATCCTCGGCGACACCGACGTCGCGCACTATTCGCGTCAGCCCGGCGATGAGCCTGGGCGATTCGATCCTCCAGACGGCGTCGGTGGCACGATGGGTATCGGTAGTTGTCACTCCTACTGATCACATCACGTTCACTCCGGTCGCGCAAGTTGAGGCGCTTAGCGGGCGGGAGCTGCCGAAATCCCGAGCGTAGTGTGCGAGGGATCCCCGCCCCACGCCAGGAATCGTGGCTTCTACCCGGCCTTCCGTGACCGCTCCTCTGTGTGTTGAGCGAAGTCCTCAGGGCCAAACAGCTGGCGAACCTCGGTCTCGCCCTCCCATCCCGGCCAGTGCTTCTTGTGAAGTTCCATAAACTTCTTAGCCGACTCGATCGCCTCCTGCTTCGAATTAAACTCGAACTGCGCATATCCGCCGACAACTTCCTTGGCTTCGGTGAAGGGTCCATCGATCACCTTGATCTGTCCTCCGGAGAGCCGGACGCGCGTGCTCTGCGCGGTCGGAGCGAGCCCACCGCTTCCCAGCATCCGGCCTTCTTTGACCGCTTCTTCCGCATGTTTTGCAATGGCATCCATCAACTCCTTGGGCGGGGGTCCCGAGTTCTCGGCGGACTTGACTAACATCATGAATCGCATGGTCATATCTCCTTGTGAATTTCGGTTTGGGAGCTGGGACTGCCGATCCGTCTCGACTGTCGGAACCCAGCCTTCATTAATACGTCGAACGAATGGGAGCAAAATCGACAAGTCATTCAGAGAGCGACAACACTATTTCTTCTCGGCGATCTGCTTGCGCAGCCGCTCTTCTTGTTCGCGCAGCTCGGGAGTGAACTCGGCGCCGAAGTCTTCGGCTTCGAATACCGGACGAATTTCGACTTCGGCTCCTCCATCGAATGGGCTGCGCTTCAGCCACTCCACAGCCTCTTCCATCGACCTCACCTGCCACAGCCAGTAGCCTGCGATCAGCTCTTTCGTCTCGGCGAACGGCCCGTCGATCACGGTCTGCTTGCCTCCCGAGAACCTGACGCGCTTACCCTTTGAACTCGGGTGGAGCCCGTCGCCGGCCAGCATTACGCCGGCTTTCACCAACTGTTCGTTGAACTTCCCCATTGCGGTGAGGATCTTCTCGTTCGGCATGACCCCTGCTTCTGAGTCTTTGTTAGCTTTGACTATCACCATAACGCGCATCGCAAATATCTCCTTTTGATTTTGGCTGGGCCTCCGGGCGATCTCGGGCCGGTGATCCTATGCCTCTACTTTAACGTCGAATGAGGGGGAGGGAAAATCGACAGGGTCGGGGATGTTTTTAGAAATATTTTCTGGGCATTTGTGTTTGATGCCTATGAATTTCACGAACCCAGCGGGGGTCGGAGGTGACGTAACTTTGATTGTGTAAAAAGCGAGAGGGTGTAAGTTGGCTTTTTGCCTAGCAAACAGCAGCCGATCTTGGAAAAGGAGACCTACACCCAATGGCGAAGATAATCCCGATCACGGAGCATTTCCAACATTTGTAGGGTGGGCGCAGTCGAAACTTTAGTGGTAGCCGTCTGTAGCTTTCCACAGGAGCAACCTGAGGACGTAGCAGTCTTCGTGTATCGCGTGGCCGTCCTCGTCGGTCTTAGCTGCTTCCAGCGGCACGTCCTTGTCGCAGACCGGGCAGCGAGGGAGCTCTTGTTTTTGGGGACACAGGCAGGGATGGGGCGGGGGTTTTGAGGGCATCACTGTGAGCCATTTGCTTCATTGGAACGACAGCAATCGAGGGGCGAGAGCTGAATCAATAATCTACTTGGAGGATTAACGCCAGTCAGTTCGCTAACGGACAAAAAACACGAAAAATTCCTTGATTTGCAATGGGGGTTTTACTTTTTGCGCACAAATACCCTTCCGCCGGACCTTGCCAGAAGGGTATTTGGGTTGCTGGCCGAGCACGAGAAATACTTCACTGCTTGTCGTATACCGAAGTAGCGTGGAACTTCTTGCCCGTCGAATCGGTTCCGTTTACGGTTACCGTGCGGGTTTTGCCGTCAGCAGAGAGAACGATGCGACCGGTACCAGTAGCTTTGCCGTCCTTCTTGATGGTTAGCTCCAGCGTATGGTCGTCGATCTTCTTTAACGACCGCATGTCTGAACTGGAATCGCCCGTGACCGAGTAGTCTTTGCCGTCGTACTTGCCCGTCCACTCGTTATGCGTCGGTTTACCGGCACTGTCGACGCCCTCCACCGTAACTTTCACGTTGTCGCCCGCAGCCTCGTATACAACCGTGGTGTTCTTCGGGGCTCCTGCACCTATCTTCGACTTGGCCTCGTTTAGCTTCCAGGTACCAATATTTGCGTCGTCCGCAAAGCACAGCGTCAGGACGACAAAACACGTTACCAGCGTCAGTACGATGCTTCTTGCGCGCATGTCCTCTCCCAATAGGCGAACAGATTGAACTCCTCATTGTGACGGGCGCATTCTAGTGCTGCGACGGCACACTCCGCAACTCGCTCCGCAGGCGAATCCTGAACAAGTAAAGGACCTCGGCAGCGGTAAGGGATAGTAATGCTCGGACCTAGCGGACGATTTTAGAACTTTTATGGCTGACGCAACTTGGGCTCCGCCATTGCCGGAATCCCTTCCGCAGGGTTTCGGACCGCAGACGACCACATAGGATCAGCAATTTATCGGAATCTGGGCCGCATGTGTCGGAAAGAAACGCTTTCGGTATCTCCGAGAAAAGGTTCTCAAAAGACTTGATGTCAACGCCGGATTACCGCCAGAATGAAGCAGCCAAGTATCCCAGTCATGGAAGTAGGCCCAACAATGGCCGTTGGGTACAAGTTCGGTAGAAGTCGTAGAATCGATTGCGTGTGCCTAAGCTGCGAAGAGCGGGGCGGGCAACACAAACCCGATTGTATGTGTCCCGGCTGTGGTGACTGGGGCGGGAGACATCACGCTGACTGCAAATGTCCGCTGTGCGGTCTCACAGGTGGCACACACCAGCCAAATTGCCGATGTCCAATGTGTAGGCAGTGCGGCTAGCTCGGGCTCCGTAAAACAGGCTTGTGTCGGAACGAAACACTTTGGACTCACAAACAGGCCGTATACCGCTGGGCAGACATAGGGGCCGGGAAAACTGGGCCGCAACGGTTATGCGGCAGTGGCACTCCGGTCCAAAATCACCGCGGCCTGTCCGGCTTCAGCGACGCCAAAGATAACCAGGGGGATGTTCGTACTCGGATCTACCCCGCAGTAGGCATGTTTATGTTAATGTCGGCGTCGCCGAGCCGCGATGCCGCCCGCGCCAACTCGCCCGGTCGATGTGGAAGTCTGACTTGAGCGACTTCCGTCTCGATGTAGCTCAGGCCTTCATTGTCCAAGGCCTCTTTGCCCGCCTCCGGGTGGTCTACAACGAAGCGAACCAGACTGTTTCCCCCTAAAGGGATTGACTGGAACGCGACAATGCTCACTTTGTGGTCAGCCAGGGCGCGGCAGACCCTTCCCAGAGTCCCCGGCCTGCCCCCAAGCGAATAGTCAATTCTTTAGTTGTGGGCATGTGGCTAACCTCCTTTGTGGGTCTTGGCAAAACGTAAGGAGTCGTTGCAGTCGGAGAAAATTCGGATTGATGTGACCGTTGACGGAATTATACGCCGTCACCCTCAGGTTGCAATGTTCCTCTGATAGGAATCTAGGATTAGCAGGAATTCAGGCCGATTCGTCGTCTGTTTCAAAAGGAAATGTTTTTTGCACGCCTGATTCAACTTCAGTGTTAAGACTTGCCCGTTCCTCCGGGGGCGATTACCACCGAAAGGCGGCGGATGCCGTCCCGGAGTTTGCTCAAGGTCTGGGATGCCAGATCGCCGAGAGGATTTTCTTTTTCTTCGACATCGCTGAACCCCGCCCTCTCCATTTGCCTAGCGGCGGCGCTGAATCGTTCGGAACTCACGTCGTCCATGTCAATGAAGCGGAATGCTTGGGCAAGTGGTATCCCATCAGCTCCGCTGTGCATGAATTCGATTTGCGCAGTTACTTTCCCAAACACAGTGCTCAAATCCATTTGCGCCAGCGTTCCCTGAGGAATAGGACCTTTGGAAAGGACGGCAGAACCTCCGGTAAGGGAGAGACGCCGAATTACCCCAACATACTTGTTGGTATCGACGGTGAATACTGCCTGCTCGTTGTTGGGGACACGGATGCGTGGCGGCCGCGTGTGCTTACGAGGCTTTTGTGGCGTTTGCGCCATTGCAGGTAGCATTACAAGTAGACCTAGCGCGGTCAATGTTACTTAGGTGTTCTGAAAAGTAACCGTTCTAGCCTGCATACAATTTGGTGGTCAACCGTAACCGGAATATACTTGCGCCGCTGTGAGAAGCGACGACACAGAACGCAAGAAGGATGAAGCGTGGGCGAACCTGTGCGAGTCCGAAGGTTGGGTTTGCCGGGTGTGCGGTGCGGTCCCGCCCGAGCGCGGCAGGCGCTTCGAAGGCGAAATCTGCGATGATTGCCGATTGATTGCTGGCAACGAGTAAGGCGCATCCTGCTTATCGCGGCTTTGCCAGACCGTCTTCGCATCGACTACGATGTCGTCCACGTACCATGCCGAGAGGAAAAGACTTCACTCATCCCACTCCAGTTTGATACGTTGCTTGTACAGTGGAGGAGGCCTACAATGCGGCACTTGAGGAGCAGTTTGTGTGACCTCAGGGAAGAAGATCCTCAACAAAGCCGGGATCCACATTGCGACCATCGGCTACAACGACGCGGCCGGTCGTTGGGAGATCGACGCGGTCAACGAACCCGAATTGGAGTGTCTCTTTTTTACGGAGCAACAGGCGTGGGATGCTTGGAATGAGGAATTTGA
>QIAM01000070.1 GCA_003225555.1 Acidobacteriota bacterium | reverse complement strand
ACGGGCGCACTCGAGTGCGGATAGAAGCGCCGCGATGAACGAACCAGGCAAAAGCAAAACCAACAACAACAAAACCGCAACCAAGGGAAAATCAAAATCCAAAAGTTTCCCCTTGACCCGCACCAGCCGTCTCATAGAAGGCGGAGTGAAGGATCCCGCGTGCATCGCCACTGATTGAACCACTTCCGAGAGTTCTCTCGACTGCGTCCTCCTACGGTCCGGTATTACACTGGTCAGTTCCAACATGACCGTTCCTCCCCGCGCAAATGCATTCCGAGGATTCCATGACAACCGCAACCCGCACCAACCCGCTCTCCTACCTCACCGACCAACTCAACGGACTCAAAGCCAAGGGCACACACTTCAAGCTGCGAGTGCTGGAAGACGAGCAGGCGCCAGTCTGCACATTTGACGGAAAGAAAGTCATCAACCTAGCCTCAAACAATTATCTCGGCCTTACCACGCACCCCAAGCTACGCGAGGCAGCGTTGGAGGCTACACGCAAGTACGGCGTCGGCTCCGGCGCGGTGCGCACGATTGCAGGCACGATGAAGATCCACATGGAGCTGGAAGAAAAGATTGCGCGCTTCAAGAACGTGGAAGCGTGCGTAGTCTTCCAGTCCGGCTTTGCGGCGAATGCTGGGACGGTATCGGCTGTGCTCGGCAAAGACGATTGCATCATCTCCGACGCGCTGAACCACGCATCGATCATCGACGGCGCACGGCTCTCGAAGGCAAAGATTCTAGTCTTCCGCCACAAAGATATCGCCCACGCCGAAGAACAGCTCGCGAGTGTGAAAGGCGAACCCGGCAAGAAGCTGCTGATCACCGACGGGGTCTTCTCGATGGACGGCGACATCGGCCCGCTGCCCGCGCTGTGTGACTTAGCTGAAAAATACGGCGCCATCATGATGGTCGACGACGCGCACGCGTCCGGCGTGCTGGGCCGCAACGGCCGCGGCACGATCGACCACTTCGGCATGCATGGGCGAGTGGATATTCAGGTGGGAACGCTGTCGAAGGCCATCGGCGCCCTAGGTGGCTATGTCTGCGGAACACGCGATCTGATTGATTTTCTATATCATCGCGCGCGCCCGTTCTTGTTCTCTACATCGCATCCCCCATCGGTGGCTGCGACATGCATTGCGGCGTTCGACGTTCTGGAAAACGAACCCGAGCGCATGGAGAGACTCTGGGAGAACACGCGCTTCTGGAAAAAGGAATTGGGTCTGCTCGGCTTCGACATCGGCGGCCGCAACACTCCAGCCAGCGAGACTCCGATTACGCCCATCATCATCGGCGACGGCAAAGTCACCATGGATTTCTCGCGCGAACTGTTCAAGGAAGGCGTGCTGGGAACCGGCATCGCCTTCCCTACGGTGCCAGAAGGCAAGGCGCGCATTCGCACCATCATGACTGCGACCCACACGACAGAACAATCGGAGCAGGCGCTGGAGGTTCTGGGGCGAGTGGGGAAGAAGATGGGCATTGTGGCGTGATTCGCAGCGGAGGAAAACTAAGTGCCAGCGAAGGATTAGGCTCGGGTGCCGTCCCTGAACGGGACTCGGTCCCCTTTCAGCTTTCCCGGCACTTACCTGCCGGGCTAGTGGATGGCGTCGCTTCGCGACTCCACTCTTTGCCCCTAGCCGCCTTATGGCGTACTACGAAGCCCGTTCCCGGAATTCCACAGGCCGAGTGTGATCATCGGCACAGAACTTTTCTGCTTCGATCCCCCTACAATCCGGAAAGCACCGGAATCATCCCTCTTTGCGCGAAAGTCCCCGAAGGGGACGGCATTCATTAGCCCGGCACGTAAGTGCCGGGTAATGCGACCGGAAGGCAAAAGTCCCGAAGGGACGCCACCGTGGCCCACACCTACAATGCTCATTTCGTTCCCTTCATTTTCAGCACCAAAGACCGGAGAGACACAATTCCGGCGGAACTGCAGGAACAACGCTGGGCCTATCTCCTCGGAATCGCGAACAACCTGAAGATCAAGCTCCTCGCCGCTGGCGGCACGACAAACCATGTCCACCTGCTCCTTGGCTGGCCGCCGACGATCGGGGCGGCTGCAGCCGTCCAGAAGTTCAAGGCGAATTCTTCGCGCTGGCTCGGCGAGCATGGTATCGAATTTTAATGGCAAGACGGATAGGTAGTGGTGCAGTTTGAAATTCCACAGGCTAGCAATCCGGCTGGGCCTGTGGGAAACTGTCGGCATGGCCACGAAAAAGAGGCGCATCCCCCAAAAGGGTGATCGCGTTGCAGTAGTCGGACGCAAGGGTGCATACGTCGTGTTTCTCGTAGATGGGAGTCTCCAAGTCGCCGACCTGAAGCAAATCGGAGGCGATTCGCACTTAGCCACTATTCCTTGGGGCACGCTTACCTTCCTCGATGAACTGGACGAAAGCCAGAACGCATTACGAGTCGTGAGAGAAGCTACCGAAGATTAATTAGGTTTCTCCCAATCCTTCGGATCGTCAAAAAGCCCCGGTTCGTCTGGATAGATCGGCGCAATAGTATCCAGTTGCTCGTGGAACACATCATAATCTGTGTTGATTTTCATAATCCCCACTACCGTCCCCAAATGCAGTAACAACTCCGGTTTTCCAAGCTCATCGCTCGTCCATGAATGAAGCTTATTGCTCGGACTGCCGCGCTCGCTGCGTCTTTCTTTCAACGCTCTGAGTAGTCCGGGAGCTATTCGCCTCCATACAAGATCGTTCGTGAGATGCCCAAAATACTGCGGCAGCTTCATGTCTGGTCGAAGCTGAACACCCTTCAACCTGCATAGATGCTTGAAGTAGTCGCCGGGGAAAGTTCGTACCCATCGCCGCAAGCCCTCAGCCAGGAATTTCTTTAAGTATTCCTCCAGATCGCGTCTGGGGCGGTCATACTGGTATCCGGTAGCCTCGTCAACTAACGCGATAATGCCAACACTGGCAAAACCACGAATCAGTATCAAAGCTCGTTCGGCAATATGCTTTTGCGTGCGTTCTACGAGGACATTCGCCGTGGCAGCATCAAGAAATACTCCACAGACCTTAGGGAGCAATTCTGCGCGGTACCCAAAGGCTCTTGTTCCACTAAGGGTCTTAAATTCTATCTGGCTTGACGTCACGGTTAATTCGTCTGGAATGAATGGCTTGAGGTTCTTGGCAGTCAAAAACGCAGGCAAGTTGACGTCAGCGTCATAATACTGGCGTCCCTTCGCTTGGCGTGATCTCCCCAAAGCCACCATGACCCCACTTTGGGTGAGCACTCTCGTACCATCTTCAAGAACAGCGCAGGGAATTTCAATATCGCCGATAGTCAGGATTCCTTCATAGATCGCTTTCGGTATTACCTTGCCAGCCTTTTCCCATCTTGCGTGGGCGGCAGTTCGTGCAATGTTTTGGCGTTCGTCTGGGGATAACTTTTTGGCCCTAGCTGCCCCGCCCATCCTCTGAAGCTGATTGTCCTCGTTAGTCATTTGGTCACCTCGGCATGCTTACTGTATAGCATCCCGCCGTTGGCTGCAAGAATAATCTGCATGCATTAACTATTCCATTGACATGCTTGCTTGCAAGTATATACTAACGTCATGAATCGGCTGGCCACTGACAAACGCACCGCAGTAATCGCGGCCTTAATCGAAGGCACTTCAGTTAATGCTACCTGCCGCATGACGGGAGTTGCGAAGCACACCGTTCTAAAACTCCTCAAGGACATTGGTTGCGCTTGCGCTGCCTACCACAATGCCCACGTTCGCAATCTCCGCGTGCGCCGCGTGCAGGCCGATGAAATTTGGAGCTTTGTCTATGGCAAGGACAAAAACCTCACGCTAGAGCAAGTCAAGAGCGGTCTGGGAAGCGTGTGGACGTGGAAGGCAATTGACGCCGACACTAAGCTGGTCATCTCGTACACGATCGGAGATCGTGGAGCGGATACTGCGAAAGCTTTCATGCAGGACGTAGCTTTGCGAATCAATAGCCGGATTCAATTAACGACCGACGGCCATCGCGTGTACGCAGATGCCGTCGAAGATGCTTTTGGCGCGGATATTGACTACGCGATGCTGGTCAAGATTTATGGGGCATCGAACGACAACCCAGAATCGCGCTACTCTCCGGCAACCTGCATTGGGTGCCGCACTGGAGTTCTCGCTGGGAGCCCCGATCCTGACCACATCTCTACATCGTTCGTAGAGCGCAGTAATCTTTCGATGCGAATGGGGATGCGGCGTTTTACGCGCCTGACGAACGGCTTCAGCAAGAAGCTGGAGAACCACGGGCACATGGTTGCTCTTTACTTCATGCACTACAACTTTTGCAGGGTTCACAAGACGCTGCGCGTAACGCCAGCAATGGAAGCGGGGCTCACAGATCATGTCTGGAGTTTGGAAGAAATGATAGGACTGACGGGCGTATAATTTATCCGCTGTCGGCTGGCAATCGCCCGGCACCCTTCACGGTGCCCTTTCTAGCGACTTACCCTACCGGGCCGTCTCCTTGAGCGGAACAAAAAGGTGTTCCTTTCAAGGGGACGAGCCCTGCCACGGTCGAGTCCCAGAAAGGAACACCGATGAAAACGTGTCCGGAAGGATACAGGGAAGTGTTCTGCCGTTACATTACCAAAAAAGGCAAGCGCATTTACCCGAAGAACGCCCGGTTCTTTCACTTTTTCGTGAAAGAGCAAATCTCTAACAACAAGAAGAAGTAATTAGCCGAGTACGCCTCCGACAGCTTGTTCTTCTCTTGCATCCAACCGCAATTAAGGTACCATAAATTGTTAGCTATGCTAACTAATTCCCTCAGATCACACTAATGTTCGCTACCGTACCATTAGAATCAATTGTTTGCACAGGCATCGGATTCATACTACATTTCTCCATACCAGCCCATCCCCTAAAAGTGGGAGGTTGCAGCGTGCAAAACGAAGTTAAAGAACGCTGGCTAGAACTCTGTGAACAAGCCGCAAACGAACAGAACGTCAAAAAATTGCTCGTGCTCGTTAAGGAGATCAATCGTCTGCTGGAAGAGAAACATAAGAGACTAGACCAGCGCGATCATCGCAATCCTCCTGCCATTCCTGCTGGCGTTTAAAGTCAAACTGCACCACTACCGACGGATACCGAGCATTTAGCGTAAGCCCATCATTGTTGATTACCGTTCAGACCTACATTCGCAATTAGCTAGAGCATCATCGAAAGCGAAGCTTCGAGGAGGAGTTTCGGGGCGCTGTTGGACAAGTCCGGTATTGCCTATGACGCGCAGCGTTTGTTCGCCACGTGAGTGTCGTCCGTGACGGGAATCGGCTCGTCTTAGATACGTTTTCCCGGCACTCACGTACCGGGCTAATGAATGGCGTCGCTGGCGCGACTCTCCTCCGCCGACGGGCCGGAGTGACACGGCATGCACCTACGTGAGCCTATTCCCGTTCACCAAATTCCGTTATTCCACGCGGTACACCATCTTCCCGCCCACAACCGTCGCCACAACCTTCCCCGTGAACTGCCAACCATCGAAAGGGGTGTTGCGCGACAGCGACCGCGACTTCCACGCCTCAAACCTCCAGCGCTTCTTGGGATCGAAGATGGTAACGTCGGCGAAATCGCCGCGAGCCAGCGAACCGCGGCCGCGCAGATCGAAAACTCTGGCGGGGCCGACAGTGAAAAGTTCGACGATGCGCGTGAGAGAAATCTTGTGTTCGCGATGGAGCTTCGTAATCGCCAGAGCCAGCGCAGTCTCCAGACCAGTGATCCCAAACGCAGCACGTTCGAATTCCACTTCCTTCTCGTGCGCGGCGTGAGGCGCGTGGTCCGTAGCGATGGCATCGACGGTGCCGTCGGCGAGCGCCACCAGAATGGCCTCCCGGTCGGTGGCCGAGCGCAGAGGCGGGTTCATCTTGAAATTCGTGTTGTATTCGCCGACATCTTCGTCGAGCAAGGTAAAGTGGTGCGGCGTGACTTCACAGGTGACGCGAGCTTTCCCGCGTTTGCCGCGACGCACCGCTTTGAGTGCGTCGGAAGTCGACAGATGCGCCACGTGCAGCCGCGAATCGCGAATCTGCTGCGCCAGATTTACGTCGCGGTCGACAACGGCGGCCTCGGCCGCGGCGGGCATGGCGCGCAGGCCCAGACGGAAGCTGGTCGGGCCTTCATGCATGGAGCAGTTTTCCGTGAGGCGCGTGTCTTCCGCATGCTGCACCACGGGCATATTCAGCTCGGCGCCAAGACGCAAGGCCATGCGCATGATGTCATCGTCGAGGATGGGCTTGCCATCGTCGGTGACGGCGACAGCTCCCGCACGCTGCAGAGCGGCGAAGTCGGTCAACGTCGCACCACGGGAAGCGCGGGTGGCGGCGGCGATCGGAAAAACATTCACAACAGCTCCGCGCTCGCGACTGCGAAGCCAAGTGACCCATTCCGCGGTGTCGACCACGGGCGCGGTGTTCGGCATGGTACAGACCGAAGTGAAGCCTCCGGCAGCAGCAGCAGCCGTACCGCTGGCGATAGTCTCTTTGTAGCCCTGGCCGGGCTCGCGCAGGTGGACGTGCAGGTCGATGAAGCCGGGAGCGATGATGAGCCCGCGGGCGTCGAACTTCTCATCAGCGCCGCCGCGAATTTTGCCGGGTGGCACGACTTCAGCCACGCGGCCGTCGCGCAGCAAGACGTCCATCGGTGTATTGATCTTCGCCGCAGGATCAATCAGGTGGCCGCCTTTGATGAGGAGGCTCTTGTCTGCCTGGCGGCTCATGTGCCAGCCTCCGCCAGATCCCGTTTGTCATCCGGAGCGCGCTTTTTGCGCGAAGGACCTATGCACCTGTGCCGGCCTTCAGAGAAATGCGTAGGTCCTTCGCTTCGCTCAGGATGACAAGGCGGTGGTACGGGATATGGAATATGGCTCACTTCGCCTTTCCTAACGCCCGCGCCAGAATCGCCATGCGCGTTGGAACCCCGTTGTGCACTTCGTCCACGATGACGGATTGCGAACCGTCGGCGACCTCGGCGGTCAACTCCAGCCCGCGGATAATCGGTCCCGGATGCATCACAATCGCGTCGCGCCTGGCCAGCCTCACGCGCGCAGCGGTCATCTGATATTTCGCAATGTAGTCCTGCAGGCGAATCTTCTGTCCGGCCAGGCGTTCCTTCTGGACGCGCAGCAGCATGATCACATCAGTGCTGCGCAGCGCCTCTTCGATGTGGCGCGTGATGCGCAGGCCGGACACAAGGGTGGCCGCGACATCCGGGACAAACTCCGGCGGGCCACACAGTGTGATCCTGACTCCAAACTTGCTCAGCAAATGGCAGGCGCTGCGGGCGACGCGGCTGTGAAGAATGTCGCCAATGATCGCAACCTGCAAGCCCTTGAACGATTTCTTGTGCTTCAGAATCGTAAATGCATCAAGCAAGGCCTGCGAAGGATGCTCATGCATCCCGTCCCCGGCATTGATCACGGGAATAGCAAGGTGCTGCGCCATCAGGTGTGGCGCCCCAGCCGCCGGATGACGGATGACGATCGCATCCGCACCGACTGCGCGAAGGGTGTATCCCGTATCCAGGAGAGACTCGCCCTTTTCGATGCTCGATCCCGACGACTGGACCAGCGTGGTTATCGCGCCCAGCGATTTTGCAGCCAGCTCAAACGAAGACCGGGTGCGGGTGGAAGCCTCGTAAAACAGAAGGACGACGCGCTTGCCGCGCAGCAGCGGACGCGCCTTCTGCGGATTCATGCGGCGGGCCAGCCTGAGCAGGCCCAGAATGTCGTTCGCCTCAAGGTGTTCGATCCCGAGCAGCGAACCGCGTGCGGGCTTATTCATCGCGTGAGGATGGGAACGCAGCATCATACGCGGCAGGTGCGGCCCGCGGCAAGGGCGCTCACCGCTTTGCGCTGACGAGGCAAACTTCTCTATTGTTTTGGGGGCGTCATCCTGTCTCTACTCTCGAGGGTGGATTTTCCTCGGCTGAACGCATCCGCAAGGTGAGGAAGACACCAGTCTGATCCCGGAGACGCGCCGTCCACTGGGACTCAATTTCCACCGCACTTGTTTCCCCGGTGCCGAAGTGACGAAACTGCCCCACACCCAATCCTGCCACCTGCCCACGACGCTCCACACGTTGAAATCGTAGTACCGGGGTTGCAACATCACCGTCCAAGCAGTGCTTGGACGGGGGCACCCTCGGAAGTTGTCACGAGGAACGTCGTTCGCTCCTCGAATTGAAGCCTTCCTCAACCTCTGTCAAGCCCCCGCAAAATATTTTCACCCCCTTTAGCATCAAGCTGATACAAACCCGCCTGCACCGCAATCCCCAAACATGAATGGCATAATAGTAGTACAGTGATTAGCTTCAAGATATGCAAGCACCCACCTCCGGGGCCATCTCCCACCCCGCCCGTAAGTCCTTATTCCGCAATATTTTACCCGTAACCCCTTGCCCCTCAAGATTTTGCCCGGACCGTTGGGTCAACGGCAAGTCCAATGCGGCTCCCCCGCCCTTCGTGGAGAGCAATTCTGCTACTTCCACCAGCGCATGTTTCGCGGCGTGCCCACGCCGCCTGGCTCGCGGCTGCATCCAGTCGCCCTGCTCGAAAGCGACGAGGCCATCCAGGCCTCCATCATGGAAGTCGTCAACGCCCTGGCTCGCAACACCATCGACCTGCGCCGCGCCGACCTCATCCTCAAAGCCCTCTGGATCGCCGTGAAAAACTCCCGTCGCTCCCGCTTCGATGTCTGGGCCAGCCGCATGGTCACCGAAATCCCCAACTATCCCGCGCCGGCGCCACTGGTCCGCCGGGCCGAAGTCGAGACTTCGGGGTCCGCCATCGAACTTGAGTCCACACCCACTCCGCAGATCGAGGCCACGACGCCGGCTCGCGCGGCACGAAAGCCGCCGCGGGCCGCCAAGGCAGCTAAGGCGGCTGCCGGATGAGTACGGGCGGTGCCTGTTCCGGACAACGATGCTAGGCGAGGGCTGGGACAGCAGATTCCTCACCGGGCTGAAGCCCGGTTCGGAATGACAAGATGCGTAGGAGGGTGGTCAGGCGCGTCCCGATTCGGCACATAGGTGAGGTTTGCACAAGGGTGGGTGTGATCCGTGACACTGCCGGGGTTTCACGCCATCCCTTAGAGTGTTGTCATTCCGAACGGGCGCTTTTCAGCCCGGAGGAATCTGCTGTCCTTGGGAGTGGCAATGTCGCGTCAGCGGACTTACTACGTTTACACCATGGCTAGCAAGGGCCGGGTGCTGTACGTCGGGGTGACTGGATTTCTGATGGGGCGGGTGCTGCGACATCGGGCAGGCGAAGGTGGAGAGTTCACGCGCCGGTATCAGGTACATCGGCTGGTGTATTTTCGCTTCGTTTCGGAATGTGGGGGATGCAATCGCGCGGGAGAGGCAGATCAAGAAATGGCGGCGGGAGAAGAAGGTGGCGTTGATTGAGGAGCGAAATCCTACTTGGGAGGATCTAGCAGAAGGATGGGGTGAGGCGGCGGTGATGAGGGTGTCGGGGAAAGTAGGTTCCTCACCGGGCTTGTTGCCCGGTTCGGAATGACAAGAGGTTGGGCAGGATGCGTCGACTGTCGGGCATGGGCTGACTCCTAGTGCGTCGCGGCTTCGGCGGGTGTTAGTGCGGGGACGGTCGTCGGTGTCAGGCTGGCTTTCACGGTTGGTCCGGGGAGTTCGTCGCCGCGGAAGTATTTGTCTTTGTCGGTGGCGCCGGCTTTGGCGTTCGCGGCTTTCATTTCGGGCATGGCGGCGTAGGGTTTGGAGTAGTCGTTGGCGGCGTTCCAGAACAGGAAACCGATGCCGCCCTTGGTCTTGGCGGTTAAAACTTGCACCTTGATGTATTCGGGCGAGTAAGTCTTGGTGCGCCAGTGGAAGGCTTGCAGCCAGGGGCGGATCACCACTCCACTGCCTTTGGTTATGAGTTCGAAGCGGTCCATGGATTCGCCGATGAAGTGCTCGGGGGCGTCGCCGGGGTGGGCGATGTTATCCATGCCGAAGAAGTGTGAGGGGTAGATCATAGGGCTCAGCACGTCGCAGTAGTGGGCCATGCCGACGATGTCTTGTCCGGTGTGGGAGAGGTCGACCTGGCGCTGCCACGCCATCACGCCGAAGACGTCTAGGGAGAAGAGGGCGCCGGTGGGGTGGAGTTCGGCGTAGGCTTTTTTCAGGAAATTGGTGATTACGTCGGTGCGCTGCGGGCCTGCGGGGGTATGGCAGGTTGATTTCGCGTCAGCGGTGGTTGTGCCGTCCCTCCGGGACTTGCCCCCATTCTTCGTGCCCGCCCGGCGCTTAAGCACCGGGCTATCGTTGGTCGCCCCTACGGGGCTTGGATTCGAGGATGCCGCGGGGGTGGAGTTTGCAGCGGCGTTTGTGCCGACGTTCGTGGTGGTTCCGCCTTGCTTCGCTTCGGCGGGACGGCCGAGGCGGCCATCTCTACATGAGTCTTGCTGGGCTTCTTGAGCCGCTTCCGGGTGGTCGGTCTGGAAGACGAAGGCGGCGTCTTTCTGGTCGCCTTCGGCGGGGAAGCGGACGTAGTCGAACTGGATCTCGTCGGCGCCTAGCTGGGCTAGGTACTTGGCCAAGGCTATGTTGTAGTTTTGCACCTTGGGATTCGAGGGATCGGTCCAGACCAGCTTGCCGTTTTCACGCCACGGCTGTTTGTTTCTTCTGGACTGAACCGCTAGCTCGGGATGCTCCTTGACGAGGCGCTCGTCGCGGAAGATGGCGATGCGGGCTATGGCGTGCATGTACTGCCGGTGCAGGAAGCGTACAAATTTCTGGACGTCGTGGATGTAGACCTGATGCTTGCCCAGCAGCGGATGCTCGAAAGGAATGGTGACGCTGCCGTCGGAGTCTTTGATGTCGAAGACTACGGCGTTGCCGCCGACTTCGCGCCAGTGGCGGATGATGCGGAGTCCGTGGTCGCTGGCGGCCATGATGCCGGTCAGGTAGATGGCGCGGACTTCAAAGTCTTTGGCTACGGGGACGGCCTTTTCGACGATGGGGGCCGAGAGGATTCCGGGGATTACGATGTTTTCGTTGGCTTTGAGGATGTTGGCGGTACGGTCTCCGTTGGCGTGGCGGATGGCTTCGGCCAGTTCGGAGGAGGTTAAATAAGAAGTCCTGCCTAGGTAGCGGCGCGCGATGGTGGGGATGGCTTCTCCGTGCTTGGCGGTGTAGATCTCGGTGCCGGACGCGGGGATGGCTTGCAGCGTGGGGATGTCCGCAGGCTTGGGATTGGGCGGGATCGAGGCGCTTACTGGCTTCAGCTGCGCTTGCGGGGTTGTGGCCGGCGCCTGGGACTGGGCTGCGAAGGCGGAGGAAAGACTTGGGCTGAGGCGCCATGCGGCGATGGCGCAAAGAGCGCACAAGATCCCTGTAACGATACGAATGGACGAGCGGCGCAAGGTTCCTCCCCGGTGAAACGTCCGACTGCGATAGTAGCTTGGGCTCATACTGGCTGCTAGTTACGTGCGGACACCTCCGGTTGACTGACTGTGTTCAGCTTCAGTTATTGGATGCGGTGGGGGATGGTTCTGACACTCGCTGGCGCCGGTGTAAATCCGGCAAGCGCGGGCGGGGGGGGCCGCACGTCAGCCGGCGGGACGCCGGCGCTACCGACGCTGACGGATGGTTCCTTTCCTTCGTCTGCAAAGTATTTCCCTTCCGCTCTGGGATGTTCTAATATCGCTCGCTTTGAATCGGGGATGAGCGCGGCTAAACCCTGTGGGATGCAGGAGTTTCTGAATTTGGGAGGCGGGTGGGGCGGTGGCTAGCCGCTTGCTGATTCCAAGCTGCCCGGGCGCGCCACTTCGGGCTAAGTTCGACAGGTTCTGATTGACAGATTCTGTCACTTCCAGAAGGTGGGCCAGAGACACGACGAGGGCCTGGGAACTTCGGGAATAAGGCATGCAACTGCCGGTGACAACGGAATATCGAATGGAAAAGAGGTCCGGTGAGAATCCGGGCAAAAAGACCCTATGAGAACGAACCTCGCCACGGTGCTCGATCCGAATCGTCGCAGCAATGATGCTGGAGAATTTGATGCCGCCCTGCGCCGCCGGATTGTCGGTCAGGATCAGGCGCTTGAGAAGGTGGTTGAGATCTACCAGATGTTCCTGGCCGGGTTGAATGCGCCGGGGCGTCCGGTGGGGAACCTGCTTTTCCTGGGGCCAACAGGGTCGGGCAAGACTCGCGTGGTTGAGGCGATGGCGGAGGCTCTGTTTGGGGACGCGAGGGCTTGCATCAAGATTGATTGCGCTGAATTCCAGCACTCGCACGAGATTGCGAAGCTGATTGGGTCGCCTCCGGGATATCTGGGGCACCGGGAGACGCATCCGCTGCTGACCCAGGAGGCGTTGAATCAGTGGTTCACGGAGAAGCTGAAGCTGTCGATCCTGCTGTTTGATGAGATCGAGAAGGCTTCGGACTCGTTGTGGCAGTTGCTCCTGGGGATTTTGGACAAGGCTACCTTGACGCTGGGCGATAACCGGCGCGTCGATCTGTCGCAGTGCATCATCATTATGACTTCGAACCTGGGCGCGGGGGAGATGACGAACCTGGTGGATGGCGGGTTCGGCTTTGCCCCCAAGGTGGTTGAGGTCAATGGTTCGTTCGACGACAAGATCCAGCGCACGGCAGTGGAGGCGGCGCGGCGCAAGTTTACGCCGGAGTTCATGAACCGGATCGACAAGACCGTCGTGTTCAAGACTTTACGCGACGAACACCTGGAGCAGATTCTTGAGATCGAGCTCGGGATGGTGCAGCAGCGGGTTTTGATGGCTGCGGGTACGAATCAGTTCGTATTCAACTGTACTTCGAAAGCCAAAGAGTACTTGCTCCAGGAAGGCACCGATCCTCGGTACGGCGCGCGGCATTTGAAGCGTGCGATTGAACGCAACCTGGTGTTTCCGCTAGCGAACCTGGTGGCTACGGGACAGGTGAAGCTGGGGGATTTCGTCCGCGTGGACATGGCTTCTGAGAACAAGATGATTTTTGTGAAGGAAGCGGAGAACACCATGGCTCCTGTGTTGCTGGAGCGCTATGGAGCCGCGGCCGCGAACCAGCCGGCGGCGCGCGCGGCGCGTACGGCGGTTAACAATCGTCGCGACTTCGGGGCGAGCCCTTCGGTGGCGGAGAGCAAGTAGAGCTGCGAGTTTCTAGTTTCTAGTTCGTGTCGACCTTCTCGCTTGACCGCATCTCGCGAGAAACCCTCGGCGCCGGATTCCTCCGGCGCCTTTCTTATGTACGCCGTGCATGTTCGACAGCTTGCGGGTGCAAGTCCCGTCCCAACCTGCCCTGAAAATTTCGGTCAGACGGTGACGTTAGGTTCGAGTACGACCTTATGACCAAGCTTTTGGAGGCGATTGACGTAATAACGCGTAAGGCGTTGGGGTTCGAGGCGGTCAAAAAAGTCGG
>QIAM01000069.1 GCA_003225555.1 Acidobacteriota bacterium | reverse complement strand
CGTCAGAAACATCACCTTGGCGTCACACCCGGCATCGACAACATGAGCTATGGAGAGCAAGCCGCCGGTCAGGGAAACAACTCTCAGGTTGCCTGCGACACAGCAGCCATCTTTGAGTCGCAGAACCGCCGGAGTGGGATCGACAAAATGCGCTCTTGGCGCCCGCAGGGCAGGCTGCTTTGGGGATTCCATACCTTGGCGAGATTATCTGACGTACTGACTCACAAGAGCAGATTACGGAAGGGTTTGCCCGCTACTGCCCGTTACCCCTGTTACTTCTTTCCCGCCACAGCCCCCAGACATTTCCCATACAACTCCAGCAGATGCGCCGCGTAGTCCTCAGGCTTGGCCGCCGCTCCTCCGCCCGAGAAACCGACGCCGCCGCTGCTGGCGGTCTTGCCGTAGCCCGTGGTCATCGCGATGAACTTCATCAGATCGAGTGCAATGTCTTCGTTACGCCGCGCGCCCGCGTGCAAGGCTGGTCCTTCGTCCATGAGTCCTTCTCCTGATCCGGAAATAAGAGGAATGTCGTCGTCTTCGATGTCCTGCATACTGCGTGGAATCCCCACCCGCGATGATAGCAGGGCGGAAACATCGGTGTCCGGTGGCCGCCTACTGAGCCCGCTCCTTCTCGGCGAGCATCCGCGTCCGTTTTCCGAACACAGTCCCATGGATCGTCAGGAGTGGTCCCAGCGCCATATACAACCAGCCCGCCCACGCGGGATTTCTGAATGCAATCGCGAACGAAACCAGTCCGGCCATCGCCAGGATTGCGTTCTCCAGCATCGAGACCCGAGTCTCCAACCCTTCCACGGGATTCAAATCGAGTTCCCGTCGCAACTTGTACGCATGGGCGTACATTAGGGAGACGAGCAGAAATACCGCCGCGAATCCCGCCCCGTAAATCCGCATCAGCACCGACGCCTCGTGCTCCGATAGACCTGCATGCATTTGCGTGCCAGTTAGCTGCGCCATCAGCATGGTGAAGACAAATTTCAAGGGATAGACATAGAACAACACCACGAACAGCAGCACGACATTCAGCAGCACCGTGTACGAGTCTTCCAGCCCGTAGCGGCGGGAGAACTTATAGTGCGTGCGCCAGATCATCACCAGCTGCGCAAAACAGATGGCGAACGGCAAAAATCCTCGCATGTCCTCTATCAGTTCCGCATAGCTGTGCGGCACTTCCAGGGAGACCACCAGCAGCGTAATGGCAAAGCCGAAAACAACGTCGCAGAACGCCTCCAGGCGCGTGATCTCCCCCGCACGCCAACGAAAGTATTTTTCCGGAAACAATCCGCGCCGGCGCTCAGAGGGAAATTCGTGCGACGGCGGTTCGCCGCATCCATCCCAACTCCCGAGGAATCCCGTTCGCGTGCATGGGTTGGAGATGAATGCGAGGAGTGATGCCTGGACTTGTGGCTCATGGCCTAGGATTCTCAATCGTCACGGGTCCCTTGGCAATTGAAAATTCTTGTGTGCCCCTGGCCGACTATTGGCCACTGATCACCGACCACTGGCCACTGTTTTGCCCGCTTTTGTGCTCTGAGCAAACCCACTGCGCGGATTCAGCCGCAAAGCCTCATCCAGCGCCCGGTTCGCCGCGGCCTCATCGCCCTTCTTCCGGTAGGTGACGCCCAGCCAGACGTAGGTTTCATCGTTGCTGGGATCGAGTTGCAGCGACTTCTGGAAACTGGCGACGGCCTTATCCAGATCGCCGCCGAACATTTTGGGCGCATGAAGATATTGCCGTCCCAGACTGGCAAGCACCCGCGGATTGTTTCCATCCAGCTCCTGCGCCCGCTTGTTCTCAACCACCACCTTCGGCCCCAGGCGCGCTCCCAGCATGAACCCCCGCCCCAGTCCAATGCGCCTGCCATAGACATCAGCCAACAGACTGTGCGCAATCGCCGAACGCTCATCCAGCTTCAGCGACTGCTGGGCGTCGCTCAGCGCCTGATCCAGCGTGGTCTCGGCCGCCTTCTTGTCACCGCGCACATCGGCCGCATTGCAGCGGTAGTAGTCCACCCGCGCCAACTCATAGAAGTACACAGCATTACCGGGATTTTTCTGTGTGAGCTGGAGCAGAGAGGCCCGCGCGTCGTTGAGCACCTTATCCGCCAACGTAGTGCGGCCTTCTTCGAGCAGTTTTTGTCCCGCCACCAGTTCTGGGTCACCGGCCTGTGCCGAGGTCAGCGCGACTTGAAACCACAACAGCGCCAGAAACCAACCGAGTTGTTTCATGAGGATGTTGGATTCACCGAAGTCTCTGCTGGATGTCTCGTCACGCGCGAGCGCAGCGACGGCGCTCTGTCACGGAAGTCACGATCCGGGCAGATGCGAACAAAATCGTCCAGCAAGAACCGAAAGCACAGCCAGGCCCTACGCCGCGTGCGGCACTTCGCTCATCAGTCCCATCAGATTATTCTCCGAGTCGCGAAAGAACGTCATCCACAACTCGTGCGCCGGCATCCGCGCGACCAGGTGCGGCTCGTCCTCGAAGCGCGCGCCGTTCTCTTTCATCTTCCCGTGCGCCGCATGAATGTCGGGAACGGCAAAATACAAAATCGAGCCGGGATGGTCGAACTCCGGCTTCTCCGGCCGCGACAGCATCAGCCGCACCCCGCCGCAATCGAAGAATGCCAGCCCCGGCGGAGCCTTGAACAGCAGCTTCAGTCCTAGAACATCCGCATAGAACGCGGCTGCGCGATCCACGTCGTGCGCGTTGATCGCGATCTGGCCCAGCCGCGAAATTCCGATTCCCGTTGTCGTCGCGTTCATCAGCCTTGACCTCCGAAGAGTAATTAGTTAGCATAGCTAACTATATTCGATATCCGGAAGTCAAGCCCAAATGTCACGCCGCCGCTCAATCAAAAATCAAAAATCAGCAATCAAAAATTTTCCCGCAACCGCCTCCCGCCAAACCGTCCTAGCCGTGGCAGACCGCCTGCACTCCACTGCAATCCACCTGCTGCGCCGAGTTCGTAAACAAGACATCGCCACCGGCGAGGGCCCGGCCCGCCTCTCGGCCCTTTCTGTCCTCGTCTTCGGCGGCCCCAAGGCGCTCGGTGAACTCGCCGCCGCCGAGCAGGTCAAGCCGCCCACCATGAGCCGCATTGTCGCCGGGCTGGCTCGCAGCCAACTGGTTGAGATCACGGCCGATCCCCACGACGCCCGCCGCCTGCACATCCGCGCCACTCCCCAGGGCAGACGGTTGCTGCACAAGGGACGCCGGCTGCGCATCGAATATCTCGCCGCCCAGTTGGACCACCTCACTCCCCAGGAACTCGCCCAGCTGGCCGCAGCCGTTGCCATTCTGCAGAGAGCGCTCTCAAACTGGCGCTGAGTGCCCCGGCGTACCTAAAAGACCGGGTACCGGAGTCACATGAAAATGCCCACAGGATACGCGATACTAAGCAGGTCCGGGGAGTAGTGTACCGCCGTGGGGTTTCCCGCGGCTGCACCGCGCCCAGGACGTAAGTCTTTCCCCCACAAAAAGATTTGGACGTTTGCTCAGAGCGTGAGGACTCAACATTGCGCCGTGAACGCGCCGTACTGACCATAGCCGCGGTTCTGTTGCTGGTGCATACCGCCACCATAGCCGTGTTCGGGACGGCGGCGCCGGGCCCTGCTCTGTCGGATTTCGTGCAGCTGATCCTGGGTGGCATGGTGATTCTGGCGTCTGCCCACGCCAGTTCCCGCTCCGAGGGAGTAGCTCGCTCCTTCTGGCGCCTCGTCGCCGCGGCGTTCGCCATCTGGTTTGTAGCCCAGGGCCTGGGCCTGTGCCGCGATCTGTTCCCCGCCGTCGACGCCGCTCAATGGATCAGCAATCTCTTGTTCTGCTTCTGGTTCGTTCCCCTGGCGATGGCCATGTTCCTTGATCCCGACAACGAAGCGGGGGGCCTCGACACCCTGGTCGCGCTCGACTTCGTGCAGGCGGTCATCGTCTGCGTTGCTGCCTACCTGTACTTCTTTTATCTTCCGATGTCCGATTCACGCGGCGCGCTGGCTCATGCGGTTTGGGCTCCCTACTTCGTCGGCTCCGGATTTGTCGCCGGTTCATTCCTGCTGCGGGCAATAATCACGCGCTCAGGTGTGGCACGCGCCCTTTTTGGAAGGTTTGGCGCTTTCCTCGTTATCTCCAGCATCTGCGATGGTTTGTACTACTACGGACCAGGCCGGAATCTGAAAACCGGGGCCTGGTTCGACATCATCTGGAGTACGCTGCTGATGTTCCCGCTCGCGCTAGCGCTCACCTGGAAGCAGGCTGAGGCGCCCCATGCTCCTCTGCACACGCCCAAACCGGAGAAGAAGATTCACACCGAGCTGTTTCACCTGTTCTACCCTTTGGTCGTGCTGGCGATGTCGTTGCAGATCGCGCGCGAGCACCTGGTGCTGGCGTCCGCAGTCGTATTCTTCTCCTTCGTGTGCTCCAGCGCGCGTCTGCTGGTGACGCAGCATCGGCTGGTGCAGGCGCAGGATGCCCTCCGCCGCGAAGCCGCGCGCGACTCGCTCACCGGCTTGTGGAACCGCAAAGCCATCCTCGACATTCTGGAGCGCGAACTGCTTCGCGCCGAACGCCAAGGCCAGCAGGTCGGCCTCATCATGGCCGACGTGGACCACTTCAAGTCGGTCAACGACAGCCGCGGCCACGTTGCCGGCGATCTCGTGCTGCGCATCATCGGCAGCGAAGTTGCATCGGTAGTTCGTCCCTATGATTCGGTCGGCCGCTATGGTGGAGAGGAGTTCCTGATCGTTGCTCCCAATTGCGGCAACTCTGCGACCTGGGAACTCGCGGAACGCGTCCGCGTCTCCGTAGCCAACTGCAGCGTGGTCACCGGCGGATCCAGCGTCAGCGTAAGTCTGAGCCTTGGGATCGCGACGGGTAACTCCGCCTCAGATTCCGAGAAGCTTCTACACGCCGCCGACACTGCCCTCTACCAGGCCAAGAATGCCGGACGCAACCGCGTCGAGCCCACCGCCGTCCGTGCCGCCGGAATCGGCCAGAACATCGAACCCGCCGCTCAAAGCAAGTTCTGGTTGTAATCTGTGCGCAGGTTAACACGCGCGAAACTAACCCAGGGAGTATCCCAACCGCACACAGCCGACCGCATCAAGCGTGATATCTTTGCCTTGCGCGAAGACTTTCTGACCAGCCTCGGGTTTGCCGGGTGGATGGCTCCGCTACTCTTCGCAAATCCCGGAGCCCGAAAAGAGGAGAGCTGTGCCGGCCCACGCTCTTCGTGCTTTTGCGTCACTGGTTGCCCTCTTTGCCTTGTCGTTCTTGCTGGCATGTAGCAACCGAAACCAAAAGGCTTGCACTGTCAGTGGCGGCACCTGTTGCACGCCTTCTTCGTCCGACGCCTGCGTTGCTCCGCTGTTCCTCTTCGCCACCACGCAAGGCGGTCAACTCCTGAGTTATCCCGTGGATCGCGGCACTGGCTCCTTGGGCACTCCTGTTTCCACACTGGGGCCCGCCATCAGCCTCGGACTGGCATCGAGAGGGAATTTGTTTCTGTACGCCTCCGACAGCCAGAACGACGCGGTAGCCGCTTTTTCGATCAATGGTACGAGCGGCGCACGCGGCTGCGTATTCCCTATTTCCTAGCGCCTTCCCCGAATAGGACGACGCTATTTGGTTTAGAGGCAGCTCGTGTAGGTGTAGTTCTATAGGCCCGCACTTGCGGATGCTACGCAATGGGCGACCTCAGGTTCCGTCGGGCGGGCTGGCCCGCGCTTTCTCCGCAAACTCACTTTCTCAGTTCGTTCTTAAAAATCACGCCACCTTTCATCACGAAATTCACTTTCTGTAGTTCTGTAATGTCTTTGAGCGGGTCGCCGTTCACCGCCACAAGGTCCGCCCACTTCCCGGCTTCGACGGTTCCCGCCGTCTCGCTCCAGCCGAGCAGTTCCGAGGCAACTGACGTGCCCGCTCGAATCGCTTGCATTGGTGTCATTCCATACTGGACGTAGTATTCGAATTCCTTGGCTTGGTTCACTTTTTTCCAGTCGAACCCGCCCGCATCCGTGCCCAAGGCAATCTTCACTCCCTTCCGCATAGCCTTGGTAAAGTTCGCTTGCTGCAGATCGAAAGTCTTCCTCCAAAACCCCTCCCGTCCCTGTGCCAGGTTTCGATCTACTGTAAGCGTCGGCACCCAATACACTCCTTTCCGGACCATTTCGTCCATCAACGTGTCAGTCAGACCGTCGCCATGCTCGATGGTGTCCACGCCCGCGCGCAGAGCAGCCGCAATGCCGTCGCTGCCGATGGCATGGGCGGCCACTTTCTTCCCCAGGCGGTGCGCTTCCTCAACGATGGCCCTGGCTTCATCCTCCGTGAAATTCACGCTTGAGCGCAACCGGCCATCCGGTTCGAAATGCTCACGCCGATCCGAGTAGTACTTGATCCAGTCTGCCCCGTACATCACCTGCTCGCGCACCGCTTTGCGCGCTCCGTCTACGCCGTCGACATACTGCACGCCCGTGGGCAGCCTTAGCTCCCACGAATAGCCAAGCAGCGGGTACAGGCCGGTTGGCGTCATGGCCCGTGTGGCCACTTGCAGACGCGGCCCGGGCACTTCTCCATTGGCAATTGCCGTCTTGACGTCTACATCTGCGTACATCGCTCCTTCGGTCTCCAGGTCGCGCATCGCGGTGAAGCCGTGTGACAGCGCAATCTGCGCGTTGCGCGCCGCGAGAATCGCCCGGTACGGAATCGACTGCTTTAGCAACTGCGCGTCGTATTCCTCGGCCGTGACGTCGCCTTGCAAGAGCAGGTGCGTGTGTACGTCGATGAACCCGGGCAGCACTGTCGCGTTCCCCAGGTCTACCACCTCCACGCCCGCGGGCGCGCTCCCGCCCGCCGTAACGGATACAAGCTTGTCTCCTTCCACCTGAATCAACGGGTTTTCCAGCGGCTTCTCGCTCCTTGCATCAATTAATTTTCCAGCGCGAATCGCAATCCGCGTCGGCGCCTGCGCGGCAGCTACGATACCAAGCAAGAGGTGCGCGATAAGCAAGACAAGAATCCGGTGCATGGACCCTCCTCGTGAACGCGGCAAGCTTATCAGAGGCTTCGTTCTCAGCTCTTCGTAACAAGCCGTCAAAAAGCAAGACCGGAGCGCACCCTGATTCGCAGCAGGGTCGCCCCGGTTTATCAATCAACAATCAAAACTCAACAATCGAACTGAAATCTACGTCTCGATGCCCACGTGGCAAACGCGGCCGACCAGATAGTCTGCGGTGCCTTTCGCGTCTTCCATGGTCAGGACTTCGATGGGATACGCCTGGTTATGAGGCCGCAAAATGAGATGATTGCCGGCCACTTCCACGTATTTCACAGTGCAGGTTCCGTCTTTCAGCACGGCATACATGTTGAATTCGCCCTTGCGGTAGGACTTAAGCGAGTTGTAGTGACGGTCGAGCAACAGGGTCGCGCCCGGCAATAGCCGCGGGTACATGCTCATGCCCTCGCGTCCGTCGACCTTGATAAGCACGAAGCGCTCCCAGTGCTCGCGGTCGCCTTCGGTTTCGGCCTTGAGCTTACGCAGGAAGGCTTTCTTGAATTTGAGGATTTCTTTTACGTGCATGCTGGTGATCAGGGGTTGGGTGGCGGCAGTGGCTCCGTCGGTCAAGAGGAGGTTCTCGAACTCGTCGCCGCTGGGGGGCAGGATGGAAGCACGCTTGTTGACCTCGCTGGGGTCCAGCAGGTCCAGCACCGAGAGATGCTGCACCGCCAGCACTTTGTCCATTCCTTCGAGACTCAGGCCGCGCTTCTTGTTGAGGAAATTGGAGATGTGAGCCTGCTTGAAGCCGGTCTGCTCGGCCAGGCGCAGCCCGGTAAGATCGCCTTCCTCGATGCGCCCCCAAAGTGTTTTGCGGAGATTATCTTGCAGCACTCGAAATTTCATAGCTTTGAGTATAGCACGTATAGCAAATCGCTAATCAACAACGTTTTCCACAGCCGTATTGGTATAACGACCTTGACTGGCAAATTCGTGAGCTATAGGATCGCCAAATTGTATAACTCATTTTGGTTTCCCAACGGATCAAGGACTATGAGCAGTCTGGATAACTTGAACGAAGAAAAGAACTTCGTCGAATTCCGCAGGAAAGTGCGGTCCGCCGAAGTTCTGTCTGCCGCCATGGAGCGCCTGTTGCTGGCGCTTCACTTTACGGGACGGGTCAGCGTAGTGGTGCAAAACGGCCGCGTGCTCAAGTCCGGCTATGAGGAGGGTTACTTCCGCCAGCGCGGGGAGTCCTCCCTCTGCGACGACCAGGCAGCCCGGGAACAGTAGCAAGGGAAGGAGTTGACTCACAGCAGTCAGCGGTAAAGTTCAGCGCTTCACGTTCGGGGCTTCATCTCAAAACTAAATAGCAAGCAGGTCATCGCAAGAAAAACGAGCCCTGCGTACGACCTTCCGCCGGCGGCGGAGGTCGGCGCAGGGCTTTCTGTTTTCCAACGGTCAGCCAACGGCGAAGAAGGGGAGGAAACTTTGAAAAGCAATATCAATCCTGACGAAGCGAAGGCAGTGTGCATGGAATTGAAGTACTGCGAACGTTGTGGCGGTCTCTGGCTGAGACCGGGGGGGCAGCGTCAAGGTCTACTGTGACCGTTGTTTGCGGATTCTGAACGAGTGGCCGTCCGCATCGAAGCGGAGCTTTCCAAAGCTGCCCGTGGGCTCACGAACCACACTGGACGACTGCGATTTTGAAATCAGCGACATTGACGTCAGGGCATGGCCTGCCGCAGGCGGTGTGGCATGAACGGGACGATTGCCTGGATCGCCGCCGAAGCCGATAAGCCCGGTAAGTTCTTCCTCTTCCCGCGTACTTTGATGTTGAAGACGCTCTTGATCGGAATCCCGACACTTGGCTCTATCGTGATCGCACCGTCGCCCTGTTGCGCCGCTACCTCCGTTGCTCACTGGAAACAGGGCGATTACCTTCCATCCTGGGCTGTGAATTCTTTCGCACCACGGTCACCTCGTACGCCCACGATGTTGAAACCGCCCTGCAGCGGTTGGACGATTTCTCGCGTCAGGTCATCGCGCGGGTAGTCTTGCAGGAACACAGCCATGAAGCGGCCGGAAAGCTTCTGCATTGTTCTCGCAAGACCATCCAACGCAAACTTCCAGACGCACTGGACTGAGTGAAATCTTCCTCACGCTCGGGCTGCTCTTACCTTTCGCAACACCGGAGAGAGGGCGATGAAACGCAGTGATCTTCGGGCGTATCGGTGAAAAAAGTGGGTGTTCTTGCGATCATGGAGCCGCAAACATTGCAAGAAATTGCACCGAGCAACACTTTTGTCAAGAGGACAAGAAATGGGAAAGGTCTGCAAATCGCTGCACCACCGGAAGATAACGACATGCCGCACGATGTCCCAATTACCCTTCGCCACATGGTATTCTGAACTTAAGAGTGAGAAAAAATAGATCTCACCAGAAAACGGGCGCGCCAAACGGCGCGCCCTTCGTATTTTTGGCATCGATTTTCGCACGAATCGCTATCTGGCTGTTGGCCGCGAATGTGGAGACGCATGAAGAAATCCAAGACAAGCAGCAAGGGGACCACCAAGAAGTCTGCGAAGAAGCGTTCGCATAACGCGAAGAAGCAGGTGGACCTGGTCGAGGTGCGTAGGGACATCACACAGATCATGGGCTCCGAAGCCAAAGAGATGGCGCAGGCCGTAGTCGGTGAGGCACTCAAAGGGCAACTTGCCCCGGTGAAGTATTTGTTCGAAGTGTCCGGTCGGGCCCTTCCGTGTAGCTGCGAACGAGGGAGAAGAAAAGAACTCCAACAAACTGAATCGGGAGAAGACGGTGGACGAAGGGGAAACGAGCATTGCAGACGAGGCGCTGGACGCAGCGCCGGTGAATTCGTGATCTGATCAGTTGTTGGTGTCGTGCAAAGGTCAGTTAGTGTTCGCCTCTGTGTAATCTATTCACTTGTGACGCGTAACGTAGAATGAGACAGACGAGAGGATTTCGGTGGGAGCCGGTGCTGGCGGCACGTATCGGGCCCGGGGCTCCAACGACGCTATGCACATGGGAGCAAGCAAGAGTGCCTGCTCCCCACAGGATGGGGATGGATATCACGTGGCTGACCGACCGGATCGCGGTTGGTGGCGGAATCTGGACGGCGGACAACATGGCGAGGGTGGCGGGGAAGGGCGTGACGCACATCATCGACATGCAGATCGAGTTCGATGACACACCGCTCGGGGTTAAGCATGGCATCGAGGTGTTGTGGAATCCGACCGATGACGACTTCGAGCCGAAGCCGGCGGCGTTGTTTCAGCGTGGCGTACAGTTTGCCAAAGCAGCGCTGGACGAGCCTGGAGCGAAGTTGTTCATTCACTGCGCTGCGGGAGTTCATCGGGCGCCGATGATGGCGCTGGCGTTGCTCGGCTCGATGGGATGGACCCTGGAGAGTGCGATGGATTTGATCGAGAGACGGCGCGCGGTGGCAGACTTTGCCGACGTGTATGTGAAGAGTGTCGCGGAATTTCTGGATGGACGGGGAATCTGAGGCCAGTTGGCATTACCTCCCAGCCAAGAACTAAAGACTCATCGCAGAGGTCGCTGAGGATTCGCAGAGTGCGCTGAGAAGAGATTCGGTCTCGTGAGGGCATCCGGTACGAGATGCAGTAAACGGAGGAACACATGTTTTACGCGGGCCGCCGCCCCATGAGGCGGCTTTTTTATTTAGGGCTGGTTGCTTTGATGCTGGCGGGCGCGGGAAGAGCGCGTCCGCTTCCGGCTGCGCAGAGTGGCCCGGCGATGACTACAGTGAGCGATACCGTTTATCGGGCGGACGGCTCTCCAGCACAAGGTTCGGCGATTATTACGTGGCCCGCTTTCGTTACTGCGGACGACAAGGCCGTTGCAGCTGGGACGACGAATGTCACGCTGGGAACGAATGGCGCGCTCAGCGCTAAGCTGGTGCCGAATGTGGGAGCGAACCCGGCGGGAGTCTATTACAGCGTCGTTTTCCAACTTGGGCCAGGCGAAGTGAAAACAGAATTCTGGCTTGTCCCGGCGACTTCTCCGGCAAATCTGGCCGCGGTGCGGACGACGCCGGGTTCCGGATTGGCGACTCAGTCGGTTTCAATCCGGTACGTGAATACGGCGCTGGTGAGCAAGGCGAACGACAATGCGGCGGTTGCGATGCATCGGTTTTGGTGGAAGTAGGTGGTGGGCTCTGCTGCCGGTTTCTGCTTCGGTTGAGGGCTTTGTCCAGTTCGCTCCGCGGTCTGCTGAAGAAATACTTTACCGACCGAATAGCACCTCAGCGGCTAAAGCCGCAGGGCAAATTTGCGGCAATTACGGCGCGGCTTGAAGCCGCACCTTTTCAAAACAGAGGCGTAGTGCGCGTTTCTCTGCGGCCTAGAAGCCCCAATTGTCAGCGATTCAGTAAGGCATCGGGCTGCCGGCAGCACATCTGATCTGAACAAAAGTGGTACCAAGGAGAGGAAGCAAATGAACTTTTTGTCGCAGCTATTGCGGGGGATTGCGTTTGTTCCTGCGCTTGTAAGCGGAATGGAGGGGCTTTTTGCGAGCAAGTCGGGAGCAGAGAAGAAAGATGCAGCGATGTCGTTTTTACAGAATGCGCTGGCGATGACAGATGCCGTTGCGGCACGGGAGATCGTTCAGCCGGAGAAATTCAAAGAGGGCATATCCAAGATCATTGATGGAACCGTCCAGTGTTTGAATGCGTCAACCTGGGCGAAAGTCAGCCCTCAACCACCGGCCGTAAGGCATGTCCCTGAGTGAGCGCCCGGAGCGCAGGGTCTTTCGCCCCTCCTGGGCTCGATCTTGATTCCACGCGACCCACGGCTTACGCCGTGGGCTGCATTCTTTCGCCGCTCCGCGGCTTCTCCTCGGGCTTCGGTAACTCAGAGACAAGCTTCCGCGTCGCGACTTAGCCGATCTCTTCGCTCCAGGTTTCGAGGTTCTTCTTCACCAGAGCCATGAATTGATCGGCTACTGCGCCGTCGATGAGACGATGGTCGTAGCCTAGCGTCAGGTGGACTGCGGAGCGGATCGCGATGGAATCGTTGCCGTCTTTGTCGGTTATGACTAACGGTTGCTTGGTGATTCCGCCTACTCCCATGATCGCGGAGTTCGGCTGGTTGATGATGGGCAGGCCGAAGACGGCGCCGAACTGGCCAGGGTTGGTGACGGTGAAGGTGGAGCCCTCGAGGTCTTCGGGTTTGAGCTTCTTGTTGCGGGCGCGCTCGCCGAGGTCGGTGATGCCGCGCTGCAGGCCGAGGAAGTTGAGGTCTCCGGCGTTCTTCAGGACGGGGACGATCAGTCCCCAGTCGAGGGCTACGGCAATTCCGACGTTGATCTGGCGGTGGTAGCGGATGTTCTCACCTTCGATTGATGCATTGACGATGGGCCATTGCTGCAGGGCGATGATGGCGGCGCGCACGAAGAACGGCATATAGGTGAGGCGGACGCCGTGGCGCTGCTCGAATCCGGCTTTGTGTTTATTGCGCAGGTTGACGATGCGGGTGAAGTCCACTTCGTACATGCAGTGGACGTGAGCGCTGGTGCGGCGGGACTCGATCATGCGCTGAGCGATAATCTTGCGCATGTTCGTCATGGGCACGAGGTCGCCGGGATAGGGAGCGGGCGCTGCGGGGCGAGGGGCCGAGGTTGAAGCAGCTGGTTGCTGCGCCTGAGTTTGAGGCGCGGCTGGGGCGGACGACTGGCGCTCGATGAAGGACATGATGTCCTGCTTGGTAATGCGACCGCCGAGTCCTGTACCGGAAATTTGCGAGAGACTGACGCCGTGCTCGCGGGCAATCTTGCGCACGAGCGGGGAGGAGCGGGCTTCTTCGTCCTCTTCGTGTGTCGCTTCGGGTGCGGGGGTTGCAGCAGGCGGCGGGGCAGGAGCGGCTTTCTTCTCTTCTCTTTTCTCTTCCTTCTTTTCTTCTTTTTGTGGCGGCGCGGCAGCGGCTGGGGGGGACTTCGCGGGCGCGGAAGCCTCTCCGTCGGTGGCGATGGTACCGACCACCGTGTTCACGCCTACCGTCGTGCCTTCGGAAACCTTGATCTCGCGGAGCACGCCGGAGGCTGGAGCGGGGATTTCGGCGTCGACCTTGTCTGTAGAAATCTCGAACAGCGGTTCGTCGCGCTGGACCTTGTCTCCGGGCTTCTTCAGCCACTTGGTAATAGTGCCTTCGACGATGGATTCACCCATCTGGGGCATGATGATGTCAGTCGGCATGAATTTCCTTCCACGATGGCCCCTACGGTTGAGGACAGAGGGCCGGACGCAAACGAATATTATAGCGGGTGGCGGAGCGGAGGTGAAAAGGGCGGCCTGACGCTTCGATCACACAGGCGAACAGCCAATCGCAGAGGTCGCTGAGAACTGCCGCAGAGAACGCGGAGCAAGGGCGACCTGACGCTTAGTTGTTTTCGCCGAAATGCTGGTATTAGTCCTTATCCGCATACCTGGCTATGAACGTTCCAGGCGGCGGGAGTTTCAACGTAGGAGCGATCCAGCGCTGTTACAGAACTACAGCCAAGCAGTCGAAGAGTGCGCTCGACATCGGTGCGCAATATTTCGAGGGCCCGGGTTACGCCGGGTTGTCCTGCGGCGGCAAGGCCATAGGCATAGGCTCGGCCTACGAGAACTGCGCGCGCTCCCAGAGAGAGTGCTTTGACGATGTCGGCGCCCCGGCGGACGCCGCCATCCATCAGGACTTCGACTTGACCGTTGACCGCGGCCACAATCTCTGGAAGGGCCCGCAAAGTTGCAGAGACGGAGTCCAGTTGCCGGCCACCGTGATTGGAGACTACGACGGCGGCGGCCCCTTCATCGACTGCCCGCCGCGCATCGTCGCCGATGAGAAGACCTTTCACAATGATCGGGCCGGACCACAGCTCTCGGATCCATCGCAGGTCTTGCCAGGTGACGGTGGCCTGCGACAACGCGGAGGCCACGTCGACAAGTTCCATCGGGCCCTTTCCGGACAGAACAATGTTCTCCAGCTTGGGCACGCCTCCGTCGAGCAGGAAGGACGCGAGCCAACCAGGATGAGCGAGAATATCGGGGACGTAGGGAATCTTCGCCAACAGCGACGGGCCCAGGAGTTCCTTCATGCCGTTGCGCGGATCGCGCTCGCGCAATCCTGCGACCGGCGTATCCACGGTGATTACGAGCGCCGAGAAACCAGCGCGGCGAGCCCGGTCGAGAGAGCCCTCGGCGGCTTCACGACCGCCGAGCAAGTAGAGTTGATACCAGACTGGTCCTTGTGACGCGGCTTTCACATCTTCCAACTTGTGCCCGGAGATGGTGGAGAGGATATACCCGGTGCCGGCCAGCCCGGCGGCGCGAGCGGCGGCTACTTCGCCGTCGGGGTGCATCAGTCGGCTGTATCCCACGGGAGCAAGCATGGCGGGAAAAGAGAGTTCGTGGCCAAGCACGCGAGTCTTCAGGCTGCAATCGGCGATGGCCACCGCGCCGCGGGGGCGGAACGTAACATCGCGAAAGGCCCGGCAATTCTCGGCCAACGTGAGTTCGGCCTCGGCGCCGCCATCCAGATAGTCGAAGACTGACCGGGGAAGGCGACGTTGCGCCAGACCGCGCAGATCCCCGATGTTGACAACCTGGGAGGAACGCAAAGCTCGAGGGGTCGTAGTCATGTTCTGATCTCGTGGGTCGGTTGAAGTCAGTCGGAGCACCCGCCAACATGAGTTCCGCAACCCACGATGATCGTCGAACTTATCAGAATCAACAGGCAGAACGCCAGCAACAGTCTAGTTCTGCGCCCCGGTACCTTTCTCTTCTTTCAACGCGGCCCCAAAATGTACTGAAACAATAGGGACGTTCCGTCACAAAAAACCGCCCGGATCGGAGACCCGGGCGGGTTGCAGGTTCCGCTAGTTGATGAATAAGCAGGCAGATGCCGCGCCCCTAGCCGCATATGGCCTCTGTGAGAACTTTCGGTCCGTAGAGATTCGCAGCGAAAATACTGCGAATTCCCTCCATTATTTGAAATTTGAATCGTCGCAACCTGGTTATGCGACGTTGACGGGGCCCGTGCGGATCAACGAAAGTACGGCCAGTCATGGGTGCCTAAAGTTTGTGAAGGGAGCCGAAGGACATGCCGCGCGGGCCGGGTTTTACGGAAGGTTTCAGAAAGTGTCTTCTTGAAAAGGGCCGCCGTAAAACAACCCGGGCCTCGCGGCCCGGGCTGTTTCATTGTTAACTGTCGAGACAAGCGAGTGCCCCAACAGCTTGCGGCTGTGTTAGTTGATGGTAAGCCTGACTGTGACCGTCTTCGTCACGCCTCCTCCAGTGCCCGTTACGGTGATCGTGCGAGTTCCGGTCGTGGCGTTCGCGGCCACCTTGATTTGCATGGCTGCGTGCCCTGTCCCGGGAGCTGGAATGGTTGAGGGCTTGAAGCGAACCAGGACGTTGGCGCCCTGTCCCGAAGCAGTCAGGTTAATCGATGAGCTAAAGCCACCGGTAGCAGTTGTCGCTAGATTGACGCGACCGAGTCCGCCCCGGGTGATGGTGATTGTCTTGGGACTTGCTGCAAGCGTGAAGCTTCCAGTCGGACCAGTGACGGTCAGGCTGACCGTGGTCGTTGCGGTCGTGCTGCCGGAAGTTCCAGTTACGGTGATCGTGTAGGTTCCGGGCACTGTGGCTGAGCCTACGTCCATGGTCATGGTCGAGGTTCCAGTCCCGGTAATCGAGGTTGGATTGAAGCTAACGGTTACGCCGCCGGGCTGACCGCTGGCAGACAAAGTAACGGGATCGCTAAAGCCACCCGTTGTCGTGCTCGTTATGGTGGAGGTTCCCGAGCCGCCCTGCGCCACTGTGACTGAGGTGGGCGAAGCGGAAAGGCTGAAACCACCTGCCGTCCCGGTGCCGGCAAGTGCATCGATCAGGGCTTGCCCGTTCGGGCTGCCGATGCCGGTTACAACGTCGTAGCCCACGGTTGCACTATTGTGCCACCCGTCTGGGCGCCGGTGGTGATGTCGTGGAAGTCAGTTGTGAAGTCTGCGCTACCGTAAATGTCCTAGAGCGCAGGGTTGACGAATCCGACCGAGGCCGTTCCATTCGCCGCGGCCTGTTGATTGACGAGAGCCATGAAGCCCGCCCACATCGGCGTCGCAAAGCTGGTTCCACCGAAGTTGTTGGCGGTGCACACACCTTGATTGGAGCAGACGTAGAACGTGAAGTCCGAGTTAGCTGAAATATCCGGGCCATTGCGGAGGGTTTGAGAGCAGGCCGTGCAACCGGCTGCCGCAGAAACCTGCCACGAGGGGATGGCAAAGTTGTTGGGCGTCGTGCCGCCGCCGCTGTCGATCCAGGCCGTTTCCGATCACCAGGGACCGCCCGCGCTGGCTGTCTTCAGGTCGGTTCCGCCGACGGAAGTGAGGAAGGAATCATCTGCCGGCCAGACAAAGATCGAAGACTTCCACTTGCCGCTATCCCCGGAGGCGGTGAAAAAGCTCTGTCATCGGTGGCCGGATCTGGCGGCCTCCATGCCTACGAACAGCTCAATTGGAAGTTCAACGGATTCGCCGTTGCCATGGCATTGAGGATGCCGGGATCATCGAGTGTCTGTCCGGACAGGCCGCCCTTTCCGATGTACATCACTAGACTTGACAGGTTCGGGGCCATGCCGAGCGCCTGCGTCATGTCTAGGGTTGGTTCGGTGTCGTCGCAGCCTTGGGCAAGTTTGCAGCTCGTGCTCTGGCCGTCGACCGAGAGAAGGGTGACAGGTACGTTGTTAACCTGACCCGCGTTCGTATAGTACGTCGTTAGGTCGTTCAAATCCGTGCCAATAAAATTGAAAATGCCGACCGATTGACCAGCGCCGTCGAGAGCTGCTCCACCGTAGTATGCGGCCCTCATATCGCTGCCGCAAAAAGACTTCTGTGGGCAGGAGCCGGTCGTGGCGTTGTTGATCACATCATCCGGTTGCACAGGGTTCAGATCGCGACGCACGAACATCGGTTTCGGCGTCGAGAAATTGTCGAGGCCGGCGATGCTCCACAGGCGAACGCTCATGTTCGGCGCAGGTTCGCGATCCGGAGCGAAGAAAGTCCGGTTCTCAGTCGGGTGCTGATAGGTGCCAAACTGTACGTTCAGGGCCCTCTCAACATTTTGCGCCGCCCCGCTGACTCGCAGGATTTGGCGGTTGCGCGCAGTGTGCAGGACCTTCAGTCCGTTCTGCTTTGCCCAGGTCTTTACAGCCTCATAGTCATCGCGGCTAGGCCCGAACCTTTCGGTGAATTGTTCCACTGTGAGGAAGTGACGATAAGAAGGATGGGAACGGTCATAGAGATCCCTCAACAACTGGTCCAGTTCTGGCTGGTTGCGATGCTGCAGAACCAGGGTCAACTCCATGTTCTGCGATGCATTCCTCTGTCCCACGAGAGGGGCTGCTTTACTGGTAACTTCATCTCGTGTATGACGCGTCATTAGGGTCTGTCGCTGCGCATCCTGGGCGAGTGCGCCAGCGGCCAGACAGGCCACTGCCACAAGCACAGCGAACAAGCTGAGCGAAGTAAATCGTAGTTTCATATTTTTCTCCACAGAACTCTCTTTCGGGTTGGTGGTGTCACGCTGGGCAAACTAATAAGTGTTCGGCTCGTGAAACATGCTGAAAGCGACAAGGGATGCTTCCACTGCGCAGGGGGAACTAAAAGACCGAACGATTGTGCTCGTTCGTATTGACTACTACCAGCACCGTTGAGACGAAAATCGGCGATGGCCCTTGACTGGGGACTTTAGTCGCTCGACGCCGCTTCGCGCCACTGGCGGGCGCTTCGCGGAACTTTGCTGCTTCCGCTCACCTATTTTGAATCATCGCGGGATCAATTCTTGACTGGACTGGCATGTTGACTGGACTGGCATTGACTGTCTGCCCGCGATCAACTAAAGTACGGCCAGTCATTGGAGCCTAAAGTTTGTGAGGATGAGTCGAATGGCAGCCCACGCGATCCGCATTGTACAAAGGGTCCGAGTGGTCATTAGAGTGGCCATTCGTGGCCTGGTGGTTGCACCTTCTGGATGCAGGGGATGAGATAGCCGGAAACGATTTTCGGAAAAGGGCCATCATCCGCAGCGGACGATGGCCCTTTCGATTTGGCCTGCGAGTCCAACACGCACGGTGTCGTGCTAAGTCGCAGGGCGTAATATGATCAAGATGGGGAGTTGGCGATGAAAACCGGAGCACAAATCATCTGGGAATGTCTCGAGCGCGAAGGCGTGAAGCATGTCTTCGGATATCCTGGTGGCGCGATCCTTCCCGCCTATGACGCTCTGAAGCACAGCAAGATCCATCACATACTGGTGCGTCACGAGCAGGGCGCAACCCACATGGCTGACGGATACGCGCGCGTCAGCGGAGACGTAGGCGTTGCGGTTGCGACCTCCGGTCCCGGCGCTACGAACATGGTCACTGGCATCGCGACGGCCATGCTCGATTCCTCGCCCATCGTGTGCATTACCGGACAAGTCGGGAGCAAGTTGATCGGCTCCGACGCGTTCCAGGAAACGGATATCACCGGCGTCACGCTTCCAATCACCAAGCATAACTATCTTGTGACGCACGCGAGTGAAGTCGCCCGTACCATCCGCGAAGCTTTTTACGTGGCGCGTTCCGGGCGGCCCGGGCCGGTGCTCGTGGATATCACGAAAGATGCACAACAGACGTCGTGCGAGTTTGACTGGGAAGCGGCCAAGCCGCAGCTGCCGGGATATCGTCCCGACCTGTCCCCGGAGCCGAAAGAATACGAGCAGGCGCTGGACCTGATCCAGAACGCCAAGCGGCCGGTAATTCTCGCCGGGCACGGCATCATTATTTCTGGGGCCATGCGCGAGGTTCGCGACTTTGCAGAACGCGCCGGAATTCCGGTGGCGCTCACGCTGCTCGGCCTGGGCGCATTCCCTGCGTCTCATCCGCTGAATCTCGGCATGATGGGCATGCACGGCGAGGCCTGGGTGAATCAAGCGATTCAGGAGGCCGACCTGCTGCTGGCCTTCGGCATGCGCTTCGACGATCGCGTGACCGGCAATCTCAAGACCTACGCGGCCAATGCCAAGAAAATTCATGTTGAGATCGATCCCGCCGAGATTAATAAGAACGTGAAAGTAGATGTCGCACTGGTTGGCGACTTGCGGGAAGTCCTTCACGAGTTGCTGCCCAAGATCGAAACCATCGACCGCAGTGAATGGCTCGACAACATCGACCGTCTGAAAGGCGATTCGGCGGTGCGCGACATTCAGAACCTGCCGGATTCTGGACATCTGTACGCGGCGCATGTCATCCACGATCTGTGGCACGAAACCCGGGATGCGGACACGGTTGTGGTAACCGACGTGGGCCAGCATCAGATGTGGGAGGCGCAGTATTACAAGCACGAGCGTCCGCGCTCGCTCATCACTTCCGGTGGACTGGGCACGATGGGCTTCGCGCTTCCGGCGGCGATTGGCGCGAAGGTCGCGCGTCCCGAGGCGGAGGTCTGGGTGGTCTGCGGCGACGGCGGATTCCAGATGACCATGCCCGAACTGGCCACGATCGTCCAGGAGAACCTGAAGGTTCACATCGCCATCATCAACAACGGATATCTTGGCATGGTGCGCCAATGGCAGGAATTCTTCTACGAGAAGAACTACCAGGCGACGCCATTGCTCAACCCCGACTTCGCCAAACTCGGGGAGGCCTACGGAATCCGTAGTATGACCGTGAGCAAGCGTTCTCAGGTTGTGCCCGCCGTTCGTTCAGCGCGCCAGCACGATGGCCCGGTGCTGATCAATTTCCGCGTGGAACAGGAAGACACGGTCTACCCCATGGTCGCGGCAGGCGCGTCTTTGCACGACATGATTCGCCGTCCCAGCCCCCTGGTCGAAACCGCCGATGACGAATAAAAGATAAGTGAGAACAATATGCTGAATACCTTTGTGGTGTACGTGGAGAACAAGCCCGGCGTGTTGACCCGGGTTGCGTCGCTGTTCCGGCGTCGCGCTTTTAACATCGACTCCCTGACCGTCGGCCGCACCGAGAAGCCTGAAGTCTCGCGCATGACCATCACCGTGGATGCCGATTACGACCAGGCGCGCCGCATCGAGGCCAACCTTTATAAGCTGGTGAACGTGCTGCTTGTAGAAAACATCACCAGCGAGCCGTCGATTGTTCGCGATCTCGCCATGATCAAGGTCGCCGCGACGCACGAGGCCCGCTCTCACGTGCTCGAACTGGCCAGCGTCTTTCGTGCCCGCGTGGTCGACGTCGCTCCGGAATCGCTTACCATAGAAATTACCGGCGACGAAGACAAGATTGATGGCCTGCTGGAAGTGCTGCGCCCCTACGGTGTTCTGGAAATGGTGCGAACTGGTATCGTCGCCATGCGCCGCGGCAGCAAATCCTCGGTATTGGCTGCGGCGGCGAGCACGCCTGCCCCCGACGTGGACCACGGCGACGCCTCTTACTCCGTGTAAAACGCTCCCTTCGGGCCTGAGTCCGCGCTCCGCGCCATCGCACCTTCCCGCCTCGCTTACAGCAATCGCCGTATTGGTCGGCGGCTGGTTTCGCATCACACTGAAATTAAGAAAGGTAGAGGAGGAATTCACATGCCCGAACGCGAGACCTTGGAGCGAGCTAAGGAAGACGCCCGGGAAGGAAAATCTCCTTCCACGCAGGCCGGAGAATTTGTCCGCGAAGAAATCCATCACGTCCGCGAAGGAAAACACGGCGTGCGGTCGCCGCAGCAAGCCATTGCCATCGGGCTATCCAAAGCCCGAAGAGCCGGTGTCAAGCTGCCCCCAAAAGGATCTTCCTCAACCCGCAAGAAGGCGGCGCAGGACACTCGGAGGTCCCGCTCAAAGAGCAAGCCATCCCGCACACGTTCGCGCGCAACCGAAGCCGCCCTGAAGAAGGAGCCGCGCTCGACCGCGGGCCGCGCCGCGCTCTCGCGCCAGGCGAAAAAAAGCGCCGCCAGCCGCGGCAAACAGGCCCGCAGCCAGGCCGCCAAGAAAGCGGCGAATACCCGCGCCCGCCGGGCCGCTTAGCGGTTCGAACAGGTCCTTCGCCGGACGTGGTCGGATCTAAAACTTCGCCCCCCGTCGACGAATGTCCACGTGGTCCCTTAGCCAACCGATTGACGACTGCAGCACCTTGACAACAAGGTGCGCATCGATAATACTGAACCATGTGGTTCACCATCACAGGGACAGGAACATCGATCACGTGATCGCAGCCATTTCCGATCCGACTCGGCGCGCGATCATCGAGCGGCTCGCGCATGGACCGGGACGTATCTCCGACGTTGCCCAACGTTTCTCAATGTCCCTCACCGGATTTTGCAAGCACGTGAAAGTGCTCGAGCGAGCGAAGCTCGTCCGGCGCATCCGCCATGGCCGCGAAAACACGCTCGAATTGTCCCCGGGACCACTACGCGACGTCGCCCGCTGGATTCTGAAGTACGAGCAGTTCTGGAACATGCGCCTCGATCGACTGGAAGAATTCTTTACCACACACAAGGAGAAATCACGATGAAGCTGACCGACATCACCGTTACCCGCACGATCCCCGCGCCAGCGGAAAAGGTCTTTGACGTCTGGATCGATCCAAAAAGCCCTGGCGGCCCATGGTTCGGTGCCGAGCGCGTCATCCTCAATCCGGTTGTGGATGGGCTCTTCTATCACGCCGTCAAGCATGAAGGGCGCACCTGGTCTCACTACGGGCGTTTCCTCAAGATCGAGCGTCCTCATCGCATCGAGCACACGTGGGTTTCGGAGGCGACCAAGGGAGTCGAATCCGTCGTCCTTTTCACCCTCGAACCAAAAGGCGACCAGACCGAGGTCACGCTCCGCCACTCAGGCGTGCCCGACGATGAATTGGGACTTCAGCACAAGGAAGGCTGGACCTGGATTCTGTCCGCGCTGGCTGAAGGCGTCGCGTCGTCCAAAGTAGCTTAGTTCTAGGACTAGTCAAAGCGTCGGGCCGATGTGCTCATGTGGGGACAGCCGCCCTCGGCTGTCCGGCGGGCGAAGCCCTGTGAACTCTCCGGCTCGCTGCTTCCGAAATCCTTTGACTGGTATTGGACAGAGACCACCAAGGCGCACACCGAATCGCCTCATCGTTTGTTCTTGACAAGCCCGCCTGCAACGGCTCAATATGGCGTTATACGACATGTCGTAGGAGGCCATATTGGAGTCTCTTCCCCTCACCGAGCCTGTCCTGCTCATCTTGCTCAGCCTGGCGGAGCACCCACGCCACGGTTACTCGATCCTCAAAGATGTCGAGGAAGTCAGTGACGGCCGCGTCATGCTCAGCACCGGCACGCTCTACGGCGCGCTGCGGCGCCTGCTGGACGACGGTTGGATCGAGCGTTTCAACGAAGATGACACCACTCGAGGGCGTCAGGCTTATCGGCTGACTCCAAGCGGACGGCGCAACCTGCACCACGAGGTCAGCCGTATGAAGCAGCTGGCAAAAATCGCGAGCCTGCGCGTCGCCCGCAAGGAGACGTAATCATGCTCCTACTGTATCGGTGTCTGCTTCGCCTCTACCCGGCTGCGTGCCGCGACACCTATGGCGACGAGATGATCAGCGTATTCCGCGACGCGCGAGACGAAAAGCGTGCGAAAGGGTTGCCATCATTAACCGGTTTGTACATCCACGAACTCACAGGATTATTGCAAGGTGCGCTGCAGGAACAGTTGCGAACGCTCCTCGGTTCGCGCCGCTGGACTTTGTTTCCCCTTAGGAGATTTAACATGCGTTCGGAATTCCGCTTCCCAAAATCGACCACGATGCTGATGGTAATAATTCTCGCCGGAGTCGTGCTCGCTATCGAAAAAGCCAAGGCGATTCAGGCATCCCTGCCCAACCTGAATCCGCCGATCGGTCCAATTCGTCCCGCGACCTTCACCTTCTTTCCAACCATCGCGTTAATGTTCTTGTTCTTTTACGTCGCGGGCGCGATCGGCTGGGCAATCCTGTTTGCCCTGCACCGCTCCGGCGTCCACCGATTGGGGGACATCGACAGCCCCGCCCAATCGAAGTGAACGATGTACTAATATGGTGACAGCTGCCCTCGGCTGTCCGGCGGGAAGTCCGCTCCTGGCTACTCCTCGTTCTTCTTCTCCGGCTCTTTCGGCAGCGGCTTCTCGATCGGCTTGCGCGGCAGCGGACGATCGGCCATGGCCGCATCGTAGACGAAGCTCGCCACAATGACCGCCGCCTGCTTCAGATCATCCGGCTGCAGGCGGTCGTAGACGTCCATATTCGAGTGGTGCGTCCGCGTCTCGTACTCAATCGGGTCCTGAATAAACTGGAATCCCGGAATGCCAACGGCATCGAACGATAGATGATCCGTTCCGCCCGTGTTGCGCATGGTCAGGGTCGTCATACCGAGATCTTTGAACGGCTTCATCCAGGCTTCGAAAACAGGCGCGACCGCTTCATTCTCCTGAAGGTAGACGCCGCGAATCTTGCCCGTCCCGTTGTCCACGTTGAAGTAGGCGGAAACCTTCGCCTGCTCCGGCTTGACGCTGACCGGACCAGCCTCACGGCGCAGCAGCGTGGGCATCCCTTTCATGAGGGGATCGTCCATCGGCGGACGCGAGCCGAAGTGCTGCTCCACATAGTGCTGCGATCCCAGCAGGCCCTGCTCTTCCCCGCTCCACAACCCGATGCGAACGGTGCGCCGCGGCTTGATATCGAGCGCCTTCAATATACGAACGGCTTCCATCATCACGATCGTTCCAGCGCCATTGTCGGTCGCGCCCGTGCCCGCGTGCCACGAATCCAGATGCGCGCCGAGCATCACAATTTCGTCTTTCCTGTCCGTGCCGGGAATTTCTGCAATCGTGTCGTACTGCGTGGCATCGTCATCATAAAAAGTATTGGTGGCGTTCACTTCGAGCGTCACATCTTTTTTCTGTTGCAACAACCTGGCAATGCGCGTCCAGTGCTCCGACGCCACCGTGATCTTCGGAATCGTAGTGGTTTCCCCTTGCTTGTACGAGCCGCCGGACTGGACAAACACCGTGCCACCACCCGAAGTTCCACGGCCGTGATCAATTACGGCTAGAACTTTCTCGTCGGCCAGGAACTGGTTGAGCTCCTTGACGAACTGCTGCCGCTTCAGGAAATCGGCAAAGCGAAAAGGTGGCCGCTCGCTGGGAATCTGATACTCACCAATCTTTGCCAGATCGTCATCGCTGAGACGCTTGAACGGAGCTTCCGTGATCGGCTTTACTTCGGCATCGGGCCCGAAGATCAGGATCATGCCGGCCAGCTTGCCCTTGTACTTGTCGAAGTCCTTCTTGTCTTCAATGTTGACGCGAATGCACTTGCTCTGCACCACGCCATTCGTGCCTGGAGTCCAGGCCTCCGCATAGGCGATCAGTGGCGCCACATCCGGCGCGGTCATGCGCACATTCACATACTGATTCGCCCACCCGCGCCCGAACGGTCCCCAGGATTCCAGATGCGCATTGCTCAACCCCATCGCGGTGAGCTGGTCGCGCGTCCACTCATTCGCCTTCTTCATGTTGGGAGAGCCGGTCAGCCGCCCACCAATCGAATCCATCAACCCGCTCGCCAGCTCCATGACCTTCGAGTCGCGGAAGCCTTCGTAGCGGATACGCGTGATCGTCTCCAGGTCCAACTTCTCCTGCGACCGCGCGGGCGCACCCAGGAAAGAAATGGCGACCAGAACGTAGACGAGGCGGGGCTTGAGGACGTTCACGATGGAGCTCCTTGCCGGGAAGATCAGAAGATCAAAGCCGGGATTATACAGGGTAGGCGGATTACGCTTGCGTCACCGATTTGTAAAGTTATTTCAACGAGCCAGCGTCACTCTTTTTTGGAAGGCACCTCATGCGCAGGGGCATTCTCCTTGGCCGGGGTCGCTTCGCCCTCGGACGGCTTCTCTTCTTTTTTATCAGGACTATTTATGAGGACGTACTGCACAATGAGCGAAATCCGGCGGTTGGATGGATCGAGCGGGCTCTCGGGTTTGCGCAGTCGTTGATCAGGCGAATCCGCGCACCTGGGTCACTTGATCTTCCCGAATGCCATTGTTTTGCATCAGACGGCGGGCCGCATTGGCGCGGTCCGCGGACAGTTCCCAGTTGCCATAGTTCGCCATGGTCGCATAGGGGGTAGCGTCGGTGTGCCCTTCGATCGAGATTTTGTTGGGCAGCTGGCCCAACTCTTTCGCCAGCATGATCAGAAGCTCACGTCCGTCTCCGTTGAGCGAATCGCTCCCCGTCTTGAAGAATGTGCCTGCCGCAGACTCGGTCAATTCGATTCGCAGGCCTTCGGCGGTTACTGTCATTTCGATGTGACTCTTCAATTTGTCAAAATCATTCATCTCGCGGATCGCGATCTGCAGCTGTTCCTTCAGTTTGGGCATGTTGTCGCGGGTAAGCGTGGAATTCTCGCCGGTGCCTGCCATGTTGGAACCAACTTCTTTTGACGTTCCCGTAGGATCTTTGAAATATCCTCCCACCGCCACCTGAATCTGTTTGCTGCTGTTGAGCAGCCAGAGGACGATAAACAGCGCCATCATGGCCACGGCAGCAACAATTCCAAGTCCGGGCAAGGAATCTGCCATGGTGATCAAGGCCGTGGTCGGCTGCTCCGAATCGTGGTGATGCACTTCCATGTCGAGGTCAAGCACCTGATCCAGATCAAAAGCGTCGATTCCGGTCACCGCATGCGCAGTGTGTCGCACACAAAGTCGCACACATGATGGTTCTTCATAAACGTGGCGTTCTTCGATAGGATGGCGCTTTTTTCAGGCTCCTCCACGTCGCCTTCGAGGGCCATCAGCCCATCCTTACGCGCCCGGTTGAGCAAGTCATACATCGTCTTCAGCGAATCGATGTACACCTGCTTGCTGAATTTCGATCCGGTGAAGACACCGGCTACTCCACTGGCG
>QIAM01000068.1 GCA_003225555.1 Acidobacteriota bacterium | reverse complement strand
AATCTTGTTGCGCTCTCCCAATGCAACCAGGTGAAAGGTAGTCTTGCCTAGATCGATGCCGATAGATGCGATGTTCATGTGATGATCCTCCTGATGTAAACTGCCGAGCCAAATCCTACTCGGCGGCGGACCATCTCATTAACCCCCACGGGGGGGCGGGTCGAAACGCTGAGAGGCGATGCCCAGCAGGCCCTCCAGAGAAACACATCACGCAGCAAATCCCCTTTTCCACACCCGAACCACTGCGGTCACTTACTCGCCACGCTGCGGCTAATTACCTTGTAACCTCACTCCATGGCAGCGAGGATCCCGCAATCATGTTTGGCAAAACTGTGTATGGCACGTCTTTTAGGGACGTTAATTTCGTCCCGTTGCAATCGGCAACTTTCTGTGTACAGTGCGAGCTTATCAGCAAGAACAGCACGCCCGATTGTTTGGCTTGCGGCAGTCATGCGCTGGTGAGCCTGTCTCGGGTTCTGGGAGGATCGCTTCTCCGCACCCAGACGGCTCACCTCATCACAGATTCCGAGTTGGACACGCTGGTCCGCGATCTGCTGCGCACGGTGCCGGATCCTGAAATCGTAAGCGCCGCGGACCATCATGGTCGCATTCCTTCGGTTGCTCTCCGCAGCCAGCTGCGAGTAGCCAACGCAGCTCATCCAGCCTCCGGGTTTCACGCTGTCCCTGCGAACGAGGATATGGAGATTCGTCCCGCAGAACTCGATCTCGAGCCAGCCATCAGTGCCATCACCGAACGCGCGCAACATTTGACCGGCGCCACCGGAGCCGCCATTGCCTTACGCGCAGGCGATGAAATCGTGTGCCGCGCTCGCGCTGGCCGTACCGCCCCAGATCTCGGCGTTCGCCTGCAAACAAATGCGGGCATCTCGGCAGAGGCCGTCCGCACCGGCGAAGTAATGTTATGCCACGACGCCGAGCGCAATCCGCGCGTGGATCTGGCGAGTTGTCGTCGTTTGGGCGTGCGCTCGATTTTAGTCTCGCCGCTGCGTCACTACCGTCGCACGCTGGGAGTGTTTGAGGTCTTGTCCTCCTCGCCCTGCGCGTTCGACGAGCGCGATGTGGCGACCATGCAGCTTCTCTCGAGCATGATGGTGGCAGCGATTTCGCGCATCTCCAGCCTGCACCACGCGCACCTTTCACGGCGCGCAGGGTGAACATCTGAGAAATCTTCGGCGTTAAGAGTTAGTACGCCCAGTACGGCCCTGTGCCTGCGGGTGTGCTCCTTCCTTCGATTGCGGTAAAGACATTGCGCCCGAAGAAGAACGGCAATCCCCAGTCGAAGCTGTCATGGCCGGGGCCTCCGAGATTGTTAAACACAAAATCAGCCTGGTTGGCGAACAAACTTTCGGCATTCGCCAGGCTGAAGCTGACGGTTCCGCTTGCGCCATTGGATCCCTGATTGGTCGCTGAGAGACTTTGTGTGCTGGAGGGACAGTAAAAACCACTCGCGCGGCTGCAAGAGGGAATGCCCGTCGCGCTGCTGGTGAGAAAGAAATAGCCGTTGGAGCCGCTGTCCACGAAACTGTTTGGGTAGGATTTGCCTTTATAGGTCGTGGTGAGGTCTCCGGAAGCGTCTACGGTATAGACCGTCGCTCCGCCCAACCCATTGTTCGAGTGCGTTCCGATGCCAAAGACAAGCGAGCCGCTGGCGCTCGGCTGAGGCCCACTTACAGCCGGAAGTTCGATGATGACTCCATTGTTGTCGGCGGCAAACATTGCCACCGGATTCGGTACTTGCAGGCTCAAACTTTCTGCTGTGACCTGACAGCCCGAGGAAGGGCACTCATAGTAAAGGCCCGGGTTGGACGAACCGGTTTGAGTACACGCCGGTCCGCAGTCCTGCGCGAATAGTCCGATGCCCAGAATTCCGTTCGCTCCCAAGGCCTGCACCGTATCCTGCGATGGCAAACCCATGTTCTTGCAGCCGCTCGCAATGGGGAAAGCCGTATCACTCAGCACTTGAATCGAAACCGACGAAGCCTTCTCGCCTCCCATCTGAATGTCCGCGGTTTGAACTGGACCCCAGGTGACGGCGCTCAGAAATGGCAGACACTCAACCACTGGGTGGCCAGTTGCTCCATTCTGCTGCGGGAGCGAAATCGTCAACGCGGAAGATACAATCCTGAGCCCGGAAGATCCCGTATCAACCAGGACATTGGTGATCGTCTGGCAATTGGAGCTCCCCGGAACACAAAGTGTGACGCTGGCGAAGACTCCATTGGCGTAGTTGCCCTCTGGCCCACCGTTGACGGAAATGGGCACGACGTTCTTGCCGGAAGTCGCAATGCCGCCTGATTTGCCGCTGCTGGCGCCTCCGCACCCCCCTGCCCACAGACAGAAGCCGCACATGGCCAGGGCCAGTAGTCTGCGCAGAGAAGTCATCGAAGTTCCTCGGCGCTAACTCCGTGTGGCAGCCTGTCTGGAAGATAGGCTGTACCTGCGAAAGATCGAGGGTGTCCACCGACGTGTACGACCAGTCCCGGCAGTTCGATGTACAGTGGCCTTCGACCGGTGCGGGCGTTGCTCTGAACTTCCGCCGCCTGCGTGTACTGGTCAAAGTACTCGCCCAGAAGCTGGCGCATGTCCGGTGGCCACGGGCCCTTCCATGCGACTGCGAAGACGGTCCCGGATGGAGAGATGTATTCGCGCACTGTGGTACCCGTTGCCGCTTGGATCTCGTGAACGGTATAGGCCTGCGCGCGTGTGCTCCTTAGCGAACCCTGCATGTGGACCTGATCGGCTTGCACGGAGTTGGTGTCGCCGCCTAATACGGCAAAAACATGAGCGGGAATGGCCAATACCCCAAACATGAAACAAAGCGCAAGCATGCGATGATTCCGCCTGAGTGCGGCCTGTTTTGGTAGAGTTTGTACTTCCACGGTTGTCATTTCGCTTGCTGCCGCCGATTCACCATCTCAAAGCCACCGACTCACTGTCTCAAATATGAGTTGGATTCTGGTCGGCGGGTTGCTGGCCTTGAGGTGTAGGGTGTTTGCCCGATGCAGCAGTGTCCGTTGGACAGCTTGGAGGGCCGCGACCTGGCGGACGGGCCGTTCCCGTAAAACTCTGTCTTTGCCGCAGATTGCCCGTATTTTCGTGCACGATCCACTTCCTGCGGACTTTTCCACAGTCTCGCGTTAAGATGTACGACAGAGTTCGCGCACTGACCCAGCGCCCGCTATGACCGAGTTGCAATCTTCGCGTCCGAATCGCCGCCGCCGTATCCGGCACAAAGTCCTGACACCGGCGTATGCCAGCTTCATGGGCGACTCAAAAGCCGTCACGCTCGATCTGAACGAAATTGTTGACATCAGCGAGGACGGCGTTGCGGTTCAATGCAATTCGGCGCTTGAACTGAACGGCAAGTTTGAATTGTGCCTTGACCTCGCCGAATCCAGCAGCCCGATCTACACCACGGCTCAAGTGATCTGGTCCAGTACTTCTGGCCGCTCCGGTTTTCGATTTTCCGATCTGCCGTCCACTTCTTTGGTGTCGCTGCGGGAGTGGCTCTTCCTGAACGCGATGGCTGGCGTTGCTAACGCCCAATCGGATGCTGCCGTGTTGCCGGCAATCTCGGAGCCGCAAACTCCTCTTCGCCCCAACTACACAGACACGCTTGCCGCTTTGGGGGCAGTCCAGCGAGAGATCGAGGCTCTCGGCTCTGATCTAGTCGCGGCTCTTCGGTTGATTGCAGTGCGAGCGCAAGCCTTGTTGCGAGCCTCTGGCGCCGCAATCGCGCTTGCCTCGGATGATCCGAACGTCATGGTCTGCCGCGCCAGCTCAGGTGTGGATGCTCCCCCGGTCGGAGCAAAGCTGCAGGTGGGCTCGGGTTTTTCCGGTGAGTGTGTTCGGAGTGCAAAGCTGCTCCGTTGTGACGACTCTGAGACTGACGTGCGCGTGGATCGCGAGAGTTGCCGCGCATTGGGCATTCGCTCGATGCTGGCTGCGCCGGTGAGCACCGGGGAAAAGGTCATCGGAATCATCGAGGTATTTGGTTCGGCCCCAAGCGCATTCAACGACAACGACAGCACGGCACTACAGCGCCTCGCGGACACAGTTGTTGCAGCGGTGAATCGCACAGCCCGAGCCCAGGACTCGCCTACCGCCTCTTCGACCAGCCGAGCTCCCATGTCTTCGTCATCCGCAAGCGTGTTGTTTGCCTCAGAACCTGCCCAAGGCGACAAGAAAGATCTTGAAGAGAAAGCCGCCGGGGGTATTCGGCTGCCGCGATCACAGCTCATTATTCTGATTTGTGCCGCCGCCGCGATTTCGCTGGCAATGGGCTTCCTGCTTCGTTCCTGGAACGAGGAAAAACTTCACACCAATCGCGCGAACAGAGAGCACACGGTCCTGGCAGCATGGCGACCAGTCGTGAAGTCTGCTACCCCACCCGTTCATAGCGACGCCGAGATCCTTAGTCAGATCATGGAACGGGCACGGCAGGGTGACGCCTCTGCCCAATACTCTTTGGGTAGGCGCTACAACCTGGGTGATGGTGTGAAGAAGGACTATACCGAGGCTGCGAGGTGGTTTTCTCGCGCTGCTGATCAGGGTCATGTGTTGGCGCAAGGCGCTCTCGGTGACTACTACAACTATGGCCGGGGGGTGCCGGTAGACCTTTCGAAAGCCTATTTCTGGTCCTACCTTGCATTCGCAGGCGGAGACGAAGTCAGCAAGCTGCGGCTGGGAAGGTTGGCCGGCCAACTTCCACACTCGCAAATCGTGAGAGTTCAGCAGCAGGCCGAAGCATGGTTTCACCAGCATCCGGTGCCGAGTCCAACGCACTGACCGGGAAAAACAACCGCCCAAAGAAGGTAAGCACAACGCGGATTCCTTCAGCTGGCCTTTTCGGGTGGAAATGTGGTGTGCTTGGGAATCGTCGAGGCGCGAATCAGCTTCCCTCTGACTTCCTGGGTATGTTCGCGCAGGGCGTCTCTCAATTGCTCGGAAAGCGCGACCACGTCCTCGTCTTCGGCGGCGCTTATCAGCCGGGCACACAAATCCCTGATGTGATCTTCAATATTCACGGAGGCTGCAGGCCAGAGGACGAGTGGTACAGTTATAGTCCGCCCACCGTCGTGCTGCTTCTATACAGGATTGTTGGTATTTTCCAGTAGGGGGTCCCCCGTATCCGAACCGTTCTTCTGCGCAGAGGACTGTAAGATGTGCAGCGTGAGGTTCAACTGTTTTCATCTTTTCTGGGGGTTATCCTGAGCGCAGCCGTTGTTCAGCCGGGAGCGAAGAGCCTGCCGGGAGCGGAGCCGAAGGGATCTTGCGCGCAGACCAGCGGCGCCGTCCTGGGAAGCCCCCACGCGAGGGCCCTCACTCGGCTGAACTGCGCCGGGTTTCGGGATGACGCCTCGAAAAAGTGCCAAAGGTCCAAACTGCACTGCTACCGGAAAAGCAGGCTGATCCCGTTAGCGTTCTTGCAGCGCTAAAATAGGAATAGTCGTGGCTACGCTCCGCACCATCCTTGATCAGCAGGTCCGAGAGGCCGACTCTCGCCTTTACGCCAAACTGGAGAACAATCGGCTCCGCTGTTACTCCTGCGGACACTGCTGCCCGATCCCGGAGGGACAGGCAGGTGTCTGCAAGGTCCGCTATAACCGTGGTGGAACGCTCTACGTGCCTTGGGGATACGTTGGCGGCACCCAATGCGACCCCATTGAGAAGAAGCCATTCTTTCACGCCTATCCCGGCGCGCTCGCCTACAGTTTCGGCATGCTCGGATGCGATCTTCATTGTTCGTACTGCCAGAACTGGGTGACCTCGCAGGCGTTGCGCGATCCTAACGCAGTTTCTCCGCCTCTGCAGACATCGCCGCAGCAACTGGTTCAGGATGCGATCGATCAAGGCGCGAAAGTCCTGGTAAGTACCTACAATGAGCCGTTGATCACCAGCGAATGGGCCGTGGCCATTCTCAAGCAAGCCAAGGCCGCCGGACTCATCACGGGATTCGTTTCCAACGGGAATGGGACGCCGCAAGTGCTGGAATACATTCGTCCCTGGCTCGATCTTTACAAAGTCGATCTCAAGAGCTTCGACGATCGCCACTATCACGAACTTGGCGGACGCATCGGTCCCATTCTCGACAGCATCCGCCGGATCCATCAAATGGGCTTGTGGCTTGAGATCGTCACCCTGCTCATCCCCGGCTTCAACGATTCGCCGGACGAGTTGCGGCGGCTTACAGAATTTCTGGCCGGCATCTCGCCAGATATTCCTTGGCACGTGACTGCCTTTCACGGCGATTACAAGATGACCGATCCCCGCGACACCCGTGCCGAAGATCTTCTGCAGGCAGTTGAAATCGGCCGGCAAGCTGGACTTCGATACATCTACGCAGGCAATCTGCCCGGCATAGTCAGTCAGTGGGAAGACACACGCTGCCCGCAGTGCAGCGAGACTTTGGTCAAGCGCTACGGGTATCACATCGAAGACTATCGCCTGACGCCGGAAGGCCGCTGTCCCCGTTGTGCGAAGCAAATCCCCGGACGCTGGGCCTCCCATTTCGACGGACAGATCGCCTCAATTCCTTTCCTGCCGCACAGAAGATCGCGTTTCGTTACAATCACTGGTCGTTGAATTGAACGTGGAGACAGCGAGATTATCCAGGTAGCCGCTGACGCATTCGTCCCCCACGCGAGGCCGGCGACCCAGACGAATGCGTCCGGGGCTACGTGATTGCGGAAGGCAATTACGGTCCCGCCTCGCTGGGTCTGGCCGTGCAAGGCTCGGTAGCGGTCTGTGACTTCATCATGCGTAAGTACCTCATCTTCATTATTTCTTGCCTTCTCAGCGCAATCCTATTCTCGTCCTGCTCTCCGCGCGACTTTCTTACGCGCCGTCTGGCCGCCGACCTCATCGCCGGCTCGAACACATTTAAGGCTCCTCAGCAATTTTGGCTGCGCATCGGTGTGCTCTCCAATAGGGAATATATTTCCCCCGAATATCTCGTCATGCAACATCGCGGCTGGATTTCCGCCACGAACGTCCCTTGCTCCCCGCAACTCGCCCCACCCCCATGCTGGGACGTGATGCTTACGCCTTCCGGCGTCGACACCGTTCGCCCGCTCGTCTTACCAGAAGAGAGGAACAAGCCTGCATTCAGCATTCCTGTAGCGAGAAGGGAGCTGCTGGCAATCACGGGCATCAGCAAACAAGGCAATCTTGCCGATGTCGCCTTCACCTGGAGGTGGGTCCCGATGAACGAATTCGGCTCCGCCCTATATTCCAGCGACCCGCATTACACTTCTACTGCCGCATTTCGCTATTACGATGACGGTTGGCGCGTTGTGCAAACCATTCCTCACTCCGGCCAGGCGCTGGAGGAAGCTCTCAAGAATGCTGAGCCCGCGCAGTGAGCTATCACCCGGCGTCCCCGCAACAGTTGCTTCCGCGGAATCTAGCGTTGTATAAACCTTGTTCCCACGAGAACTCTTATGCCCACCCCAAAAACTGCGGTTGTGATGGTTCTGGTCGTCAGTTGTGCGCTCTTCGTCGAGTCCCAAACGAAACCCAAACTGACCCTGGACGAATTCTTCAGCTCCGTGAGTTTTTCAGCCGTTGAGCTCTCGCCCGATGGAAACTCCGTCGTCATCGGCACCGAGCGAGCCGACTGGGACCAGCAAATCTTCCGCACCGATCTCTGGCTTTACCGGGACGATGACAAGGGCAGCTCTCTCATCCAGTTAACTCAGTCCGGCCACGATTCCGATCCCAAGTGGTCGCCGGACGGACGCTGGATCGCATTTCTGTCCGAGCGCAAGACAACCTCGCAGAAGAGCGACGATTCTGACGGCGATAAGAAAGACGAAGGCGTCAGCCAGATCTACCTGATTTCCCCCAGCGGAGGAGAGGCCTTCGCAGTAACCCAGGGAGAGGAAGAGGTTCATTCCTTCTCCTGGTCCGCCGATTCGCAAACGCTCTATTTCGCCACGCGGAATCCTTGGACCAAGGCGCAAAAGGACGACTACAAGAAAGAGTGGAAAGATGCAGTCCAGTACCGCACCGCTGAACGCGGCGACACCATCTTCGCGCTGGATCTCGCGACCGCCCTCGCGCGCCACGCCGCCCCGTCGAAAGAGAAGTCAGAAGCGGACAAGGAATCCGATCTGACGCCGGGTACGCGTGTCGTCGCAACGTCGCCGTTGCGCGTCGAAGGACTGATCACCTCGCCCGACGGAACCAAGCTAGCTTTCGTGAGCAGCGCCATCAATCAGCGTCAGGAAAAGTACGACGACTACGAAATCTATGCTGTAGACCTGGCGAATGTGGCACGGGCGCCCTCGCCCGCGAATCCCAGACGCCTGACCCACAACCAGGCAGACGAAGGGAAACTGCGCTGGGCCAACGACAGCCACCACGTGCTTTTCAGCGTTCAGGTGGGAGACGTAACCGGTCCCTACCGCGACCTGCAGCCACATCTCTATTCGGTCGACGCCGAAAGCGGCGCCGTCGAGCAGTGGAGCAAAGACTTCATCGGTCCCATCGAGCACTATGCCCTTGCCGGTGACACTGTGGTTACTTCCGCACGGCTCGGTACGGAAGTTCAGATGTACTCGGTCAGCAAGCCATCAGGATCCCTGCATCAAGTGAGCAACTGGCAGGGAACTTATGAAGGAGTTTCCTCTTCGTCCCATTCGCCGCGTGTCGCGTTCGTTTACACATCGGTGACGAAGCCCGCGGAAGTTTATCTGGCAGAAAACAGCACGAAGCTCGACCAGGCCCGTCCGATCACTTCCTTCAACAAGCTCTTCACTGAGCGCGAACTGCCGCAAGGCAAACCCTATCAGTGGAAGGCGGACGACGGCTCCACCGTCGAAGGCATGCTGATCTATCCTCCAGGCAAATTTGAAGCGAAGCACCTCCCGATGTTCACGCTGATTCACGGCGGCCCCGCCGACGCCGACGGCAATCACTTCGAGGCCGACTGGTACCAGTGGGCCGCGCTCGCCGCCACCAACGGATGGCTAGTCTTCGAGCCCAACTACCGCGGCTCGACCGGATACGGCGACAAGTTCCTGCTTCAGATTGTCCCCGTGATCGTCTCGCGCCCTGGCAAAGACATTCTCGAAGGGGTCGACGCTCTTGTGAAAGACGGCATCGCCGATCCCGATCATCTCGCCGTCGGCGGCTACAGCTACGGCGGATACATGACCAACTGGCTGATCACCCAGACCACGCGCTTCAAAGTCGCCGTGACGGGCGCCGGCGCGGTCGAGCACGTCGGAAACTGGGGCAACGATGATACGACCTTCGACGACGCCTACTTCTTGGGCGGACGGCCCTGGGAAGCCCCCCAGCGCTATCACGACCAAGCCGCGATCTTCCAGATCGACAAAGTCCGCACGCCTACGCACATGGTCGCAGGCGCCGACGACATTCGCGTGGCCGTGCTCGAGGATTATCTGCTCGAGCACGCCCTGTATTCGCTCGGGATTCCCAACAAGCTGCTGGTGTTTCCAGGCGAGGGCCACGGGTTAGGCAAGAATCCCTGGCACGGCAAAATCAAAGTGCGCGAAGAATTGAAGTGGCTGCAGAAGTACGGAGGCGTTCCGGCGGGGAATTGACCTACCTCATCTCCGAGACTGATTGGGAAGGGTGACTCTTGCATCGCTGCGGAAAGATTGGACTTACGACTTCGCTTTAAAAGGGCGCGGCTTTGAGCCGCACCGCAAAGCTCCAAAATATCAACGCGGCTTTAGCCGCTGAGGAAGCTTCGCGTCTTCCGACACATTCGGAGACCAATCTCATGTTGACGCGCTCACTTCGCTCGCGGATGCGTCTCATCATAAACCTGCAGGACGTGCTTCATCGAAAGTTGCGTGTACCGTTGAGTGGTAGAGAGACGCTCATGCCCCAGCAATTCCTGGATAGCACGCAGATCTGCCCCTTCTTCCAGCATGTGCGTGCCAAACGCATGGCGTAGCGTATGGGGATGGACGTCCGGCGACAGCCCGTTGGCGACGGCAATTTTCTTGATGATGCGTCCAACGCTGCGCGTGGTGAGTCGTCCGCCGCGCCGGTTGATGAGCAGAGCGTTCGTGCTCTTGCGAGTTTCTCCAAGAAGTTTTTGCCGCTCGGGAAGATAAAAGGAAAGCACGCTCCTCACCGAGTCGCCGAAGGGGACATACCGCTCTTTCTTCCCTTTGCCGCGAATGAGAATCGCCTCCGCGCTTAAACGAATGTCGTCAAGATTGATGCCCGTGAGTTCGGAATTGCGAATGCCGCATCCATAAAGCAACTCCAGCATGAGAAGATCGCGTTTGGGAAATGCGGCAACCTCCGGCATCTTAGCGTCGAGCACAGAATTCATCTCTTCGATAGTCGGCACACGCGGAAGCTTCTGCGGACGCTTGGGTGAAGCCACCAGCTTTGCCGGATTCTGCTCCACCACGCCCTCCTGCGCCAGCCACCGGTAGAGGGATCGCACGGCGGCGAGAGAGCGTGCGACAGAAGTCTTGCTCAATCCTTTCTCGTAAAGCTGAGACAGGAATCCGCGAACGGCGATGTGATCGATCTCTTTCCAACCGCGCGAACCGGCATATGCAGCGAAGGTGGCCAGGTCCCCGCTGTAGGCCTTGACCGTATGCGGCGATGCATTGCGCTCGCGCAGATGGCGGAGGAAGTCGGAAACCGCTTTGCCAACGACTGTTTTACTCATCTCGTCTTCGCTCTCGGATGGTGCTTCCGATAAACGGTCCGCAGCCGATCCAGCGCCAGATGCGTATAAACCTGGGTTGTCGAGATATCGGCGTGACCGAGGATGATTTGTACCGTGCGCAAATCAGCGCCGTTCTCCACCATGTGGGTGGCACAGGAATGGCGCAGCATGTGTGGCGATGCCTTCCGTCCCGACACAGCGGACGCCGCCCGCACCATCTGCCACACGCGCTGCCGTGTCAGCTTGCGTGCTCCCCGGGCGATGAACAGCAGGGGAGAACTTCTTGCCGCAGTCGCAGTGCTTCTGGGTGACACAGTCTGTTTTGCCGCTGCCAGAGTCGGTCGCGCCTGCACCAGATATTCTCGCAGCGCATCCTGCGCGGATCTTCCCAGCGGCACCACGCGTTCTTTGTCCCCCTTGCCCCGCACCAGCATGTATCCGGCTTCGAGTTTCAGATCTTCCAGCTTGGTATTGATGATTTCCGAAACCCGCAGCGCTCCGGCGTAGAAGACCTCCAGCATGGCGCGATCCCGCACGGCAAGCTCTAAGGATGTCTTCGTCTGACGTGCGGGAGCTGTCAGGCGCTTGAGAGGCGCTGCCAGCGTTGCGTCCATTTCGTCTCGAGCCAGGGACTTCGGCAAGACCTTCCACTGCTTGGGCGAGTCGATGTTCAGCGTGGGATCGTGATTGATCTTCTTGTCGAGCAGCAGATAGCGGTAAAGGTGACGCAGGGCCGAAAGCTTTCGCCCCACGCTACGCCCGTCGACCTGATAAGAAAAAAGCTGCTGCAAAAATTTGCGTACATCGGTGCGCCGCGCATTGGGCAGCGTGCGTTTATGTTTTTCCAGAAACTCCGCAAACTGGCGAACGTCGGTCGTGTAAGCGCTGACAGACAGCGGCGCGAGCCCCTTCTCGATCCTGAGGTAGTCGAGAAAGCTGGAGAGGACACGGGAGTTGGCTTCGGAGGCCATTAGCAGGGAATCAGTATGCGCGTTATCGGACCTTGAGAGAAGTGACGAGGCGGGTGCCGCAGGAATCGCTGAGCGGCCAACCTCTCCTGTTTGCAGCATCACCAGCCGGTAGCAAACAAACGGCGAGCCGCCTTGTAACCACACTTCTGATACTTGTCATGGGCAGAGGCCGCTCGATCGCGAATCTGGCCAGCCGGCAATCCAGCCATCGAGTGCGCTCTTCAGGGTGTAGGCTTCGGGGGCCATCAGGTTCGTTGTCCAGAGGAGAGGATAGGCTCCTCCGGTCCGGAGCGTCGCGGCGAAATATTGTTTGCTGGCACAAGCGAGGATGACGGCGTCACGGTGATTATCATTCTTCTTCTTCGGAATGAGTGGCAATTGAAACTCCATGAGTCCATCGTGACCAACGTAGGTCACAAGGTTAGAACCACCTCGAATCCTTAACGTCTCCGCTGATCCGAGAACTGCAATGGTCTCCGAACTCACGCCTGCAGCCGCGTCGAAAAACTCAAAGGGGGCTTCGCGAATCTCGCTTCCCCGGTACGCGTCAGCGACCATATAAGTATTCGTCTGGCGATGCTTGAACATGCATCGCTCAAGAACTTCTGGCTTGGGCTTTGGGCTGCAACTCAGCAGTGCCCATGCGCCACTGCGCACGAAGAAAGTCTTCACTCCGCCGGCTGCGCCCCAGTAGAGATTGTGGGCGGGATGATCGCCGTTTCCGAGCCGCGCCGGAACCGGCGCGATCCCTTGATGCAGGTTGTCGGCCAATGCCACAAAAACATGCACGATTCGCGGCGGTGAATTCTGGCCAGCCAGGGAGCTTGTGAGGATGAACGCCGGCAGGAGGACAAGAAGGCCGTATCGTCTCCGATGGCGAGCAGTGCTATTCACGTACGACCCGCTTCCCGCAGGATTTCGACTGCATACAGCGCTCCCTCCGGCGTCTCTTCATGCTTGAAGTACGCGAAGACATCGCGTCCCGCAGCCAAGTGCTCGCGGATGCGATCGACCATCACCCGGCGTTCGTCGTCTGTGTAATTGGGTTTACGAAATCGGTAATAAGCGAACGCAGCCGTTGTCACATCCGGCGTGGTCATAGTTTCGGTCTCGGCCACGCACACCGCTGCATGATGTGACTTGAGTAAATCCCAAGTCGTATCTTCAAACCATGACGAGTGGCGGAATTCAAAAGCCGCCGGAACGGCGCGGGGTACGATCGCAAGAAAATCCTTCAGCAGGGAAGCGTCGGCCTTAAGGTTGGGAGGAAGTTGAAACAGCACCGGTCCCAGCTTTCCTGCGGACGCCAGCGGCGCAATCGTCGCCAGAAAGCGCGGCACGAAGTCCTCGGTACCCTTCAGACGCTTGATATGCGTGATGACCTGGTGCGCCTTCACTCCAAAGCGAAAGTGGGAGGGCGTCTCCTGCAGCCAGTTCTGGATCGTGCTCTCCTTCACCAGTTGGCGAAAGGTGAAATTTACCTCGACCGTGTTGAGTTGCGTCGAATAGTGGCCTAGGAATTTCTTCTGCGCCAGCTTTGCCGGATAAAAATCAGGCTTCCACGTCGGATAGGCCCATCCGGAGGTTCCAGCGAAGAGTTGAGGCATGGCAGGTTCCGGCGCAACAACGCCGACGCGGGATTATACCTTGCGACGGATTCGCCCTGATGCAGCTGTTCGTCCCACACTTCGTTTCGGTTTCTCTCGCGCAGCTCTCGCGGGCTGATCTTCTGCCCGTGCTGCGATCTCGATTCGTTCCGGCTCGGGAGCCTCCCCTGGCGCAGCAACCGCCCCCGTCAGTTCTTTCAACGTCGGCAGCTTCTGTTTCATCTCCAGCACCGGCTCGAACAGGTCGCCCATCTTCTCAAAGCGCGCCACTACTTGGGGCGCTTCAAACACCAGAAGGCTTGAGTCTTTCTTCTTAAGCGCCCGCTGGACTTCTTCCCAGCTCACAGGAGTCGAAACAGTGGGGCGCTCGCGCGCTCGCAGCGAATACAGCGCGACGGTTGTTTTGTGTTCGTCATTCTGACTCCAGTCCACGAAGACCTTGCCAGTGCGAATCTTCTTCTTCATGTCCGACACAACCTGGTCCGGATGATCCTGCTCCAGCAGTTGCGCCAACGCATGCGCGAAAGGTTTCGTCACTTCATAGGTTGTGCGTGTGTTCAACGGGACGTAAATCTGCAACCCCTTAGAACCCGAGGTCTTGGGAAAGCCCTGCAATCCAAAATGCTCGAAGATTTCGCGCAGCCACAGGCCCACCTGGCAACACTGCACGATATTCGCCGGCGGCCCGGGATCGAGATCGAAGACCATCATCGTCGGACAGCTAACATCCCTGGCGAGCGCCAACGAGGGATGCAACTCCAAAGCCGCCAGATTCGCCAGCCAGATCAGTGTCGGCAGATCGCTGACCTCGACATAGTGCATGGTGCGATTATTGCCGTGGCTCCACACCGGCACGGTCTTGACCCACTCGGGCCGGTGCTTGGGAGCGTTTTTTTCGTAGAAGAATTCGCCATCCACTCCGTTCGGATAGCGCTTCATGGTCAACGCGCGTCCGGAAAGGTGGGGAAGGATCGCGGGCGCAATGCGCACGTAGTAGTCAATGACATCGCGCTTGGTGAAGCCAGTAGCCGGGTAAAGGACCTTCTCGAGGTTCGACAGCTTCAGATGCTTGCCCTGGACCTCAATCACCGAATCCATCGCGTACGCTCCAGCCCGCATTGTGCCTGAAAGCTCATGCGAAGCAAAATACGGGACCATACTTAAAAGACCGTCTCCGTGCCCGCAGAACCGGGCAATCCTGGTTTGACAAGCATGGTTTGACCAGCGTTTGACAAGCTGCCTTGCCTCCACGTACTTTCAAACTTCTGCCCTGCTGATGCGTCCAAACACGTACGTCCAACCGCTGGAGGCCCGAATGACACATCGTGCACTGAAAGCCGCGGCATTCCTCCTTCTGCTATCCGCACTGGCCGTAGCTCAGGATGTCGCATCCTTCGAAAAGCGCATCACGGTCAAGAAACTGCCCAACGGCCTCACTATCCTGATCTGCCAGCGTCCGGAGGCGCCCGTCTTCTCTTTCTTCACACTGGTAGACGCCGGCTCGACGCAAGATCCCATGGGCAAGACCGGTCTTGCTCACATGTTCGAGCACATGGCATTCAAGGGGACCGACAAGATCGGTACCACAAATTACGTCGCAGAAAACGCCGCGCTGGCCAAGGTAGAAGCTGCCTATGCCGCCTACATCAGGGAGCGGGACAAGCAAGTCGGCCGCGATGAAAGGAAGTTGAAGCAACTCGAAAAAGCGTGGAAGGACGCCATCGCCGAGGCCGACAAGTACGTCAAGCCGAATGAGTTCGGCAAGCTGATTGAGCAGAACGGCGGCGAAGATATGAACGCGTTCACGAATTACGATGAGACCGCGTATCACTACTCATTGCCCGAGAACAGGCTCGAGCTCTGGGCGTATCTCGAGTCCGAGCGCTTTCTGCATCCCGTGATGCGCGAGTTTTATAAGGAACGCAATGTTGTGATCGAGGAGCGGCGCCTGCGTACCGACAGCAATCCGATCGGACGCCTGCTGGAGCAGTTCGACGCAGCCGCTTTTGAGGCGCATCCCTATCATCGGCCCACCGTGGGCTGGATGTCGGATCTGAATTCGTTCTCCGCCACCGACGCGCAAAAATTCTTCGACACTTACTATGTGCCCTCGAATATGGTGGTCGCTGTCGCCGGAGACGTGAAGCCTGCGAAGGCGCTGCCCCTTCTGGAGAAATATTTCGGACGCCTGCCCACGCATCTCCAGCCGGATGAAACTGCCACGGATGAGCCTCCGCAGAACTCTGAGCGCCGAGTCGTGCTCAAGGAGAGAGCTCAACCGCTCTACCTTGAGGGCTATCACCGTCCCGACTACAAAGCGAAGGATGACGCGGTCTACGACGCGATCACCGACCTGATGTCGGAAGGCCGCACTTCACGCCTTTACCGCTCGCTCGTCCGCGACAAAAAGATCGCATCGTTCTCCGCGGGATTCAGCGGACTGCCCGGTATCAAATACCCGCACCTGTTCGCCTTCTACGCCTTCCCGCTGCCGGGTCACACCACGCAGGAAGTCGCCGACGCCATTCATGCCGAGATCGACCGCCTCAAGAAAGAAGACATCACCGACGACGAGTTGAAGATGATCAAGACTCGCGCGAAGGCGAACCTGATACGGGGCCTCGCCGACAATCACGGTCTGGCCACGCAACTCGCCACTTACCAAACTCGCTACGGTGACTGGCGCGAGCTGTTCCGCACCGTCGACCGCATCGACAAAGTAACCAAGGCCGACATTCGCCGTGTATCGAACGAGATTTTCGTGGACACCAATCGCACCGTAGGCGTAATCGAAACCTCGCCAGGAGGCGGAAAACAAAGTGCAACCGAGCCGCCCGCAGGGCAGGGAGGTGCGCAATGAAAATGAAGCGGACAATGCTGGTCGCGCTTGTTCTGGCCGCAGCAGTCATGCTGACCTGTCTTCCCCAATCCCCGGCGCAGGCGGTGAGCTGGCAGCAGATTCCAATTCCGCCCTTGCCGGTTTTCAAACCCCAGCAACCCAAGCGCATCGAATTGCCGAACGGCATGGTGATCTTCCTCCAGGAAGATCATGAACTGCCGCTGATCGACGGGACGACCCGCATCCGCGGCGGTTCCCACCATGAACCGGCGAGCAAGGTCGGGCTGGTGGATCTCTATAGCGAAGTCTGGCGCACCGGCGGCACGAAGACTCAGACCGGCGACCAACTCGATGACTTCCTGGAAGTACACGCCGCGAAAGTCGAGACCGGTGGAGGACCCGACTCGACCTCCATCAACTGGTCCTGCTTGAAAGGCGATTTCGACGATGTCTTCAAGGTCTTCGTCGACCTGCTGCAGAACCCGGAATTCCGTCCCGACAAGATAGAAATCGCACAGAAAGGCATGTACGACGCGATTTCCCGCCGCAATGATCAGGTCGGCGAAATCGCGCAGCGCGAGGCGATCAAGCTGGCGTATGGAGCTGATAACCCGTATGCCCGCGTTCCTGAATACGCCACGGCCGCCGCCGTCACTCGCCAGGATCTGATTGACTGGCACGGCACCTACGTTCATCCAAACAACATCATTCTCGGCGTGAGCGGCGACTTCGACGCAACTGCGATGGAGGCGAAGCTGCGGGCAGCGTTCGATTCCTGGCCCAAGGGCCCGACGCTTCCGCAGGATAAAGATGAAGTCCAGTATCATCCGGCACCGCCGGGCTACTACGTCATCTCCAAGGAAGACGTGAATCAGAGCACGATTCACATGGTGGGACTGGGCATCCGGCGCGACAATCCCGACTACTACGCAGTGAGCGTGTTCAACGAAGCCTTCGGCGGTGGATTCTCCTCGCGACTGTTCAACGACATCCGCACGAAGCGCGGACTGGCCTACAACGTGGGCGGAGGCATCGGCGCGAACTTTGGCCATCCCGGCATTCTACAAATCGAGATGGGGACGAAGAGCCAGAGCACGGTCGAGGCAGTTCAGGCCGTCGATGAAGATATTGAGAACCTGGCCAAGAACCCAATCACGGAAGAAGAAATCAAGCACGCGAAAGATGCCATCCTGAATGCATTCATCTTCCGGCTGGACTCACCGGACAAGATTCTCGCCGAACGAATTACCTACGAGTTCTACGGCTATCCCGCCGACTGGCTCGACAAGTACGAGGCGGAAATCAAGAAAGTTGCGGCAGCTGATGCAAATCGCGTGGGGATGAAGTATCTGCATCGTGACCAACTCGCCACGCTGGTCGTCGGAAATACGAAAGAATTCGATAAACCTCTCTCCTCGCTCGGCCCGGTAAAGGAAATCGACATCACGATTCCGCCGCCCCCCGGAGAGCAAGGTCAGGAAGCAAAGCCCACCGCCTCAAATCCCGAAGGCAAAGCTTTAGCCGAGAAAGTTGCTGCGGCCATGGGCGGTCTCCCGAAGTTGCAGTCGGTGAAGTCGCTGCATGCGAACGTTACGGAAAGTGAGGCCCAAGGTCCGCCAACCCCACTCGATGTAACTATTGCATTTCCTGATCGTATGCATGTCAAAGTGCAGACGCCGAACGGCGATCTGACGATCGTGCTGTCGCCGGATGCAGCCTACATGTCCATGCCTGGCATGGGTTTGCGGAGTCTGCCTCCCGCGCAGAAGAACGAGATGTTGGACGAACTTCATCACGATCTCATCTACATCGCACAGCATGTAAACGACCCCGCATTTACTTTCAGCGCGGGAGGCAATGAAAAAGTTGGCGATGTTCAGACCACGACGCTCGATATCGGAGGCGCCGTGCCATGGGTACGCTGGTACGTCGACCCGCAGAGCGGACGTATCCTTCGCGAGGACTACAAGGGACTGGGACAGTCCGGGCCTTTTCACGGCGAAACCGATCTCTCGGATTGGCGAGCCGTCGATGGGCTCACTCTGCCCTTCCTGCACAAGAACAAGCAGAACGGGCAAGAAACGAGCACGTCAGAGTTCAAGCAGGTTCAATTCAACCCTCCGATCGATCCGAAGCTGTTCGAAAAGCCTGCCGAGAAGGCTGGGACGACCCCATAAAGTTTCCCTCGGCCACGGTTCTGAGCTCGCAAGGGCTTGAGCTAAGTCGTGGATTCTTGGTTAAGCCCGCTTTGGGCCGTCAAATTTCAGATCCAACCCTCGACTGCAATGCCCCGTATTTGCGTCCAGAAGGCGCTGGATCGACTCAGCGGTGCCCGGACAGGGAAAAACGTCATCCGTGAGCACAAAGTGTTTGGAAACGCCTCTCATGGGTATAATATCTATAAGCTATAACAAAAAACAGGCATGGCTGACGAAGAATCAACGACTTACCGATTGCCCCAATGCTGATGTGGGGACAGCCCAACGGTCTTGAGTGTGTGACTGTGCAGCCGACTCTTCGAGTCGGCGGACGGCCGAGGGCGGCTGTCCCCACACTTAGAGCTAGGCCTCTTGACGGCGGCTCTCGCTGCGCCCTATGATAGCGAATAAAAGACGAATCCATCCATGCAGCCCGCCGCATTGTTTCCGATCTTCGAGAATCCCGCCAAAGCCGAGAACCCGCTCGTCGGCATTGCCCGGCTCGCCTCGGAAGGCGCGCCGCTGCGCGAAGGGCACAACGTCGAATACTTTACGCTTCCTGCCAAGTCTCTTCTGAACCGCTGCGTGAGCGGCCGGCAGATGCCCTTCACCTGGACCATCAATCCCTACCGCGGTTGTGAATTCGGCTGTCGCTACTGCTATGCCCGCTATACCCACGAATTCATGGAGATGCGGGATGGCATGGAGTTCGAACAGAAGATTTATGTCAAGCAGCATGCCGCCGAATTACTGCGGCAGGAGTTGCGGCGGGTCAAGCCGGGAGAGTCAATCGCGCTGGGAACGGCAACCGATCCTTATCAGCCGGCCGAGAAGCGCTATGAAGTCACGCGCGGAATCCTGGAGGAATTCGCCCGCCATCGCGGATTCGAACTCGGGATTGTCACGAAATCAAATCTTGTCGTCCGGGATCTCGAGCTTCTACGCGAGGTGGCAAAGATAAATGAACTCTCCATTCACGTCACCATCACCACTCTGGACACCGAACTCGCAAGGATTCTTGAGCCGAGAGCACCGCGCCCGGATCTGCGTCTTGATGCAGTGCGCGCTCTGGCTGAAGCTGGGTTGCGCGTTGGTCTGAGCTGTTCGCCGGTCGTGCCCGGGATCACCGACGCACCCAAAGACCTCGAAGCCCTGGTGCACGCAGCCGCCGGCGCGGGAGCGGACTACGTCTTTGCGAATCCACTCTTTCTGAAACCGTGCTCCGCAGCGGTTTTTCTGCCATTTCTCGAGCAACACTTTCCTCATCTGGTGAACAACTATCGAAGCCGTTATCGGGATCGAGCTTTCCTCCCGCCAGCTTACCGAAAACCTATCGGACAACTCGTCGCCCGTTTACGGGAGAAGTACAAACTCGGCCGTCGTGGTCGGGCAGCTTACGCTACGAAGTGGCACGCGCAAATGTTTGAAGAACAGCTCGAGCTTTTTTAGAAAACTGCGACAATCGAAAATCGGCAATCGAAATTGCGAGCCCAAGATTCCTCTATAATCGCTGCTGACTGCCATGGCTTCCACCTCACCCCCAGTCGGACAAGCTCCCGCCCAACGAGTGCCGTTCGGCATGCGCCTGCAACAGTTCTGGCGGCGCGTCACGGAAGGCCTTGAGATCAGCCAACTATGGTCGCAGTTCGAATCGGAAACCAAGGCGAGCTATCGCCTCTATTCCAAGGATGTGCAAGCGAAAACGCCGGAGGGCCTGACTCACGGTGGACGCCACTTGCATGTCGTCCGAGAATTTTTCTGGGCTGTACTCGACAAATTGTCACCCGCGCGTCGCGTTCTACTCCTGGCGGCGCTGATCCTGATGGTGATTCCCCAAGGCGGAGTCACTCATAACGACAAAGTGTATGCCGTCGAGTTCAACTTCCATTTCTGGGCCGCGCTTCTGCTGTTTGTTCTTCTCATGCTGGAAATCGCAGACCGGGTCGTCATGAAGCGCGACCTGCAGATTGCCCGGGAAATCCAGACCTGGTTGCTGCCCGGTGCGCCGCCGCAGATTCCCGGCATGAGAATCGCCTACGCAACCCGCCCGGCAAACACGGTTGCGGGAGATTACTACGATGTGTTCCCGCGCCCGGGCAAGACCAGAGACGAAGATCGCATAGTATTCGCGGTGGCCGACGTAGCAGGGAAGAGCATTCCCGCCGCGATCCTCATGGCCACTTTTCAGGCCAGTCTCAAGACGCTTTCCACCGCACAGGTTGCCTTGCCCGAACTGGTTGCGAACATGAACAGGTACGCTTGCTCAAACAGTCAAGGCGGCCTGCGTTTTACCACCGCATTCCTCGCGGAGTACGATCCTGCCCGCCGCGTCTTTACCTACATCAATGCCGGCCACAACAATCCTATCTTGCGTCGCAGCAATGGACTGATCGAACGCCTCGACGTCGGCGGATTGCCGCTCGGGATTCAGCTTGAAGCAACTTACGAGTCCGCCAGCGTCGCGCTCGCTCCCGGCGACTGGCTTGTGATCTTCACCGATGGCGTGGTCGAGGCAGTCAATGCCGGCGACGAAGAGTTCGGCGAACCTCGCCTTCTGAATGTGATCCAGGCTGGCGCCGCAACGGAGCCCGCCGATCTGCTCCAGCGCCTGATGGCCGAACTCGACTTGTTCGTCGGCTCGACGCCCCAGCACGACGATGTGACCTGCATGCTGCTCAAGGCCGGCGCTTAGGGGTCCGTGCCGCTACTGCCGATTGTTAGGATTCATGGCCTCGGCATACATCCTGTGAAACGCATGCACGCCCTTCTCCTGCTTCACACTGAACCGGCCGCGGGAGTAGCTGTGCGATCGCAGATTTTTCTGCACTACTTCGCAGATGCCGACATCTTCGACCTGAATCTGATGGCTGAACTCCACCGACGCTTTCGCCGCCGGGCTGCTGTGATCTTTCTCCGGTAGATACCATTCGAAGATTGCCAGCGACCGCTCGGCCTCAACGGGTAGGACAATATTCAACGAAACATTGTCGGGATAGCAATTCAGCATCCAGTTCGGAAAGACCCAGAAGTAGTCAGTCGTCAGATCCTCGCGCGCTTCCTGGTAGCGACGCGGCGTGGCATCGCCCGGCTGCGCGCCACGAATCGGGCTGCACTGCCTCACGTGTCGCGCATGGGGCTCAACCACGTAAGCGCTAAAGTCCAGCTCGCGATTGAGGCCGGGATGAACACTGGGCAAATGGTAGCCTTCGAGATAGTTGTCCACATACGTCTTCCAGTTGCACTTCATGTCGTAGGTGCGGCGCTCAAACAGCTTCATGCCGGGGAATGAAAATCTCTCGGCCTGGTTCGTCAGTTCCCCAAGAAATTCCCCGAGCGGCCGAGCCGCAGGGTCGAGGTTCACGAAAACCAGGTTGAACCACTCCGCGGTGTGAACCGGCACGAGAGAAAAGTCTTCCGGCCGGAATCCTGCGACGCCTTCAATCTCCGTGGCGCTGATCAGCGCGCCGTCCAGCCCGTAGGTCCATCCGTGATAGCCGCAGCGAAACAGCTTGCGAGAGCCGCATCCCTCCGCCGGCGGACCGGCCCGGTGGCGGCAAACGTTGTAGAACCCACGTAACTCTCCGCCCGTACCCCGCACAATGAGCAGAGGCTCTCCGGCCAATTCCGCAGTGAAGTAGTCGCCCGGATTTTCCACCTGGCTGTGATGGCCCACAACTTGCCAGGTACGGGAGAAGACCTTGTCTTTCTCCGCGGCGTAGACCGCGGCGTCGGTGTAGAGCTGAGCCGGAAGCGTCCATGCTCGCGAGGCATCCTGCTCGATGGAGAGGGACTCAAGAGGGTTAGGCATAAGGGAAGCAGCAACATTGTAAGCTGTGAATGCTTGGCCTGACATCGACCGGGCCGGGAACCGGTAGGGTGCAGCTTGGGTTTTGGTCGAGTACCTATTCTTGAGGCGTCATCCTGAGCGCCGCCGTCCTTCAGGCGGAGCGAAGGATCTCGCGCGAATCGCCACCGCATTCGTGAGCCAAACTGGACTAATACACAAGCAACCGACCGGGCCACATCCTATTTAGGCGGACGGCAAAGGGCAGCAATTCAGTATCAAGAGAGGCGATTGAAGGAACGTGTCCCTACAAAGCATCCAGGAAGGCAGTAGCCCGTTGACACGCAGCGAGCGCCTTTCCCTGGCTGGCGTGCTGCTGGCGACGCTGCTGACTTTTGCCTCGACATTCACTTTCGGATGGGTCTATGACGATCCGCCCCAGATTCCCCATAATCCGAATTTGCAGTGGAGCCGCCTGGGATACTTTTTCACGCATCATCTCTGGGCGTCAGAGTTTGGTCCCCAAGGGCGATTTTATCGACCTTTGCTGATGCTTTGGTTCGTGGTCAACAAGACTCTGTTCGGTCTAAATCCCCATTGGTTCCACGTCACAACCGTTTTGGCTCACGTTACCGCCACAGCCCTGGCATTCTTTGTCGCCCGCAAATTACTCGAAGACACGGAAGCCGCCTTCTTTGCCGCTGCTATTTTTGGCCTCCATCCTCTGCAAGTTGAATCCGCATCATGGGTTTCGTCAGTGAACGACTCGCTCGCTGCCGGTCTTTGCTTCGCCAGTTTCCTGATCTACCGAAGGGCCAGAGTAGAACAACCGAGTCCAGGCCGCTGGTGGGCGCTGTCAGGAATCGTGTTTCTTCTGGCGCTGCTCACGAAGGAAGTAAGCGTAGTGCTGCCTGGGATCATTCTGATTGACCTCGCGTCTGATTTTGATCGCGAACCGCGAGCAGGACGATCCAGCCGCCCTTTCGTGGCGGCAATCTCAACCTACAGTTTCGCAGGAGTGCTCTGGCTGACTCTCCGCTACTGGGTGCTGGGAAATGCGGCGAGTACAGCCACACTCGTACCGTGGAGCGCCAATCTGTCGAGTGCTCCAAAGATTTTGCTTTTCGATCTGTACCGGGTGATTGTCCCATTGGGCTTGAGCCCGCACTACGATCTCCGCTTGATCGAAAGCCCGAGTAGCACTGAGTTTCTCCTAACGTCACTCATTCTGATCGTCCTGGTTTCACTGGCTGTCATCGCGGGCAGGCGCAATCCGCGATTGTGGGTTGCGTTCGCATGGCTGATGCTGCCTCTGGTTCCAACCCTGAACCTGCGCTGGATGAATGAAGATGACTTCGTCCACGACCGCTACCTGTACATGAGCATGCTCGGCGCAGCGCTATTGGCGGGATTTGGATATGCCTGGCTAAGAAAGAAGTGGCCGGATCTGAAGCTGATTCGCCCACTGGCAGTGGTGATCCTTGTGATCCTCGCATTTGCCAGCGCCATTCAGTCGCAGTACTGGGCAAATGATATCGTCTTGTTTTCGCGCGCCGTCAATCGAGCCCCGCAAAACGAATGGGCACAGCTGAACTACGGCGCTGCCCTGAGTACTCGCGGCAAGTACGCGGACGCAGCTCCGCATTTTGTGCGATCCTATGAATTGAAGCCCGGCTGGCGTGCCGCGTCCTTCGCCGGTTTTGCCTACCAGCAGTCCGGAGACTTGGCCCAAGCCGAACGCTGGTTTAGGACGGCGCTACAACAGGATCCAACTTTAGCGACTGCATGGTTCGGACTGGCCCAGACCCGGCTGGCGCAGCACCGGCCGGAAGAAGCAATTTCGTATTTGCAGAAAGCAGTTGAGCTACAACCCAACGCTGACGGGTATCACAACGCCTTGGGATCGGCGCTGGAGCAGGTCTCCCGGCGCTCCGACGCCATCGAGGAGTACAAAACGGAACTGCGGTTGCATCCTTATCAGGAGGGGGCCCGGAAAGCCCTGGAGCGGCTGCAAGCCGTCGGCCCCGCCGACCGGTAATTGCAGACACGCCCTGGTGCAAAAAGTGAAAAACGGCTCGTTCTTAAGTTGGGACAGTGTCTGTACCAGAATGACACGAATTGTCAGTTGCCCGCCGGATTTTGGCAACAAATCGGTTTAAGAAGCACTTTATGATAGGAACTGAAGTTTGTCCTAAGATTGAAAATAAAGCTCTTCCAGTAGCCCATCCGGAACCAAGGTAACTGGAGACTTTGGCCCGGTAGGTGCGAACATCATCACGACTGCGTCATTCGTGACCAGAAATTTCAAAACCGAAACACCAAAAGAGGGGAACATCGAGATGCGGAAACAGAAGGGTTTTTCACTAATTGAGCTGCTGATCGTGGTGGCAATCATCCTGATCATTGCAGCTATCGCGATTCCGAACCTGATGCGCGCACGTATGGCAGCCAATGACTCGTCTGCGGCCGCTTTTCTTATCCCACGGTTGGCTACACAGCTCTGGCTGCGTTGGGCGGAGCAGCTGCTCCTTGCGTTCCGGCGCCAGCGAACGGCTGCCTGATCGACAATAACCTGGCCGCTAACGGTACGCCGGCTGGCTCTGGTAAGTCTGGCTACAGCTTTGCTGCCACACCCGGCGGCGCGGCTGCGACCGGCTTCAACTTCTACACCACGGCGACTCCGTTGGCCAACACGACCGGTACCAAGGCGTATTGCGCTGCGGATGACGGTGTGGTTCGCACCCAGGCTGCTGGTACCATCACCCTGGTTGCGAGCTACAACGCTTGCCTGGGCTTGAACCCCATGAACAACTAGTTTTGGCGAAGTACCTGGGGGAGGGTACAAGCCGGGAGCAGCAGAGGAAACTCTGCTGCTCTTTTGTTTTTACGGTGAGTTCGATACTCCTGCTTCACCATGCAAAATCGCGATGACGTAAAGTGTGATTCGCTTGGGAAAGTGTTATCGATTTCGGCTACTGCTTCCCTCATTCGATCACGGCAGCCTCTCTGATTCAATCCTGCACATTGAAAACAATAAGGTTTTCACGCGTGACCTTTGTTTCGTCACGTGCCTTAGTTTGGCGGTGTACGTGCTAAAGACTACATAGCAACAGCAAAGCGGAGCTTGTTCAGTGCTTCGCGAAGAATCATAGGTCCTAAACAAGGGGAAAAGGGTCATCAATGCGGAAACAGAGGGGGTTTTCACTAATTGAGCTGCTGATTGTGGTCGCAATTATTCTGATCATTGCAGCCATCGCAATTCCGAACCTGATGCGCGCGCGTATGGCAGCCAATGACTCGTCTGCGGTTCTTATCCCACGGTTGGCTACACAGCTCTGGCTGCGTTGGGCGGAGCAGCTGCTCCTTGCGTTCCGGCGCCAGCGAACGGCTGCCTGATCGACAATAACCTGGCCGCTAACGGTACGCCGGCTGGCTCTGGTAAGTCTGGCTACAGCTTTGCTGCCACACCCGGCGGCGCGGCTGCGACCGGCTTCAACTTCTACACCACCGCGACTCCGTTGGCCAACACGACCGGTACCAAGGCGTATTGCGCGGGGGATGATGGCGTGATCCGCACCCAGGCCGCGGGTACGATCACGCTGGTCGCTAGCCGCGTGGCGTGCTTCGGTCTTAACCCCATGAACAACTAATAGGCTCGCGGTGCGTTACGTACTTTCAAACGGAGTAGCGGTGAAAGCCGCTACTCCGTTCTATTTTGCAAATTGCGCGACGGGAATCGGCTGCGAGAGTGACACATATTGTCAATCCGGGGCGCGCCCCCTGGGCCTCTCGCGTCCAAGCGGGTGCTACCGCTCGAACCCTGCCTATCTGCTAGATAGCAATCAGGATCCTCGGAGACTTCGCGCCGGTTACTTCAGGAGTTCGCTTCACACTTTGGCCTGTAACTTGCATCACTCTCTATGTATCCCTGGCGAAAACCCTTGATCTGACGCCACCCCCGACAAGGGACGCCCGGGAAAGGAAAGCGTTCATGAGGAAACAAAACGGCTTCTCACTTATCGAGCTGTTAATCGTGGTGGCGATCATTCTCATAATCGCGGCTATCGCGATCCCGAACTTGATGCGGGCGCGGATGGCTGCCAATGACTCGTCCGCAGTGTCTTCGATTCGGAGCATCAACACGGCGGAAGTGGCGTATTACAGTACTTATCCCGCGATCGGTTTTCCGGCGAATCTGGCTACACTTGGTGGTGTGGCACCGTGCGTTCCATCACCAGCCGCAGGTTGCCTGATCGATAACAATCTGGCCACGGCGATTGCCGGCAGCAACGGCAAGAGTGGCTATTATTTCAACGCCACGGGGTCGGCCTCGGCCGGAAGCCCGATGAACGATCAGTTTTTTTCCACCGGCACGCCGCTCGCCAACACTTTGGGGACTCGCGCCTATTGCTCGATTCAGGATGCAGTCGTGCGCATTCAGCCTCCCGGCAACATCACGCTGGTTGCCAGCTGGGCCGCGTGCTCTGGCCTCAACGCCCTGAACTAGTCCTGCCCTGGGAGCCGGCGAGGCAATCCCCTCGCCGAGCGGTTCGGTCCATACGGTCAAGGGCCCCGGGTTATGGGAGTGACCGAGGTAATTCCGGCTCCATCCCGAATTGCGCGTCCCTTGCTTATAATTTTGTTGAAAGGAACTTTTCGCTTCTCGTTTCTCATTGGCCTGAGTGACCATGGCTGCCATTGAAATTCTTGGTCTCGAAAAAACTTACATGGTTGGGTTCTGGCGCAAGCGGCCGAAGCGCGCCCTGCATCCGCTGCACCTCGCGGTAGAAGAGGGGGAGATCTTCGGCTTTCTCGGACCTAATGGAGCAGGGAAGACAACGACCCTGAAGCTCTTGATGGGCCTGGTATTCCCCACCTCGGGATCGGCGCGTATTCTGGGGCGCGATTGGACCGATCCTGATATCAAGGCGCAAATCGGTTTTCTTCCCGAGCAACCCTACTTTTACGACTACCTCACGGCGCACGAACTCCTGGACTATTACGGGCAGCTTTCCGGAGTTCCCGCCAAGCAGCGCAAACAGCGCATTAACGAAGTATTGCACCGCGTCGGCCTCACCGATGTGAAAGGCGTGCAACTCCGCAAGTTCTCGAAAGGAATGCTGCAGCGCGCGGGCATCGCGCAGGCCATTCTGCACGATCCTAAAGTAGTTTTCTTCGACGAACCGATGTCGGGCCTCGATCCCATGGGACGCCGCGAAGTCCGCGACCTGATGGAACAACTCAAGCAGGAGGGCAAGACAGTCTTTTTCTCAACGCACATTCTTTCCGACGCCGAAGCTCTCTGTGACCGGGTGGCCATTATTTACAAGGGAGAACTGAAGGGCATAGGTGCGGTTGAAGATTTGACCTCCACGGTGCAGGGGAAGGTTGACATGGTTTGGCAGGGCACGCAGGTTCCGGCCTCGATAAAAACCCTGGGAGCGGAGTGCCATATTACCGGAGAAACCGTTCGTGCGGTCATCTCGGAAGCGCAGCAGGACGCAGCCATCGATGTACTGCGCCGCGAGCGCTTGCGTCTGATCTCGATCACGCCGGTGCGCACTTCGCTGGAAGAGTACTTCGTTGAAAAGCTCAGGAAGGCCGAGAGCAGTGCGGGAGGTGCGGCGTGAACGCTCGCATCGCCTACATTGCCTCGAATACCTTTCGCGAAGCGGTTCGTGACCGCGTGCTCTACAACCTGATCGCGTTTGCGCTCCTGCTTTCCGGAGCGGCCATTTTTGTAGGCCAGATCTCGATCGAAATCGAGAAGCTCGTCGTAATCAATCTTGGACTTACGGCCGTGTCATTGTTTGGCGTCGTCATCGCCATATTCATCGGGATCGGTCTGGTTTCCAAGGAGATCGAGAAGCGCACGCTTTACACTGTGCTCTCTCGCCCGGTGCGCCGCTGGGAATTCATCATTGGCAAGTTCTTTGGATTGGCTGGCACGCTGGTCGTGAACACGTTCTTCATGGCCATTGGAGTCTTTGGAGCGCTGTTCTATGTGGCCCATAAGTTCACGCGTCCCGACGCGCTGATCTTGGTGGCTCTCTATTTCATCGTGCTGCAGTTCCTGATTATCTGCGCGCTGGCTCTGCTGTTCTCATCGTTTTCCTCGCCCCTGCTCTCTGCGGTTTTTGCTTTTTCGTTGTTCGTGATTGGCAGCTTCGCCGAAGACCTTCGCGGATTTGCCGGCATGGCTCATGGACTTACGCGCTGGCTCGCCAGCGGAGCGGCCTACCTGGTGCCGAATTTCTCCGCCTTTAACGTGATCAGCTCCATTGCCCACGAACAGCCAGTTGCCGCGCAGCTCATCTTCCACAACACTCTTTATGCATTGTTCTACGCGGCGATGGCCTTAAGCGGAGCTGTGCTCATCTTCGAGCACAGGAACCTGAAATGACGGCCCCGCAACGCACCACGATCGTGGCGAGCAGTGCCCTGGTATTCTGCATGGCCGCGAGCGTCTTCGTGCTGCGGCGCGTCGATCAAATCCGCCCTCAAGCCACGCTCGACGACGTCCTCTACATCAACTCGCCGAAGGCATTGAAGCGCGCCAGCCTCGGCTACAACGGCCTACTCGCCGACATTTACTGGACACGCGCCGTGCAGTATTTTGGCGGACGCCACCACAACTCCGCCACCAGCTACAATCTGCTGGCCCCACTGCTGGAAATTACTACTGCGCTGGATCCACATCTGTTGCCGGCGTACCAATTCGGCGCCAGTTTCCTTGCTCCCGCACCGCCCGATGGAGCCGGACAGCCTGATCGTGCCATCCAGTTGATGGAATACGGCATTCAGAACAATCCCACGGAGTGGCGGCTTTACTACAACCTCGGCTTTGTCTACTACATGGATGTCAAGAACTACGCCAAGGCCGCGCAGGCGTTTGCGCGCGGATCGGAGGTTCCGGGGGCACATCCCTTCCTGAAGATCCTGGCCGCACAAATGGCGCAGCACGCCGGAGAGTTCGATACAGCTCGTATGTTGTGGACCGCTACTTATGAAACCAGTCAGGACTCGCTGATTCGCCAGAATGCGCTCGAACATCTTCGCGCCCTCAAAGTGGATGAGGATGTCACCAACCTGCAAGCAGCCGTGACGCGCTTCGGCCAGAGAACTGGCAGATTGCCCTCCGGCTTCTCAGAGTTGATAGCCGCCGAAGGCTGGCGCAGTGTTCCGGTCGATCCCGATGGCAAGCCCTACCGGTTTACGCCCGAAGGCCGCATCCTGGTGCAGCAGCCCGATGATTTTCCCTTTGTCACCAAGGGCCTGCCTCCGGGCTATCGCCCACCCGTGAAGTTCCACGACCGGCACTAGCCGCTGGTTCTTGGTGCAGAAGTCTTCCCGTGAAATAATCCGCTTTGGTGCAAGTCAGCATTTTCGGCGCAGGTCGACGATGGTGGAGTGATGTAGCCTCACGTCACGGCCATCTGGCCGCGGCTCGGCAATTTCTGGCCGCCCTGTGGGAGTTCGCCCGCGACTCCACGCCTGAACGCCGCCGCCAGCGCTATGGCGACGCCGACTACGATTGGAATCATCGCGTCAATACCACCAGCGGCGCCGTAGGATGGCGCGAGCGTCTCGTGGGACAGTTTCACTCGTCCTACCAGCCCACAGAACCTGCGGTGTTTCACGAGATGTTGGAGGGATTGCAACAGCAGACACGCATCGACTATCGCGATTTCCTCTTCGTCGATCTTGGATCGGGCAAAGGGCGGACATTGTTAATGGCGTCGGACTATCCCTTTCGCCGCATCGTCGGGATCGAACTTCTTCCTTCACTGCACCAGATCGCGCTCGAGAACATCAGCAAGTATCAGAGCGAATCGCAGAAATGCCATGTCTTGCAGTCGATCTGCGACGATGCAACGAACTTCCGTTTCCCCGCCCAGCCTACGGTCGTCTATTTGTTCCACCCACTCCCGGATGCCGGCCTCCGGAGGCTCATCGTGAACTTGACGGAAAGCCTGCGCCACAATCCGCGGCCGGTCTATGTGCTCTATCACAACCCTTTGCTTGAGAACGTGGTGCTGGAGAGTCCGGTGCTCCGAAAGATCGCCGGGGCTGAGCAGTACTCTGCTTACGCAAGCCAGCCAACTTGATACATTACGTCGCGGGCGCACGGGAATCGGCAGGTTGGATATCGCATGTAATCTTCCCGAGACGCACTGCCTGTGCGCGCGAGATCCTTCCCTCCGCCTGAACGGCGGCTGCGGTCACGATGACGCCTTTGAAAAAATCCCCTCATCCCGCCGAACTGTGCCGAGTTCGGAATGACGTCTCTCAAAAGGAACCAAGGTCCGCACCGGCCGGGCCTTTCGCTTGCGCCCGGTCTGAATTATCGGTATTGTTATGTCAAAGTATTCTCAATCTTCCTCCCAGGTCCCAAGCAGTGATGAATTCCCATTTGCGGTTGCAGCCCAATCAGCGGCGCTCGTGTGCCCGTTTCCTGCGATTCACCCTCGTTTGGTTGATTCCTCTCGGCTGTTTCGCCCAGCAAGCTCCGGCGCCTCAGCAAGACCCTGTGCCTCAGCAAGTCTCCATGCCCCAGGACAGCTGTGCGTTCAGTGCGCCTGGCCGGTGCGCTATCGAGATTGCCAGGGACCAGACCGGCATCCTGACCAGCCCGTTCCGCATGCACAAGAAGGACCTCCTCTGGCTCGCGCCCCTCGCAGCCGCTACAGGCGCCGCCTTCGCCTTCGATCACAAGACGCTAGATCGCGTGAGCACCGACCCCTCTCAGGTCAATGCCTTTCGGCAGACCTCGAATTTCACCGGTCTCTACGTGCCTCTGGCAACGATTGGAACTACCTGGATGGCGGGCACCTTTACCCACAATGACCATTTGCGCGAAACCGGAGTGCTGGGCGCCGAGGCACTCGTTGACACCATGCTGTTCACCAGCCTAGTAAAGTTCGGCACGAACCGCGTGCGACCGAAGGCAACTGGCCCCTTCCCTGAGTCCGGTGAGTTCTGGCCCGATGGCCGGCACTATTCAGGCGGCGATTCGTTTCCTTCCGGACACACCGCGATGGCTTTCGCATTCGCTCACGTCATAGCCGACGAATATCCTGGATGGAAGATCAAGCTGGCCGTGTACAGCCTGGCGGCTGCGACCGCCGCAGCGCGCGTCGGTGGACGCGAGCATTTCCCCAGTGATGTGTTGGTGGGCGGTGCGGTGGGCTATCTCATCGGCGGCTACGTGTACAACCACCGCTCTGCTTCATCCCGGAACTATGTCACGTTCTCCCCGATCGTCGGCGGAAAAACATTCGGAGTCTCGCTAGTTTTTTCCCGCTCCCATGATGATGGAGCCGCGGAATCCAGCGCACCGTAACCCCTAAGGGCCAATCGCCTCTCTCGCACCAGTTGGATTTCTGAGCAATAATGCCTTCGGTGTCAGTAGGGACTTCAATAGGGACTCATGTCTGCTAGGCGCGCGTTTCAGCTTCTAAGACGGTTGGGCTTCGCGGCGGGGCTGCTCGCAGCGGCTCTGCCCGCGCTTGCGGCCAAAGGCGCGAAGCCGGCGTTCGGACCCAATGTGCTGATCTTCGATTCGTCGATGCCATCGCAGGCGATCCAGAAACAGATCGATGCGGTGTATTCAACGCAGGAGCACAACGAGTTCGGGCCGCAACGGAATGCGCTGTTGTTCCTGCCCGGGAACTATTCGGTGGACGTGCCGGTGGGCTTCTACACCGAGATGATAGGGCTGGGTGCGTCGCCCGATGCCACGCGGATTTCGGGCAACGTGCACGCGGATGCGAATCATGAGCACAACAATGCGACGACCACCTTCTGGAGAGCTGCGGAAGGGTTCTCTGTCGTGCCGGCGGGTGGCACCATGCAGTGGGCGGTCTCGCAGGCTGTCTCGCTGCGGCGCATGCACGTGCGCGGCGACCTGGTGCTGCACCAGAAGCGTGGCTGGGCGAGCGGCGGCTGGATGTCGGATTCGCTTGTGGACGGGAAGGTCGACTCCGGCAGCCAGCAGCAGTGGATCTCGCGCAACTGCGATTGGAAGAGCTGGACGGGGTCGAACTGGAACATGGCGTTTGTCGGCGTGGTGCATCCGCCGGAAGGCGCATGGCCTTCGCCGCCGTACACGACGATCGCGCAGACACCCGTGGTGCGGGAGAAGCCGTTCCTGCAAGTAAATGCTGCGGGCGAGTTCAGCGTGCGGGTTCCGGGTCTGCACAGCGACAGTGTCGGGATTACGTGGCGCGGCGGTGAAACGGCGGGAGAGACGATTCCAATTGAAAGGTTCTATATCGCGCGCCCGGATGTGGATACTGCGGAGACGATCAATGCGCAGCTCTCCCGAGGCAAGAACCTGATTTTGACACCGGGGATCTACGAATTAACTGCTCCGATTCGCGTGACCCGGCCGCATACAGTGGTGCTGGGGCTTGGGTTTGCGACGCTACGTCCGATGAAGGGAACGCCGGCGATGACGACTGCCGATGCGGACGGGATCGAGATTGCGGGGCTGCTCTTCGATGCGGGGCCGAGCGAGTCTCCGGTGCTGCTCGAGGTGGGGCCGGAGGGAAGTCGGGCGCGCCACGCGAAGGACCCGATCACGCTGCACGATGTTTTCTTTCGCGTGGGCGGCGCAGCAGTGGGCCGGGCCAAGGTGAATCTGAGGATCAACAGCAACGATACGCTCGTGGACCATACCTGGATCTGGAGAGCGGACCATGGCGACGGCGTGGGCTGGGAGCTGAACACCAGCGAGAACGGGCTGGTAGTGAATGGAAACCAGGTCACGATCTACGGCCTGTTTGTTGAGCATCACCAGCAATTCCAGGTTCTGTGGAAGGGCAATGGCGGGCGCACTTATTTTTATCAGTCCGAGATTCCTTACGATCCTCCCAACCAGCCGAGCTATACCAGTGCGGCGGGAGTGAACGGCTGGGCCTCATACAAGGTTGCGAATGGAGTGACCAGTCATGAGGCGTGGGGGCTGGGCATTTACAGCGTCTTCATTTATCCGAATGTAGTGCTCACCCGGGCAATCGAGACGCCGAAGAGCCCGAGTGTACGCTTCCACGACATGATTACCGTGGCGCTGGGTGATCACGGCGAAATCAGTCATGTGATCAACGACACGGGCGAGGCAGCCGCGATCCATCCTCGGGTGACGCCGAAGGTGACGAACTTTCCCTGAGCGGCTGCGCCGCTGACTGCACGACTTAGGCTTTGCGACCGATTGCGCGACGGCGCTGCGGTCGATGGGAATGACTTCCCCGCAAGCACTCCACATTCGCTACAATAGCTTCAGGAGTCCCCTCGCAGGAGCTTGCCCGCAGTTTCCTCCCCTTCGCTCGTCCCCAACATGTACTTCTGCGTTGCTGCCCCCTGTACTACTGTGACTTTCCTTTTCCCTATGGCTGTCTAAAATAATAAGAAATAAGCCAACTTTGTCTTCGTTCGGGTTCAGCGGATTCCCAGCATGTCCGCTGACACGTATCTGTCGGTAGCAGCCAAAAAACTAGCTTTGAGGGGGTATCGTGCTCGCATCTGTCACGCCTGCTAATAAACTACAACGAGTTCTAATTATTGTGTTGGCGGCCCTTCTTCCAGTCGCCTTTACCGCCTGCGGAACTCCACACACCACTGTGGGGATGCCTGCGAAAGCCGCAGCCGTGCCGCTGAACTCGTCGACCACAGCGTCCATCCTTCTATTCAACGGGACAGGTACATGCGCCTCCTGTGTGTCTGCGGTCGAGACAATTCTGGGTGCCAACAATTTGAGTTACTCGACAGCGAATTCCTCGCAACTCAACGGCATGTCCGAGACCACGCTGAAAGGCTACAAGCTGTTGATTGTTCCAGGCGGAAACTCAATTACCATCGGCAACAATCTCAAGTCGAGCACCACGACCAACATCCACAACGCGGTGATCAACGACGGCTTGCACTATTTGGGCATCTGCGCTGGGGGATTCTTCGGTGGTTATTCGACCTACAACGGGCTGAATCTCACATCGGGAGTATGGTTCAACGTCTATAACAACTACGGCAACGGCATAAAAAAGACGGCGGTTGAAATTTCCAGCCCCAACAGTGGCAAACTTGACCAGTACTGGCAGGACGGCCCGCAGTTTTCCGGATGGGGCAGCATCGTGGGCAAATATCCGGACAGTACCCCGGCCATTGTCGAGGGCAGCTCTGGAAAGGGATGGGTCATTCTCTCGGGCGTGCACGCTGAGGCCCCGGCGAGCTGGAGAACGGGGATGACTTTCACGACTTCGGTGGCCGTGGATAACGCCTACGCGGGAACGCTGATTCTTGCGGCATTGAACCGCACCTCGCTGCCGCACTACTGAGTCTTTTGGGTTCTTGACGTCGGGAAAGTTGCAGATGAGAAGGGCCGGAAGCCGGTTCCCGCCGTTTTTGGTCCGCCCAATCATTGCTCCTTCTTACCACCTTACAAGAGTTCTGGATAGGAATCTCCCGTAGCAAATTGGCCGGTCCGACGTTAAGGACGCACCCCTGGTTTTTTGGAGTCTTTAGTCTCTGGTTTTTGCTCCTCAAATTGTGCGGGCTCGTGGCAGACGCCCGCATCCGTGGTTGTGACGCTCGTGCATGAAAGCAGAATCAGAGCCAACCTCTGTGAGACAATTAACCTCGAGCGTTGTGTTCAGAGCCCTACCAGATCAACACTACCAAAACCCTGCAAGGGATTAAGAGATGAGTCGAGCGGCGTTCCCAGCTTCGTTCGCGCAGCAGAGACTATGGTTTCTCGACCGGTTCGAGGCAGGAACCGCCGCTTACAACCTGCCTTACGTCTACCGGATCATCGGTCCGCTAGATGTCGATTTCCTGACCCGGGCTTTCCAGTCCGCCATACAACGGCATGCCACGCTGCGTACCGTCTTTGACTCTGTCGATGATGAGGTCAGACAGGTGGTGTTGTCGGACCTGGATGTTAAGGTCCCCATCATCGATCTAACCAAGATTCCAGAGGGAGAGCGCGAATCCGAGGCACTTCGCATTGCGAGCGAGGAAAGCAAGAGACTATTTGACTTGAGTGAAGGGCCACTGTTCCGCGTAGTGGTGTTTCGGCTGGGTCCGGAAACCTCGATCCTGTTGCTGGTCATGCACCATATCATCACTGACGGCTGGTCGGTTTCGCGTCTTTTGCGCGAGGTGACGACGTGTTATGCGGCGTTCGGGGAGAATAAGGATCCAGAGCTTCCCGAACTTCCTATTCAGTACACGGAATACGCGCAGTGGCAGCGGGAGTACATGAGCGGTGAGGTGCTAAGGAAGGAAGTCGAACACTGGAAGAACACGCTGGCCGGAGCGCAAACCCTGCTCGAGCTTCCTACTGACCATCCGCGTCCGACTACCCATACGTGGCACAGCTGGCACGGTGCTAATAAGGACGTCATCCTGGATGGCGCCACTTTGGCCAAGCTGAAATCGATTGCGCAGAACGAAAGGTCCTCGCTGTTCATGGTGTCGATGGCCGCATTCCAGGCCTTACTCTGGCGGTATACCCATCAGGAAAGCATTCTGGTCGGTACACCAATTGGGGCGCGCAACCATGTCGAAGTTGAAAACATGATCGGGTTATTCGTGAATACTCTGGTCTTCCGCGCGGATTTCGCGAGCAACCTGAGCTTCCGCGATCTGATTCGTCAGGTACGCTCGTTTGCGCTGGAAGCGTACATGCACCAGGATATGCCATTCGAGAAACTAGTTGAGGAGTTGGTCTCGCAGCGTTCGCTCGACACGTCTCCACTGTTCCAAGTGATGTTCACTTTCCACAACACTCCCAAGCAGGTCTTCGAGATTCACGGGCTCAGCATCAAGGAGATTGATTTTGAGACTGGCATCGCCAAGTTCGACCTATCTCTCGAAGTGTGGGAGGGCGACGACGGTCAGTTCCATTGCCGGTTCGAATATAACGCCGATCTTTTCGAGCACTCCACGATGCAGCGGATGCTCCGACACTTTCAAAGGCTGATCGAAGCGGCGCTAGAAAACCCTGACCTTCCCTTAGCTCAACTGCCGATCCTGGGCCCTGAGGAGCGGGAGCAGGTCCTGGTGGAGTGGAATCGGACTGCGGTGGACTATTCTCGCGATCACCTCGGGCCATGTATTCACGAGCTGTTCGAATCGCAAGTTGAGCGTTCGCCTGACGCCATAGCCGTGATAGCAGGAAAGCAGGAACTCACCTATCGCGAACTGGACCAGCGTGCAAATCAGCTGGCTAGGTATCTGCTGAAACGCGGCTTAGGACCTGAGGTTCCCGTCGGTTTGTGCGTTGACCGTGGACCGACGATGGTGATCGCTCTGTTTGGCATTCTGAAGGCCGGCGGAGCTTATGTGCCGCTGGATCCAAAGCTGCCCGACGACCGGCTAAGCCTCATACTGGCGGACGTCAGGCCGCGCATCGTACTCACTGAACAGAACCTGCAGCGTGGTGTTTTCGGGGCAGAAACGGTTCTCCTCGATTCCGATTGGACGGTCATTGCCCAAGAGAGTAAAGAGAGCCCCAACAAAAAGCTCAGTCCGCAGACGCTGGCGTACGTAATGTATACGTCCGGCTCAACCGGTAGGCCGAAGGGGGTGCTGATTGAGCATCGCAGTGTGGTCAACCTGCTCTGTTCCATGCAGCACGAGCCCGGCCTGAGTCGCGAGGACGTACTCCTCGCGGTGACGACACTCTCGTTCGATATTGCGGGACTTGAGATGTATCTTCCTTTGATCTCAGGAGCGCGTCTGATAGTTGCGGACTCGAAAGATGTGGTCGACGGGAACCGGCTCATGGATTTATTGAGTAAGAGCGGGGCTACCTTTATGCAAGCGACTCCCGCCACGTGGCGGCTGCTTTTCGAAGCCGGGTGGCAAGGTTCGCCAGATCTCAAGATTCTGTCTGGTGGGGAGGCGCTGCCGCGGGAACTCGCCAACGAACTAATCGTTCGTAGCAAATCCGTGTGGAACGTGTATGGCCCGACCGAGACTACGATTTGGTCTACCGCATATCGCGTGACTGGCCGAGAGGACGCCTCGATCCCTATCGGCCACCCCATTGCAAACACATCGATCTACATATTGGATTCCCAACATAACCCTGTGCCGATAAATGTCACGGGAGAGGTCTACATCGGCGGCGACGGCCTTGCGCGCGGGTATTTAAACCGTCCGGAGTTGACCGCGGAGCGCTTCGTTGCCAGTTGCCTGGTTCCGAAATCTGCTCGCTTGTACCGCACCGGAGACCTGGGCCGATTCCGTTCCAATGGCGAGATTGAGTATCGGGGCCGGGTGGACAGCCAAGTCAAGCTGCGCGGGTTCCGGATTGAGCTGGGAGAGATCGAGTCGGTGCTGGCTTCGCACGCGACGTTGCGGGAAGCCGTGGTCACCGTGACGGGCGAGGGTGAACAGCAAAAGCTGTGCTCCTACGTCCTGGTGAATGACGGGGAGGTGGCGCCGTCCGCTGGAGAGCTCCGCCGGTATCTACGGACGAAGCTACCGGAATACATGGTGCCGGCCGGGTACTGGCGGATTGAAAGAGTTCCGCTGCTGCCCAGTGGCAAGGTAAACCGCGAGGCGCTAACTGCGTCGTCAGGCCCTGCGTTGCCGGAAGAAGACGAGCTGATTGCTCCGCGGAACGAGATAGAAGCGAAGCTGGCGGACATCTGGCTGGAGCTGTTGCACGTCAAACAGGTGGGGATCGAGCAGAACTTTTTCGAACTGGGCGGGCACTCGCTGCTGGTGCTGCAGATGACGGGGCGCATTCGTCGAGCCTTCGAGGTGGAATTGCCGGTGCGGAGTGTGTTCGAGGCGCCGACGATTGCGGCATTGGTGCTCGAGTTGGAGAAAGCGCAAGCCACGGGACTGAAAGTGCGGGCTCCGATCCTCCGGCGTCGCTACAGCGCGGACGCGACGGGTCGGCAGGCGTTCCCGGCTTCTTTTGCGCAGGAGAGACTGTGGTTTCTCGACCAGTTCGAGCCCGGAACCGGCACTTACAACATGTCTCGCGTCTTGCGGATCATGGGCCCGCTGAATGTCGATGTCCTGACCCGGGCTTTCCATGCGGTCGTACAGCGGCATGCCTCGCTGCGTACGGTGTTCGACTCTGTCGAGGGTGAGACCAGGCAGGTGGTGTTGCCGGATCTGGATGTCAAGATCCCCATCATCGATGTTAGCGAGGTTCCTGCAAAGAAGCGCGAATCCGAGGCGCTTCGCATTGCCAGCGAGGAGGCCAAGAAAGCGTTTGACTTGCGGGAAGGGCCATTGCTCCGCACACTTCTGGTTCGATTGGGACCGCAAAGCTGGCTCCTGCTGATCGTCATGCACCATATCATTACGGACGGCTGGTCGCTTTCCCGGTTGTTCAGTGATGTGACGAAGTGCTACGCCGCCTTTCTGGAGAATAAAGAGTCGGAGCTTCCCGAAGGTCCGATTCAGTACACGGACTACGCGCAATGGCAGCGGGAATACATGAGCGGAGAGGTGCTCAGCAAGGAAGTTGAGCACTGGAAGAAGACACTGGCCGGAGCGCAAACTTTACTTGAACTCGCCACCGACCATCCGCGTCCGCCTCTCCAGACCTGGCACGGCGCTAGTGAGCAGATCAGCCTGGATGTCGCCACTTTAGCCAGGCTGAAATTACTTGCGCAGAGCGAGAACGCCACGCTGTTCATGGTGGCGATGGCTGCATTCAAGGCCTTGCTCTGGCGCTACACCCGCCAGGAAAGCATGTTGGTCGGGACACCGATTGGGGCGCGCAACGAAGTCGAACTGGAAGACATGATCGGGTTATTCGTGAATACTCTTGTTTTCCGCACGGATTTCGCGAGCAATCTGAGCTTCCGCGATCTGATTCGCCAGGTGCGCTCGTATGCGCTGGAAGCGTACATGCATCATGAACTGCCCTTCGAGAAACTGGTCGAGGAGTTGGTCCCGCAGCGTTCCCTTGATACGCCTCCGCTGTTCCAGGTGATGTTCATCCTCCAGAACATTCCCAAGCAGGTCTTCGAGATTTCCGGACTCAGCATCAAGGAGATGGATTTTGAGACCAGCATCGCCAAGTTTGACCTGACTCTGGAAGTGTGGGAGGACACGGAGCTCCACTGCCGGTTCGAATACAACACCGATCTGTTCGAGCAATCCTCAATCCTGAGGATGCTCGGAAACTTTGAAACGCTGATCCAGGCCGCGGTGGAGAACCCTGACCTTCCGTTGGCCCAACTGCCGATCCTGAGTGAGCAGGAGCGGGAGCAGGTCTTGGTGGAGTGGAATCGGACGGCGACGGACTATTCCCGCGATCACCCGCAGCCATGTATTCACGAGTTATTCGAAATACAGGCTGAGCAATCGCCTGACGCCGTGGCCGTAGTTGCCGGAAATCAGGAGCTGAGCTATCGCGAACTGAACCAGCGCGCCAATCAGCTGGCCCGGTACCTGCTGAAGCGCGGCGTAGGACCTGAAGTCCCCGTCTCTATGTGCCTCGACCGCGGACCGGGGATGATGGTCGCTTTGCTCGGCATTCTCAAGGCCGGGGGAGCCTATGTGCCGCTTGATCCGAGGCTGCCCGACGACCGGCTGAGCTTCATGCTGGCGGACGTCAAGCCGCGGCTGGTGCTCACGGAACAGAAGATGCAGCGCGGTGTTTTTGGGGCTGACACGGTTCTTCTGGATTCGGATTGGAACGTCATCGCCCAAGAGAATACAGAGAACCCAAATCAGAAGCTCAGCTCGCAAACCCTGGCCTACGTGATGTATACCTCGGGCTCAACCGGGAGACCGAAGGGAGTGCTGATCGAACATGGGAGCGTAGTCAACCTGCTTCGTTCCATGCAGCGTGAACCCGGCATGAATTGCCACGACGTCCTGCTCGCGCTGGCGATCATTTCATTCGATATGGCCACCCCTGAGATGTATCTTCCTTTGATCTCGGGAGCGCGTATGGTGATTGGGAGCTTGGAAGATGCGGTCGATGGCAACCGGCTCAGGGACTTGATAAGTAAGAACGGGGTTACGTTTATGCAGGCCACCCCGGCCACGTGGCGGCTGCTTCTCGCAGCCGGGTGGCAAGGTTCGCCAGATCTCAAGATTATTTGCGGTGCGGAAGCGTTTCCGGCGAAGCTCGCCCGTGAACTGATCGGTCGCGGCAAATCGCTGTGGAATGTCTATGGCCCGACCGAGACCACGGTCTGGTCCGCGGTGTATCGCGTGACTGGCCAGGAGGAGGGCTCGATCCCGATCGGCCGTCCCATGGCGAACACCTCGGTCTACATACTGGACTCCAATCAAAACCCGGTGCCGGTAAATGTCGCCGGAGAGATCTTCATCGGCGGCGACGGGCTGGCGCGCGGCTATCTAAACCGTCCAGAGTTGACGGCGGAAAAGTTCGTTCGAAACCGGATGGGAAGGAAGCACTCCGACAAGATGTATCGCACGGGTGACTTAGGCCGCTTCCGATCCAATGGGGCGATTGAGTACCTGGGGCGGGTGGACAACCAGGTGAAGCTGCGCGGCTTCCGCATTGAGCTGGGGGAAATCGAGTCGGTGCTGGCTTCACACGCGACGTTGCAGGAAGCAGTAGTCATCATCACAGGCGAGGGCGAACAGGAGAAATTATCGGCCTACGTGGTGGTGAATGAAGGGCAGGCGGTGCCGTCGGCCGGCGAACTCCGCCGCCATCTACGGGCGAAGCTACCGGAGTACATGGTGCCAGTTACGTACAGGCACGTCAAAAAGTTGCCGCTACTGTCTACTGGCAAGGTAGACCGTGGAGCGCTAGCTGCGTCGTCAGCCGCTGTATTGCCGGAAGAAGACGAGCTGATTGCACCGCGGAATGAGATAGAAGCGAAGCTGGCAGACATCTGGCGGGAGCTGTTGAAACTTGAACAGGTGGGGATCGAGCAGAATTTTTTCGAGCTGGGCGGGCACTCGCTGCTGGCGCTGCTGATGATGGCGCGGATTCGGCGGAAGTTTGAAGTGGAATTGCCGGTGCGGAGTGTGTTCGAGGCGCCGACGATTGCGGCGTTGGCGGTGGAGTTGGAAAAGGCGCGAGCGGCGGGACTGAAGGCGCGCACTCCCATCTTCAAACCTCGGCATCATGCCGTCACTGCGGATGCGAGACATGAGGCGCTTCTCATCGAGTTGAAAAGCCTTTCGGCAGAAGAAGCCAGAAAATTTATCGAAGATGCTGTTGGACGAAAGACACAGCGGCACAGGCTGAAATAGGTTCCTGGACTGCCAGGATGAAGCCGCGCGTCTATGACCTACGTTCTCTGTCAGTCGTTGCTTACGAAGAAATTAGGGCACCCATTTGCGGGGGGTTCCGGTCCCCAGGGAATGACTTCCCCGCAAGAACTCCACATTCGCTACAATAGCTTCAGGAGTCCCTCGCAGGAGCTTGCCCGCAGTTTCCTCCCCAGTCCGCAATGAGTACTGCATTGACTTGTTTCGCGGGCATCCGACTGGAAAGACCAGCCACATGCGATCCGGTGTCTATCTCCTCTTAGCAGCTTGTCTGATGTCGGCACGCGGCGTCGCCGCCAGCCCGGCGCCGGATATCAAGGCGGAAGCGCGCGCGGTGGACGAGCATTACAACCATCTGCGCAGCCTGCAAGCCGAGTTCACCGAGCTCTACCGCGGCTCGGGCATGGAGCGCACAGAGTCGGGCACGCTGTGGCTGAAAAAACCTGGCAAGATGCGTTGGGAGTACCGTTCTCCCAGAGAGAAACTGTTTGTTAGCGACGGCCACGATGCCTGGTTTTATGTCCCCGGCGACCGGCAGGCTCGTAAGACGCCCGTACGCAAGCTGGACGACCTGCGCTCTCCGCTGGCTTTCCTGCTCGGGAAAGCGAAGCTGGAGAAGGAATTGCAGGGACTCTCGCTGGCGCCGGATATCTCGCCGCTGAGGGAGGGCGACATTGTCTTACGAGGTTTGCCCAAAGGCATGGAAGACCGCGTCAGTGAAGTCCTGCTGGAGGTCACCCCGGACCACCAGCTGGCACGGATTGTGATCAACGAAGTGGACGGATCGGTCACGGAATATCGCCTTACCGATCAGAAGGAAGACGTGCAGATTGCCGACGAGCACTTTCGCTTCACTCCCCCTGCAGGCACCGAGACAGTGGAAGGCACCCTAGGTCCGTAAATCCTGATGGAGCACAAGATGTACTGTTCGTATCTTACTGCATCGTAATGACTTGATGGGTGGTCTTTCATCAGCTCCAGTGCGCAAGGGTTGTTACTAGCGATACTGTCGATGGCGGGTTTTGACTGGATCAATGGCTCGGATTGGGAAGCAGCGATGTTAGACTGAGGCGGTAAGCGGTATCGCCAGGGAATACCGAAAAAGACAGGGAAATGGCGGAATTTGTCGTAAAACTCGCGGACGAGCGCGGACGCCTGCACCAGCAGGTCGAACACGGCTACTCGGAAGCCGAGGTGCGCGATCGTTTCGCGCAACAAGGTTACCTGGTCTACTGGGTTAAGCCTCAAGGTTTGCTGTCCGGGGGAGTGTCAATGCGCCGGGGAAGGCGCCTTAAACACAGCTCTTTCCTGGTCTTCAATCAGCAGTTTCTGACCTTGATTCGCGCCGGATTGCCGATCTTGAACTCGCTGGAATTGCTGATCAAGCGGCAAAAGGACGCGCGGCTCCGCCAGTTGCTGGAGAACGTTCGCGAGCGCGTCAAAGGCGGGGAGTTGCTCTCCGATGCCTTTGCAGCGCAGGGCGTTTTCCCGAAGATTTATACGACTACGCTGATGGCCGGCGAAAAGAGTGGCAACATCGATGAGGTGTTAAGCCGCTACATCAACTTTCAGCGGCTGGCGATGACATTCCGCAAGAAGTTGTTCGTGTCGCTCATTTATCCCACGCTGCTGGTGACGGTTGTCCTCATCATGGTGACGTTTTTGTTCACCTACGTCGTGCCCAAGTTTGCGGAATTGTTCAACAGCCTCGATGCAAAGCTGCCTTCAATTACGCTGTTCATGCTGGCGGTAGGACAGAATTCCCAGAAGTATGCTCCGTTCTTCTTCGTCGGACTCGTGATCACAGGCTTTTTGCTCTGGCGCTGGAAGAGTACGGATCGAGGCGCGGATCGTGTTGATCGCTTCATTCTGAGCCTGCCGCTTTTGGGCGATATTCGCCTGAAGCATCAGGTTGCGAGTTTTTCGCGCATGCTGTCGACGTTGCTCCAGGGTGGTCTGCCACTTGTCCCGGCGATGGAGACTGCCGGCTCCTCGATGTCCAGCCGGCGCATCGTAAAGGGAATCATGCGGGCGGGCACGCGGGTGCGCGAAGGGCAGGGCTTGGCCGGAAGCCTCGAGGAGCAGAAGATTTTTCCCGACCTGGCGGTGGAGATGATTGAAGTAGGCGAGTCGACCGGAGCGCTGCCCGCCATGCTGAACTCCGTGGCGGAGTTCTACGAGGAAGACGTGCAGACGGCGCTCGGCGCAGCCATGGCGCTGATTGAGCCATTGATTCTGATCATCATGGCAATTTTTGTGGGTGGAGTGTTGATCTCGTTATATTTGCCGATATTCACTCTGGGAGTGCGGACCTAGAGGACGCTTGGGCGTTTGGTGGGTAAAAGAATGGCAACAGCGGACAAGAAATCACTCTTCGTGAACGGCGGAAACGGTGGGCAGATGGTAACCACCGGGAACCCGGTCACGGACCTCGAACGCGCGCAGGACATTGCGCGCCGCTACCGCTGTGAATTCGTCGACCTCACCGACTTCCAGCTTCATCACGAACTCTTCAAGAAGATTCCTGTCGAATTGATGTTCCGCTACAACTTCGTACCGCTGGAAGAGACCGCGGACGGGCGGCTGGCAATCGCCATCGCCGACCCCAGCCAGCTGATGATGATCGACGAAATCAGCCTGCTGCTGCAGAAGCGCATCGTCACCAAGGTTTCCACGCTGAAGCAGATCTCGGACATTCTCAAGAAGACCGAGCAGTCGCAGCGCGTTCTGGAAGAGGCCAGCGAAGGTTTCACCATCATCCGCGAAGATGAAGCCACGGGCGCCGAAGAAACGCTGACCATCGACAAGCTGACGGCTACGGGCGACACCAGCCCGATCATTCGCCTGGTTGACACTACGATCTTTACCGCGCTCCAGCGGCGCGCTTCCGATATTCACATTGAGACCCGCGACGACTCCGTAGTCATCAAGTTCCGCATCGACGGCGTGCTGACGCAGGCCATGCCGCCGATCGGTAAAGAGCACCACTCGACCGTCATCTCGCGCATCAAGGTCATGAGCGAGCTCGACATTTCCGAGCGCCGCGTGCCCCAGGACGGCCGCTTCCGCGTGAAGTACAACGGGCGCGCCATCGACTTCCGCGTTTCGATCATGCCGTCGATTCACGGCGAAGACGCTGTGCTCCGCGTGCTCGATAAAGAGTCGATGAGCGAGAAGTTCCGCACCCTGACTCTGGACGTGGTAGGTTTCGACGACGACGACCTGCGCAAGTTCCGGCGCTACATCAAGGAACCCTACGGCATGGTCCTGGTCACGGGGCCGACCGGAAGCGGCAAGACCACCACGCTTTACGCCGCGGTCAACGAAATCAAGACTGACGAAGACAAGATCATCACCATTGAAGATCCGGTCGAATACCAGTTGCGCGGCATTACGCAGATTCCGGTCAACGAGAAGAAGGGACTGACATTCGCCCGCGGTTTGCGCTCCATCCTGCGCCACGATCCTGACAAGATCATGGTCGGCGAAATCCGCGACACGGAGACGGCGCAGATCGCCATTCAGTCCGCTCTCACCGGCCACCTGGTGTTCACCACCGTCCACGCCAACAACGTGGTCGACGTGATTGGGCGCTTCCTGAACATGGGAGTCGAGCCCTACAACTTCGTTTCCGCTCTGAACTGTATTCTGGCGCAACGCCTGGTGCGCTTGATTTGCGAGTCGTGCCGCACGGCAGTGCATTATCCGCCTGATGTTTTGGAAGCCAGCGGGCTTGATCCCGCGCAGTGGTCGAAGGTGCCGCTGTACGAAGGCCCGGGATGTATCGAGTGTGCCGGGACCGGTTTCCGCGGCCGGACCGCCATTCACGAGCTGCTGGATTTGAGCGACCGCATCCGCGAGATGATTCTGGCCAAGAAGCCGACTTCGGAGATTCGCCGCGCTGCCCGGGACGAGGGTATGCGCTTCCTGCGCGAGTCGGCGCTGGACAAGGTCCGGCTGGGCATGACCACGCTGAAAGAGATCAACAAGGTCACCTTCATCGAGACCATGCGGTAAGGATGCGAGCCAAACGCCCGATTATTGCGTCGCCAAGACAAAGAACGCGACGCTTCGCGCGGCTCGCCCAGGTCCTTCGGCGGGCAAAAACGCCCGCCTCCGGATGACAATCTGGCTGCCAGCGGCGGCGGCGTTCGGTCCGTGGGCTGAGTGCCCTTTCAGTTATTGCAATTGTGCGTGGCAGAGTTTCTGATTTAGGCAAGTAGGGCTGTTCAGAACGTTCTTAGAAATGGCTTCGAATTCCAATTCGCCAAGACCCAGGCTGGCCTGCGAGGTTGCGTCTGACCGGATCCTGGCCGGGCGCATCGCCGACGGCGGAAGCACTCTCGAAATGTGTGCCGTCCGCGAACTGGCTCCGGGAAGCGTAGTCCCCGATCTGGTGGAGAACAATCTACGGCAGAAGGATTCCGTGCGGGCGGCGGTGGAAGCAACTCTGGGCAGTGTGGCCGGACGCTCGCGGGATGTGATCGCTGTGGTCCCTGATGCTGCGGTGCGCGTGGTTCTGGTTGAGTTCGACACTCTGCCTTCCGACAGGGAAGAAGCGGCGGCGGTCGTCCGCTTCCGACTGAAAAAGTCTTTGCCATTCGATGTCGAGAAGGCCAAAGTTTCCTATCACTCCCAGAAGTTTGACGACGGAGTCCGCGTGGTTGCCGCCGTGGCCCTGGCGAGCGTGGTGGAAGATTACGAGTCCGCATTCCGCGATGCCGGGTTCAGTCCGGGCGTGGTGCTGCCTTCCATGCTGGCCGCGCTGGGGGCCGCCGATGCCAAGCGCCCGACACTAGTCGTCAAGGTCGATGCTCGCACCACCAGCATCGCCATTCTGAATGACGATCAGTTGCAGCTCTTCCGTACGCTCGAAAACACCCGCGGAGTGACTATCACCGGAGAACAGTTGGCGGAGGAAGTTTATCCCTCAGTGGTTTTTTTCCAGGACACATATCACCTGAACATCGAGCGAATCTATGTTTCGGGTCTGTCGGAATCCGGAGGCGCCGCTCCCGCGCTGCGCGCGCAAACCGGTGCGGAGGTACAGGAGTTGGTTCTTTCGTCGCAACTCGGGGCAAGCGCCGGCGGCCCGGTTCCGCGCTGGCGAATGGCGGGAGTGGTGGGGGCGTTGCTGTCATAAACCATGCGTCTTGATATCAATCTCGCGAACCGGCCCTACGAGGATGCGGGCCAGTTCTGGATGCGCTGGGGCACCGCCCTGGCCGCGGTCGGGTTGTTCACGCTTCTCCTGCTGACGCTCACGGTCAGCGGCTGGTTCTCCGCGCGGCGTGATCGCAACAAGGTTTCAGAGTTGCGCGGTAAAATCGCCGCCAGCGATGCCATGCGCCGGCAGGCGGAAGAATTTCTCAATCGTCCCGAAAACCGGGCCACCCGCGACGATTCGCAATTCCTGAACGAGTTGATCGAGCGCAAGACATTTTCCTGGACGCGTGTGTTGGAAGACCTTGAAAAAGTAATGCCCGCGCGGGTGCACCTGGTCTCGATTCATCCCGAACTCGACGATGACAACCAGCTCGCCCTGAACATGACAGTGGCCGGTGATTCGCGCGATAAGGCCATCGAACTGGAGCGCCGCATGGAGGAGTCGCTTCGCTTCACGCAGACTCACATTGTGGCGGAACACATCGACGTAGCAAGTTCTTCGGTGCAATTCAACATCAAGGCCATCTATGTTCCTCACGCTCTGGGCGCACCGGTGGCGAATTCACCTGCGACCGGCGCGCCCGCGGTCAGTGCGCAAATCTCGAAGCGGAGTAATCCCTGATGCCGGACCTGCGGCACACTCGCAAGAACATCAAAATCGCTATCGCGGTCATGGCAGGCATCGATCTGCTAGCGGCGGCAGTGTATTTTTCTCCGCTCGTGGGGTCGGCAGAGACGCGCCGCCAGGAAATGAATCGGCTGCAGGCTGATTTGACGATCAAGACACGGCTGGTCGAACCGCTCAGAAATCTGCCGCAAAAAGTCGTGCTCGCCAACCAGCAGGTCGTCGATTTCTACAAGCGACGCTTTCCTGCTCAGGATTCGCAGATCCCAAGCGAGTTAGGCAAACTTGCAGCAGCCAACAGCGTGACCATCGAGCAGGTGAAGTACTCGTCGAAGGAGCCCGGTCCGGGCCGGCTGCAGTTGGTCGAAATGCAAGCCGATCTTTCGGGAACCTATGTTTCGCTGGCTCGGTTCATCAACGCCCTGGAGCGGAACGAAATGTTGTTCATCATCAATAGTGTTACGCTGGGCAGCGAACAAGCTGGCCCCATCAAGCTGCAGATGAAACTGGAGACTTATCTGAAGGCAGGCGCGTAGTGGAACTGGGAGCGGAGAATAAGAAGAAGGTCATGTGGGCGGCTGGACTCGGAGTTGTCGCCGTGCTGGTCGTGGCCTACGAACTGATGCCGTCGTTCACTTCGACCTCGGCATCGGAGCCCGTCAGCACTCTTCAACCGGTGCTCGGGACCACTCCTGCTCGCTCTGCCTCACGCCGATCCTCCGCAGGCGGCTCTTCGGCTAAGAAGGCTCGTGCCCCGCAGAGCCTGGACCCAACCCTGAGGTTGGATGAACTCGCCGCCACCGAAAAGCTGAAATACGAAGGGTCGGGAAGAAACATTTTTGTTTCGCAGGCGGAGGCACCTCCGACGCCGGTAACCAATGGCACGACCGATCGGGCGAAGGCCGAGGAATCAAAGTACCATCTGCCACCTCCGCCCCAGCAGGCTCCCATCCCGCTGAAATTCTTTGGTTTCGCAAACCAGCCAGGTGAGCCGAAGAAGATTTTTCTTTCGCAGGGCGAGGATGTGTTTATCGCGGGCGAGGGCGAGATCGTCAACCGCCGGTACAAAGTGGTTCACATCTCGAACGCGTCGGTGGAGATTCAGGACATGGTAAGCAGCGGGCCTCCTCAGAGCATCCCACTGACCCAGGGCTGAGGCGAAAAGATTTCGAATGAAGTCTACGTTGCATTTTCGGCGTCAGGTGGTCGGGCCTCCCAACCAGCACGGCTACATTCTGCTTACGCTGCTGCTCATGATGGTGGCCCTGGTTATCGCCGCCGCCGCCGTGCTGCCTGCGATTTCTTTTGAGATCCGCCGTGACCGCGAAGAGGAACTGATTCATCGCGGCGTGCAGTACTCGCGCGCGATCCGCAGCTACTATAAGAAATTCGGCCGCTACCCGACACGCGTAGAGGAACTCGAAAGCACCAACAACCTGCGCTTCCTGCGCAAACGGTACAAAGATCCCGTGACCGGTCAGGACTTCAAATTGCTGCACTTCGGGGAAGTGAAGCTGACCCTGAGCGCCCCAATAGCAGGCGTTTCGAATCTTAACGGACCAAATTCTATGAATGGACCCGGTGCCATGAATTCCCCTGGCGGACTTAATTCACCTTCCGGCAGCCTGGGAGCCGGCGGCAACTTCGGATCTACGCAGTCGGGATTCGGCGCCGCCGCTCGGCCACCCTCCGACTCAGCCACGCCGGACCAGAATCAGAAGACGGGTGCGGACCAGTCGCAAACAGGAGAGCCGGGACCGAAGTCCGACTCAGGCTCCAAGGATCAGTTAGCGGGACAGACGTTTGGTGGCGGCCCCATCGTGGGAGTCATCAGCGCGAGCAAGAAAGCAAGCATCCGCGAGTTCAATCACAAGAAGAAATACAGTGAGTGGCAATTCATCTACGACCCGGCCACCGACCGCGGCGGTTTGCTCAGCACTCCGAACCAGCCACCGCTTCAAGGTTTCGGCAACCAGCCGGGTCAAAACGGGCAGCCGGGAAGTCCGAATAATAGTCCGTTGTTCGGAGGACCACAGCCGGGACAGGGCAACGCTCCGGGCCAGACGAATCCCAACCCGACGAATCCTGCCGGTCCGGGAACGCAGCAGCCACCCTCTGACACTCCGAACCTGCAGTAACATTTCTTCCGGGAGTCGATACGACGATCTGAAAGCGAAACGGCCTCATCGTTACGATGAAGCCGTTTGGTTAACCGAGATCTCAGTGCTCTAGGCTAGCGATCGCGCCCAACGTTACACGCTGAACGAGGATCCGCAGCCGCAAGTGCTCTTCACGTTCGGATTCTCGAACTTGAAGCCCGCGCCTTCCAGGGTCTCGACATAGTCGACGACGCAGCCGTTCAAGTACATCACTGACGTGGCGTCGACAAATACCTTGAGCCCTTCCATGTCGAAGGTCTTGTCCATCATTCCGGGAGCGTTCTCAAACTGCATCGAATACGAGAATCCGGAGCAGCCTCCGCCGACCACGCCAATGCGCAGGCCCGCCGGAACAGGGTTCTGTTGCCCCATGATGTCCTTCACCTTGGCCACAGCATTAGCGGTCAGTGTGACCGGCGCGGCCTTCTTTGTTACTTCAGGGACGGTTGTCGCGGCCATTCGTATCTCCTTGGCTTTAAAGGTTCTTTGATTATATCAGATGGCGCTCTCCACCCTGGGAGCGCTTATTCACCTATTGGATGACTGGAGTGAGGTACAGGTCGCTTTTCCGTCATTTTACAGAAGTGGAAATTCAGCGCTTTTTTGGCGACGCTCCTTGCCAACCGGGGCTATAATCAGGGCGTTAAAGGGCCCTTCCTCCGATGCGGGGACAGCACGGCCGCATCGCCCGGGAAGCCGCTACGCTGGCTTGAGACTTAGCCGAGGTGGCTTATGACGCTGACGTTAGTAGCGAGTGTGTTCGGCATCTTCGCTGTGGGTCTGATTATCCTCCTCATCTACCGCAGCACCCTTACCATGCACGAGGATGATCAGCTGTTTCTGGACGACGCGAACTCGCATATGCAAGAGGAGCAAACCGAGCTTCTTGTGAAGGTGAATCGGCTCACGATTCCGCTGCGCGTATTCGCCGCAGGCTCGGGTGTCTTCCTGCTCGTGCTGATCGGCATGTGGATCTCGCAGAAGCTGAACGAAGTGCAGTAGCACGCTCGTTTTCAGCTTGCAGCGCGCGGGATCATCACAGCAGATGCACGCCAGTGTGCGGGCGGCGAACCGGGTTGTTCGCTGCCCACGTCATTCTCTTTTGGCCCAAAATAATTGGAACTCGATATCAAGTTGCAGAGTTCACAGCTTCTGAAGCACGTCAGCAATGCGTTCGCCGGCGTGCCCGTCCCAAAGAGGCGGAATGCTCCCCCGCTTCGCCCTGCCCTCGAGAATCGCCGTTAACTCCATCGCGAGCTTCCGGCTATCGTGGCCGACAAGCGTATTCGTCCCCATGGTCACGGTAATCGGTCGTTCGGTGTTGCGGCGCACAGTGAGACAAGGTACTTGCAAGTAGGTTGTCTCCTCCTGGATCCCACCCGAATCTGTAATGACCGCCGTTGCCCGCCTCTGCAACGCGAGGAATTCGATGTAGGGGACCGGTTCGAGGAGATGCAGCTTGTCAACCTTGATGCCAAACTGAGCGATCCTCATTCGCGTGCGCGGATGGACGGGGAAAACAACGTCTAGTTGTTCGTTTACGGTGAGCAGCGATGCAAGAATGCTTTTCAATGTTTCGTTCTCGTCGACGTTAGAGGGGCGGTGGAGCGTCACCAGCGCAAAATGATCCGGAACTCCGTTCGGGGGGCACTGGATTGCAGCGGGGAGCAAGCGCAACAGTGAATCAATCATGACGTTGCCGACCCGGTAGATCTTTTCTGAGGAGACTCCCTCGCGCAAGAGATTCTCGTCGCCGTCTGCTGAAGGCGTGAAAAGAACATCTGCCAGACGGTCGGTCACGATGCGATTGATCTCCTCCGGCATGGTACGGTCGAAAGAGCGAAGTCCAGCCTCGACATGCCCAACCGGAATCAGCAATTTGGCGCACACTAAGGCAGCCGCTACAGTCGAATTGACATCCCCGTAAACCAGCACCATGTCCGGCTTTCGTCCGAGCAGGACAGGCTCGATGCTGCTCATGACGTCCGCAGTCTGGCGGGCATGGGTACCTGACCCGACCCCGAGATTGACGTTGGGAGCAGGGATTTGCAACTGAGAAAAGAAAACATCCGAGAGATTCTGGTCGTAATGTTGGCCGGTATGCACAATTGTCTGTCGCACTCCGGGACGCGTCCCCAGGGCATGCAGGACCGGTGCAGCCTTCATGAAATTTGGACGGGCACCGACGACGTGCAGAATATGCATAAATTGCATTGATCCAATCGTTGTTGCGGCAGCGCTTCAGGGCAACGTCGCCATTGCTGGTAGAAAAGCCAGGAAGTCTGAATACGAGCTTATACCAGTTCGAGGGAATCACAAACGAGCTACGAGCCATTCAAGGAAGGAGGCTTACTTGCAGGTTTGCCATGTGCGGGTAGGGACTGGTGATTCCTTGCGCATCTTCGCCACTACGACGTAGTGGTAAGTAGTGCCATTTTCTACGAGGTCGTCCACGCAGCCGGTATCTGGCGATTGCTACTTTGTTCGGCTGTCTGCGACTGAAGCGGTTCGTCCGAGCCACTTTTTCATTGAATTGAACTGGCTGCGGAAGAAAACACGTTGTTCGCATTGCTTCCGATCAGGCGGATCGTACCCACGACCAATACCAGGATAACGGCCAGCATTACCGCATACTCGGCGATGTCTTGGCCCTCGTCGTCATGCCATAGCTTCCGAAGTAGGTGAAGCATGTTCGTACCCCCTTACTATGGCCTGATTGTACGCCCATTGTCGAGAAGTTGCTCCGCCGAAAAGGAGGCGGTGACTGCATCCCACCGCTGTGCTTGCGCCTACAATGGCATTGCCATCGTGCGCGGTTATCTCTAGACTTTCTATAGGACTTCACCGCCTGCGAAAGTGGCGGAATTGGCAGACGCACCAGACTTAGGATCTGGCGGGTAAAACCGTGGGGGTTCGAGTCCCCCCTTTCGCACCAACAATTTAGTGCCGATCCCCGATTGGTACTCTTTGGTATTGTGCCCAATTTTGTGTCCACCCAGTTTTTTGCTGTGCCTACTCTCCCACCGTCGGAGGCGCGGGGAGTGCTGCCTTCGTCGTCTTCTGGAAGGCCCGCTCAATCGCATCTGCCTGAGGGTGAACGTAACGCTGGGTAATCGTGATCGAGGAGTGTCCTGCGATGCGCGCCAGCGTAAACACGTCACAGCCTGCCTCAGCTAGTCGCGTAAGGGCGGTGTGCCTCAGGACGTATGGCTGGAAGGGCTTGAGTTCCCTCTTGTCTTGCGCGTTGGCATTGACGCGGTCCAGAGCGCGCTTGTGCTGATCCTTGGCCGTGTCTTTGTTGAAATGTCCCTCCCGCGAGGAAGCGGGGAACAGCCGGCCCCCTTCCGGATTTCCCGCCCTTTCTCGTCTCGCCTTCAATGCCGCATAGACGGCGGGGACCATTGGCAGCACACGCCGAGCGGCCTTGGTCTTGCCCTCTGTGACCTGTATAAGCCCGCCTGTACCGTTCAGATAGATGTTCTCCCACCGGAGAGCGAACGCCTCGCCGGGGCGCATCCCTGTGCCACGAATGATAATGGCAGCATCACGCCAAGGCTGAGGGCACTCTACGATATATCGCTCCCAGTCGCCATCAGCAAGTACCGTGTCCCGTTGCCGTTCGCCTTTCGCCAGCGTGATCTTCACCGGCCGTTCGAGTTTCCCCCACTCGAAAGCCAAATTGAGCGCGCGGCGAAGGCGCTGCGAAGGCCGCAATTGATGCGAGAGGCGGAGAGGGCAGCATACTTAGCGGCGAAGTGCTGCGCATGCTGGTCGCTGATCTTGTCCAGAGGCTCTGAGGCCCAATCGCACTTGCCAACCATGTTCGCACCATCGGAGTAATATTCCGCAGTTCCGGGCTTGGTTGCGTGCTTCGTTTTCACGAAGGGAACGAAATCATTCTTGAGGAAGTTCGCCAGTGAGGGTGCGGGCTTCTTCTCGCGGATCCCCACTTCGCCCTTTGCCAATGATGTGCGATGCGCGGCTTCCATCTGTCGAGCAACCTTGTCATTCCCCTGCTTCGTGGACTCTCGCACCGTCTTGCCATTCCACATGAACTTGTACCAGTACATTTCACCGCGCTTGTAGATGCTCATTGTTCACCTCGCTTGGGTTTCTTCTTTCCGCTACCCTTTGGCCGGCCGCCAAGTTTGCCCCACTCACGCATACGACGGACAAATTCCTTCTTGCCCCACTCCTTGGTGCGGCACTCTGCACTCTTGCGCCCCAAAATGCTCGCCGCCTTGCTAACGTCAGTCACTCTCTTCTTTTATGAACCTAACGATAGGTTAATTGCAAGAAAAAAGAGAAGCTCGACGAGGCAGCGTTTCCTGCGGCTTTCCTGGCAAGCCGAGGGATCAGGCGGGCGTGGCCGCTGTCGTTCGAGCACAAGCAGCTTGCTGTGCTAGTAATGGGCGCCGCTTGGGTCAGTGTGGTCGCACTGATTGCGGCGAGTGATTCTCGGTTTTCGTATCATCCGGTCAGTTCGGCTCTCAGGGTTGGAGTGTGGTCACTTCCGGCACTTGTGTTTGGTGCAGTCGCGTTCTGGTGGTTTGGGAAAAAGCATCCGATGCGCCTGTTCTGACCAGCCGAAGAGTTAAGGAGGCCGCTCACTGGGGACTCAACCTTCAAAACCTGGCATCAAACGTCAGACAGGGTTAGGCCGCCAAAGTCGCTCAGAGCCGCAGTGGGGTTGGCTCGTTAGCCAAGCCGCAGGCCGTGTGCAGACTCCCGGACTTCCGTCAGTATGGCGGCCTTTGCTCGTCTCGTCAGACACGGTTCAGAGCCGCATGGCTAGTTGAGCAAACTCGAGAGTAGAGGGTAACGGCGCTTACGGGAGAGAACGAGCTTTCTTGGCACGAATGGCCTCCAAAATTGCCACTCTGGGATGCTCGAAAGGCCACGGGTGCGCGCTAACCCACTGAGATCAAGAGAGAGACGCTCCCGCATGGGCCTTTTCATCGAATCATTCGGAAGATGTCTCTTGCGGTTCGCTGGGTCCAGGTCCTCAGCCACTTCCCGCCCGGTCAGACAGGGGGAGTCCAAACGCTCAGGTGAGCAAGCTAAATTTGTGTCCGATCCGCAGGAGTTCGACGTAGAGTTCGTCGTCTCGGAAGCCTTCGCCGCCTTCCGCTGCGACCACCGATGCCGCAACCATACGTTGGAACTGGAGCCTTCGCAGCCGACGTAGCTCCGAGCCAAGACCGCGCGCCTGAGTTACAAGTTCGGCAATTGAAGCGGGCAAGGACGAGCTTAGCCGAGCGGCCATAGACTGCACCGCTGCGGCCTTGACCGCCACTGTCGGACAGGATTCAGAGGACATTGATGTGGCCGCCTTTGAACTGTCTGTACGCGCGACTGGCGCACCGGGAAGGCCGCCACGATCGCCAGTCGCCTGAGAAGGCGTGCTGGTTGCGATCTGGCTTTGAACGGTGCTACTCGCGGATCCGCCCGACCGATGGGACTCATTCGTGAGCCTGTTGATACTATCCCGCAGTGCACTCCCAATGATGCTGCTCACGTCACTCCCCGTCTCGCGCCTAATGTTCTCGATGTGAGCAACTTGCGAGTTGTCCAGACGGACTGTAATCCGCCTTGGCACTGCCATTGTTTAGCCCCCCAGCCCGTTCGTGGTGCTCGTTCGAGTCCAAGACTTGGACGATTCATTAGCGGCAACTTCGCCGGTTTCAAGCGGACTCGGGTGGCACACCCCACAAACCCTTCCGCCACCAGGCAAAGGTCTCCAGCCCGACTCGCCACACAACGGGCAAGTTTCGACAGCCTCCGGGGCACGTGGCCTCGTTCGTGCGGGTGCGTTGTTCGCATTCTCGGTCCCCATTTCTTGCTGCTCCTTATAGGATGATGTTTGAGCAGAATCAATTTCCGGACGAAAATACCGGAACGGATTTGCTTTCTTACCTGCACCAACGCGCACAATTTCCTTTCTCGAGAGAAGGCTCTCGAGTACTGTTTGGATTGTCGGACGACTCGACTTTGTGGCTTTGACAATTTCCTTTTCGGTTATTGCCTTTCCCTCGTCTGCGTGCAGCACATTCAAAATCCCCGTTTCCGCTGTGGCCGCTGCAACGTTACGGACATGACCGTGGGAGACGTATCCGCCGGCAGTCAATTCGATAGTCATATCTTCAGGAGTCTCAGAAAATCGAGCTCGTGCCTGGATCTGACGTAGCGTTCGCCTGGTATTCTCCTCCGGCCGCCGAATCGACAGCACTATGTCGACTGCACCGGCAAAGGCCGAACTGCCGCGGCCGGAATCGCCTACGTCGCCACCACTCTTGCGTTCATGGCGAACCATTAGCACCGAGACTCCCTGCTCCACTGCACCCTGCAATGGACTGAGCGCTGCCAGAACGTCTCCAGCGTTGTTCTCGCTATCGCCTAGAAGCTGCGCGAATTGGGGAAAGGTATCAACAACCAGAAGGCGCGCTCCTATCCGTTTACATTCCCGGATGGCCGCGTCCACCGCTAGGTTCCAGCCCACCTTCCGGGCGTCGCCCCAGGCTAGGATCGACAAGTCCTGTCGATCGAGCAAGTAGGCACCCCGAAGGGCTTCGCGGAAAGAGGCGAGTGGCTGTTCCGTCAGGTAGACAACCGGCGTCTTCTTGGTGGCCTCACCTAGGAAATGAGTCCCCTCAAGTACTGCCGCGACCATGTGAAGCACGAAGGTTGTCTTTCCAGCAGATTTTGCCTTGCCCGAAAGATCCGTTAGTCCTCCCGCAACCACCCACGGTTTCGCGATCCAGGACACCGCGTCCGGGATTTGGACCGATATGTCAGCGGCGGTTTGGAAGTTCAATTTGTTTTCTGCTCGAACTCCATTCCTAAGGCGGGCGGAAAGATTTTCCAGATTAGCCAGGATCTTTTCGTTGAAGACTCCCTCATTGCTTGCGCACCACAGCAATGCTTCACAGCACCGGCTGATCTCACGTTCCAGACAGCATCGGTTTAAGATCTCTACATAAGCACGAATTTCAGTATCGTTGCGCTCTACCACTCCAGTTATCAGTTCGCCGATGCGTGCAATTCCTCCTATGCCTTCGAGTTCCCCTGACGACTCAAGTCTGTCTGTCAAAACATGCAAATCCAAGGGCTGGCTCGCCCGGACGAGTGCCTGCATGTGCCGAAAGATGACACAGTTGCTAGAATTGTTGAACGCTCCTTCCAGCAGGCCCAAGTCCGGGGTCAGAAGACTCGGGTCCATGAGGAAATTGCCCAGTAGAACCTGCTCTAGATCGGGCCGAACGAAGCTCATGACTGGCTCTGTTCCTCTCTCTCTACAAGACCCGCTGAGGATCCAGGTTCGGTCGGCCTCCCAGGGCTTACCGAATTGCGGTCGAGAAATTCAGCGAGGTCGCTAGTCCTATATCGGATGCACCGTTCGATTCTGACAAAAACTGGACCCCTTCCCGCAAAACGGGTTTTTCGAGGGGCTACAGCTTGGCCCAGTGAAGATCGGTGTGAAGATGAGGGAGGTTGCTGACCTTCGCGGTAAGGCCGGCGCGGTATGCGGCTATCAGTAGGGCCAGATCCGACCGAGTAACGCCCTCTCTGAGCCAGCGCCGTAGCCTCGCCGCAGGAACGTCGCTGACCGTAGTGGCGATCTCTTCTTCGCTCTCCGCGATAGAACCCGTCTCAGTCTCGGCTGGTGGTAGCGAACGCAATAGCCTGTTGTATTCACGCTTGAGAACTCCAGGAGGATAAAAGGGTCGCAGATACACAGCGTGTTCCGTTCTTATCGCACTGGACACCGTTTCAGAACCGGGGGTCTGGTCTCCCTGGTCAAGTGTTGTTCCTGATTCGATCAGTGGATGGTCGGGAACAACTGACAGATCTTGAAATGGAACCTTCGCATACCAGAGCTCTCCATCCTTCATTAAGAGGCAGTTAGCTCCGCCCGGAATGCTAGGCACCGGCTTCCGCTTGCCCCGGCCATCTCTGAGTCTGAATTGCCGCAGCGCCCTTTCGGCAATCGCTGGCTTTTCTCTTTCGGCTGTGCTCTCCACCGCGCTGGGAAGCCAAGACAAAAACTGCCGCCACTGATCCAAGTACGACATTCGCCGGTCTTCCTTCGCACGGAGCAGCGCGGTCCGCACCAGACCTTCCACCAAGGCCGCCACAATTGAGGCGGCTGGCCTGTCCCCCTTTAGTGCTTTCTCAAAGAGGTCGTGGGCAGCGCGAACAATAATTCCTAACTCTGCTTCTTCCTCAGCACTTAGGAACGCCTCCATAGTATTCCTTATACCGCCGGAGCCAATTGATTCGCCGAAAAGACACGGCAGGAGTCGCCAGCGATCCGATCATAAGCGTCTTTCGCCTCCGGTCCCATGCCAAGCAGGGTTTAGCATGCTATGCCAGCGCAATATTCGCTTGTCATTGCTGTATGTCACCCAGTACTTACCGTACGGGTCGTTGTTGTCCATCTCATCCTCCAGGACAGACTCCCCAACCCGAATCCATCTTTTTCCCCCTTATGCGTAAAGAATGACAGAGATTGCCGGGTCAGAATATCTTTGAATATCGTCGCGTAGGTCTCGCTAGAAGCATTGAACAATTCGGCTATCTCGTCTGGCAGATGTCTCCTCCTCTTAGCAATGATCTCTCCCGTTCTGCCTGGAGTGATGGTGAATCGCTCGCTCCAACATCCCTGTGGAATTAGATCGTAAGAAGAGCCCCAATTCAGCGACTCATCGTTTCTGACAAAAAAATGCCGGAATGCTCCGGCGAGCAGATCGGCCCACTGCAATCCTACCTCCTGTTCCGACGGCTTGGCTGCACGGAGACAGATTCTGCTCTTGTAGCCAAAGCTCTCGGAAATCACGTCTCTTAAGATCTCAAAATTCTCGGCTATTGCAGCATCTTCTCGCTTTTCCCAGGGATCATAGAACAGATCGCATGTCGACCCTAGCCTGGACACGGTTGTGTCCACACCCACAATTGCGTTCCAAAGGGTTGACACTAGAATCTTCATTTGCCCGGGCAACGCCCTGTAGTTAGCCGATGCTGGGATTCCTTCAAACACATTAATCGGCAGGGTTTTGAGATCCTCGACTGCGTTACGGCATTCCTCGCCCTGATCTATCGGAACTGTCTTCAGACCTCTTGACACGCATCGTTCTCTCGTTCCTCAAGCGGTTCTCTTTCCGTTTCAGCTTCGCCCATTGAGTACGGAATGCTGTTGACGACGTTCTTCTTCGGCCGCGATCTGTTTGGATTTGCGATAGACGTTCGCAACAGCCATCGTCCAGAAGGGCACTAGATCCACTCCGGGCACAAGCTTGGCTAGAAACGAAGGCAGAAATTCCCAGTGCCAGCCAAGAAGGCTAACCAGCAAGGCTGCGACGCCGAAATCAAGCACATCCTCGGCGGGCGACAACGCGCCTTCTACGAATAGGGGAAAAACGACAATCTGGACTGCGTCTGCGATGATAGCCAGTACCATGGCGGCTCGAAAGCGCGGCCCCGGCGAGATTGTGACTGTGTCCTGGGTCACGGCAGGGTTGCTCTCGGCGGTATGCTTATTCTCGAACGAAGGGTGTGACTATTTCGATGCCTTCTTCTCATGGCGAACATATGACAGACCACGTTTCAACTCTTCACTAAGGTCCGTGGTCTCGGTGACCGCATGCACTGGCTTGCCGGATTCCTCTGCGAGCCAAGCGTTCAACTCATCCGGCGTACTTTCAACGTAACGACCTTGCTTGCGCACCGGCATTCCCTCTGAGGCCCATCTCTGAACAACGGAGGGAGATTCACCCAGGAAGGCGGAGATTTGTTGCCAGCCCTTCAGGGTCGTGGGCGCTGCGCTCTTGTTTTTGGCTGGGTTTTTCGACATATTCAAGAGAAGAGACTTGATTGCGCCTGCACTATCTCTGCGGGAGCCGAGCATTCCGCATCGTCATTGGCGACGTGATTGACTCGTGCGCTGACGGGATAGCAGCGCATTACCTGAGCATCGCAGGGCTTCAAAAGATCGCAGGCAGCATAGAGATTGGTCATCCCTGGGTCCAGCCACAGATCGTAATTGCTTGGGTCAAGGATGACAGGCATGCGGTCGTGAACGGTTGAGGTCACCGCGTTCGGCGTCGTGGTCAGAATCGAGCAGCTTTTCACCCACGTTCCATTTGCGTCTTTCCAGCGATCCCACAACCCAGCAAAAGCGAATAACGAGCCCTCATGAACCTCGAAGCAGAATGGCTGTTTCGTGTTGCCTGTTCTCTGCCACTCATAGAAGCCATCCGCAGGGACTAAGCATCTGCGCGACTTCAAGGCATCACGAAAAGCAGGCTTCGTCGCTGCCGTCTCCGATCTGGCATTGATCATCATGGCCGCGCCAGAAGGATCCTTCGCCCAGGACGGAATCAGACCCCAACGAGCGAGCGAAAACTGCCGAACAGGTTTCTTCGGATGCTGGCGGATGATCGGGATAGGCTGAGTCGGAGCCACGTTGTAGCGTGGGTTCCAATCCTCTTCCCCTGAAACGCTATCGAAGTGCTCCTCGATGATCTGCTTTCTCCGCGACAGTCGATAGCGCCCGCACATGACGAGATTATGCCAGATCGGACAAAAGGCACACATCTTTTCACCGCCGAAGTCTGAGAAGGGCCCGGGGAGAACCTGTGACAATTGGGAAAGGGCCTCAACGAAAGACTACAATTTCCTGCTGAGGAGGCGCCTATGTCTATGCGAGCACTGCCCTTCTTCACGCTGGCCGCCACGCTGGTTGGATTCGTCACGGTCGGAGTGCTGAACGTGGAGATCCACGAATATGAAGTGCCGACGCCGAAGTCGCGGCCCCACGATCCAGCAGTCGCGCCTGACGGTATGCTTTGGTACACCGGACAGGGCGCGAACAAGTTAGGCCGCTTCGATCCGAAGAACGGAGAATTTAAGGAATATCCTCTGAAGATACCCAATTCCGGTCCGCACGGACTGGTCGCCGATAAAGACGGGAACATCTGGTTCACAGCGATCTCCGGCGGTTATGTTGGCAAGCTCAATCCGAAGAATGGCGAGATCGCCGAGTATCGGCCGGCCGACGGTACCGAGATCGACCCGCACACGCCGGTATTCGACCAGAACGGTGTTCTGTGGTTCACCAACCAAGAGACCAACTACATCGGGCGTCTGGATCCGAAAACCGGCAAGATGACGCTGAGCAAGTCGCCTACCCCACACGCTGTGCCCTATGGCATTGTGATCTTGCAGAACAACACGCCTTTCTTTTGCGAGTTCGGCACCAACAAGCTGGCTAGTATTGACCCCAGCACCATGAAAATCCGAGAGTACTCCTTGCCGGAAGCGGGTGCGCGCCCGCGGCGGATCGCGTTGGCGCCGGACGGCACCATCTACTCCACGGATTTCGCGCGCGGATATTTGGGACACTTCGATCCGTCAGGCGGAAAGCTGCTGAAAGAATGGTTGTCGCCCGGTGGTTCGGAGTCAGAACCGTATGGAATTGCGATCACAAATGATGGCCAAGGTTTGGTACAGCGAATCGGGCGTGACACCCAATACCCTGGTCAGGTTCGGTCCTAAATCGGAGAACTTCAGTGCGAAGGCAATCCCATCCGGGGGCGGCGTGGTACGCAATATGGTGGCAACTCCTGATCGGCGGCTTTATCTGGCGTGCAGTGGAGTAAATAAAGTCGCCGTGGTGAATCTGAACAGGTAGGCAAGTGGACCGCGCGGATTCGCACTCACACCGTGAAGAACGTTGAGTGGGCCTTAGTGGTTGCACCCAATCCGGTCGATGAGTGCAATGGCGATGTTATAACAGTAGGCAGGCTAAGAATCAGGTATGGCGGGCCTTGGAAGCCCAATGGTAAAGCTTTCGAGAATAATAGATCACGCCAACATGCGCCACAAATGCACCAATCCCGATAAGGCAGAGGCCAAAGATGAAGCCGATGGCATGAGATTCGGGCGATCCCCAAATGTGTGCTTCCGCTTTCCGAATGCTAATCAAACGTATGATGAGGGCGAAGCCAACCACCCCGTAGATCCCGCCCACTAACATCGCACCGATTCGCCCGACGGGTCTGGTGTTCTTGATCTGGTTGTAGGAGTAGAAGCCGATTCCGCGCTTTTGCGTGGCGACATCCGAAACCGAGTCTGGCCGAATCTTGTGCAATTGGCCCTCTTTATCATTCTAGTCCGATCCAAGTTTGGTGTGTCACGCATCGTTCTCTGAACGAAATGGTTTACGTAATCAGGCGGCTTTACACTCATCCCTCAAGGAAATCGGGATTTATCGACAACCACCAATTGTTGAGTGAATATTTCCTGTCACGGCCTCAGATATAGGCCACCGGAACAAACCAATTCACACCCTGGCTTGACATTTCGCAGTCACATGTGTCACATATGTGCTGTGACACTGCTGAAACTCAATCTCAGGCCGGGTGAATCAATTTTCGATCAACTTGTCTTCGCCTCCAAGAAAGCATTCATAAGCGGAGAATTACAGCCTGGCCAGGTATTCCCGTCCATCCGCTCGCTCGCGGCCGAGTTGAAAATTCATCCAAACACGGCACACAAGGTTGTTCAGCACTTGATTCAGGAGCGCTGGCTTGAAGTGCGCCCGGGAATCGGAACTGTTGTCTCAGAAATGCCCCGAGCGCGACCGGGCGACCGCAAGCGCCTGCTGCAAGGTGAAATCGAACAACTTGTCGTCGAAGCGAGACGCGTGGAGCTCGATCTCGATGAGCTCATGCAGGCGATTCAGGACCAATGGTTCCGGCTTGAAAAGCCAGTGGAGGTGAAACGCACATGATTCGTACGGAGAACCTATGGAAAAAATTCGGTCGTTTCGAGGCGCTCCGTGGCCTGAGTTTTGACGTACCGGTAGGGAGCGCGTTTGCCTTAATCGGCGCAAACGGAGCGGGGAAAACCACTACGATCAAGGTGCTAATGAATATTCTCACGCCGTCGCGCGGCCATGCCACTGTACTGGGTGTCGACTCCCGCAGGATCTCGCCGACTGAACTTGCGCAGATCGGCTATGTCTCCGAAAACCAGGACATGCCCGCCCGCCTTACGGTCGGTGAGTATCTCAACTACTTGCGCTCGTTCTACAGGCGGTGGGACAAGGAACTCGAAGCCTCGATTCTGCGCCAGTTGCGCCTGCCGCTCGACCGCAAGATCAGCGATTTGTCGCACGGGATGCGTTTGAAGATGGCACTCATGTGTGCCTTGCCTTACCGGCCGAAGCTTCTGATGTTAGATGAACCTTTCAGCGGCCTGGACCCGCTCGTCCGCGACGAGTTCATGGAAGGTCTGCTCGAGCAAGCCGGTGAGATGACCATCCTGATTTCCTCACACGAACTCGGCGAGATCGACGGAGTTGCCACGCATGTTGCGTTCCTCGACGAAGGCAAGCTTCTCTTCCAGGAATCCATGAATGACCTCACCGGGCGCTTCCGTGAAGTCCGTGTGACACTCGAAGCCGAAGCCGCAAAACCTGGCGTGATGCCAAACTGTTGGATGGAGGTGCGCACCCTCGGGAACCTTCTGACTTTCGTCGATTCGCATTACTCCGAAAAGGACCTCGGCGAGCAAATCCGGTCGCGAATCCAAGGGGTTCGAGCGATAGATTCTCAACCCATGGCGCTGCGCTCAATCTTTATCACCTTGGCTCGCGCCACGCGCGATAGCTCGGCCTAAACGAAAGGGGGGAATATGGTGTGGCACATTTTCAAGAAGGATTGGAAACTCCTCTGGACCTTTGTTGCGTCTGTTGCGCTCGTCCATTGGATTAGCGTCGTAATCATGCACCAGTTGGGCCTGTTCGGCGAGAATCCCATGCTCGAAATGCTCGAGGATACCGTTCCAATGCTTGCCTATTTTGGCAGCATGTTTTTGATCGTTGCAATTGTTCACCTGGACGTGCTGCCTGGCGTCCGGCAGGACTGGCTTGTCCGTCCCATTTCACGCAGAGCGCTACTGCTCGAAAAGTTCCTGTTCGTAATTTTTATGGTGGAGACTCCGGTCCTTCTCGCGAATCTCTTTCAAGGACTCTCCAGCGGCTTTTCGTTCCGCGCGTCCCTCCTCCCAGCCCTTTCAAAGGTTATCTATCTCCTTGGTGCATTCACTTTGCCCCTTTTCGTACTTGCCTCGGTGACGCGCAATTTGACCGAGGCGTTCATTTTCTGGTGTGGCTGCGCTGTTATCATCACCACATTCCAGTCTTTCGTCGGCTACTTGGCTGAGCTGACACACGGGACACTGACTCCTGTCACATGGAGCGGAATCGGATGGGTTGGAGAGCTGTTTCGGATTGCGCTGGTCATCGTCGCAGCCAGCGTTATTCTAGGGCTTCAATACTTCCGAAGAAAGACGATCCAGTCGCGTTTCCTCCTTGTTGTCTTTGGCCTTCTGTTGCTTACTTCACAGTTTCTGCCGTGGAAGCCGGCCTTCGCGATCCAGCGCCGGTTATCCCCCAATCCTTTGGCAGGAGCTAACACCGTCGTCGGTTTCGACCCCAAAGCCGAGAAATTCCGCCTTCCCTCGGGTGTTAGTGCCACGTCAGAATCCGAGAACGGCTCGCGCGGAGCTAGAGAAAATGAGAACGTAGTATTTCTCCCGTTGCGTATTGCCGGAGTTCCAGTCGACTCCGTTCTGCTGACCGACCGCGTTGAAGTGCGCTTGCTTCGTCCGGACGGAGTAATTGCTTATCACGGAACAGGAGAGAGCCTCGAAGTTAAGCGCGAGGCACCGATCCCCGATGGAGCCCCTTCGTACCAGACACTCAAACTTCCCGGTGCAGTCTATCGCGCAATGAAAAACCAGCCGATGCGCCTCGAACTCGACTATTCATTGACCCTGTTCGGTCTCACCAAGTCTTTCTCCATTGCCGCGCTCGGCGGCGATGAGCGCATGCCGGGCTGGGGCTGGTGCCAAACGAAGATCAACGACGTGGGAACCGCAATCGAACTCCGCTGCATGCAACCCGGCAAAGGACCCACCTGCGGCACAGTCTTTCTTCAGAATGACGCCACTGGACAGCGCAATCCAGAGCGCTCGGTCTGCAGGCCGGATTACTCACCGTATTCAGGCCGTTTCGGGGCCGATGACATCGCGCGCTTTGGAGTCAACCTTCCCTTTCGCGATGCCGCTGGCCTTGCTCATTTCCCGATTGACGGCCCGAAGCTTTCTCAATCACGCGTCACCATCCGGTCCTTCGAACCAGAAACCCATTTCGTACGTTCGCTCGTGATTCCGGAAATTAAACTCCAAGATTGGGAAGGACAGTAACGTTGAATCGGCTCGGCCAATCCTCCGGGGTAACTGTCGTCCAAACATGATGCAAAAAAGGGGAGGAAAGGGCCAGAAATGAAGATTGGTCGGCCCTAGAGGACGATTTTCGAACTTTTCTGCTGATGCCAGGCGGCTCTGAGTCTATTTTTCAGCAGTTTACAGCTTGAATCTTGGTTCCCTCCGAAGTCGAAGTCAATGATGAGTGATATTGATTCCATGACAATGTCGGCTCCCTGGACCCGAGTAAACTTTGGTGGTGCCAACCAACCAAAAAGGCTCGGGAGAAAGGAGCCGAACGATGATCATTATAGGATGCGATTACCACCCGGGCTTCCAACAAATTGCTTTTGTGGATACCGAGACTGGGGAGCTGCAAGAGCGACGACTGCAACACCGCGAGGAAGCGGAGAAATTCTACCGTGATCTGGCGGCACAGGGGATGAAGGTGCGTGTAGGAATGGAAGCAAGCGGGCATGCGCGGTGGTTTGAACGATTGCTCTCCGAGTTGCAGTTTGAGCTGTGGATCGGAGACGCAGCCGAGATCAGTTCGAGGCGGGTACGGAAGCAGAAGACGGATCGCCAGGATGCCCAGCTGATTCTGAAATTAATGCTGAAAGATGACTTTCCGCAGATCTGGGTACCGAGTTGGGAGAATCGCGATCTGCGGCAACTGCTGTGGCATCGACACCGGATGGTACAGGCCCGGACCCGGATGATGAATCAGCTGCAAGCCGTGGCTCTGAACGAAGGCTTACGCTGCAAGAAGAAGTTGTGGCGGGAAGCCGGACGAGAAAAACTGGAGTCATTCCAGTTAGCACCCTGGGCGAGCCAGCGCCGGCGCGACCTGCTGGAGTTGTTGGATCAACTGAACCCGACGATTGCCAAGCTGACGCAGGCGATTGAGGAGGAAGTGAAGAGGTATCCCGCGGCGCAGCGGTTGAGGACGCATCCCGGGGTAGGTCCACTGACGGCGTTAGCCTTCGTGCTGATTATCGGAAAAGCGGATCGGTTTCAGTGTGGCAAGCAGATCGCGAGCTATCTGGGACTGGTGCCGTTGGAGAAGTCGAGCGGGAATCAGCGACGGCTGGGGCATATCACGAAACAAGGGAACTCTCTGTTGCGTTTCCTGCTGGTGGAAGCGGCGCAAGTGACGGTGCGCAGCCTCCCGGAATGGCGGAGTAAGTATTGCCATCTGACGATGCGACGAGGACGGAAGATCGCCAAAGTCGCCATGGCGCGGAAACTGGCGGTTCGTTTGTACTGGATGCTACGCAAGGAATGGGATTACGAGCAGTTGACAAAGTTCGGTTCGCACGCGGGACAACCTGGAAATCGCCATGGTGTGAAGTAGAACACCGAGCTATTGATTGGGTATCCCGCTCCCCTTCACCGGGGAGTTCGAAGTAGTAATCATGATCGACGTTGTGACCGAAGAGATGCATGGGTCGAACTGAGTTTCTGACCTGAACTGATTGCGAGCGAGCCTTGGTTGGAACGGCACAGCTTCAGCGAGAGCGAAATGGCGCGCTCTTACGAGTGCAGGGGTTAGTACGCTCAAAAAGTACTTGACACCGCCGACATTGTCAGAGAGGCGATTTTTCGCCAACCATGAAATAAAACGGCGCCCTGTCCGTATCGGGCGGCCCTTAGCTTTTACGCGCCCTTGATTCCGCCAGTGGGAGGCACTTCCAGTAGGAGATGCCCCACGAAACGAATAGGGCCGCCAGACCGATAGCGAGGGACGGGGACGGCATAAACAGGCCCTGATCGGCGCGCCAAGCGAGGCAGAACACATAGAACGTCAATGCCACCTGATCAAGAAGCGTTGGACCTCGTACGCCGATAGCCACCATGGGTACCAACGTCGCCAGACAAGCAATCACTAACTCCGCCGACTCTAGGCGGGAGATCGGTGCTCCTGCTATGAAAACCACATTGCCCTTTATTGACCCGATGAGCACGCACCCGGCAATCCACTTCATCCAGATCCTTGCCGTATAGAACAAGAGTGCTGCCGCCACGATGAGTTCCACCCAACCAATCGGTTGCGCCCACAACAATCGATGCGGAGGACCTGCCCACACTACCCTACGCAATCCATCAACCAGCGGAGCCATCGCAAGGAAGAACACAGCCAAGCCGCCACCTAAGCGGAGTCCACTCTTAACCTGTTCTTTTACAGAACGGCCCATAAGCCTTTCTCCGGCAGAGTATTCAAGGATAGCAAGCGACTGGGCATCGCGGGTAATTGTCGAAATCAGGCGATAGCGCTCAAAACCCCTCAATGAGCGATATGGGGATTTTTCACCAACAATCGCGAATGAGTTAAATCGTTCCCGATTTTCGATGCTTCTGATGCAAGCGTCCGCCCAGCGTAACCCTTTGACTGGATTTGCT
>QIAM01000067.1 GCA_003225555.1 Acidobacteriota bacterium | reverse complement strand
TGCCGGCGTGACGGTCACAGTGGTCGAGCCGGTAATCGAGCCCGAGGTGGCGCTAACACTCGTGCTGCCCAACCCCACACTGCTCAACACCCCTTGTGTGCTCACGGTCGCGATGCCTGAATTCGTCGTACTCCAGGTTGCTGAATTTGTAAGTTCCAGGGTGCTGCCATCTGTATATGTACCGGTCGCTTTCAAAGCTTGCGTGGTTCCCAGCGCAAAGGAGGAATTCGCAGGTGTTATGACAAGAGAAACCAAGGTAGGCTGTGTCACCGTGACCGTCGTTGAACCGGTGACCGACCCTGACGCAGCGGTAAGAGTGGCCGTCCCCACGCTGGCACCCGTCACCAGAGCCGTGTTGCTGATGCTGGCGAGAGCAGGTGCGGAAGAGCTCCATAAGGCCGAACTGGTGACATCCTGCGTACTTCCATCCGTGTAGGTGCCCGTTGCCTTGAGCTGCTGCGCTGTTCCAGCGGGAATCGAAGAGTTGGCCGGGGTCACGGCAAGAGAGACCAGGGTGGGCGCGGTTACGGTGAGACTCGCGGAGCCATTGATGGTGCCGGAAGCGGCACTGATATTAGTAGTGCCCGGACTTAGACTTGTCGCTAACCCTCCGCTGCTTACACTGGCGACCGTCGATGCAGATGAACTCCATACAGCCGAACTGGTGAGATTCTGCGTGGTGCCGTCGGTGTAGGTTCCAGTCGCAGTAAATTGCTGGGTCTTACCGAGCACAATGGATGCGGACGAAGGGGTAATCGAAATTGAAACCAGCGTAGCTGCAGTGCCAGTCCCAGTCAAAGAAACTGTCTGCGGACTGTTGTTGGCATTATCTTTGAAACTCAGAGTTCCGGATCTGGGGCCCGTGGCCTTGGGCGAGAAAGTGACCGAAGCTGTACAACCGGCTCCTGACCCCAGCGTACTGGGACTTAGAGGGCAAGTCGAAGAGAATGAGAAATCGCTAAGGCTCGAGGTGATACTGGTAATGGCTAGCGTCGTGGATTGATTGTTCGTCAATGTGACGGTCTGAGATGCACTGGTCGTTCCCAGAGCCTGGCTGGCGAAGGTCAATGCATTGGGGCTAACAACTGCCGGAACAATTCCAGTGCCCGTAAGACTGACCGTCGGGCTCACGCTCGCATTATCGGCGACCGTAAGAGTTGCGCTCCGGGTTCCCGCCAGCGCTGGCGTAAAGAATACCGATAGGCTGCAGCTTGCCTTGGCGGCCAGCGTCTTGGGGCTGATTGGGCAAGTGGTTGTCTTGGTGTAGTCGGAGAGATTCGTGGAAATGCTGGAGATGCTCAACGTCTTGCTTTGATTATTGGTTACTGTCACGCCAAGAGCTGCACTCTTTAAGCCAATGGGCTGGTTTCCAAACGATAGAGACGCAGGCGAGGTGGTGACGGCGGCGATTCCGGTCCCACTGAGGCTAACTGTTTGAGGACTGCTCGCGCCCGTGTCTGTGACCGTAACAGTCCCGGTCCGGGAACCAAGAGCAGCCGGAGTGAACGTAACCGAAATGGTGCAACTCCTGCCAGCCGCCAGAGTCGACGGACTCGCTGGACAAGTGTTGGTTTGCGAGTAGTCGGACAAACTTGACGAGATCTTGGTAACGGTGATCGCCGAGGTTTGACCATTTTTAAGAGTGACCTTTTGGATCGAACTCGGAGTTCCCTGGACCTGGTTCGGGAACGACAGGGTGGTCGGACTAACTGTCACCGTTTGGGAAAACGCAGGCAGAAAAGTTACGGCGACAAAGCAAACGAGCAGTGAAGCGCGCGAGACTGTTGGGCCGATTCTCATCGAACCCCCAAATCTTAAGTTTTGATTGCAAGATGCGGGGCCCAGCAATGAGAGCCACGGGATAACCTCAACTCTCGTCGCTCCAAAATTTTCTCCGACGCACAAATACTCGGGGGAAGGTACGTCGGTCTTGTTCGGGATTGGGCGCCATTGTAAACGCGAATCGCCGCTTGTCAATGAACAATCCAGGCAACGTCACGTTCGGCGAAAGGCCTGGGCGCGTTGACCTGACATGTTCGGATGGAGGCTCTCTCTTTTCCGGCAGATGCGAACTTGCCGATGAGAACCTGACTTGCGGTGGAATGCAGTTTCCTGTCACGGCACCTTCGGGACATTTCGGGAAGTGGTTGGAACAACACGGGGCTCGATGCGACGCCAAGAGGCGCGGATTGCGCCCTGGATATTTGTGGTGGTTGAAAGCTGGACCTTCGTCCGGAGAGAAGGTCGCTAAGTTCGGCACGGTGACTCGCTGAATTCGGCAGTCAGCGGGTCTTGATGGCAATCGACGCAGAAGCCAAACTGGTTCCGTCGTGACGCGTGAGCTGGCGCGGTCATAGTCCGGCGCTTCACGACCGCGCTAGCGGTCCAGCACGCTGCCGTGGAATCAGACGCAAGTTGATATGAACAGGTCCAGCCCGCTCGACTTTCCAGTACGCCGCACGCCATCTGTTGGGGAGATTTGCCGCGCGGGCGCCGTGGTTTCTCGAATAATCAACTCGGGGCGCACCGCGAGCTCTCTGGGATAGTCCTTGAAGCCCTGGATTCTCCGCAGGAGAATCCGAGCCGCAGTCTCACCCATGCTGCGAAGCGGCTGGCGGACGGTGGTCAGTCGCGGTGTATAGTAGGCGGCCACGCTGATGTCATCAAATCCGACGATCGACACATCTTCGGGTACCTTGAGATTGGCATCGCGGAGAGCCCGAATGGCTCCGATCGCCGCGATGTCATTGAAAGAGATAATCGCTGTGAAGCGGCGGTTCTGCTGCAGCAACTGCTGGACCACCGGGTAGCCGAGCTCGGGCGTCGTCAAATCGCGCTCCAGCTGAACCGTCAACTCCGGACGCACTTCAATCCCCAGTTCACCGGCCACAGCAACAAGGTAGCGCCAGCGTTCATCCGAATCCGCACTGAACGGCTGGCCTCGCATGAAGACGATGTGCCGGTGCCCAAGCTGATGCAAGTGGCGGAGGCAAAGTTCCGCCGCATGCCGGTGGTCGAGCGTGACATTAGTGACGCCAGGAATCTTTTTGTGTCCCGCCACGGAAACCACCGGCATCGTCAGCGAGTGACTCAGCGCCGTGTCAATCGCGATCAGACCTTCAGCCCCGCGCGCCGCCAGGATTCGAGGATACTCCTCGATCATGTCAGGCTTGTGGCGGTGGTGCGCACTGAAGTAGAAATACCCTTCGCTCATCAGGTGGTCGCCAATGCCCGCCATCACGTGGGAATGGTAGCCGTCGCTCAGTTCCGGCACTAGCACGCCGATGGTGAAGCTGCGCCGGTTGCGCAGGGAACGCGCGATCAGACTTGGTTGGTAATTGAATTTGCGGGCCGCGGCACGCACCCGCTCCCGAGTCTCATGCGGAATGGATCGGCCCGGCACATTGTTGAGCACCACAGAAATCGTCGCCGGACAGAGCCCAAGATAGTCGGCAAGGATCCTAAGGGTGACCGGCCTGTCAATCTTGAGATCGGACTTTTTTCGCGGCGCCATCGACCCGTCGTGTGCTCCCTCTCCCGGTTTCGAACTGCTCAAGTTTTGGGACGCCATCTTAACCTACGTGAAAAGCACAATGCCTTCCCGAAGCGAAGGCGCAGCCATCAGGTCGGAGCCAAATTCGGTGATTCGATACAAAGCCGGTCGGCCCGACAGCAGTAAAGAATCTTAGACACACGTTTGTTTACACCCAAAATCCTCAACTTTGTACTTGACAACCATACCCCATGCATTGCCAAATGGGCAACGCTAGTACGTTCGTATTACCTTACACCCGGTTAAGCAGTTTTGGAGGCAAGTTCCATGACGAACATGCTGAAAGTTAGGCGATGGGTCCTGTCGCTTCTCCTGGTTCTTGGAAGCGCGGCTTGCTTGGGGCAGAGCACAAACGCCGGCGACATTCGCGGCAGCGTAACCGACCCTTCGGGGGCGCTGATTCCGGGAGTGACGGTCACCGTAACCAATGTCGATACGGGAATATCGAAGGATTACACGACGAACGACGCGGGTTTGTATGACACGGATTCCGTCGTAACCGGCCGCTACACCATCGCGTTCAAGAAGGACGGCTTTCAGAGAATGGTCCGCGGCCCGGTCACGGTGCAGGTCGGATTCACCACGGTGAATGGCGAATTGAAGGTCGGTTCGTCGATGGAAGAGGTCACGGTCACCTCCGACGTACCGCTGCTGCAAACCGAGACCAGCGAGCAGAGCACGACCCTCGTGGCGAAGTCGATGGTCGAGTTGCCGCAAGTCACCCAGGACTGGGAGAACTTCACGATCCTGCTGCCCGGCGCCACCGGCACCCCCAATTCATCGCAGGGTTCGTCCAACCCGGGTCAGTTAGTCGCGGTCAATGGCAACCTGCCTTACAGCAACATCCTGGCCGACGGAGCATCTACGACGCTCTCTCACAGCCAGAATGCGAATCCCGCCACTTTCGAGAACGTCAGTGAGTTGCAGGTGAACACGTCGTCTTTTTCGGCCCAGTATGGGATTGGCGGGATTATCTTCAACCAGGTCAGCAAGAGTGGCACGAACAGGTTCCACGGGACGGTTTACGATTTCTTCCAGAACGACGCTCTAACCGCATTTCCCTACGAGTTCGGCTTGACCAAGGCCAACGGGTTACAGCCAATCCCGTTCCTTCGTTATAACAACTTCGGTGCCTCCATCGGCGGCCCCATTTTGAAGAACAAGATGTTCTTCTACTTCAACTACGACCGGGTCGTGAGCCATAGCAACAGTCACGGTTTTCTCACCCTTCCTACCGTGCCGATGATCGCCGGGGATTTTACCGGAATCAACACCCTCTACGATCCGACCACGCAGACCATCGCGACCGATTCCGCGGGCAACCAGTACCCGGTCCGGCAGACTTTTGCCAGTGAATACGGCAACGGCAACGCAATTCCCGCGTCACTGTTCGACACGGTTGCCGCAAAATATCAGCAGTGGTATCCGACTCCGGCCAACCATTTGAGTACTCAGAGGCCGATTCCGGGAGGGCTCTTTAAAGGAGGCGAGGGGCAGGAGGTAAACAACTGGTCTTACAGCCAGCTATATTCCAGCCCGGTCAAGCGATATTTCGGCCGTCTGGATTATGACATCACGAAGACGAACCGTATAAGCTTGTCGGACACAGAGGGCGATTACTCATACCCCGGCATCAGCGCAATTACCAAGTGCCCCATCGGCTGCGGGTCCGGCTTCGTGGACAACAACAACGCGCAGATCACCGACGTGTGGAACATCAGTCCGCGCACCGTCAACGAAGCCAGGCTTGGATACACCGCCCAGATGAACTATTTTACCGATCAATCCCTGAACCATGGGTATGCTGCCCAGCTGGGTTGGCAGTTTGCCAAGGCAGACGACTTTCCGGCGGTATATTTCACCCAGTCATGGTCTTACAGCTGGCTCACGCCCGCTACCAACTCGGTTTACAAGGAGCATGTCTTCGATCCTTCCGACGTCGTGACCATGATTCGCGGCAAACACATTCTGCACTTCGGCGGAGAGATGCTGATGTACCGCGACAATTCCACCGCCTGGGGCAATATCAGTGCGGGCACGCCCTTGTTCTCGGGGCAATACACGACGGGGTGGACAACCGATTCCAACGGTTTGGCTACGCCTATTGCCGGAACGGGTATGGAGTACGCGGACTTCCTGCTGGGCTATATCAACAACTGGTCTGCAAGCGTCAGCCCCGAATACGGCGCACGCCTGAAGAGTCCGCAGATTTTCATTCAGGACGATTTCAAGCTGCGTCCGAACCTGACCCTCAACCTGGGCCTTCGCTACCAGATTAACCACGGCTGGAACGAAGTGACCGGCAACATCACCACCTTTGACCCTACGGTCATGAATCCGGCGACCAACACGCTGGGCGCCTCCTGGTTTGCCAGCACCCATGCTAATGGCCGGACAGCGCTTCAGGCCAACGTATACAACACGATCTTGCCGCGCGTTGGGTTTTCCTGGGCCCCGCGACCCAATATGACAGTTCGTGGCGGCTTCGGCCTCTATGCCTATAATTGGAGCCTCGATACCTATGGCGGCGGCATGGGCGGTTCCTTCGGTTCTTCGGGCAGCCTGGTCGATAGTGCCGGCATTACGCCGGTCGCGCTTCTCGACGGGCCCGGTACCATCTTCGGCACGGCTACACCATTACCCTATACGTCGGCTTCCCAGGATCCAACCCGCTTCAATGGCCAGGGAACCGGCTACACCCAGTACCACACTCCGGTTCCCAAGATTTATCAGTGGAACCTGTCGGTTCAGCGTGAGGTGATGACCAACACCATGGCGGAACTCGCCTATGTGGGAAGCCACGGCTTCAACCTCGCCTTCCCGACCGACCTTAACCAGGTGCCGGTGAGCGTGGCCCACGCCGGGGGCGATCAGGACCTCCGTCCGTACCCGAACTATCAGAACATCAACGGCAGCACGAACAACGCCGTCTCCAACTACAATTCGCTGCAGGCATCCATTACCAAGCGCATGAACAACGGATTGTCGCTCGCCTTCAACTACGTGTGGTCGCACTTTCTCGACGATCTGGATTCCTCCGGGTGGGGAAGCCGCGCCGGCGAGCAACCCTACCAGATTGCCAGCAATCCGGCGGCAAACTACAGCAACTCCAACTTCGATGTGCGCCATGCCTTCAAGGGCTTTGCGGTGTATCAACTACCCTTCGGCAGGGGCAAGCGGTTCCTGAACAGCAACAAGCCGTTGGACGCAATAGCAGGGGGATGGCGGATCTCCGGAACCATGGTTCTCCAGACCGGAAACCCGTTCACCGTCTATTCGGATCAGCCCAATTACACACAGGCGGGCTCGACCTTCCCGAATTGGAACCCCGGAGTTAGTTGGAAGCCAGCCAACCAAAGCATCAACAACTGGTACAACCCTGGCGCCTTCCTTCGGCCCGCGGATGGGACCTTCGGCAACGTGAGACGGAACAGCCTGTATGGGCCGGGACTCAAGCTTTTCAACATGTCTGCAGCCAAATCGTTCTCGCTTCCGTGGGAGGATGTCAGGATAGAGTTCCGTGCCGATGCGCAAAACGTCTTCAATCACCCCGGCTTCGGCGTTCCAAACACCGGCCTTGGCGGTTCTGCCGGTGCTGGCACACCGTACACGAACTCTACCTCCATCAACTGGACGACAGTTGGCGCGCGTAACCTGCAGCTTGCCCTGCGCGTGAGCTTCTAATACCAGGCAAGTTCAACCTCCACCAGAGACGGCGATTCGTCGCCGTCTCTTCTTTTTTGCGTCATACTAATGATTCACCCCATGAATCTGGACGGTTCAGAATGATGGTTAAGCTGGGAATAGCTGGGTTCGTCCTCCTGCTGGGAGTTGGACTGTGTCTCTCGCAGGCGTCAGGCGACAAGCAGCAGGAATTTGCCGCGCACGTGCAAAAGGCGCACTCCTACCTCGATGCCAGGCAGCCGGCTCTGGCGATCCCGGAGTTTCAGGCCGCCGTGGCCATCGATCCTGAAAATGTGGATGCGCAGGCCAACCTGGGCGTTCTGCTGTTCTTTCAGGGAAAGGCCGCCGATTCCATTCCCCACTTTCGCGCCGCGCTCGAGCGACAGCCGGGCCTGACGAAGATTCAAGGCTTGCTGGGAATGGCCGAGAGCCGCACGCTGGACTTTGCCAACGCGCGCAAGGATATGGAAGCGGCTTTCCCTTCGCTTCAGGACCCGCGCTTTCAAGCGCAGCTTGGGCTGGAGTTGGTCGGTCTCTACGCGCAAAGTGGCGACCTGGACAAAGCTGCGGCCCTCTTCGGGCCGTTAAAGAAGGCGGCGCCCGATAACGCGGAGGTGCTCTACGCCGCCTATCGCACCTATTCCGATCTTGCGGGTGAATCGTTGCTCGCACTGTCGCTGGCTGCGCCGGACTCCGCGCAGATGCATCAGTCGCTGGCTCACGAAGACGCCAGGCAGGGCAATACCGACGCCGCCATCGCACAGTACCGCAAAGCAATTGCCATCAATCCCCATCTTCCGGGCGTTCATTTCGAATTAGCCGAGCTGCTTCATACGTCGACCGACCTAAAGAAAGAAGCCGAACAGGAATACCACACCGCATTGCTGGAAAATCCTCAGGATCAGAAGGCGATCCTCAGGCTGGCCGAGATGGATGCGCAAAAAGGAAATATCGAGCAGGCTTACAAGCAATACACGAAAGCCGTCGAACTGCAGCCGGCCGATGCCGAGGCCAAGCTTGGATTGGCCAAGACGCTGATGGAGATGAATCAAGCGGACAAGGCGCTGCCGCTGCTCGAGGATGCCGTCCAACTGGAGCCCACCAATGCCGCCGCGCACTATCGCCTCGCAATGGTCTATCGGCGGATGGGGCGCGTGGACGATGCGCAGCGCGAGGTGGACCTCTACAAGAAATTTAAGGAGATGAAAGAGAAGTTGCAGGTACTCTATAAGGAATTGCAGATTCAACCCAAAGAAATCCGAACCGGTGAGCCGGATCAACCATAGGACTGAAACGATAAGCATCGCCGGAGCGTCACAGGTGTTGCCGGCTGAATTTCTCCGAGATCGAGGCGGGAGGCGCAGGGGAAAGGCGATGCTGCCTCTCGTTGTATTCCTGTACAAAGTGTCTGCCCCCTGGCCTGCAAATCGTCTCCGTGCAGTCGTGCTTTTGGCGGCTCTATTTGCTGGAGGCGCGACTCTTCACGCGCAAAACAAGGGCCGCCCCGCCGTCTCGCCCCTGATGCAGGAAGTCCATCAAGCACTCTCCCTGGCCAAGCACGGCGACAGGCAGGGTGCAATGAATCTCGTGCTCCGCTTGCTCGATCAGCATCCGGATTTCGCGCCGGCAATCAAGCTGAAGGCCATGTTGCTGGAGGAAGCAGGCCGGATTTCCGAAGCGGCGGCCGCCTATGAACAGGCGCTGAAGCTCGCGCCCCGCGACGGAGATCTCCTGCTGAAAACAGGCATCTACAAACTGGCTGGGGGACAAACGGCAGAGGCCCTCAAGCTGCTGCAGCAGTGCGTGCGGATTCTTCCCGGTGACGGGGACGCACAGTATTACCTTGCCCAGGCCTACCACCTGAACGGTGAGGACGAACTGGCGTTGCGCGCCATCCGGCTCAGTTTGAAGGCCGAACCCGACAACCCATCAGTGTGGCAGAAGTACGGAGAACTGCTATGCAGCACGTGGGACTGCGGGGCCGGGCTGAAGTGGCTACTTAAGGCACAACGTTCGGATCAGACGCTGCCGCGGATTGATTACGACATCGCCGCGGCCGACTACAAATTGATGGACCTTGTGGGTACCGCCCAGCATGCCACGCGGGCAGTCGAACTCCAGCCCAACGATGTGACCGCCTTGCGATTGCTGGCCACAGTGGATATGAAGCTCGCCAAATGGCAAGACGCCAGGAATGCATTTGAACGCGCCCTCGCATTAAAGTCCGCTGACGTGGAGTCGCTGTTGGGCCTTGGCCAATGCGAACTGGAACTGAAGAACTATCCCGCCGCCGTTGATCGATTGCAAACGGTATTGCGGCTCGACCCCGCGCGGCTCCTGGCTCATTTCTATCTGTCACGGGCGTTTGCAGGAATGGGCAGCATGGAGGACGCCGAGCACGAGGCGGCGCTGCACCAGTTGATGATGCAACAGGCGACGTTCGCTCGCACCGCGGAGAACGAAGGACGCGAAGGCCCCATCAAAGCGCAGGCCCGTCAATTGCTAGCAGACCATCGCGAAGAGGATGCTTTGCGGCTGTATCGGGAACACTTCAAGGGAACAGGCTCCACTCCTGCCGATGCCTATGTGTTTATTGGGACACTATATCTCTTCATGGGAAATTCGGAGGATGGGCTGCGCAACCTTCATCACGCGCTGGACATTCAGCCCACCGTCCGAGGAGCCCATACCTATGAGGGAATCCTGGCGCTGAAGTTAGGCGACCTGAGCCGGGCCGAGAAGGAGTTTAAGGCGGAACTCGACAACGATCCGAGCTATCAGATGGCGATTGCCGAAATAGGGGAGGTTCGCTACCACCAGGGGCGATGGTCCGATGCGGCCGAGCAACTGGCGAAGTCCAAGATCAAGACTCCGGAATTGCTTTACATGCTTTGTGATTCCTATTTTCACATTGGAAAAGTGTCGGAGGCCAACCTGACTGCCGAAACGGTTGCGGCGTATGGCAGAAACAACCCTCAAGTCATGAAAGACCTGATCGACCTTCTCCAGCGCAATGGACAAACGGACCTCGCGCACCGTTTGTCGGCCAATCTCGCACAAAAATAACAACCGTGCAGCTCATGGGGACGCGCTCTCCGTCACGGTAAGGATCTGGTCCGCTTTGACTTTTTTCAGGACTTGCTTGATCCCGCTCGGCCATGTGAGTTCAATGGTCTCCACGACGCCGGCCGAGCCCAGCCCGAAATGTACGCGCTTGTCGCTGGCAGAGTTGTAGCTGACCGCCGTGGTCGCCTGGTTGTACTGGGTGCCCAGAGAAGTTGTTATCTTAACTTTTGTTCCCAGACCGTCGCGGTTGGATTTGACGCCGGCCAGTTTCAGAATGATCCAGTGGTTCTGACTGCTAGAACGGTTCATCCATATTTCCGGCGGCCCGTTCAGAACTGTCACGACGACATCAATCCTGCCGTCGTTGTTAAGGTCGCCGAAGGCCGCGGCGCGATGCGCGGCTGGAACTGCGAAGGACCGTCCCGCCTTGGAACTCATATCTTCGAAGGTCAGATCGCCTTTGTTGCGAAATACACGATTGGGAAGCGGGTAAGGACGGTGCGCCAGCTCCATGGCATTATCCAGAATGTCGGCGTTGGCGGTGAACAGGTCCTTGTTCCCGTCGTTGTCGAAGTCGAAGATTCCCACGCCCCAGGCCGTTGACCGGCTGGTCATGGTGATCAGTCCTGCCGTGCCGGTAATATCTTGAAACTGACCCTCCCCGAGATTCCTATAGAGGGGGAAACTCTCCCCGAACATCGCCGTTTCAAAAATATCCGGCTTTCCATCGTTGTCGATATCCCGGAAATCCGCGCCCATCCCGGCTATGGCGTTGCCGAATGAGTTGTACGCCACCCCGGCGGGCAGCGCGACATTGGTAAAGGTTCCGTCCCGGTTATTGTGGAAGAGATAGTTCTCAAAGGTATCGTTGGAAACGAAAATATCGGTAAATCCATCGTTGTCATAGTCGGCAAACGCTACACCCATCCCTTTGCCAACGTACCGGGAGATGTGGGACTGTTCCGAGACATCGGTAAAAGTACCGTCGCCATTGTTGCGGTAGAGGATGTTCGGCATCCCCAGAAAATCGACCGGCGAGCAGTATGCCGGACGTCCTTCCTGAACGCAGAGAGATGCCGTCTTGATGCTGTAATTGAGGTAGTTCACTACCAAAAGATCGAGCAGTCCGTCGTTGTTGTAATCGAACCATCCGGCAGCCACCGACCATGCCTTGCCGAGCTTTGGGACGATACCGGCGACTCCCGCTTTCTCGGTTACGTCGGTGAATGTGCCGTCGCCGTTGTTATGGAGAAGCTGGTTGCGGTTAACACCGGTGACATAAAGATCGACAAATCCATCGTTGTCATAGTCGCCGACACCCTCACCCATCGAATAGCCGATACCCTGCAGGCCGGCTTTCTCAGTGACATCGGTGAAGGTACCGTCCCCGCTGTTGCGGAAGAGCCGGTTCGAATAACTGGGATCGCTCTTTTCCAGCGACGGAATGGCCGCACCATTGGTAAAGAAGATGTCCAGCAAACCGTCGTTGTTGTAATCGAAGACGGCTACTCCGCCAGTCATGGTTTCAAACGTGTATCGCTGAGGACTGACGCTGTTCTTGAGCTTGAACTTGATCTTCGATTGTTCGACGACGTTCTCGAACTGGATCGCCGATGCGGCCGGCCTCCCCGTTTTCGCGGGCCCCTTGCCCGGAGCGGCTCGGCGGGGCTGCGCTGCCTGATGGCGCGCGGGGACCGGACTGGCGGACGCGATTTGGCCAGGCAGGCTGGGAGAGCCCCACAGCAGGCACAGTGTCAGTTGAGCAGCGAGAAAGATTCCCGTGCCGATTCTTCTAGAATTGGCGTCGACGCTCCGCGTGCAGTTTCCCAGTTGGGCTATGGCCGACGCTTGTGCGGATTTAGTTTCCTCGCGATACAAACTAAGAGCCTGGAATCCACAGGAAGTTTGCAGTGGGGCCGATTCTCTGAACAACTAAGGCCAGCGACTGGCGAACACGTACCGTCCAGCCAAGGATACAAGCTTAGCCGCGTCGTGCAAAGATCGGATTCTCCGCAAGGCAGGCAGCCATCTTTGTGGCTCTCGCGCACTCAATGAATTCAAGGTCTTGGTGTCTGAGCCCCGGTCTCAGGCTGCACCGTCTACAATGTCGACAGTAGAGATTGAGACGCAAAGAGCAGTGCAATCTAAGTGCTAGAAAGAATTGGTCGGGGAGAGAGGACGATTTTCGAACTTTCCTCCTCGCCTGGCCTCCACAGGCCAATATCGAGACAGGTCGATAGAATCGTAGAAGAAGAAGGTTACACCACCTTGCTGCATAGTTTCCGGCCGACCAACCACTCTCGATCCAACCCGGTACCCTCGCCTTTCTCGTTCCAAACTAGTGTCCGGTTTTGGACGCAGCTAGGCGGAATCGGACAATTGGGAAGCACAAGCGGGATTTTACACACAACAAAATACAACTACTAAACAAGCAAAAGGTTGGAAAGCAAAGTGCTGCCATTTCTCGAATCGGGGCCAATGGTGGTTGCACTGTGATACGAGTGAAAGTTTCAAGGTGAGAGCGTGAGAACGATAATTGAAGACCTTCGATACGGTTTGAGGCTGCTGCGAAAGTCGCCTGCGTTCACGTTTGTGGCGGTGCTCACGCTGGCGCTAGGCATCGGCGCAAATACGGCGATTTTCACGCTGCTCGATCAGGCACTTCTGCGCAGTTTGCCGGTGAAAGGGCCGAGCCGTCTCGTCGTCTTGCGCTTCGCGGGCGAGGATTCCGGAAGCACACACGCGCGTGGCGATTCGAGCCTCGTATTTTCCTATCCCATGTACCGCGACTTACGGGATCACAATTCAGTGTTCAGTGGGTTGATCGCAACCAGTTGGGCTCAGATCGGGGTGCAATGGCACAACCAGCCAGACCTTGCGGATGCGGAATTGGTCTCGGGCAATTACTTCGACGTGCTTGGATTACAGCCGTCGCTCGGCCGTCTGTTGGTGGCCTCCGATGATCTTGCAGAAGACGGGAATCCGGTAACCGTACTCAGCTTCCATTATTGGCAGCGCCGCTTTGGTTCCGACGCGAAGATTGTGAATCAGAGTATTTCCATCAATGGCCACCCTTTCACCGTGATTGGTGTTGCTCCCCCTGGGTTTCATAGCGCGGTAGGCGGAGACAACCCTGCGGTTTTTGTCCCGATGACGATGAAGTCCGAGATTACGCCCGCTTGGAATGATCTCGAAGAGCGGCGCTCCAGGTGGCTAAACATTGTTGCCAGCCTCAAGCCGGGATTCACTCGCGCCCAGGCTCAGGCAGGGATCGATCAGCTTTGGCATTCGACTCGCGCAGATGAGTTGAAGCAGCTTGGCCACAGCTCGCAACGTTTTCGCGATGCGTTCCTGACCAACTCTCATCTTTTTCTGGATGATGGCTCTAAAGGTGTGCCGGTACATGGAACTGTACCCACGACGCTTTTTATCGTTATGGGCATGGCTGCGCTAATGGCTTTAATGTCGTGCACGAACGTAGCCAGCCTTTTGCTGGTGCGAGTGGCGCGACGCACACGAGAAATCTCCGTTCGCTATGCGCTTGGCGCACAGCGGACGCGCTTGGTCCAGCAACTTTTGGCCGAAGGCTCATTGCTCGGACTCGCTGGTGGTGCAATAGGCATCTTTCTAGCTCCCCAGATTGCGGCGGTGCTGATTGGCACAATTTGGGGAGTCGGGCGCGGTCAGTTTGCATTCAGCCCCCGTCCTGACTTGCGCATTCTGGCATTCAACTTTGGGCTAGCGCTGTTTGTGAGTGTCCTGTTCAGTTTGGCGCCGGCGTTCCAATTCGGGCGGACGGAATTAACTCAGGCCCTGAAGGAGCAAGCAGCTGTTATTGCCAGGGGCTCGATTCATCTGCGCCGCGCGACCGTTGCCGCACAAATCGCGCTCAGCCTTCTGTTACTCGTCGGCGCTGGGCTGTTTGTGCGGACGCTGCAGAATCTGAGAGGCCTTGACGTCGGATTCACGACTGGCCATCTAGTCACATTTACCGTCGATCCGAAGCTCGCAGGATACGAAGATACTCAGACCGTCGCGTTGTATCAACAAATCCTGGAAAAGCTGTCAGGCCTCCCAGGACTGCAGTCCGCTGCGGCTACCAACGATCCCGAACTCGCCAACAACAATTGGGGAAACAACATCACTATCGCCGGTTATCGTTCCGCCGACGATGATCACATGAATGTGGAGTGGGCACGAGTGAGCCCCGGATATTTCTCGACAATGAAAACACCTCTACTCGCCGGCCGGGAAATCGAGCAATCCGATCATGTTGGAACACACAAAATTGCGGTTGTAAACGAGAGCTTCGCGCGCCGCTATTTTGGCGGGCCGCAGGACGCGTTGGGACATTACTTCTGTGCTGGCGCGGGCGATGTTACGCCCGATGTTGAAATTGTCGGCGTCGTAAAAGACGCTAAGCACACGACCGTCCGCGAGGATGTGCGTCGGACTGTTTTCACTCCTTATCTGCAAGATCCGCAACTGGGGCCAGTCTATCGCTTCGGGATGACTTTTTACGTGCGCACTTGGCAAGACCCGAAAGCGGCGGAATCTACCATTCGCGCGGCGATGCAGGCGCTCGATTCGAAGCTGGTGCTTGACGCTTTCCGCACGATGCAGGAACAAGTGGAGGACAACCTGAGTGATGAGCGCGTGATTGCTTTTCTGGCGACAAGCTTCGGCGTGGTCGCGGTGTTATTAGCGGCAATCGGGATATACGGTGTGCTCGCCTATTCAACCGGTCAGCGCACGCGCGAAATCGGCATTCGCATCACACTGGGCGCCACGCGGACCGATGTCGTCGGGATGGTGCTGTCGGAAGTGGCACGTCTAGCGGCGATTGGGCTTGCAGCCGGTCTGCCCCTCTGTTTCGTGTTGGCGCGCGCGGTCCGCGAGCAACTCTTCGGAATTTCCAATTACGATCCCCTAACGCTCTGCGCAGTGTGCATCTTGATCGTTGCGGTCGCCTTCGCCTCGGCTGTATTGCCCGCGTGTCGCGCGGCCAAGGTCGATCCCGTGGTGGCGCTGCGATACGAGTAACCAGCGTTCCAAATCACGCGTTTCTTGCTATTACGAATCGCAACCACAATCCGGTTCCGGAATGCATACGTAAGCAAAAGGCATCCATGCGCAATGAATTCTTGGCGTGACGGGCAAATCCGGACGTTATACATACAGACGAGAAATGTGCGCTGAGCTCGTCAGTTCAAAAGTGTTGGATGGGTCTGCTCGCAAGTCCCTGAAAGTATGGGCTAACTTTGAATTGGTCGGGGAGAGGATTTGAACCTCCGACCCCCTGGTCCCGAAGAAGGGATTGGGTTGTCGTGCTGAATGTTTTCAATCTCTTACAGTGGTGCTTCAACCGTCACATTTCTGCTGAATCACCTCATTCTGGGGTGAATGTAAGTCCTCGAATTGGCAGTCCCAAACCAGGGGTTCATCTCGCGTTCTTCCTGCTGCCGCGATGCTTGTCTACCCTGGCCGCAACTTAAGCAAGGTTGAAGCAGTCGCGAAAGAGATCATGGATGCGGCTTGCAGACTGTGCCTCTCGAAAACCTAAAGTGTCTCAGCGGATGAGAATTGTACTTTCTATCCTAATTCTCCTCCGATGCTCATTTTTCTTGCGACACTCCTTGGCACTCTTTCTTCAATGTTGCATTCTCGGGTGGCGCTTGAGCTAGAGAACCTGGCTCTGCGCCACCCACTCGCTGTGCTGCGACGCTCCGCGAGAAAACGCCCGAAATTGACCCCGGCGGACCGCCAGTTATGGGGCTGGCTGTCCCGCCTCTGGAGCGACTGGCGTTCGGCCCTGGTCATCGTCAAGCCCGAAACGGTCGTGGCCTGGCATCGTGCCGGCCTTCGCCGGTTCTGGACCTTAGGATTTAACGGCTACGCGAGGGGAGATTTGTGCAAACATCTTGTGGCTAAACACTGAGGATGTAATTGCGCTCCTTTGACGTTGGCCGACATCGCCTATCCGAGCGAAGCTTCCATCGTCACGGGTTTGGCGACAGTACAAAGATCACGTCTCGGTAACGGTGAACAGGGCGGCAAGTGACCTAGCAAGGGTTTCGAGCGCGGCTTCGTTTGGCAGTGCGACAGTGAGTCGCGGGCGGCCCTGCTCGTCGCGCTCCAGACACTCGCGAGACGAGCTTTGCACTCGCTTGCCTTTTGCTCGGCACCGTTCGTTGGCTGACGCTGCGGGATCATTTCGCCGAGGAATGCGAATGCGGCAGCGACGAGTTGGCCTCCAGCCTCTGCCACACGCGAGCGGCGAGCGAGCCGCTGTGCCTCTTGCTGCTGGCGCTGCTTTTCCGTCTCATCTACCGCGGCGTGTGCCCTCGCGCCGAGCAGCACCTGGAGGCGCTGCTTCAGCTCTTCGATGCCGGATGCGAGTGCGACCTCCCGTACATTAGATTCCATATCCAGCGCGGCGAGAGCCAGGTCATGTTTGGCCGAGAGCGTCGCCAGCAGCTTCTCCTCAATCGTCCCTTCCGTCACGAGCAAATAGACCTGCACCGGGTTCTTCTGCCCCATCCGGTGCGCGCATGCGATGCGCTGCTCGAGAACGGCCGGATTCCACGGCAGATCGACATTAATGACGGGATTCGCCGCCTGGAGGTTGAGCCCCGTCGAGCCCGCGTTGGTGGTGAGGAACACGCGACAGGTCAGATCGCGCTGAAACTGGTGCACCAGCTGCTGCCGCTTCTTCTGCGGGACGGATCCGTCCAACCTTACGGAATCGAGCTTGAGTCGCGTGATCTGCCGCTCGATCAAAGTGAGCATCGTTGTCCATTTGGAGAAGAGCACGATCTTGCGATCGTCCTCCGCGGCCAGCTCTTCCAACAGCTCCTGCAGCCGCTCCAGCTTGCTCGAAAAACCCGGAGCATGCTTGTCCACGAGAAAGGTGACTGTCCGCATTCATCCGTGCGAGCAGCAATGCTTTCTGCAGACGCAACAGGTCCATCTCCGAAATATACGACTTACGGACGATGGCGCTCACAATCTGCATCTGCGCGAGTTCGATGCCCGCCTGCTCATCCGTGGGCGCAATCCGCACAATTTCCGTCGTGCACGGGGGCAAATCCTTCATCACCGCGCTGCGCGTCCGGCGCAGCAGTACCGGCTCGAGTCTTTCGCGCAGCAGATTGAGATCCTTGTAACCCAGGATCTTGCCGCGCTCGTCGGTGACGCGGTGACGGTTGAAGAATCGAAATGCAGGCCCGAGACGTCGGTCGTCGATGAACTCGACGACGGAGAAAAGATCGTCGAGCCGATTCTCCAGCGGCGTGCCGGAGAGCACGAGCGCGAACGGCGAACGCAGGCTCTTGATGGTCTGAGCCGTCTTCGCTTCCCAGTTCTTGATGCGCTGGCCCTCATCCAGAACAATCAGATCCCACCTCACGCGTTCGATCGCGATAATGTCACGCAATACTGCTCGTAGTTGCAGATGGTGAAAAAGCATTCGTTCTCGTACTGACCGCTCCGCCCCGCAGCGCTCCCTAACACGATCTGGCAATCGCGCCCTGAGAAGCGGAGAACCTCGCTGCGCCATTGGGCTTTCACGGACGCGGGGCAAACGACCAGGACTCTGCGGATGTCTGCTTCGCGCGCCAGCAGCTCCGCCATACCGATACCCTGAAGGTTCCCGAGTCCCATGTCATCAGCCAGGATCGCGCGCCCAGCGCTTGCTGCGAAAGCGATGCCGTCCAGCTGATAGGGAAGGATCTCCACCTTCAGCAGCGTCGTGCGCAGTGGATGAGATTTCGGATTGCGCCGGATCTCGGCGACCTTTGCCGCGATGCGCTGCAGCAGCAGACGGGGTCTGGATGTACTCCTCCGCATCGGGATAGACCGTCACGGCGACGTCGTGTGCTTCGAGTTGACGGATGCGTTTTAGCAGATCCGGGAGATCGGTGATCGGCCTATCGCGGATCGGGCGCACGATGCCGCTGGTCACGTCATCGAGGTGGGGCGGCAACAAGATACGCAATTCCAGCTCCTCCCCATATGACGGATGCACACTGATGTCCCGGCGCCGATACGGTCGATTGCGCTGCGAGTCTGAGAATCGTCTTTGGACTTTTTCCAGCGCATGAAGGATATGCTTGCAGGTGCCGAGCGTGTTCTTACGGAAATCCGGGCACGAGCAGTACGACTGTCCCGGCTGCCGCCCTCGCAGAGCGACCCGGTACGACTTGCCAGAGGAGGCATTGGTCAATGTGTAGTCGGTCCAGATCTCCTGACTGTCGAGAGACGTGAACCGCATTTTCTCAGTCCGGGCGCGCTCTGCCCGCTGCGCGAGCGCTTGCGCGACCAGGTCCTCCTCGCTCACGCTTTCAGCTGGAGCCCGCGCGGGTGGCGCTCCGGCCAGTCCCAGCGCGAGCTTCTCTTCCAGAATCAGAGAGAAGGCCGCCCCGGCGTGCTCACACGGCACCTCGCACGCGTCGCAGCGCCATTCGAGACGATGGCGGGCGGCCGGACTCAAAGTCAGCGAACCGCCGAGCCGTCCAGAGTCAGCCGAAACATGTCCCGATCGAATTTGACCTGAGCGGTGAGGTCAATGTCGAATTTGCCGCCTGTGGAGATGAGGCGGTTACCCTTGGGGCCGAGCAGCTTCGCCGCACTGGTGAAAGTGAGTCGCGAAAGTGTGTCGAACAGCGTCAGCTCGGCGCTCGGTTTCGTCAACATGAGAGTCATAGGGTGATTATTCCATTGGAGGGGCGAAATCCACCTCACAGCCGACGGCTTGCACTTCCGAGATCTGGCTCGGATCCACTATCTTTGCTTCCGACTCACCCGCGAAGAACGTCGTGATCCGGATGTTGCTCAGGGGGGTCTTGACGACGACATGGTGGGGACCGAACTTCACTACTCCCATCACCCGTTCGAGCGAATACGACTGCTGGGCGGCGTGCCAAAGATCCCTGGCGAAGCCTGGTGATTGAATGTCTAATCCGGCCTGCGTGGCCAGCTCGTCGCCCACCCAAGTCCCGTCGCGCAGGCCTGCGGTCTCGCAGCGCTTGAGGCGGTCATGAATCGTGTTGAAAGACAGGATGGAGTCCGACAGCATGTCTGCCTGGACGCGCAGGTACTTTCGCCATACTTCCCCGTTAGCGGGCGAGAGTTCTTCGGGTCGGAATCTCAGGCAACGGAGACGAGTGGCCTGTCCGATGCCCCGATAAAGCGAGACCTCTCCGGCCGGGATGCTCGGCTGATCCTCCAGGGAGACCCACTGATAACTACCATGTTGAATGAGCAGGGAACCGGGTGTGTCGCGATGGTCGCGGACATGATGATAGGCCGCCATCGGCGTCCTCAACTCGTTGTCTGAAAAGAATCCGAACTGGCAGTGTCTTTGCAGCGCCGGTCCATCTCCTCTACGGGCATTTGCCCAGAAGTCGAAAAGGAAGCGTGCGCTGTCCTTGAGGGGACTGCCGAATTAGCGATGCTCGCGCAGATGGACCTGCGGATTGAAGATCCCCGGGAGGATCCAGGTGTACTGGAAGAAGTAATCCCTCGCCGGCGGCTTGGTGGGGCTGTAGGCCAGGGGTACTTCTGCGGACAGCCACGGGACGAAGTATTCCGAATCGATGACGGTGGAGGTGGAAAAGCGAGACCGTGCAGCCATATGGAGCTTCATCCTGCACCGAGCAGCATTTGAATGGCACCGCGCGTTTCTGGGCTCAGACTGGAAAATTCATCCTCCGTGAGCAACCCCTGCGAGCGAATCTGGGCCAGCATCGTTAGTGCATGAGAGCGCCGCGGATTGTCGAAGAGACGCGCCATCTCCCGATCACGTTGTTGGAGAATCCTGAAGATTTGGAGGTAGCGCGCATGGTGACTCGTCGCGCCATCGCGCGAGACGCGGTCGATCTCGGCAAGGACACGCTCGCAGAAGCGTTCGAGCGCGAGCGGATGCACGCGCCGCAGCACTTTCCAATCAGGTTCCTGAATCTCCCGCATAGGGTTTCCGTGCACTGGGGCAGTGCAAGTGTAACGCGGGAAGCTGCGGCTTGTGGAGGTCCCCGCGACGTGACTCTTTGATCATGTCCCCTCGCGGACTCATTAGAAGTGTCCCCTTAAACTGAGGCCCCCAGCCAAGGAGGTCTTGTTGAAGAGGACGGCGAGGAGCACTCGTGACCTGGAGCGAGTGGAGGTGATGGGACGAGTTGCCCAAGAGGGACTGAAGTTGGTGGATGCAGCAGCCATGCTGCGGTTGAGTTATCGCAAGGTGAAACGGATGGCGACGTTATCAGCAGGTGGGCAGGCAGCGAATGAAGCACGCCCACGCGGGTCGGCCCTCAAACCTCAAATCGCGGTAAGCCGATGAAACTACGGCGTCGAGTGCTGACTTTAATCAAGAAAACTCAAGAAAAATTATTCCAGTTCGGAGGAAGAGCGATTCGGCCCGCCCTTAGCCGCCGAGAACTTGGCTGATGAAGATGGGATTGTGGTCGATCACGAGACGTTGCGCCGCTGGATGTTGGCGGAGCACCTCTGGAGTCGGCGGAAAGGGAAGAAGCACTGCCAAACGAAGGGAGCGCAAGGCGCACTTTGGCGGGCTGGAACAGCTGGATGGGCTGAAATCGAAATGAAGCTGAACGATGCTCTTGCCAGGAATTGGTCATGTGGTTATACTCTGGGTATGAAGACGGCGATTTCCATTCCTAATGATCTGTTTGATGGAGCGGAACGTCTTGCCCGACGTACGCGCAGGTCGCGGAGTCGGCTCTTCACTGATGCCTTACGCGAATATCTGGCCCGCCACGCACCGGACAAAGTCACCGAGTCCATGGACCAAGCAGTAATGGAAGTCGGCGAGGGAAAGGATGAGTTCCTTTCCTATGTCGCTCGCCGTAGGCTAGAGCGAACCGAGTGGTGATCTCTCAGGGTGAGATTTGGTGGGCGGACCTGCCAGCACCCACCGGCTCCGGGCCTGGGTTTCGGCGACCCGTGGTTGTCGTTCAAAGCGATGCCCTTAATCAGAGCCGCATCTCTACGGCCATTTGCGTTCCACTGAACAGCAATTTGAAGTGGGCGCTAGCACCGGGCAATGTGAGCTTATCCGCGCGGCTTACTGGATTGCCAAGAGATTCCGTCGCGAACGTTTCGCAAATCATTTCCTTAGACAAGTCCCTTTTGAGTGAACGCGTCAGCAAGCTGGCACGTCATAAGTTGGAATTGCTTTTTTCGGGAATCGATCTAGTCCTTGGCAAATAGGCCTCATAGCCGACCCAGCTAAGTGCGACTTGCTTCCGGCATTCCGGGCAATCGCCTCGACAATATCGGGCGCCTGGCACAACAACAGTAGGATCCCAGATGTACGCCGTCTTCTCGTGTCTTCAACCGTCTCATTCATGCTCAATCATGCCAGTTTGGAGCCTTTGTAAACCCGCGGAGGATCAGTGTGAAATCGGCGTCCGAAAGAATGTAAATCCTTTTATGTAAACCCTGTGCTGGTTTCGCAGGCATTTCACCGTCAGTTCGTGAAGGTGCCTCCATTAAGTCGCTTGAAAGTAAAGCCGCGTGAAAATGAAATTGTCCCCCTGGTGCGTTACCAGGGGTTCGCATTTTTGGACCTTGACTCGATTGTAAATTGCTGAATGTCCGTTCCGAGACATAGGTAACAGAACGTTCCGGAGACATAGGTTACACTTTTCGGCCCGAAGGGGGCGGAGAGGGGATGCCATGGAAGGAGCGTTCTGTGAGGGACGAACGAATGCGGTTTGTGATCCGGCTGAAGGACGGTGAGACGATGGCTTCGCTGTGTCGGGAGTTCGGCATCTCAGGCAAGACCGGCTACAAGATCTTTGAGCGTTACGAGCAATGCGGATTGGAAGGGTTAAGTGACCGAGCTCGCCGGCCCTTCCGCTATGCCAACCAGTTACCCGAGCAAGTCGAGGCGGCCATCGTGAGCGCCAAACGAGAGAAGCCTCACTGGGGCGCGCGCAAGATCCGCGAGCGTCTCTTGCGGCGCCTGCCGCATGCCATCAAGACTCCCGCTGCCTCGACCGTTCACGCGGTGCTGGATCGGCATGGGCTGGTCCAGTCCATGGGTCGGCGCCGCAGTCGAGCCGAAGGCGCGCCCTTGTCCGATGGACTGCACCCCAACGATCTTTGGTGCACCGATTACAAGGGCGAGTTTCAGCTTAGCGATAAACGGTATTGTTATCCGCTGACCGTTACAGACTATTCTTCCCGCTTCCTTCTCCTGTGTGAAGCGCTGGAATCCAATCGGCAAGAACTCGCCTTTCCTGCCTTTGAGCGCCTATTCCACGAACGCGGCTTGCCCCGGGCCATCCGTTCCGACAACGGCGTTCCCTTCGCCTCTCCTCATGGCCTGTTTCAGCTCTCCAGGCTCTCGGTATGGTGGCTGCGGTTAGGAATCTCCATGGAGCGGATCCGTCCCGGCCATCCCCAGCAGAATGGCCGGCATGAGCGCATGCATCTCACCTTGAAGAAAGAAGCCACCCGCCCGGCGGGCGCCAACCTCTTGCAGCAGCAAGCCAAGTTCGACACCTTCCTGGAGGAATTCAATCACGAAAGACCCCATGAAGCTCTCGCCATGAAATGCCCGGCCGAGATCTACTCTGCTTCCTCTCGTCCTTATCGAGGCGTCCCTGAACCTCACTACCCGTTCCACGACCGCACCGTCGTGGTCACCAGCTGCGGACGTCTTTGCCTGTACAACAAGAAAATCAACCTCAGCGTATCGCTCGCCGGGCAGGCCGTCGGCGTCAAGGAAGTTGACGACGGCAGGGCGACTGAACCGATTCGCACCACGTTTCGCAGTCCTTGGCAGAATGGAGTCGCAGAGCGTTGGGTTGGGAGTTGCCGACGAGACCTGCTTGACCATGTGATCGTGCTCAATGAACGGCATCTGAAACGACTCATGCGCGAATATATCCGCTACTACCACGAGGACCGAACCCATCTGGGGCTGGCCAAGGATACGCCCGATGGGCGCCTAGTCGCGAGGGACTCGGTAAGAGAACGCAGGATTCAATCGTTTGCTCGACTCGGTGGGCTGCATCATCGCTACGCTGTTGCAGCGTGGCAAGCGATTCTTCGGACTGGCAAACTGTGGCACGGCAGTCGTCTGCTTGCCCTGCTTCCCAATCGCTATTACCTGAGCCTCCTGCGTATCGGCTTATCGGCTCATTACCTGAGCAACTTCGAGATGAGACGTGGCAAAGCGGCAAAGCGAGCGTTGTTCATTTTCCTGTGCACGGAAGGTTTTGATGAGGCACAACTCTATTCCTGCCCTACGGAAGCAGGACTCCGCACATCTTCGCTAATGGGGGCCAGAGAAGACTTGGAAAGGCTCCAATCTCCTGCGATGGCTGTTCTGTTTTGGGGCAGCTGTCTTAACTGGAGACAGGAGGAGAATCACTCACGATTAGCAAGTTTCACTGGATCAATGACTTAAGCCGTTGTTCAGACTGGAGCCCGACGTGCCAAAGGATGTGTGATGCCAACGATTCTTTTGGTCGAAGACAGCAGGTTCTCGCGAGTGATGAACGAAAGAACCCTGGCGAGAGCCGGCTACCGTGTGATGACTGCCTGCGACGGCGAAGAGGCATTGCGGTTGGCTAGCGAAAGCGTGCCTGATCTGATCCTGTTGGACATGTTGCTGCCAAAATTGTCAGGACCGGAAGTCTTGCGATCACTCAGAACAACCCCGCAGACCTCCCGAGTTCCCATTGTTGTGCTCAGCAGTCTTCCCCAGACCAACGAGCCTCAACTGAAAAAGGACGGCGCCACGGCTTACCTCGACAAATCAACGCTGGGGCTGCACGAACACTCGGAATCTCTGATTCAGATCGTGAAGCGAATACTGGACGAACAGAGCGAGCGCGAGGGCGAAGCCGAGTTCTCGATGCTCAGTTCGCCAATCCTCCCCCAGAAAACCGAATTATGACCCCAGAAATGGCATTTGAGTGCTTGCTTGTCTCGCATGATCCGGCGGTGTTCTCCACCATGGACCCGATACTGCAAGACTTCTCGATCCACACCAATGTTTGCCCGAGCCCCTCCAAAGCGGCGAACTTGTTGGCGGAGGGTAGCACCGACCTCATCGTGATTGACTTGGAATCCGAGTATTCTTCGGAGCTGATGCAGCAGATCTTCGAGTCACGCATGCGGCAGAAACCGACAATTCTTGCGGTTTCGGCAGCGGATCGCGCCGTACCCGGTGTCCACGTTGTGCTGCGCAAGCCCGTGACAGCTGAATCCGGAACAAAGTCGCTGAAAGTAGCTTATTCCAGAATGTTACGGGACTACCGGAAACACACTCGATTTGCCCTGATGACCTCCGTCCTAGCCACCGACGAGAACAACCGGACACTCTCCCTGACGATCACCAATATCGGCGAGGGCGGCGTTGGTCTGACCTGCAAAGAGAAACTGCCAGTCGGCAGCATGTTGTCGTTTCGGGTTCCGTTACGAGGATTAAGGAGCGAAATCAACATTCAAGCCCGTGTTCTGTGGACGCGCCAGTATGGTATCGCGGGTTGCGAGTTTATTCGCGTTCCTCCGGGCGATCTCCAGGTTCTACATGCCTGGCTTGAAAGCAGGTACCGGTTCAAAAAGCCCCTGGTTCCGGTCTAAGCGCGGCGACGGATACTGCGAGTAGAAAACCCGTCGGTTGCATCAGAAGTTGCCGACGGGGCGATCGCCGCCTACGGATGGCCTGGCTCAGTCCTTTCAGTTTTTCACAATATCCATTAAGCCCGAAGCGACGCGAACATGGCCGACATTTTATCCGGAGGCACGAAAACCCGAGCCGCTGCAAGTCATTCATTCTAAGGCTGCACGAAGTTTTGATGAGGGACAGGCATCGCGATGGGCGCCCAGTCGCGAGGGACTCAGCCGACGGAAGCAGGATTCAATCGTTCGCTCGACTCGGTGGGCTGCATCATCGCTACGTTGTTGCAGCGTAGGCAAGCGATTCTTCGTACTGGCAAACTGTGATACGGCCATTGGGTGCTTGCCCGCTTCCCCTTCGCCATAACCTGAACCTGCGTCCCGGCTCTTTACCTTGGAGCAACCTCGAGAATTGGGACGACACAAAGCGAGCCTTGGTTTATTTTTCTTCTGCGTGGAAGGTTTTGATGAGGCACAGGCCTCGGAGCATCTTCCCTGACCCAGTGTTCAACGCACAGTCCAATTACCATAATCCCGCTATGCAATCGCGTTGACAATCAGCCTTCAGCGGCGTAAACCTTAAACGCAGCAAACGTTTGCTCACAGAACTCATCCAGGAGAGATGCCATTGTCCGCATCGGTCAGCCGGAGAACTTTCATGAAAGCCGCAGGCGCAACCAGCGCTGCCGTTTATGCTGCGCGGTCGATTCCTGCGTGGGCATCTGCTTCGGGGCGCGGATCGGTAGCAGTAAACACTCCCCTGTCGACATTCTCTTACGCTGACGTCGAACTGTTCGACGGGCCGATGAAAAAGCAGTTTGACGAGCACCACGCGCGCTTTCTTCACCTTGACGATGACCGGATGCTGAAAGTGTTCCGGCAGGTCGCGGGAATACCCGCTCCGGGCGAAGATATGGGTGGTTGGTACGACCTGACCGGTTTCAATATGGACACAGGCGACTTTCACGGATTTATCGCCGGCCATAGCTTTGGACAATACGTGTCGGGCCTTGCCCGCGCGTATGCCGTCACCGGTGACGAGGCGACAAAGGCCAAGATCAACCGCCTGGTCAAAGGATTTGGGGAAACTCTCGACGCCAAGGCAAAGTTTTTCGACGGCTACCGGCTTCCCGGTTACACGTACGACAAAGTGTCTGTGGGATTGATAGATGCGCATGAATATGTTCATGACCCAATGGCGATGGATATCCATCTGAAATTGACGCGGGCAATGAAAGCATACTTGCCGGAAAAAGCATTGTCGCGGGCGGAGCAGCGGTCGCGTCCGCATAAGGACACATCGTTTACGTGGGATGAGACTTACACCCTGCCGGAAAATCTGTTCCTCGCTTACCAGCGCACGGGAAATACGTTCTATCGCGGCATGGGGAAGCAGTACCTCGAGGACGACGCCTACTTTAATCCGCTGTCCGAAGGCAACAATGTGCTTCCCTTTGAACACGCTTACAGCCATGTCAACGCATTCAGTTCCGCGATGCAGGCGTACATCACGTTAGGCAGTGAGAAACATCTACGTGCAGCAAGGAATGGCTTTGAAATGGTCGCGACCGGGCAGAGCTTCGTCACTAGCGGTTGGGGCCCGGATGAGGGCTTCGGCGAGCCCAACCGCGGTCAGCTTGGCGACAGCTTGCGCACGAGTCACGCCAGCTTCGAGACGCCCTGCGGCGCCTACGGACACTTCAAGATCACGCGCTATCTGCTGCGCGTGACCAAAGATTCGAAATACGGCGACAGTATGGAACGCGTGCTCTACAACACGATCCTGGGCGCGTGGCCGGTACAGGCCGACGGCAGATCGTTCTACTACTCGGATTACGCGACCACCGGGAAGAAAGTCTGGTATCGCGACAAGTGGCCATGCTGCTCGGGCACCTTCCCGCAGCTGGCAGCGGACTATCACGTAAGCACTTATTTGAAATCGACGGATGGCGTTTACGTGAATCTGTTCACGCCGTCGTCCGTGAAATGGACTACCGGCACACTCAAGTACGGGCTGACGCAGCAGACGAAGTACCCGTTCGAAAACACGGTGAAGATCAGCGTGTCGGCTTCACAGCCGTCCGAGTTTGCCGTTTACGTGCGGATTCCAGCGTGGGCAGGAGCTGATCCTGTGTTGTCTGTGAACGGCAAGCGCATCTCCGACGTACAAGCTGGAACGTTTGCCGCGGTGAAGCGCACCTGGAAAGACGGCGATCAGATCGAACTCGCGCTACCGACGCCACTGCGGCTGGAGCGGGTGGATGTCCAGCATCCAACGCAGATGGCGCTGATACGCGGGCCGCTGGTTCTGTTTGCTGTGGCGGACTCCCAGCCCAGCTTCGACAAAGCAGAATTGTTGCGTGCAGTGGAAGCTAAGAATGCCGCGGGAGATTCGCTCGCGACTTCGTCCGATGGAAAGCAGGTCTCGATGCGGCCTTTCATGAGCATCGGTGAGGAGAATTACAGCACCTACGTTCAGGTGAAATCGTAGGACTGGACGCGAGCGGAAACAATTATTGCGCGGTCGGCGGATTCGCCTGCGCGTCCCCTTCGACCAGTCGGTAGCGGTAGCGTTCTCTTTCCTCCTTCGTTGCTTCCTGACGAAGCGCGGCCAGACGTTTGAGCAGTTCGGGAATTTCCTCTTTGCCACCAGTCTTCCGCAGCGCTTGAATTAAGTGGTACAGCGCCGCTTGGTCTTTCGGATCGCTGGCCAGCGCCTTTCTGGACTCGGCAGCAGCCTCCTTGTTTTGACCAGCCTGTAGATAAAGTTTCGCGAGCACGCCTCGTGCTGCGCCAAGGGTGGGCTGCAACAAAACGACTTTCTTCGCCGAACGCATCGCCAATTGAAAATCCGGCGTTCCCGGGTCGGCTCCCTTCTGGCTGATGACATCGGCTTGCAGGTACAGCAGAATCGGATCATTCGGCTTTCGCGTTAGCTTTGCTTGCACCGTCTGCAAGGCGCGATCGGGATCGTTCGCCTGTACCGCTGCCATGCCCTGCGCCGCCGCTGTCAGAGACTGGCTGGGATCTAAATCGTATGCCCTTTCAAAATCAGCTTGTGCCTTCTCGTATTCAGCCAATTGAACATAGAGCACGCCTCGCGCGAAATAGAGCGGCGCGGCCTTGGGCAATAATCCGATGCCATCGTTGACCACGTTGATCCCAACCTGAAACGATTGATGCACTGAAGAGATGTTGGCGAAATCCAGGTAGAGATTGACCTTCTGTGGATCGAGCAGAATCGCTTGCCGAAGCCTACTAACGGCCCGTTCCGTGTCGTGGATGTCTTCGTAGGCAGTCGAAGCCAATTCCAGAGTCTGAACGTCTGGCGTGTCACCTTGCAGCAGCGGTTGCAGAGTTGCGAGTGCATCCTGGGGCTTTTGCGCCATGAGCAAGATCGATGCCAGCAACTGACGTTCACGCTGGTCGTCTGGATTGAGGGCCAAGGCACGCTGAAAAACGGCCGTAGCTTTCTCAAACTTCCTGCGCCGTACCAGACAAGTGGCATAGGCGTGAAGTGCCTCGATCTGCGAATCGAATAGGGCGCCTGCTTTCTCAAAGTGCACAGTCGCAACAGGGCAGTTTCCCCGCCGGTATTCCAAAACAGCAAGCATGCCGTGACTAGTCGGATCGTTGGGCTGTAAGCGCAGCAAACGTTGCAAGAGTGGAATGGCGGCTGTGCTGCCAGCGTCAAATTCGATCTGAGCTTTTCCCTGTAAAGCCTGGACATTATCAGGAGAGAGTTTCAGCGCGTGCTCAAATGATGTTTGCGCTTCCTTCTTTTCTCCTTTACCCAGATGGGCAAAGCCTTGCATGATCCATAGCTGCGGATTATCCGGGGAGTTATTTAGGGCCGCACGGAGCAGCTCGAGCGCCTTCGCAAAATCCCGTTCATGCAATGCTGAAGAGATGGAAGCAACCTGGTCCGCGCTCTGTGCGCGAGACCAGGGCAGAACCAGCGCTAGCGTGAGAATGACGCAAACTCTTCGGAGCTGGTAATCCTTCGCAGTTCGTCGCATCACTAACTTTTATACTGCATAGCCAATTTCTAAGAGACATCAGTGACAATAAAAAGCCTCACCGCTTTTGTAGAAACGGCAGGGTTGCAAGCTCTTAGCAAAGAGTGTTAGAAAGTGAATTTGGCTCCGATCTGCCAGTTTCTGGGCAACTGCTGGCTGACTGCCCTTCCAAACGAACCATTCGCCAGGTTGGGATCGAGGAAAAGATTCGGATGGTTGAAAAGGTTGAAGAATTCAAATCGCATTTGGAAGTTAACACGCTCGCCGATGCGCGTGTCTTTATACGCGGTCACGTCCGTCTCTGCAAAAGCAGGTTGACGGAACTGCTGGGTCTTCTGGTTGCCATTCGTGCCCAGTGTTGGAATGGTGAACTGGTCCGGCGAAATAGAGCCAGTCAGATAATCGCTTCGCGATGTCCCTTGGTGATAGCTCGTAACATCCGGATAGTCCAAATTGTCCCCGTCAGCGTTATAGTCACCTCCAGCGCTAAACGGTGCTGTGGTCAAAACAGTGAACGGATAGCCCGTCTGGTAGATACTCGTACCGCTGATTCCCCACCCTCCTGTTAAGAAGCCTACTGCCCCATGCCCACCGTTCAACGCGGGTAACTCATACCCAAACGTCAGGGAAAAGCGGTTAGGAACGTCCCACGGAGACGGACCGTAGAACTGGTGCGGATTGATTGCGGTTGGGTACGAGCCATTGCCGATGCCAGCGCCACCGGTGCCCGCATCATCCTTGGAACTTGAGCGAGTGTATGACCCGTCAAAGAAGGCGCTCCTTGCACGTCCACGAAGATTAAAAGTCACGCCGTTGTAGTTGCCGACGCGATCATTGTCTGCGTAGGCAATCGACCCAAAACTTGAGTTGAGTCTGGTTGGGTTTGCGTTCACCAGCAAATCCCCAGGTTTGGCATTGATATCGGCGCCATAACTGACGGTGCCTGCCTGGTTGCCATTGGCAACGAGATCGGCGGAGTGCGATCCACTGTACAAAACGCTGGCTACGAGATTGTTGCCAAGTTTTCGTTCCAGCGTTGCAGCATAAATATAAGCAGTCGGAGTTTTTATGTTGGGGTTGACACCGCCAATTGGGTTGTTAGCACCGGCGACTCCTCCAGCTGCGTTGAGGCAGGGCGGGACCGCACACAATGGCCCGGGATATGTAAACCCAAACGGAGGTTTACTCCCCGTTCCCTGAGTGAAAATCGGTAGAGTCGATCCATCGCGGGAAAAAGTTGGCAAAATAAGCCCGGGTGGATTACCTCGAAATTCCTCCTGAATATTGGCCTGCGACAGCCAGTTGGCATACATGCCAAAACCGCCGCGCACAACCCAGTCACCTTTTCCATTGACATCCCACGCGAACCCCGCCCGGGGATTGTAGGCCTTAGGTGAGGCACGAAGAGCGTTCTTGGTGGCCTTAGCGACGCCGTTCGCGACTCGGTCTTCAAATGTCGTTCCCGACCCTAGGTAGAAGTTACCAAACACGGTCGAATCTGCCCGAGAATACGGATTGCCTTGATCGTCAAAGCGGAATCCCAACGTCACGCTTAAGTTCCGTCTCGCCTTCCACGTATCTTCAGCAAAGATCCCCCACGTCCTGGATGCGGCGTTCCACTCCCACAGCTGCTGCTGACCGGTGGTTGGGTTGTACATCACGCCACCTTCTGTATGGGCAACGTCTTGCGCCAAATCCAGTAAATTATCGAATTGAAATTTTGGCGTAGACCACGGCCCCTGGAATGGTTCCACATCATCTCCGAACCACCCTTCATAACCGAATTTCAAGACGTGTGCGCCACGAACGTGGGTGAGAACATCGCGCCAGTGATAGTTGTGCTGGATGAAATCACCCTGCGCGAAGCCCTGGCCATAGAAACCACCGAAGCCATCTAGGTTAGAGAGTCCGGAAACGCCTACCGAAGGAACCGTAAAGTCACCTGTCTGATGTTGAACGCCCTCGATACGGTTCTGCGCAAAGATGGCGTCATTGAGCGTTGTAGGGCTGAACGTGTGCGTCCAGTTGACTTGAAAAGCGCGTTGCCAGTTCTTGTTGGTCGATGAAAATTGCGGAATCGGAGCCGGGCCCCCGAAATTGAGATCGGTGCGAAAGAAACTCCCGTAGATTCTGTCGTTTTTGAAGTATTTGTCTACACGGATGAAGTATTGGTTGCCGTTGCGGAAGTTGCTGGAATTAAAAACACCCGTGTCAATCATCGCCGTGGAGCAAGGCAGGTTGAAGGTGTCAGACGTACCGCACGTGCCGGGAAAAATATCGTTAGCTGTCTTGGATACCGTCCCGCCTGTCAGCCCTGTAGGTGCGTAAGTATTCAAGATCTTGGTGCCGAAAGTGTCGGGGAAGTTGGCCTGGGCAAAGGCAGCAAACTCCGAATCTGGGAAATTGATCGTTGACCCGCCGGTGGCCGCAGAAGATCGAAGCGGCTCTACTGAAAAGAAAAAGAAAAACTGCTTGTGTGGGATAATCGGTCCCCCGATTGCACCTGAAAAATTGTTGCTGTGAAATGGGTGATATTTATTGTTGGGTGGCGCCATGAATTCTGTCACGCCAAACATGTTCTGGTACTGGAAATAGTCACTGGCCAAGCCATGAAACTGATCTGATCCAGACTTTGTGGTACTCGTCATTTGGATGGAGCTGGCCCCGCCGTATTCAGACGAGAAAGTATTCACCTGAATGCTGGTTTCCTGAATCGCATCAGGATTCGGGGTCAGGTTCAGAACACCTTGCCGAATGCTGCTGTTGACATCGAGTCCGTCGATAATGAACTTGTTTCCAACCGTGCCCTGCCCGTTGGCGCTAACGTCCACCGCGGTTTCTGTGGAGTAGTTGTCCACACCGGATCCCGGCGTTCCTCCGCCACCCGGGGTACCGCCTCCCATGGTTCCCAACCCTGATACGCCCGGAGCCAGCGTCACGAGCGAAATAAAGCTGCGGCCCTCGAGAGGCAGACTCGACAGCGATTGTGTCTCCAGCGTCATCTGGTTGCGAGTCTCTGCCGTGTTGACCAAAGGTGCCTCGGCGGTCACGGTTATTTGTTCAGACACCGAGCCAACCTTCAACGTTATGGGCACACTTAGGTTTTGCTCGGTAAGCAGCGTGATGTCGGAACCAGACTTCGCGAAACCAGAGGCCTCAGCAGTCACTCTGTAAGAGCCGGGAGCGAGGCTCAAAAAGCGGTAGTTGCCGGAAGCATCGGTCGTGGTGGTCGACATAACTCCGGTGGCATTGTTTGTCAGCGAGATCGTGGCTTTCGCAATGCCGGAACCGCTGGCGTCCTGCACTACGCCTTGAATGCTGGCAGTGAATTGTGCGAAGGCAGAGCTACAAACCAGAAGGACCGATAGAAACAACCACCAAAAACGGAGAGAATTGAATTTCCTCGGCATTGGATACTCCAAGCTGGCGCTCCGACAATGAAAGCGCTGCGAGAAAACGTTTACTGCGACGGCATAATGTATACTTACTAGGGAGATTCACTGTCAAGAACTTTTCAGGATGGATGTACCGCGAGGAAGTTTGGGAGTAATGCCTTGCAATCACTCGCTAAGTTTTAGCCCAGCCCTTGCTGGTTACGATGCCAACACCTTCGCGGAACGTGACGAGTTGATTGGCAGGCACGCTCTTGAATTGTTCACGCAAACCGTTGGGCCAGAATACCTGAATCTCGACGGTGCTTACTGCTCCCAGACCAAAGTGCAAACGTGGATCGTTGCAGGAATAGAAGCTCGACTGGCTGAGGACAGCCTGCGCTTGAATCTTTGTCCCGTAGCGAACGAGGACCCGAGCGCCGATTGCGCTGCGGTTTGACTTTACTCCTTCGAGTTTGATCTTGATCCAGTTCTGCTTCACCTTCATGTCGTTGCGCAGCAGAGACGGGGCCTCATTCAGATTGACGACCAGGATGTCCACATCGCCATCGTTGTCGAAATCTCCGAAGGCACAACCGCGGCTGCAATGGGCTTCCGCCACGCCAGGGCCGGCTTCTGCGCCTAGTTCTTCAAATGTACGGTTGCCCAAATTGCGGAAAACTGCGCGCGGCGTTTTGTTCGCGTATTGCGGCAATTTGCGCTCGACTTCCGGGTAAACATTGCCCGTGACCATGAACAGATCGGGGTAACCGTCGTTGTCGAGATCGACGACGCCCGCGCCCCAGCAGATGTAGCGCGTTTCGACTCCGAGGCGTGAGGCGCGGGTGACGTCGTCGAAATTTCCCTTGCCATCATTGCGATAAAGACCGTTCGAATCATCGGCAAAGTGGGTCTTGAAAAGATCGAGATGGCCATCGAGGTCATAGTCCCCGACGCCCAGACCCATGCCAGCCTGCTCGGCGCCATCGTCGCTGAGCGCGACCCCGCGCACGACCGCCTCTTCGCGAAACGTGCCGTCGTGATTGTTGATAAACAGCAGACTTGGCGTGGAATCGCAGGCGACGTAGATATCGGGCCAGCCGTCTTCGTCGAAATCCGCCGCGACCACCGTCATGCCATAGCTCTCGGTGGAACCGGTAATGCCAGCGGTTTGGCTCACTTCAGTAAACGTTCCATCACCGTTATTGCGGTAGAGCGAATGCCGGCCTGTGGGCAGTCCGCGCGGACCGCACTCGACGGGAATTCCCTTCCAGTTGCAGTTTATGTTCTCGCCTGGCACGGGAGCGTGTTCGAACGAGAAACGAATGTAGTTGGACACGAAGAGATCGAGATGGCCGTCGCGGTTGTAGTCGAGAAAAGTACAACCCGCACCCCAGCGGGGCTGTTCGTTCAGCAGTCCGGCGGTCTTGGTCACGTCGGTGAAGGTGCCGTCTCCGTTGTTGCGGTACAGACGGTTTTGTCCGAAGTAGGTGCAAAAAATATCTTCGAAGCCATCGTTGTTGTAATCGCCAATGCAGACTCCGGAAGCCCAGCCCACGGCTTTGAGTCCGGCCTTTTCGGTGACGTCGGTAAACGTTCCATCGCGGTTATTTTTGTAGAAACGGTTGGTGGCTTCGGGCGGGTCGCCACTCAGTCGAGTTCCCGAGAGGATGAACATGTCCATCCAGCCGTCGTTGTCGTAGTCGAGAAAAGCGCAGCCGCAGCCGGTGGATTCGAGGATGTATTTCTTGGCGTCGACACCGCCGTAGATGACGGGAGCTTTTAGCCCCGCAGCAGCAGCCACATCTGTGAAGTGGGCGTTAAAGGGACGCCCTGACAACGCAGGTCTGTCCATTGGTTTGGCAGTGTGGCTCGATACGCCTTGCGCCAGAAGTCGGCCTGCTGCGGTTGCCGCAAGCGCTGAACCGAGGGAAGCTTCGATAAATCTTCTGCGGGAGAATGTCACTACGGAAGTTTGCCTCTGGACAAGGATTTGATACGTGGTTTCCCATTATCGCTGGCTTGAAAGGGTGAGTAAAGGGTTGCTCAACATGCTACAAGCCTATGGTTGCGCCGCGCCATTTGAGGTAGGGGTTGTCGACGATCAGCTTGTAGCGATTGCGCTCCCTTTCCTGACGCGTGCTGTCGGCGCGAAGGTCCGCAAGTTGTTTGAGGAGTGCGGGAAGTTCGTCGCTGGCCGCTGTTTTACGAAGTGCCTGATTGACGAGCCTCCCGCCAACGTATTGGAGGACATATCGAAGAAAAAGAAATGGCGCCGTGGAACTGAGTTGTTGGGATTGTACAGCGGCACATTCAGGACGAAACGCTCGCACACCCAGGTAAAGTATGCCCCCGACTTGATATTTGTTTTTCGTGGCCCTATTCTGCGGTGTTCAACAGGAGATTTGCGCGCCGAAGTGAAGCGGGTGGTCTGGCATGAGGTTGCACACTGGCTCGGCTACGAAACCGAGGAGCAAGTGAAAGCCTTGGGTTTATGAGCCACCACCAACTCGTCACGCTCCGGGATTCTCCCCATTAGCATCAACTAGGGTGGTGACTGCTATTTATCGCCACGTTGATTTGGCGCGGCCTAATGCTGCCAAATACAATTCAATGCCAGATCAGTCGGAGGCGCGCATGTTCTGCGAACATTCTGGTGTTGTCCTGCCCACCGTTGCCTCGTTCTCTGTGAAGTGCGTTGCACACTCGATTCGTGTTCGCCTGGTGCGAGAAGCCGCGGTCAGTGCCAAGCTGCAGATGAAGGTATTTTTTGGGTGCCTCATTGTGCTCGGTCTTTCGCTCAGGACGAACGCACAGACTTCATTTGCTATTACTCACGTCGCGATCATTGACGTTATAAGGGGAGCGGTCGAACCGGACAGGACCATCGTCGTGACAGGCAATGTGATTTCCTGGGTGGGCGCCAGCGCAGATCTCCATGCGCCGGATGGGGTTCGGCTCATTGACGCACATGGGCAATTTCTGATTCCGGGTCTCTGGGACATGCATGTGCATCTCGGGAACGCCACTGAAGCAGCGTTACCCGTTCTCGTTTCCCAAGGCATTACGGGTGTCCGTGATATGGGATCGCCGAGCTACTCGACACTGCATCGCTGGAGCATCGAAGCTCTCGCCGGTAAGCGCATAGGTCCGCGCATTGTTGCGTGCGGTCCCATCCTGCACAACGGTCCTCCTTACTTCTGGGGAGTGGAGGCACGAAACCCGGATGAAGGTCGACAAATGGTGATGCAGTTGGCGGAAGAGAAGGTTGATTTCATTAAGGTGACCTCGGATGTAGATCGTCCAACGTATTTCGCCATCGCGGAATCAGCGCGCAAACTGGGCCTTCCTCTCGCCGGTCATTTACCCACAAATGAGAACGGAACAGGCTTCCTGGTGAGCGCCATAGAGGCGTCTAACGCAGGACAGAAGAGCTTGGAACACGCACAAGGAATACCGTTTTCGTTCGCGGATAGAGAGCTACAGCTTATTCCCGCGTTACTGCAGAATGGCACGTTCGTGGTTCCCACGATTACTGAATACTGGGCACGAGCGCACGTACATGAGCTCGCAGATGCCGCCGATCACGATCCACGCATAAAGAACACCGCTCCCAGTCTTCGGCAGTTTTGGGAGGCCCAGCTCAAGGGCTTTGGCAAGAGTAATGAGGGTCAGCTCAAGATTTTCGAGTGGAGGATGGCTCAGGTTCCTGAGCTGCAGAAATCCGGGGTGCCGCTATTGGCCGGAACCGATTTGGGATTCGCGTATGTATTCCCCGCTGACTTGGTCAAGGAACTTGAATTTTTTGTTCAGGCGGGTCTTTCACCCCTTCAGGCCCTGCAAACTGCAACCATAAATCCGGCAAGATTTCTGCACATCGATTGGAAACTTGGCAGCGTCAATCCCGGCAAGACGGCAGATCTGGTCCTAGTGGAGGCCAATCCTCTGGAGGATATACGCAATCTTCACCTTGTCCGTGCAGTTGTTCTAAATGGACGGTTCCTTGATCGTGGCCAACTGGATGGCGCAGTTCCCAGGTTCCAATAGTCAGTTCGGCGCTGAAATCGCATATCGAAACTCGCCAGTCTGCCGGAGGATTTCGACCTGCCAGAAGTCGCACGCCGGGTGGTCGAACTCTCCAGCGGACTCAATTTGCGGCGAAGTGCAATTCCCAAGTAACGTTGGTTTTTGGTCCCAGAAACGTGACCTGCAAAGAATCTCTCTCCGTTTTCGTCTCGACAGGCACAGCTATCTTGTCCTCACTGAAAGCGCTCACGCCAATCAGCCTCGAACCTTCGGAGACATGAAACCACAACGAATATGGCACTCCTGGTACGCTCGCCGATACGCCCTTGAGGACCTTCCTCGAGGATTCCCAATTTTGAGACAGCAGTGAGTAACTCCCTGAGATATGCCGGGACAAACCGATAAGCTGTGGGTGATTCGTCACTGGATGGATCAACAAAACTCGGGTGTCGTGAGCAGCCACGGGGAGTTCCACGTGATCGCTGAAGGTACCAAGTGATTTCTCATTCCAAAAATCGAACACGACATACTGGGACTCGCTATTTAACCCAAGCTGATCGGCGAAGCCAATGCTTTTCATAGCATCTTCGCCGTGCCAGTTAGTCAGGCCAACAACATCGTAGGTCCCAGCGGCCGCATGGACCTTGAGGTCAATAATTTCAGGGTAATGGTGGATATAGTAGTCCGGCTGAACGTGTTTGAACTTATCCCAGGAGCTCTGGGTACCGCGGCTGAACAGATCCATCGGGATGATCGGGAGCGTGGGCAGCGATTGTTGCAACATCTTTACGCGTGCGTCCGGCAACTCCGGCGTCACACTGGCTAAAGGGTACGCAACCCCGGTCAAGGCTATGTGGCTGACCAATGTTCTCGCCTCGGCGTCTGTGACACCGAAGCCCGTGAGTGGTTCCTCTCGATCCCGCTCAATCTCGATCACGATCTGTTTACGTTTTCTTGTTGCCTCGGTCACGGTCATGGGTTCGCCCAGCTCTATACCTTCGCCCGGCATGACGTAAACCAGTAAATGGTTTAGGAAACCGTTTGCGAAAATCGAGCTGAACAGCGAATACATTCCTTGCCAGTTGTTGTACACGTCATCGCCATTGAAATAGGAGTTCGCATAGCCAATGGCATTGAGTGGCGTACCAGCCGGGCAAATCTCGAGAAAACGTTCCGGTCCGATCGTTTTTCGTATCATCGCGAGCCTCGATCGATAATTCGCGATGAAGTCGACTTCGGGATCATGTAAACGCGTCGTGTCCACCGGCGGCGCGTACTTGGGCAGAGCATGCTCTCCGTCGAGCTTGTAGTAATCGAAGCCCCACTCGTCCAACGTCCGAAACACGCGTTGAACAACCTCCAGAGCCTCTGGGTTACTCGAATCAAGCGCGGGTGTGCTGTAATCGCGAACCACGGCTCCTTTCTTGTCGTAGAGATACCAACCAGAATGTATGCGTAACCCGGCCGCATAGGAATTTGGCACCAACCAGATTCCGGCTTTCAACCCTTTCGCACGGATGTAACTCGTCAGCCACTGTGGCCCATGCGGGAACTTGTTACGATCCCAGTGTTCGATCCAGGAATGCCCTTCGGGAGTGCGATCGTAGCCGTCGTCAAGTTCGACATATTCAAAGCCATAAGGCAGAAGATGCGTGGCGATCCAGTCAGCGTTGACGGTCATGTCAGTTTCGGTAACATCTTCGTAGTAGCTGGTCCAGCTCGACCAGACCATCGGAGCCGCCCGAAAATTCTTATCATCAAAGTGAGAATAGAAAGGCACACCTAGAGTGTTCGTGTAATAGTTCGGAATCAGCCGAATGACCCTGCTTCCATTCACGGGGAGACTGATTTTCAGCAGGTCTGGATTCTGCGAGTCTCGATTCATGGCCACTCCTTCCCCGAAGTCAATGGCAGTGTCGGTCTCGCGATCAAACAGGCTGTGAAAAATGGAGCCTTGGGTTTGGCCGAGCGTGAAATACATGACATCGGGATTCCGCCCTGGCAGAAACGACCGGTTGTGTGTCAAGGTGCCGCCGTACGTGCCGGCTACTTCGCTTGTACCCACCCAGTCGACGGGTGCTCCTTCGGCATCCATTAAACGCGCAAGAATGCGGGTGGGCGGAGCTGGTGCGTCTGCGATCAGCTCGGCGTCGTATTCCGTGCTCGAGATTGTTAAACTATTTTCCCCGACTTCTAACGACCAGCCAGTCGCGGGTTCAGAGGTCCTGATAGTCAGCTGCCCATCCCTCCCTTGCGCCTGCCATTGTTTTAGTTCGTGACGACTGTTTGGAGAATTTACGTATAAATGCGCGTTTTGAAGCAGAACGCCAAGGGTTCTGTCTTTGATGGTTATCGCTCCCTGAATAACGTCTGCCGTGATCGTCCATTGGTGATCTGAGATTGAGGCGATCTGGGGATTCTGCGCGGCAGCAATCCCGCACGCCATCACAAGTAGCCCGCTACAACTCCCAAACTTGATGCTCATTTTTCCTGCCTTCGATCTGCGCGGGATTATAGGCCTGGGCATACCAGGCGTCCATGTGATTGACAAGCGGAGGAGTAGGGCAGGGATGCTGGCCGCGGAAATACTTTTCCCTTGACTTCGAGCCAACTTGAGCAGTACAAGGTAGCGCAGATTCCCTTGGGTTCGGGGTGCGTTCTTTTCTCATCTGAAGATTTACTGGCGTGACCAAACTTAAGCGGAGGTATCCCATATGTCCGCGAAGGTAAACGCTTCCGGCGGTTTTGTTGTTCCCTCGCTGTTGATCATCTTCCTGCTAGCGCTGCATTTTCCAGCGAATGCGCAGATGGGAAACGCCACGCTAAGCGGAACTGTCAGCGATACAAGCGGTGCCGCTGTGGTGGGTGCCCATCTGACCTTAACCAACAAGGCGCAGCAGTTTGAGCAAAAGGTCACTTCGAATGATCGGGGCGAATACACCTTCCGAAATCTCACTCCCGGCACCTACGATCTGAGCATCACGATGACGGGATTTGAGAAGTACGTTCAAAGCGGCATCGTGCTAACTCTGAATCAGTCTGGTCGCGCCGATGCCACCCTGAGAGCGGGTGCTGCCAGCGAGACCATTACAGTGGAAGGCCAAAACACCCTGATCAACTACGACAACGGCACCGTGCAAGGGGGCATTGATCCAGAGACCGTCAAAGACCTCCCTCTGATCGTCTCCGGCAAACCTCGTTCCGCAGCCAGTTTCGCGGTATTACTGCCCGGCGTCACTACCGGTAGCAGCAACGAGGCTTTCAACGCCCGCATCAACGGCGGCATTCAATCCGGGGATGAGGCACTCCTGGATGGCGCGACCATGCAGGAAGGCTTCATGAGCCAGAGTGGCATGGTTTCGATCCAGGGCGATTTCCAAATGTCTCCCGATATGGTGCAAGAAGTGAAGGTGCTCACTTCGGACTATGCTCCGGAGTATGGCTCTTCGACCTCTGGCCAGATCACGATGGTGAGCAAGTCCGGCGGGACGCAGTATCACGGCGCGTTGTTCGAGTACACGCGCAATCGATGGCTGAATGCGAAGCCATGGAACACGTCGTGTGACCCCTCCACTCCCAATTGCGATCCGCGCCCGTTCGACATCGAGCACGACTTTGGGGCAAACTTCGGCGGTCCGATCAAAATTCCATTCCTTTATCACGGAACCTCAAAGCATCACTCCTATTTTTATTTTGACTGGGAGGCCTTTCACCAAGCGGGTGGATCGAATACGCCCACGCTTTCCATTCCTTCCGTCCTCGAGCGCTCGGGAAATTTCACGGATTGGGGACTTCCCATCTACGCGCCTGGCGATTTTGCGCCGGGTTCAAATCCCGGCCAAGCCACAGGGCCTCAATCGGCTGCATGCGCCAGTGCTCTGCCTGCGGGTTTCGGTCCCGGTCAGCACTTCCCCGGGAATATCATCCCTGCGGCTTGCATCAGTCCCATTGCGGCGGCCTATCTTGCGGAACTGCCCACCCCCACCAACGCACAAGCCCAGAACAACTACACCCTATCGCGGCCGGTTCCGGACACCCTGGTGGCAAACAGCAATGTGTACATGTTCCGAATCGACCACAACTACGGCGACAAGGACCACTTCTACTTCTTCTGGTGGCGGCAATTCACGGGCTACAACACCGCGACGCAACTTCCCATTGCGATTGCTAATGAACTGCCCACAAGGCCACAAAACTCTCCTATTGCGCGCTTCAACTGGGAGCACACGTTCTCCCCCACGCTCACCAACCATGTCACGGTTGGATATCTGAACCGCAATGAAGGTTATGGTTCGGTCAATCTGGCTTTCATTGGGAAGCTGCCGCAAGTGCCAGGTGCTGCCGGCACCAACGCCCTTCCAGGATTTAATTTTGGCGAGGGTTTCGCGTCTATGTCTGAAAGTACAGGCCCGCCCTCCGGCAACATAACGACCCGCCCAACCTGGGTCATCAATGACGTCGTAAATAAAGTGTACGGCCATCACACGTTTACTTTTGGCGGTGAGTGGCGCGCAGTGCAAGGCAATGTGCATCAGCACACAAATCAAGCCGGCACCTACAACTTCGATAATTCCACAACAGGCATACCTAGCCTGACGAGTGGAAGCTCGATCGCCAGTTACCTGCTGGGCGCTGTCGGCGGCGGCAGCGTCGACCGGAGAACGGTGCCGTCCTGGTATCCGCGGCAGATTGTCTGGGCATTCCATGTGAATGACTCGTGGAGAGCAACTCCCAAGTTGACGTTGAATTTTGGAATGCGCTGGGATTACTACTCGGCATCGCGTGAGAAGTACAACCATTTCTCATTCTTTGATCCGGTCGGTATAAACCAGACTGCGGGCATCCCGGGAAGGCTCGCCTTTGCCGGCAGCGGTTCAAGTTGTGGAGACGCCTGCTACGGCAAGGACTATCCGGAGCGGCCCTGGAAGAAGGGGTTTGCGCCACGCCTCAGCTTTGCGTATGCCATGAACCAGCAGACGGTGATTCGAGCCGGCTACGGCGTTTTCTTCGCGCAAGCCTTTTATCCGGGCTGGAACGGAGGCATGGCGCTGGATGGCTATAACCTCACGCAAAACTTCGGTACTCATCAGGATCCAGTTACGAACCAGGCTGATCCAAACTTTTATCTCGATAATGGGGTGCCAGCTCCAGCGTTACTGCCGCCGTTTATCTCGTCGTCGTACGACAACGGTCAGTCGAGCAACGATAGCCACCCACTCTATCGTCCGCTGGACGCGAACCGCCGGCCGTATGCCCAGCAATGGAATTTGACCATTGAACGGCAATTGCCGAAGAACATCTTTCTGAGCGTAGCTTACGTGGCCAACAAGGGCACACGCCTGCCCTCAAACTTGAGGCCTCTCAACATCCTGAATCCTTTTGACCCAGGAATTCAGTCACTCGAAGCCAACACTACTCCACTGGATCCAAGCTGCGCCACCGCCAACCCGACGGGGAATTGCAGCTACGTCCCTGAGTTGAATGCCGTCTTTACTTCGGACAGCCAGACCCTCTATGGAGTATCCGCGCCTTACCAAGGTTGGGTCGAGGATCTGACAAACGCCGGAGTCTGCGATCCTACTGTGGCTCAAGCACTCCTTCCCTTCCCACAGTACTGCGGCCATCTGCAAGGACTGAATGAGGGGCACGGCGGCTCGATCTATCATTCCTTCCAGTTAAAGGCGGAGAAGCGATACACGAACAGCCTCTACATGCTGGTTTCTTACACAAATGCGAAGCTGATCACCGACGCCGCCGATAACACCCAGAGCGCAGCAAGCACCTGGAACGCATCGCAGGGAGTGATTTCACCATTTGAGACCAAGCGCAATCGGTCCCTTTCCCCCGATGATGTGCCGCAGACGCTGTCGGCCGCGTTTGTTTACTCCCTACCTTTCGGCAGGGGTAAGCCGTACCTCAGTGGCAGCCATGCCCTGGACTATCTGGTCGGTGGATGGGAGATCAGTCCCATCATTCGATACTCCCGGGGAACTCCCATGTGGATCCGTTCCGGGACGTGCCAGGTGGTCGACCAATTTGCGCAGGGTTGTCTAGTTGGCCGCATTCCGGGAGTAAATCCGTTCTTGCAGGATGTCAACAATTTCAACCCCGGAAAGGGTGGTTGCCCATCGGACGTTCCCAATTGCGCTTCGCTGCTGAACCCCGCGGCTTTTGAGCCCGCCGGATCTTTCGAGCCAAACGGCGCGTGTCCCGGATGCACTGGGACGTTTGGATACACAGGCACCGGTCCTCGCATCTACTCGGCTCTTAGGGGTCCGAACTACAAGAACGTTGATTTCTCGATCACGAAAAAGACGGCTCTGACCGAACGCGTGAACCTGCAACTGAGAGCCGAGTTCTATAACGCGTTCAACAATCACATGTTTGTGGATGACAGCAATTTCAATATCAGCGGAAATAGTGGGGCTTTCGCAACTGACATCAGCGCGGCACCTCTGACCAGCGGCACCGGGCAAAGTTTCTCGGGCTTCGGTATTTGGAGCGGCAATGTCAGTGCGCCGCGACGCATTCAACTTGGCGCTCGGCTTGAGTTTTGACTCTGTTCTGAGCCTGAGTTGCCGATGAGCTGGCTAAGTTTGGGTTCGGCTGATCAGGAAAAGGAGGGAAGGGAGCTTCGCCAAAGTCCAGCAAGATGTCAACGTGCGGCAGATCTACTTAGTACTGTTTCCCTTTCCTTCCACCACCGTCAGAATGCGATCTATCGGCGGTTTGTTTAGCATTTCTACGTTTCCGCTCGGCCACCGAATTTCGAGCTTGTCGACGTCGGAGGCGGACCCGAGCCCGAAATGGACTCGTAAGTCGGAGCTCGAACTATAGCTTCCGCCGCTGAAAACGTCAGCGCGTTGCCGCACCTGCCCCGTCGTGACAAACACTTTGGCTCCAATGGCATCCCGAGAACTTCCCGCACCTCCAACCAACTTCAGCGAGATCCAGTGATTATTGTTCTTGACAACATTCCTGAGGAGCGTCGGGTGTGAGTCAATGTTGTTTACGACCACATCGATGTGACCATCATTGAACAGGTCTCCAAATGCAGCGCCCCTAGCCGGAATGATGTCCGCCAGGCCACTACCGGTCGCGGCCGGCACTTCGGCAAACTTTGTTCCGTCTACATTTCGGAAAAGTAGCGGGCGCTGTGCCCAGGTGGTTCCCCAATCGCGCTGGTCCACCCAGAGATATATGTGACCGTTTGCGACGAACAGGTCTGTCAATCCGTCGTTATCGATGTCTAGGAACCCCGTTCCCCAGCCCAGGAATGGAATCGTGACAGTGGAAACGCCTGCCTGGAATCCCACCTCAGAAAAACTGAGATTTCCGTCGTTCCGATACAAAGTGTTGAAGTCATCTGAGAAGACCGTCACATATAAATCCAGCTTGCCATCTCGGTTGTAATCGCCTACGGCGATTCCCATTGACGCTTGTGCCAGGCCATTGTCGGTCAGCGCAAAGCCGGAAACATAGCTTATGTCTTCGAACTTGCCGTTGTGAAGGTTACGATAGAGATAACGTGGAACCGAATCGTTTGCAACGACGAGGTCCATCCAGCCATCGTCATCAACATCCACGAATGCCGAAGCCAAGCCGTAGTACCCGTGGGAATCAGCGACACCGGCGCTCTCACTCACATCCCTGAACGTGCCGTTCCCGTTGTTGTGAAACAGATGATCGCGTTCGCCGACCAATCCCAACGGGCCGCACATGGACCCAACCCCACGGAACTGGCAAGAACCCGGCGGGAGGCCGTTCTGGCCTGGAATGGGAGGATGATTGGCATCGAACTTCAGGTACCCGGGGACAAACAGATCTAGCAAACCATCATGGTCGAAGTCGCCCCAGGTCGGGCCTGCTGACCAGCCTCCAAGAGACACACCTGCCTTCTCTGCCACATCGGTGAATGTACCATCACCATTGTTGTGATATAGACGGTTCTTCCCGAAGTTGGCGACGTAAATGTCAGGCCACCCATCATTATCGTAATCGCCGACGGCGACTCCAAATCCCCAGCGCTCGTTGGCGACACCGGCTTTTTCGGTCACGTCGGTAAACGTACCGTCGTGATTGTTATGAAAGAGCATTGCGGGCGGCACGGGCTCCTTTCCGCTCAGCGCGGCCACTGTCGAACCACTGAGCAGGTAGATGTCGAGCCAGCCATCATTGTCGTAGTCGAGCAATGCCAGACCCGAGCCAACACTCTCCAGGATCGTCGTCTTCTCCGGAGTGCCAGAGTGGTGGAGGAACTTGTCCAAACCAGAGGATGAAGTCGCGTCTTGAAAGATAATCGGGGCGCCATCCACAAAACCACCGGCCGTGATCGGTCGCGCATGCGCGTCTTTGACCGCCGCATGCGGAGGGCCGGTAGAAACGCCCATGGGCTGAGCCTGGGGTGGCGCGTGAGAATCTGCTTCCTGTGCCCCAACGTTGATCGTGACCGCGGCGAGAAGGAAGCACAGGAAATGGACCAATCGGATCCTCCGCCCCGTCTGACGGGAGTTGCGACGCTTCATGGGTTGCGTGGCACTTCCTTGTTCACATGATCAGGAGATCCACTGCTCTGAACTGATGTCGCCGAGCTGTCCAGCTGGTCCAATTTCTGAAATGCAGCGTCTGCGTCCGGTTTACGCCCCAGCTTTGAATATGCGCGCCCAAGCAGAAAATAGGCCTGCTTCATCCGTGGCTCCAGCCGCGCCGAAGCAGCCAACTCCGGAACAGCAGCATTCAAATCCCCGCTTTGAAACAGCGCGCTACCCAAAGCAAAGTGACTAGCAGCGGAACCAGGAGCCAATGCAACGCTCTTTCTCAGCCACTCGATTGCGCGGGGATAGTCGTGTTTGTACGTGTAGCAGGCGCCGAGTCCATACGCAATCTCATAGTCCACTGATCCGATCTCTGCCGCCTTCGAGTAATAGGTAATGGCTTCGTCGAACTTGGACTGCGACCGCTCTAGCTCCGCCAATTCGATAGCAACCTCCACAGAATGGGGATTGATCTCAAAAGCCTTGTGAAACTCCGTATCCGCCAGGGATATATCCTGAGCTTCCAATGCGGACTCGGCCAGGATTTGATGAACGCGCGCGGAATCAGGACTCAGTCGGTACAGCCTCGCATACTCTTGTTGCGACAATCCCCTCGCTGCGAAGGACAAATAATAGAGAGCGTCATTGCTCTGAGGGTCTGACGCAAGGACCTTCTTCAGTTCGCCCAGAGCTTCGCCGTATTTCCCCATCGCAAGGTCCGTACGCGCAAGAATGATGCGCACCAGGAGATCAGTAGGCCTATTTTCTAAGTGACGCGTCGCCAACTCTCTCGCTTCTTCGTACTTTCCGCGGTACAACGCTCGAGCAGCCGGAGATGCTTCTGCTATTTGAGTGAACCCGTTCGTGACAGGCACGACAAGGCACAGAAGGGTCCCGCAGAACAGGCTTGCCTGACGGCAGTGGCTGATTGCTTGAAGCATTGAGCTGCCTACGGTGCTTCGAAGGGTCTCACCTCAACCATACGCAAGAGTTCCTGACTCTTCGCCTCTCTGAGTTTCTGCAGTTCATCGTATCTTTTTGACTGTGTGTCGCGTCGTGGATCACGGGTACGTGCGTACAACGACAACAGATAGAAGTTGGCTGCCATGTGATCTGGGTTCAAATTCAGAGCATGCTGTAATTGCTTCTCCGCGTCACTATAGTTCCTGCGAACTAAATAATACTGGGCTAATTCCGCGAGGGCATCTGTGTAGTCTGGCCTTGCGCTCAGCGCAGTCTGGAGCTGTGGAAGGGCTTCGTCCAGGTGCCCATTCTGCAAGGCAAGTGACCCCAAGTAGTAATGCGCTGTGGCGGCCGTCTCGGGATGTTGTGCGGCTTGATAAAGCCACGGCGCTGCATCGTCATAATCTTTTGCTCGAAAAAACGCTATGCCGACCGCCAACTTGCCACGCGGGTCCTGCGGGTTGTGCTTCAGATACTGTTGGAAGTATGGTACGGCTTCCTCCGGATCATGGCTGAAAAGTGACGTTGCCCCAAGGGCGTAGTTATAACTGCCGTTTTCAGGATCAAGTTTGACTGCCTTCTCGAAAGAATTCCGCGCTTCCGCTATGAGTTCCAGGTCGAGACAGACCACACCAAAGGAATAATGGACGCTTGCACTATCAGGTTTCAGATCGCGCGAGTGCGCCAGATAGCCCAATGCGCCCTTATAGTCCTTCTGCTCGTATGCCACTCTCGCCAGGTCAAATAAAGAGGGGACCGACAAATGTTCAACCGCAAGCTTTTCCAGACTCGATCGAGCCTCATCGAACTTTCCCGATCTCTCATAAGCTAAGCCAAGGCTGTGTTCGAGGTCGGGCGGGAGCTGTTCCCGCTTCGCCAAGGCTTCCAGGACGGCGATGGTCACGTCATCGTGCTTTCCAGTGTGAGTACCCAGCAACACTTGCCGCACATCGGCTTCCGAAAAATCTGGGCTTTCCAGAAATCGTGCCAGCTCACTCAAGGTGCTTTTGCGATCTCCTAATCCCGCATAATCAGCGCACGAAATCGACAGAGCCTGCGCACTCCCTCGTGTGATACGCGGAAGACGCGACACACGCAGCAAAGAGGCTTGATATTTTCCCGCTTCCAGTAGCAGCAGCGCACTCTGATAATTGGCCTCGGCATCACTTAGCTCGTAGCTAAGAACCGTGTCATAAACAAGCAAAGCCTTCTTGCTCGCCTGAGAATCAGTCGAAGAATTTTCCTGATAAAGTCGCGCCAAGTTCAGGTAAGCCGCTGTAAAGTGACGTTGCCGTTGGATTGCTCGCTTGAAATCCGCTTCTGCTGCGGAATAATTGTGCTCCTGCGCCTCAATGATACCTGCCAAATTATCGAATCCAGCATCACGGCCGAATTGCTTTGCCGACGCTCTTAGCTGTTCTCTCGCCGCCGGTAGATTTCCCTGATTGATTGAGGTTTGGATTTCCATGATGGCGCGCTCGCGCGCACTGTCCTCGGGTGGTCGAACCTGCGCGCAAACGACACCCAAACACAAAAGGACTAGCGTGGGAAGAAACGCAAGCCGGCAAGCCCATTGTATTAACACAGCCGTTAACAGGTACTGTAGAAGTCGAAAAATCCAAGTCATTATACCTGACCTGTTTCAAGGCTGAACCGCATAATTTGGAGTGTCTTATACTGTTGCTCGCCAGGAGTTGTGGTGACGGAATGCTAATCGGTTTGTCCATGATGCTCTGTTCACGTCTTTGTCTGAATCGGAGAAGGATTGCGATCCTCATCTTCCTTTTGGGTCTCAGAGGCTTCTCACAGGTCTCTCAATCATCTCCAGAGGATGCGGTCGCTGCTGGTGTTCAGGCCCTCACGGCGGGCGATCTGGAGACCGCACAGAAGTTTCTGAATCAGGCTTTGCAGCAAGGTATCAAGTATCCCATTGTCTTCCATAATCTGGGTGTTATTGCGCAAGAACGCCGCAATCACGCGCAGGCCGTTGCCTGGTTCCGGAAATCACTTGCTCTGAATCCCCACTACGGACCGAGCCGGCTGCTTCTCGGTTCCAGCCTTCTATTCCTTGGGAAGAGTAATGATGCGGTGCGTGAACTAAAGCTAGCCGTCCGATCAATGCCGCACGAACCGGCTGCGCATTTGCAGCTCGCGAGGGCCTACGCGTCAACTGATCGTTGGATGCTGGCGGTCGACGAACTGCAAAAGCTGATGGTGCTTGCACCGGACAATGCCGAATATGCGTACCAATTGGGTAAGGCTCTGGCCAAACTCTCGGGGTGGTCACTGCAAGAACTCTCGCGTGTAAACCCGAGCTCCGCGCGACTGCAGCAGGCCCTTGGTCAGGAGTACGCAATTCAGGGAAAATACGATCGTGCGCTTGCCGCCTATCAGCAGGCGGCCAAGGCCGATCCCAAGCTGCCGGAAATCCATTTAGGGATGGGCTTGATTCTGCTCCAATTGAACAGGTTTGATGAGGCACTTGCACAAGTCGAGCAGGAACTGGCGCTGGTTCCAGATAGCAAAATGGCTGCCGATGCGAAAACAAGAATCGAGAGCGAAAAGGCGGTGCCCCATTAGCTGGTTCTGAATTACAGACATGAATCGTGTTCTCATCGGCGTAGTGTTCCTATCGACCTTTCCTCTATTCATAGGGGACACATGCAGTTATGCCCAGGAGACTTTGCCTGAGGTTCCCCGCGACTACGATCTGTCGAGACTAGAATTATCACCTGAGCGCCGCGGCCAAGTCGCGACCGCCCTTCGCCAGAAGGACTACAAAAAAGCCGAAGAGATTCTCGTCGCAGAAACCGAACTCGACCCAAAATCACTGCGCGCTGCAAAGTTGTTGGAATTCTCCGGTGGACTGTTTTTTCTGGATGGTCAATACGTCAACTCGGTTATTGCCTGGAAGAAGGCCGAGGCTATCGCGCCACTCGATGAACGCACGAGGTTTACTCTGGCGATGGCATGCATAAAGGTGAACCATCGCTCTTGGGCGCGATCCGAGTTGCAAACACTCGCCGCGGAGCACCCCAATCACACGCTCTATTTATATTGGTTGTCCCGCGTCGACTATGACGACCAGAAATATTTTGAAGCCATTGTCAGACTACACAGAGTCGCAGAACTGGATCCTAGTATGGTACGTGCGTATGATCTCTTGGGTTTGTGTTACGACTACACTGGCCAATTCGATGAATCGATCAAAGCCTTCAGCCGCGCGGTCGAACTGAACCGCCTGCAAGCCAGACCCTCTCCTTGGCCGCCTCTGGACATGGCCCTTACTCAGCTGGAACTCAACCAGCTGGCGAACGCGGAAAAGGGCTTACGAGAAGCAATCACCTACAATCCCAAGCTGCCTCAAGCACAATATCAACTCGGCCGTGTGCTCGACAAAGAAGGGAAAAGCGAGGAGGCGATCGAAGCGCTCAAGAGATCTGCAGCGTTGGACGCAGACTATCCAGACCCGCATTACCTGCTCGGGCGGATATACCAGAGGCTCGGAAAGAACGATCTCGCCAAAGCTGAATCGTTAGAATTTCAGCGGCTGAAACAAACAACAACGGCAATTCCCTCTTGTGGTGCGCAGAAATCCCGTCGTGTAAAAAAAAATACCTGATCGCTACAAGTCTTGGTCGGCGAGATATCTCCCATGCCCGTTCGACTCCAGCCAGTGGTAGAGATGAACTTGGTACAAGTAGGAAGCGATGGTCTCTTCTCCCCGTTCATGCGTTTCGGTACATACGAACGGCACATTCCAACCTGCCAAGATGGCGATCAGTGCCTGCATGATGTGGTTGGGATTGCATTTGGAGAATGCGTAGGACGATTTGATGGAACTCAACGAAGCCGTGATCACCAGCAGCCTATGGGGATAGGCACTCATTCTTCTTAGGCGATTCACGAAGACGGAGCGCTCGGTCGTCAGCGAGTGCACCAGGTCGGCCA
>QIAM01000066.1 GCA_003225555.1 Acidobacteriota bacterium | reverse complement strand
GCAAAAGCAAAACCAACAACAACAAAACCGCAACCAAGGGAAAATCAAAATCCAAAAGTTTCCCCTTGACCCGCACCAGCCGTCTCATAGAAGGCGGAGCGAAGAGCCTGCCCTGAGCGAGGCCGAAGGGATCTCGCGTGCATCGCCGTCCCAGCGGAGAACTTATGAACTGTTTGTTGGGAATCTCCAACGCATCTAGTGAAATGCCTCGCCCCTGCCCAGCATGCCAAGAATCATCTCCACCCGCCGCTGCCTAGTCTCCGGTTTCTTCGCCGTTTGCAACCGGTAAGCAATCGCATAGCGGTTCGCCTTGTTCAGCGACTCGAAGAAGAGTTTCGCTCTCCTGTTTCTGCCCAGTGCGGCCAGAAAATCCTCGGGAAGGGTTGCGTTGCTTGGCGAGTCGTAGGCGGCGGACCAGCGGCCGTCCTTCTTCGCAGCATCAATTTCGGCTTGACCGGCCGGCTTCATTCGTCGCGCCCGGATTAGCCTTTCCGCATGTTCAGTGTTGCGTTTCGACCAGCCGCTTTTGGGACGTCTTCGAGTAAGCCTCTGCAGCCACGAGGAGTCGTCGTAAGGCCGCTTCTGACCATCGATCCAGCCAAAACAGAGCGCCTCATCGAGGGCTTCGGCGTAAGTGATGGACCGTTCTCCGGAGCCCTTCTTGAAAATGCGCAACCAAATTCCATCGGATTGGCGATGATTCGCACTCAGCCACTTACGAAACTCCGAGGATGAGCGAAAGCCAAGGATTTCACGCAATTGCAGCAACCAACCGACGGCATATCCCAGCTTGCCACGAAATCGGGCTGGGTGTTTTTCGCCGACAGCCTTCTTCTCACTTCATGGCAATGAAACTGGCAGGGTCCTATGCCAAAGGTTCTAAGCCCTGCACTAGCAAGGACCGGGAATCTCCCTCGCTTCCCCAGCATTCCGAGCAACCCATGGCAGCAATTCTCTCCACTAAGATGTAGTTTTTTGCCGTTAGGGGCTGTTACCCACGTCTCTACGGTACCTTACGGATTGCAAGCTATTGACGAAAAAGAGTTTACTAGACCGATTTTTGAACCGCGCTCTGGCCTTTGTCGTGCAGATTTAGTAGCGGGGTAGTACACTTGGTTTTCCTAGGAAACTGACTTCCCAGGCACCCCAGTTTTTGTCAGAAGCCTCGGAAAACTTCACTTTGTAGCTAGGGTTCAAAGTCTAGAACGACGGGACATCTTTATGGAACTTTCTGCTGCTCCACAGGGGCCCTTCTCCATGCTGCCGGGGATGCGGAAGCCCTGGACTGGGTTCATTTGCAGCATGGGAACCGAGGCCGTGGCCATCGCCATCCTTCTCTGGATTCCTGGTTTACATCCTCAACTTCTCGATCCGCCCCGCCACCAAAACGCGATTGCCCTGGTTCCGACGCCCGCGACGGTAAATCATCAGCCGCAGCCCATAAGAGTTGTGCAGAAGCCCGTTCTTCTGGCTCACTTGGACCCTCCGGCCGAGGCTTTGCGCCTGCCCGCTCCGACCCCGAAACCAAGGGCGGTAGCGGATGCCCCCGCGCCCGAAGTAAGAATCGCTACCAAGAAACTGGATCCGCTGCCCGCAGCCGGCCCCGTCGTGCCTAAACAGTTGGTGAGGACGAACGTCTTCTCTACAGGTAGCTCGGCCACTCCGACCATCGCCAAGGCGCCTGACAAGGTTCAGACCGGAGGCTTCGGCGACCCCAACGGTGTCCCCGCAAAGGAAGGCAAGGGCAAAGCCGTGAATATCGCAGCACTAGGTTCCTTTGATCTGCCCTCGGGACCGGGCTATGGAAACGGAACCGGCGGCGCGAACGGTGCTCGTGGCGTCGTTGCCAGCGCGGGATTCGGCAACGGAGTGGCCATCGGCGACAGCCGCGTTTCCGCTCCGCGCGGCACGGTGCGACAGGCCGGTTTCCAGAGCGCCGACGTTCCTGCCCCGCCCACGGTGCGTGCCCATCCGGCGGAAGCCACGATAAAGATTGTTCCCGCGGAAATCCTTTCCAAACCATTACCCATCTACACCGAAGAAGCCCGTAAGTTAAAGGTCGAGGGCGAAGTCCTTCTCGAAGTCGTGTTGGAATCATCCGGTAGGCTTCGGGTCGTGAAAGTCGTTCGTGGCCTCGGTCACGGCCTCGACGATGCCGCGGTCAGAGCGGCGGAGCAGATTCGCTTCAAACCGGCAATGCAGGACGGCCAACCCGCTGACTCCACTGCGGTGTTGCACATCATTTTCCAGATCGCTTGAGGGTCCCAGAAGGTGTTTATGAGTATTTTCCAATCGACTTTCCTCTCCCTGTTCCTGTTCGCATCCTTTTTTCCGGCTGTTGCGCAGGATACGGCTTCTGCGACGCAAGCAGCCTCCACGCAGCCCACAGCTGCTGCCGACATTCCCAAAGAAGCTCCGTCTGCCCAGCTTTCGCAACCGGCCGCGGTGTCGATGAATGACGTTATTGATCGCGTTGTGCAGCGCGAACACTTTTTCCTCGCCCAGATGCGCCATATGCGCCCCATGGTCGAGACCTATCTCCAGTACCTGAAAGACGACAAGGAGGGCGTCACTCAGCCCACCAAGGACCAGTACTTTCTGGGACGCCTGGACATGAGCGACGGGCCTGAGGACACTTCCTTCGTCGGCCAGCCGGGTTTTGGACACCGCATGGTGAACCATCTGACCGGCGTCTACTCCATGCACTTCCTGCCACTAGGTTTCGCTCAGATGGTCGTCCTCGACACCGACTTTCAGCGGAAGTACTACGATTTCTCCTTTGTGCGCCGCGAATTTCTTGGCGAACTTCGCTGCCTGGTCATTGATGTCCAGCCCAAAAAGAACGCGCCCCCGGGACGCTTCCTGGGACGCATCTGGGTGGAAGACCAGGATTACAACATCGTGCGTTTCAACGGTACTTACTACCCAGAGCCCAAGATTGGCGCCTACCTGCACTTCGACAGCTGGCGCCTCAACCTGCGCCCCGGCACGTGGCTGCCCGCCTATATCTACAGCGAAGAGTCGAATCTGAAAACCGGTCTGGCTAAAGGCATTCACTTCAAGGCGCAAACCCGCCTCTGGGGATATGACCTGCGTGGACTGGGCAAGAATGAAGAGTTCACTCAGATTCTGGTCGACTCGCCTCAGTCGATCAAAGACCAGAGCGAAGCCGCCGCTGATGCCAGTCCGGTAGTTGCCGAACGCATGTGGGAGAAGCAAGCGGAAGAGAATGTCGTCGACCGCATGCTTAAGATTGGCCTGCTCGCGCCGGCTGGAGAAGTCGACAAAGTCTTGTTGACCGTCGTTAACAACCTGCTGGTCACGAACAATATCGACCTCCAGTCCGACGTCCATTGCCGGGTCCTGTTGACTGCCCCGCTTGAGTCGTTCACCATCGGTCACACCATCGTCATGAGCCGCGGGCTACTCGATGTGCTTCCCGACGAGGCGTCGCTGGCCATGGTGCTGTCACACGAGTTGAGCCACATCGTGCTCGGCCACCGGCTGGATACGAAGCTGGCCTTCAACGACCGCATGTTCTTCCCTGATGAGGAATCCTTTCAGCGGCTCGCGTTTCGCCGCAGTGCCGCCGACGAGCAGGCCGCCGATACCAAGGCGCTGGAGCTGCTGAAGAATTCTCCCTATAAAGACAAACTGGGAAGCGCGGGACTTTTCCTGCGTGCGTTGCAGGATCGCGCCCCCGTGTTGCCGAATCTGATTTCGCCCCATCTCGGCAATGGTCTGGCTTCGGACAAGAACCTTCGCATGTCGTCACTGATTACGAACGCGCCAGCACTCGACGCGAACCGACTCGACCAAATCGCGGCCCTGCCTCTTGGCGGCCGCATGAAAGTTGATCCCTGGAGCGATCAGGTAGAACTGGCGAAAGCCAAGCCTGTCGCTCTGACGTCTTCCCGCGAGAAGATGCCGTTCGAAATCACGCCCTTCTTCCCGTATCTCACGCGGCTGTCCACCGGAGGCACGGACAAAGTTGCCTCCACCGCTCCGACACCCGCTTCCACCCCGAAATAACGGGGTGGAGGAATCTGTAGCGCCGGCCTCTGGCCGGCTGTCGCGTGGGCGTCGCGCCCACGCTGTGAGGGCGGGACACGACAGCCGCCGGGACGGCGGCGCTACAACTATTGCCGTCGCCATTGAAACTCCACTTAGCTGTTGGGCCAGGGAATTTACAAAGCAAAACTCAGCGCACCAGGCGATGCGGTGTCCGACATCGAACTTCGGGACTAAACTTTCGCTCGTGCGCTTACTGGATAGCGCTGCCAACCTGCGAAAACACATTGTTGGCATTCGACCCGATGAGTCGGATCGTGCCCACGACGATGACGAGAATCACTGCCAGCATCACCGCGTATTCCGCGATGTCCTGACCACGCTCATCCGTCCAGAGCTGCTGTAGAAGTTTTGCCACGGGCTCCTCGCTTTCTCCTTTACCACTGACCGCACCCCTAGCCAAATGAACAGGGGATGCCGCATACGTACACCTACTTCACTGTTCCCGAGGCTGGTCCTTAGCCACAATCCTAGCCGCTGGACCTCGCCCCGGCCAATAGCACAAAGGTGCCACAAATACAATCCGGCGTAACCAAAACGGTCACGTGAATCAAGCGATACTTTTCAGCGGCAGGGCCTGATTGACTGCAAAAAGAGCCAGTTCCAGCCTGGTCGAGACTCCCAGCTTGTCAAAGATGTTGCTGAGGTGGTGCTTGACCGTGTCTTCACTGATCTTGAAGTACTCGGCAATTTCCTTGTTGGAATAGCCCGCCACTACGGCGGAGACGATCTCCAGTTCCCGCGGCGTGAGCCCGAATTTTCGCTGCCGCGCCTCGTCGTTTGAGGACTGCATCAGGGTGCGCAGGTATTGCACCAGGTTCGACACGCTCTCTCTCCCCACCCAGTACTCGCCCGACATTACCGTATGAATGGCCTTCAGCAGAAGTTGCGTCGCTGAGTCCTTCAGCACCACGCCGCGCGCGCCCAGTTGCAAGGCTTCGACGATCTGCGATTTTTCCGCCGCCGCCGTCAGCAGGATCACCCGCACCGGCGCCGAATTCGAACCCACACTCAACTCCCGCAGCGCTTCCAAGCCGGGATGTTTCGGCATGGCCAGATCCAACAGAAGAATGTCCGGCTTCAACTGCCGCGCCAGTTTGACTGCCTCTGCGCCGTCGGAGGCCTCGCCCAGAACCTTCAGGTCCGGCTCCGCCTCCAGCAGCCGCCGCAAGCCATCGCGAAAAATCGGATGGTCGTCAGCAATCACGATGCGCACGGTTTGCGGTTTCTTAAAATGCATTCGGCACTTCCCCGTTACGAGGCACGGTAATCTCGAGACGTGTTCCTTGTCCGGGATTCGATTCTACCGTGAGTTGCCCTGCGATCAAACGTACGCGTTCCTTAATGATCATAGGTCCTTTGCCAATCTCATCGAGTTGTTCCTGCGTGTAGCGGCCAGAGAAGGGAAATCCCTTGCCATCATCCTCCAGGCTGAGGTTCCACTGCGCATAGGTCGAGCCCAGACGCACCAGCGCGTGGTGGGCGTGGCTGTGCTTGCGCACATTTACCAATCCTTCCTGCACAATCCGGACCAGTTCCCGGCAAACTCTCTGCGGCATATCCAGATCGTCAACGTCAGTCACGAATCGCGCCGTAATCCCTGTCTCCCGTTGGAAGCGCTCCACCGTATCGTTCAGAACCCCGATCAGGCGGTTCGCGTCCACGTCAATCGATTTCATCTGCTGCATCAGTTCCCGAAGGGTGAGCACTTCCTCGCGCAGCAAGCCTTGAATCCGTCCCAGTTCGCTACCGATCATGCTGTCCTCCGTCGCCTGCCGCCGCAGCACGTCCACCTGCATTTCCACCGCGATCAGCGACTGCACCGCGCCGTCGTGCAGCTCCCGCGCAAAGCGCGCTCGCTCCGCCGCTCCCGCCCGGCGCCGCAGCCGGTGCAGCAGGTACACGTTGTACACCGCGGGACCAATCTGGCGCACCACGTCCTGCATAAAGCGCAGTTCCTCCTGTTTTTCGCCCTGCCATGCCGGATCAAACAGAAAGACGCGGCCTCTCCACTCACTTCCAATCAGAAACGAGACCGCGATCAGGGAACGAAAGGGCTGCGCCTGGTTCAGCTGCGCCAGCGGCTCCGTGCTCGGAACCACAACCGCATTGCCTTCCTTATCCAGCGCCAGAGTCGACCAGCGGTCGCCATCCTTCACCGCGTGACACACGTCACCCGGAAAGTCGTAAAGGTAGGTGCTCGCTTCGCTCGGCTCCGAGTCCAACCACTGGAACCCCGACGACGATTGACTGCCATTGCGCAGCTCTCCCAGGAAAACTCTGTGGCTGTGGTGCTCCTGCGAAACCACCATCAGTCGCGACGCTCCGTACATGCTGAGGAGTTCCCCGAAAATCTGTTGCAGGGTTCCGGTTAACCCTGCTTCGACGCGCACCTTGGCCAGGGTCCGTGTGATCACGGCTTTCTCGGCTCTGAGGTGCTTCTGCTGCTCGGCCAGATAGCCAAGCAACAGTCCCATCACCAGCAGGTAAACCGACAGCATGAACAGCCGCTGCGGCTCAAACTCGGTGACATTGACCCGCAAGCCCTCGAAGATGCGCCACGGAAGGGCTCCGCCCGGCGCCAGCGGCAAGCTGCGTAAGACAAAACTCTCCGCCCACAGCAGACTCACTTCCGCCGCCGCCGTGCCCAGCGTCTCCCACAGACCCCAGCGATGAGCCGCCGCCGCCAAAACAAAAATGAAGAACAGGATGAACGGACTCCGCGGTCCTTCGGCAAAAATTGAAATCAGCGCTGGCCAGGCAATGTCGGCGGCATGAACCAGCAAACGGAAAGAAGGTGTGGATTGCTGCCGCCGGCGCAGCAGCATCATGATCAGAATGCCGTTGGCCAAATAGAAGACGAACAACCCGTAAGCCGCCCACGAATGCCCCAATTCCGTGGGATCCATGCGGATGGCGACTAGAGCCGAGATGGCCAGAAACACGCGGGCGGTGGCCAGCCAGCGCTCAATCCTGCGGGTTTCGTCAGGACCAACCGGGGCTCGCAATCTCCACGAATGTCGGTAGCGGTCCGCGCGAACGTGCACTCGATCTATTCTCCGCGGAAGTGGCGGTTGTGCCGCATATTATTGATAAGAAAGGTCCATAGCAAGCGAAACTTTTGCACTCCGCAATTTGGCCTGTCATCCTGCGCAAGCGCTCTTCGCGCTGCGAAGGATCTGGGCGTGCCGCGCGAACAATTTCGCGTTCTTTGCGAAACTGTAAAAACGCGCGTTTGGCATGCCTCCTTATCCGGCCTGCTCCCGAGGTTACTACAGTAACCACGACTCTTTGCTCCTTCCATCTAAAATGCCTTCGAGGACTGTCTTGGCCACTCGCGCAAAGCTTTGGTCGATCGGCATCGTGGGATGCCTGGCCGCACTCATCGTGGCCGCTCTTGTACTGCCTCAATCCTTTCGCCTCACTGCATTCAGCGATATTATTCAATGCGTATTGCTTTTGTCCGGGACCATTTGCTTCGTGCCGCACGCCCTGCGCTCGGACGGCCGCATGCGCCTGTTCTGGGTCATGATGGCCCTCGGCATTGCCTTCTGGTTTGTCTACCAACTGTTCTGGACGTATTTCGAAGTCTTCCTGCGCAGTGACGTGCCCGATCCCTTCGGTGGGGACATTGTTCTTTTCCTGCACATCGTTCCGCTGATGGCAGCGTTGGCCCTGCGTCCACACGTGCCCCGCGACGAATATGCCGCGCGTATCAGCCGCCTGGATTTCGCGCTGCTCATTGTCTGGTGGGTTTATCTTTACGTTCTCATCGTGATGCCGTGGCAATACGCCGTCACCGATCAACCTACCTACAGCCGTAATCTGAATGCCGTGTATCTCGCGGAGAAGTTAGTGTTCCTGGCCGCGCTGGCCGTTTGCTGGGCTGGCGGCAAAGGTACTTGGCGAGTCTTTTATGCAAACTTGTTTGGCGCAAGCTTGCTGTACTCGGCCAGTTCCTACGTGGCCAATTGGGCCATTGTGCGAAACTTCTATTACAGCGGGAGCCTCTACGACATTCCTCTCGCCGCCTCGATGGCCTGGATTACCCTCATCGGCCTCTGGACCCAGGCCGCCAACCCACAGACGGAAAGCAGGTCGGCATCTAGCTCCTACGGAGTCTGGGTGGCTCGCGCGAGCATGATCGCGGCCTTCTCCCTCCCGCTCTTCGCTGTATGGGCCATATCCGATATCAGCGTGCCGGAACGCATTCGCTCCGTGCGGCTCACCTTGACCCTGCTCACAGCATTGATCATGGGTGGGATGGTCTTTATCCGCCAGCGCATCCTCGACAGCGAACTGGTGCGGCTCCTGAAACATTCTCAAGAGTCTTTTGACAATCTCAAAGTCCTGCAATCTCAGATTGTCCATTCCGAAAAACTCGCATCCATCGGACAACTCGTCGGTGGCGCCGCCCACGAACTGAACAATCCGATCACCGCGATGCTCGGCTATTCCGACCTGCTGCTGAGCACGCAACTCGGCCCGGAACAGCACGTGCTGGCCACCCGGATCGGACAACACGTCCGCCGCACCAAGTCTCTGGTCGCCAGCCTGCTCAGCTTTGCCAAGCAGGCCCCGACCTCCAAGACGCTCGTGGATCTCAACGCTCTGGTTGGCACCGCCGTGAAACTGAGCCAGCCGCAGTATCAGGCCTTGAAGATCGAAGTCCACATGGAACTCGAAGACGATCTTCCCAAGGTCTCCGGCGACTCCAACCAGTTGCTGCAGATGTGTTTGCAAGTCCTGACAAGCGCATTGCACCAAATGAGCCAGCGCGCCGGCCGCACTCTCATCGTCAGCACCCACCGCCACGTGGACGCCGCTGTCTTTCAAGTTTCAGAAGACTCGCCGGTTGCAACAGACAAGGCAGCGGAACAGCGCTCTGATGTCCTCGGATTGAGCGCCTGCCAGGGAATTGTGCAGGAACATCGTGGGCGGATTCTTTGTGAGCCTCGCGAGGATGGCGGAATGGTGGTTCGCATTGAACTGCCCGCCGCGCATTCGAACCCCGGATCCGGCACTATGTCGTCGCCGGCGCCTCTGCGGGTGAAATCTCAACCGTCCGCTTGAGTTGGCCGCAGGCTGCATAGATGTCGCGACCGCGAGGTCGGCGGACAAACGTTGGTATGCCAGCTGTCACCAGTATCCTCTGAAACGTCGCCACTCGATCTTCTGCCGGAGTCTGAAAATCAATTCCTGGCCCCGGATTCAGCGCGATCAGATTGACTTTCGCCCGCAGCCCTTGCAGCAACTCAACCACTTCTTCCGCGTTCTGCGGCGAGTCGTTCACTTCGCGCAGCAACACATACTCAAAAGTGATTCGCTCGCGATTGCGCAGCGGAAAATCGCGCGCCGCCGCCAACAGCTTCTCCAGGTTCCACTTCCGGTTCAACGGCATCACCCGCTCCCGCAACTTGTCATTCGATGCGTTCAGCGAAATCGCCAGCTTCGGCCGAATCGCTTCCAGCCCGAAATCATGGATGCGCGGCACAATCCCCGCCGTCGAAACCGTCATCCGCGATTCCGCGATGCCCACCTCCTCGACCAGCAGCCGTATCGCCTTCATGAAATTGTCGTAGTTTAGGAACGGCTCGCCCATGCCCATGAACACAAGATTGATGCGATCCTCGGGCAGGGCAACCTTCTGATCCTTCAGAACCGCGCAGACCTGGCCGACGATCTCACCCGCGCTCAGATTGCGCTTTACCCCCAGCAAGGCAGTCAGGCAGAACTGGCAGTCCACCGCGCAACCCACCTGGCTGGATACGCAGATGGTCGCCCGCTGATATTGAGTAGCGCTCCGCTTGGCAGCGAGGGCCTGAGCAGGCTGCGGAGAAATTCGATCGTCGACCTCGCCTGGATCTTCGATGTTGCTTTGAAAGGGCGCGGCTTTAAGCCGCGCCGTAAGAGCAGCAGGATTAGTCGCGGCCTTCGCCGCTGAGGGACTTAACACGCAATCCCCCACAAAGCGTTCCTCCGAGTCCCCAGCCTCCGTCCCGTCACCCGCCTCGCCGCCGTCCCCCAAGGGCATCCAGACGGTCTCAACGCTCTGCCCATCGGCAAACCCGATGAGATACCGCACCGTCCCGTCCTGTGACACGAACTTTTTCTCCACCACCGGCCATCCGACCGACAAGCCTTGCTCCGACAGTTTCCGGCGCAAGGGCAGAGCAAGGGTCGAGATCTCCTCAATCGTCCCCGCCCGCTGGCGGTAGACGGCCTCCATAATCTGCTGGACTCGGTAGGAGGGTTCGCCCACCTCCTCTATCAGCGAGCTGCATTCCGCACGATCCATCCCCAGCAGCATTTCAGAGCGACTTGTCATCGACTCCTTCCAACCAGAACCCGGGCTGCTCATCTATCCAAGCGAGTATCTCGAGCCAGAGGCTAAAGCGAAATATTAGTCAACTCACTGATTCTAAATGACTAACTATTTTCGCACACCCGCAAGCCCTATGTCAGAATAGGAACGTCGCTCCCGCAGCCTCTCGAGTCCGGCGCCCAGCGCCTAGTGGGCGAATTTCAGCGAAGGCGGTTCAGGCTAGACAATTCATGGTCCAAGAAGTGCGCAACATTCGTCGTCAGGTGCTGCCCCACGGCCTCACCGTTATCACCGAGCAGATGCAGCACATCCGCTCCGCTTCGATCGGCATCTGGCTCCAGACCGGATCACGCGACGAAGATGCGGAATCGAATGGCATCTCCCATTTCATCGAGCACATGGTCTTCAAGGGGACAAAGCACCGCACTGCCGAGGAGATCGCCCGCCAGGTGGATTCCATCGGGGGCAACATGGATGCCTTCACCGCCAAAGAATGCATCTGCTTCAACGTCAAGGTTCTCGATGAGCACGTGCCCATCGCCCTCGACATTCTGAGCGACCTGGTCCTCAATCCCGTATTCGATGCCTCCGATATCACCCGCGAACGCGGCGTGATTCTCGAGGAGATCAAAATGGACGAGGACAATCCAGACTACCTTGTCCACGAAATCTTCACCCAGAATTTCTGGAAGGACCATCCGCTGGGCAAGCCGATCCTGGGCACCAAGGAAACCGTCAAGCGCTTTGAACGAAACGCAGTGCTCGACGCCTATGCTCACCGCTTTGCCCCCAGCAACATCATCGTGTCGGCCGCCGGCAATCTTGATCACGACCGCTTCGTCGAGTTGGTCAGCCAACACTTCGAGCAGATGAAGCCCATGAAGAACGGCTTCCACTCCTCGGCGCCGAAAATTGTCTCCCGCATCATCCTGCGCAATAAGAAGGCGCTCGAGCAGGTGCAGCTTTGTATCGGCGTGCCGTCGCATCCTATCGCGCATGAGAAGCGTCATGCCGGCTACATCCTCAACACCCTGCTGGGCGGAGGCATGAGTTCCCGTCTCTTCCAGAACATCCGCGAGCGCCAGGGGTTGGCTTATTCTATCTACAGCGACCTGAATCCCTATCGCGACACTGGATGTCTGGCGGTCTATGTCGGCACTTCCCGAGAGTCCGCCGTGAAGGTCGTGCATTCTGTAGTCGAGGAGTTCCGCAAGCTGAAGGTCGAGCCGGTGCCCGAAGAAGAACTCCGCCGCGCGAAAGACCAACTTAAAGGAAGTTTGATGCTGTCGCTCGAGTCGAGCACCGCCCGCATGTCGAACCTGGCGCGCCAGGAAATGTACTTCGACCGCTTCTACGACCTCGACGAGCTGATCGAGAAGATCGAAGCCGTCACGGTCGAAGATCTGCAGACTCTAGCCAACGAGTTCTTCCAGGCCGAGTCCGTAGCGGTCACGGCGCTCGGCAACCTTACCGGATTAAGGCTGTCGCGCGGCCAGCTCGCCTGCTGAGTCTCTTGGGCGATCTTTCTGATTGGCTGCTACATCAACCCATTCCCCGCGCTTTGTCGCTGGCCGTTGCAGTTCGATTTGTTGGCCGGGCCAATAGCCAACAGTTGTAGCGCCAACCTCTGGCCGGCTGTCGCGTGGGCGTCCCGCCCAACGTTGTGCGGGCGGGACGCCCTCACGACAACCGCCGAGACGGGGGCGCTACGTATCACAATTTCGGCGCCCCGCGGTCACTCGAGGAGTTCCGGCCACTTCGTACGATGCCTCGCCAGCCCTGTTTGCAGGCGCTTAGAGGCGCGGACGCCGCCCGACCCACTTTTCAGGGTCCCCTAATTTTGAGAACTCGCTCTGAGGGCAAGACAAATCGATTTGCCTTAGGGCTCCAAAAATGGGCCCTTGCGATTCAACAATTTAAGCTTCTTCATAATATAACTATAAGATATAGAAAGATGAACCCGGACACCGGTTCAACACGGAATCAATGACTTACAGGGAATTGTATGTACATCTACCAATCCCGAGTTCAGCTGGTGCTCAGTCCCCGTGGTGATGCGTTTCTTCGTCTTCCACCTCAAACCCCGGGCTGATTTCTGAAACCACCGGCGCCGAGGAATGCTTTCCCGCAGTGTTCAGATACTTGCGTAGGCAGCGTGCGCAAGGAACATATCCTTCGTCCATGGCTTGTTTCGCGGTCATCGTTCTCTCTTTGTCCTTGTTGTGGATGAACTCGCATCCCGCCACGTGAAACAGTCTGGCTCCTGCCGAGACCACCACGGGCAGATCCGGAGGAATGTTCTGTGCCGGCTGGGCGTGTTCCGACTTCAGTTCGGGCGGGCGATTGACGGTCCCTGAACTCGCCAGCTCCAAACCGCCGGCTATCAGCGCCAGCGCTGCGACGGGGATAAGCCAAGCCGACCAGCCGGACCATCCAGATTGTGCGGTCCGCACCGGCTGCACCAGTTTTTTCTGCAACCGGCGACTGAAACCCACAGGCACCTCCAACATGCGCTCGTCCCCGAAGAGCTGGACCACATTGCGCGTTCCCTCAAGCACCGACCTGCAACGCGTGCAGGTTTGGAAATGCTCCTCCATCGCCGAACGCAAACTTGCCTCCACCTCGCCGTCAATGTAGTTCGAGACTTCGAGCCAGACCTGTTCGCAATTGACTACCATGGCTTTGTTCCCTTCTCGAAGGGCAGGCGGCTGAACCAGCCCTGTTCCCAGCCCGCGGCCAGCAGATCGCGCAACATGAGGCGGGCGCGCAGCAGCCTCGTCTTCACCGAGGCCACCGAGATGCCCAGCGCCTCCGCGGTCTCCTGAATGTTCAACTGCTCCATGTCGCGCAGCACGAACACCTCGCGGTATTTCCGGTCGAGTGACGCCAGGGCCTGCGCCAGCCGCTGGCGCACTTCCTTGTGCTCCAATGCTTCCGACGGAATCTCCCGCCAGTCGGCGAAATCCCGCGGCTTGTATGCACCTTCCTCGTCCCGATTCTCGTCGATGGCGTCCATGCGCCTGGTTCGCTCCCTGCGACGGCGCATCAGCGCCTCGTTCACCGTGATCTGGATCAGCCAGGTACTGAACCGCGACTCCGCGCGGAACTGGTTGATCTTGGCCAATGCCTTCAACATCGCCTCCTGCGCTACATCTTCGGCGTCGGCGTCATTACGCAGAATGGCCAGCGCAGCGGCGTAGACCCGGCGCTCGTAGGGCTGAACCAGTTCATAGAACAACTCGCGCTGCCCGCGCTGCACGCGCGCGATCAAGTCCTGCTCGCGTTCGCTGACCGCCGCCTCCGGATTATTCAAGACCGAGTGGGATTCGGACATCTCGTTCTGTGACCTCAGGCCTCTCAGGGGCTAAAGCCCATACTGGCAACCACTCTTATCGCAGCGCCTGAAGCGCTGCGCCACCCAAACCAGATGTAAGCAACTCTTAACCAGCGCGCGCGAATCGCTGTGATCGGAGTAGTTCAGTATTCCGGATCTCTCTTCCAGCCGGTCAGCATGGAAACGAAATTGTTCCAACCATGCAGAACCACCATGACCAGGTGTCCGAAGACAAAGAGCAACATGGCCCACATGATCAGAAAATGCCACAGCCGCGCCCGGTGGAAGCCGCCCATCATCCAGGCCAGCCCCGAGAATTGGATCGGCTTCCAGATGGCGAGTCCGGTGAGCACGGAAAGCACGCCGAGCACCACCACGGTCGTGTAGGCGTGCTTCTGCAGCGAGTTGTAGGCTTCGCGAACCGGCGGCTTCTCTCTGAAAAGGAAATAGTGCTTCACCATCGGCCAGACGCCGGGGACATCACGGTGGGTGAACAGAACTTGGCGGTAGTTTCCGCTGAAAAGTTCGTACCCGAGATAGACCAGTCCGGTCGCGATATAGATCCACATGAAGGTGAGGTGCCACTGCAGTCCTCCACCCAGCCAGCCGCCGATGGCGAACGCTTTCGGCCAGTGCAGAAGATCTTTCTGCGGAATCTTGGCGCTGAAGCTGGGGAAGGCGCGGAAGATCTGCAGGCCGCTGCCCACCATGATGAAGAGTGAGATTGCATTCAACCAGTGGCAGAGACGAACGGGTAAAGGATGCTCGTAGACTGCCCTGGCGACCGTTTCGGTCTCTTCGTCCTTGGTGCGGATGATTTCGACTGCGGCCCCGCTCATGGCTGACTCTCACCTCAGCGGCTAAAGCCGCCTCTTTCTTGGACGCTTATCGGCGCGGGCTGAAAGCCGCGCCCTTTCAAATCGCCGCGCATCACAGCCCATAGAACCACGAGTATCCCTGGTCTTCCCAGTAGCCGACTTTGTCGAGCACGTGCGTGACTTTCAGATCCGTCACGTACTTGGCCTGCTTGTAGCCGATTTTCGTCGGTACATTCAGACGCAGCGGCGCGCCGTGTTCGCGTGTGAGCGGACAGTCGTACATTTCGTAGCACAGCAGCGTCTGCGAATGCTGGGCTGTCGCCATGTCCAGCGATTCGTAGTAATCGTCCGCGCAGCCCACGATGATGAAATGCGCGGACGGGTCTGCGCCGATCAGGTTGAGAAAGTCGGACAAACGCGCGCCGCCAAAGCGTCCAATCACGTCCCAGCCTTCGACGCAGACATGGCGCGTGTTTTGCCGGGTTCGCGGCAGGGCCTGGATTTGCGCCAAAGTGTATTCGCCCGGCTTCCGTACTGCGCCGCTGACGGTCAACGTCCAGTTCTCGAGGATCACGCCCGGGTCGTCGACGTCATAGCCGTTGAGGGGAAACTCTTCAAGGGGAGTCAGGTCGGAATCGGCGAAGGTATTTGCGAGGTGTCCAGAGCGGAACAGCCGCGCCGAAGCCCAGTCGCTGAAGCCCAGACCTTGCTTTAGCAACGGCTCCCGCAGGCTGGGGATAGCGAACCCTCCCAATGCGATCACAGGGGAGAGCTTGAGCAGTTCGCGCCGGTTCACCTGCTTGAATTTTCGCTCGTCGATCTTTGAGTCAACGATCTTCGAGTCGGCGTTGGAATCAGGAATCTTGGGCGTCATCGCTCCGTACCGTCAGCAGTAACAGCAGGGCAAGCGGACCCCCGCCCTATGCCTGCTGCATGGGACTCCCCAGACCTCGCAAAGTTGCGTTGACGATGGAATATACACCACTCAGCGGTCTTGGGCGCGATATGGCACGGAAGTGCCAAAGCATACGCTTTTGCTGGCCTTTCAAGAGTTTTCGGGGCATACTAAGCCCAGAAGTTGTCCTCCCAGGAGTGATCCCAGATCGCCCCATGCTTGAACCAAAACCACTGTTTCCAAAGACTGATCGGATTGTCGTGCGAGGGCCTCAGCGGCCAGTTCCTTACGATGCCAAGCAGCGCCGTCTCATGGTTGTTGCGCTGGGCATGTTGCTGGTGGCTCTGGGCTTCGTCCTGTACCGCAATCGTGACTTCTGGTTTCCCGATGCAGACCAGGAAGCGGACTCCGAACAGCCGGTCCAGACTGCGCCGTCCGCGACCGCAGCCGCACCAAAAACTGCGGTGGCCGCGGTGGCGAAAACATCTTCGGCGGCTGCGAAATCGAAGCCTCACGGTGCCAGTGCCAAAACTGAAAATGCCGCCGCACCTGCTGCTGCGTCAGCCCCGGTTGGCGCGACGGCCACTGCCGACCGCACTGTGCTGCCTCCGCTCGAGGTCGAGGTCATTGCCGGCGATACGCACCGCACGGTTCATCCGGGCAGCAATTCCGTACGTGTTGATTTGCAGCCGGGCTCTCCGCCGCGGACTGCCTCCGATGCTAGAGCGACAGGTGAGGCGCAAACCGCAGCCAGCGTGACCAGCAACGCGGCCGATCGTGTGCAGATGTCGGTGGACACTGCCAATGTCGTGGCCCACCCGGTAAGTCCGGGCTATCCGCTGCTGGCGCGGCAGATGAAGGTGCAGGGATCGGTGATCCTGCAGGCGCTGATTGGCAAAGACGGCATCATTCAGGATTTGCGCGTCGTGAGCGGCCCGCCAATTCTGGCCAGCGCCGCGCAGGCCGCGGTCCGGCAGTGGCACTTCAGACCGCACTATCAGGATAACCAGCCGGTCGAGACGCAGGCGAAGATTACGGTGAACTTCACCATCTCGACGAATTAATCCTTTTGATCCTTCGTTCCTGCGTCCGTCGACAGATCGGAGCATCGCTAGACATCTTCGTTTCGTCATTTCGTCATTCCATCGGCGTCATCAGAAAGGCATGAGACACGCCATTCTTTGACCCGCTACCGACAGTTTGCCCGGAGGCGTTAATGGAGCGGGCGATGACTTGCGTCCAACCCGAGCCCGCCGGGAGCAGAGTCTTCAAATCCTGCATTCCTCCCGTTCGCGTCCAAAGAAAGCCGTCACTCGTGCCATCACTCAGAGTCGTATTGCCCACGACCTGGCCTGAATCGTTAATTCCCGTGGCTTTGCCCCAGGGAAAGCTTCCGCACGCCGAGGTCTTCCATTCCTCCGTCATGAGTCCAAAGAAATGGATGTTGCGACCCTCCCGACGAAGTGGTCTGGCCCGCAACTTGACCCAAGCGGTTGATCGCGTTCCCCACGCTGTCACGACTGCTTCCCCCCAAGGACCCTAAATCCTGCATGCCTGCCTGTTTGGTCCAGAGGAATGCGTGAGAAGAACCGTTGGTAGTAAAGGACGAGCCCGTCACTTGACCAACTTCGTTGATATCGTTTGCCGCACTCCCGGTTCCAGCGAGCGTCCCTAAGTCCTGGATGCCGCCCGCTTTCGTCCACCGGTAGGCTGAGTCTGAGGCCAAATCCCATCCCACGATCGTTCCCGAGCCGCTGATCGCGAAAGCTTCGCTCGGAGCTCCCAAGTTGATCACCTTGCCGTCTTTTGTCCATCTGACGGAAAACGTGTTTCTTGTATTCAGTGCTTCACCCACTATCTCGCCGAGATCGTTAACTCCTATCGCAAAGGAATCACCGGGGGCGAGAGACGCACCCAAATCCTGCATTCCCTTCGCACGCGTCCAAAAAAAGCATGTTGGTCGGCCGATTCTCAATGTGCTGTGGCCTGATAACGATAGTTATCTAGATACGAGATTTCCGTGCTGCGACAATGAAGCGTCAGATGGGGGAAGCACTTGTTCGATATTGAAGTAGCGTTACCCATTGCTTTGTACTTCTCGCAGCAGCGGGATTGTCGTATGCAGCGCTAGCCACGTACCTGTATTTTCGATTTGAACGAAGCGCCGCCGACAACCATGTCCGGGTTGCCATTTCTGCTTTCGCAATGCATTACAGTCTTGTATTCGGCTCGCGCTACGCGCGCGGCGATGTTCTCTTACCTACGTTGCTACTATTTCTAATGCCTATGACTCTGGTACTCGTGATTTGCCTAGGATTACGAGCTCGGTCTAAAGCAGGCAATACGGATAGCTGTCTTGGCTCAGCGTGAAATGGAGAAGCGGCGTTCTCCGTTAGTGTAAGATTCCGCCTTTTCAAGGCATGGGGGTCTATCGTCCGATGACCCTTCTGTTGCTGGGAACAGCGCGAGAGGGTTGGTTCCCGCGCTGCTGAGCATCGGCTCGATGAGCCCCACCAGGTTATCCCTCAGCATGGCTGTATCCCTGCAGAGCCCGCTTCCGTTTCACCCGGCAGGATCATTGTAGCTCCGCCCCGTCCCGAGGTTTCAACTTGTGGAGTGACCGGGAAGCATCCACGTGGTCATCGGGGAGGCTAAGTACTCCGCAGAGGCTGGGTCACTTTTAGGGAACTTCACCGGATCTCGCTCCGTAATAATTGGTCATGAGAGCCTCGCCATGCCCGATTGCGTGCCTAATGGTCATTTCGGGGCTAATGGCTGCTTTCGGTCAAACATCTGCGATCCCCGGTGCGATCATCGATCAGAAGGCGTGCGTGTTCGGCCCATACGAACAACAGTCGAAATTCACCAAGAGGTTCTACTCGAAGGAGGACTACGACGCTGCGAGGTCAAGCTCGCGAACAGAGTGCTCGAGAATCGAATATATGAGCGATGGCCTCAAAGTTATCGGGTACCTCGTTCGGCCCCGCAATTCAGCACCAATGCGCTTCCCTGTCATCATCTTTAATCGTGGCGGATTCCTAGAGCGGGGCAAGATCGAGTCGTTCAACCTGGTGGATTTCACAGGACTTGCTGAACAAGGATTTGTTGTACTTGCATCCCAATACCGCGGAAACGACGGTGGGGAGGGGCATGAGGAACTTGGCGGCGCGGATCTGGACGACGTCTCAAATCTACTGGCGACCGCCAAGTCATTACCTTATGCCGATACTCGAAACATCTTCATGTACGGGGTCTCCCGAGGCGGAATGATGACATTCTTGGAGATGAAACGAAATGTTCCGATCAACGCCGCTGCTGTCGTGGGGGCAGTTTATGACCTCGCGGCATTCGGCGAACGTGCGCCCGGCGTAGTGACGGAGGCCACAAGCCTGATTCCTGATTATGCACACAAGGGCATCGCCGCGTTGCAGGAGCGATCCGTGATGAAATGGCCTGAAGCTGTCAATGCTCCACTACTAATTCTCCATGGAGCAAATGACGATGAGGTACCCGCGACAGAGGCGCTCACTTTCGCCATGAAGTTGTCAATCCTGAAGAAGCCATACGAACTCGTCGTCTACGCGGGCGACGTACATGAAGTAGCCGGCAATAGACGGGAGCGTGATGAGAGGATCGCTGCATGGTTCAAACGGTACGTCCGGTAGATCCCGCCGGGCACAGTGGCATTCACACTTGCAGTGTAGTCGGAAACCGGAGATTGAGATTCGGTGCCCCGTAGGGCGAGATTTGCACCTGAGTCACCAGCAGTAAGGTTTCGCACAGGCTGGCCCTTTTGTAACTTCATGCGGCTTGTCGGCGGCGACTCTGCCGTTGTCGCCTAGCAGTTTCCAGCTTGCGGTCGCGTTCAACGTGGATCTCCTGCTGTCGCCCGGCGAGCCGATCCTGCGGCATCACATAACCGATGGCGCTGTGCAGTCGCAACGTGTTGTAGTGATTCACGTAAATTTGAATCAAGCGGCGCGCATCGTCCAGCGTCAACGGGGTCAGAGGCCGGATGCACTCCCGTTGGAGCGACTTATGCCAGCGCTCGATTTTTCCGTTCGACTGCGGGTAAAACCGCGAGGTACGCACGTGCGTCATCCCCGAGATACGAATGAACTCCTTGAAGTCCCGGGCGATGAACTGCGGTCCGTTGTCGGAGATGATCCGCGGCTTGGCGTCCCGGTACTTCTCCTTGGCTCGTTCCAGAATCATCTCGATGTCGGCTTCCTTCATCGACTCCCGCAGATCCCAGTGCACGAGATATCGACTGCATCCATCTAGCACGCTGCACAAGTAATAGAACGTACCCGACAGGTTG
>QIAM01000065.1 GCA_003225555.1 Acidobacteriota bacterium | reverse complement strand
ACACAGTAGCGGCTGAACCGGTCTCCCAAGTCCACCCCCACCGTGCGATATGGTCGCTGCTTCCACTCCCCTTCTCTGCTAATCTTTTTCATCGGCTGGTCTCCTTTTGCACTTCGAGTGCGCTGCGGACAGCATCTTATGCTCGTTCCGCGAGACCAGCCGTCTCATCCCATCTGAAGAACGGCTCCGCTCAGGATGACGCCGGACTCTCACAACTGCAACACTACCCTTCCACTTCAGGAAAAATGGCGCCTTTTGCGAGCAGACCGTGCATGCTGCGCTGCTCCCTTCCTATCAGCCCAGCATCCAAATACGAAGGAGATAAGGTCATGAAGTGTTTGCGTGGTATGTCTCTGTGGTTCTGTTCTTTCATTTTCTTGAGCCTGCTTGCATTCGTCCCAACCTTATACGCCGGTAACGACGTGCTCGGCGAGATTGAACTCGTGGGCGACACCAAGGTTGAGAAGAGCTCCGGAGTATGGATCGACCGGCAGTATGTCGGTTATCTTCACGAGCTGAAGGGAGCCAAGAAGCTGCTGCTCCTGCCCGGTGAACACGAGATCGCTGTACGCCAGGATGGGTACATGGATTTCTTGCAGAAAATCGCAGTTCGTCCCGGCGAAAAACAAGTTGTGCACGTGAAGATGGAGAAAGATCCTCGGCTCCAGATGCCGCAGGTCACGGCGGAAATCAAACTCGATGTAATACCCCGCCGGGCCGCGGTGTTTGTGGACGGCCTGTTTATCGGACACGTGGGTGAGTTCAATGGTCTGGGCCGAGCTTTGCTGGTTGCGCCGGGGAAGCGCCGCGTACTCATCAGCTTGCCCGGATATCAGAACTTCGAAACCGAGATTGAACTCGTGGCCAACCAGAAATCAACCATCAAGACGACTTTGGTGAAGGGCGGATCGGTTGAAGGGAATCCCATGGGTCAGCCAGATTCCGAAGAGAAATGAGCATCGAGGTCTCAGCTGATTGCTGAACAATTCATTTGCGCAGACGGGACTGTCATCTCAGCGGCTAAAGCGGAGGTTGATTTTGCGGCACTTCGGGCGCGGCTGAAGCCGCGCGCCCTTTCAAAACAGAACCGCAATCAACCTTTCAAAAAACCAACCGTAATCAAACCTTTTAAAATTAAAACAGAATCGCAATGAAGTTTTCACCAGACTCTCAAGCCGAGGCGGATACAGCCACCGCCGCGCTCCGTTGTTTGCGTAACTCCGCCAGAAAGGAATCTGCGGGCAGCGCAGCCTGGTTGCGGAACAGCCCGAGCAGGGGATCTTCGAATTCAGTGGACGCGCATGCAAGGGCCGAACTCATGTTTGTTTCTGGTTCCAAACCCTCAGGTTCGACGAGCAGCTCCGGGAGCAGGTTGCGATTCTCGGTCAGCACGCTTAGAAACTTTTCCAACGCCTGGCGGTGCTGCGGAGTCTTCTGGGTGAACTCAACTCCCATGCCCTGGTCGGGATGCATCACCCTCACCACGCCCTCGGCGCGCAGTTCGACGCTTCCGGCGCTCATCGACAGCGTTACGCGAGTCGATACTGGGAAGGGCGATGAGATTTCGAGATAGCAGCCGCCCAGGCTCAAATCGGTTAGCTGGCAGTGGACAGGGGGATCATCCTGCTCGGTTTCAGGCGAGTTGTACTTGAGCCAGCCGCTCAATTGCTGTGCTGCCTCCGGAGAAAGCGCGACAAAGCGCAGGCCGGCTTGCGCCGCCGTGCCTTCCCATGCGAACTCGGCCGTGGCTGCAAGGACAATCTCGGTTCCCGGCAGGGTAAAGGCAACGTCCCAGCGGCCGGAAGGGCGATTGCCTTTCGGCGCTTGGATCGCCATACCGCCTTCGCTGAGATCGGTGGTCGTGACCTTCAAAGTCGCGCCAGATTGTGGATTCTTGATCAGCATCGGGATCTGCACCGGAAGTCGTAAGTTCCGGCGCCTCTCCCGTTTCATCAGAGCTCGCGCCGCCCGAAAGCTGGATTTTGCACGCTCGCTCGAAACCGGTTTGTAGAGAACGAAGTGCGCTCCGGTATCGAACACTGAGCGAAGGCCGGCGCCTGGTTCGACAATGGCAACCGCCACCGAGCGCTTGTTCCAAATTGCCGAGCGCGCACTGCGCAGCACCGCTTCGTACCCAGTGCCAGCGCAATCGACGATGATGGCTTCAAACCGCTGGCGGGTCAGCTTTCGCAGGGCTGCGTCAGCGTCGCTGCAAAGCTCAACCCCGATCTCCAGATCGCCGAGGGTCCGGCGGAGCACGCGTACGATCTTCTCGTCCGAACAGAGCAGCAGCGACTTCAAATTCATGACTCCAGTACCAGTATGGGGAGTAGGGAATCCCTTTTCGCACTCTACGTCCATGCGCCCGGGCGATCAATCTTGGCTTGGCCGTAGCGGGTTACGCGCGTAACCAACGCTTTTCCGGGAGCATGCGGCTGTGCAAGAGTGGCTCATCCAGGCCTTCCGACGTAGACTCGGGAATCCCGAAGGGCAATGCCCTGTGGAAGGCCGCAAGCTTTGTGTTTGCAGTGCGTTAGAAAAGAAAGTTGATCGAGGAGAGGTGAGTTTTCCGTTGACTTTTAGATATTATTGCCGTAACATGTTGAGTCTCCGATTAGCTCTGGGTCGCAAGGGGATACTAGTTTGCCTAAATTAGTCCTAAAGCGGCTCTCATCTCCGGACATCCTGAATCCCGGAGTCGCCAAGGAGAATCATATAGTTAGGGTTAAGCAGGACCAGATTTTGGAAGTTATTCCCCTGAGGTAGAAAGGCATTTTTCATGGCTAAGCGACGTGGAAATCCCAACTGGGGCAAGCCCGAGCCGATCGGCCCGATTGTCCCCACTATTACCGAGTTCGAGCAGGTCGTTCGCGAGTATAAGCTCTCCCCCGATCAGTACTTGCGGTCCACCCGCCTGCGCGAGTGGGCGCGGCGCAACAAGAACTCGAAGTACATCCCCGAGCCTCTGTTGGAAGCCTGGGGCTTTGAAATTGAGTCCACGCTGTAAGCGGGGACTCAATTAGCATGTTCAGGGTCGCTCAAACGAGCGACCCTTTTTGTTTCCGCCTCTCAACCCCTGCTTTCTTCTGTTCTTCATCAAAAACTCATCTTCGACTGCTGACGATTCTTATTTCGCTCCCAGGTCGTCGTGCTCGTGATAGTTGGGGTACTCCGGACGCTTGATCGGAGGGAGGGGATGCTCTTTCAGTTGCTGCATCACGACCTCGATAGCTTTGTCGAGTTGCGCGTCTTTTCCCTGGCGGAATGCAGCCGGATCCAATTCGACGTCGTAGTCCGGGGGCACGCCATGGTTTTCGACTTCCCAGTCGCCGTTGAGGCCGTAAAGAGCGGCACGGGGGGCGGTGACGCGTCCGCCGTCGAGGAGTTCGGGATAGCCGCCGATTCCGACCAGGCCGCCCCAAGTTCGCTTGCCGATCAGCGGACCGATGCCTGCTTTACGGAAATACCAGGGCAGCGCGTCGCCGCCAGAGCCCGCCATTTCGTTGATGATCATCACTTTGGGGCCGTAGATGGCTTCTGACGGGCTGGACCAATCGTGGCCTTCACGAGTGACAACCTTGCTCGTCAGCGGGCGCTTCAGGTGATCGATGATGTAGTCAGCGAGCTGGCCGCCTTCGTTGAAGCGTTCATCGATAATGGCGGCTTCTTTGCCGACTTGGGAGAAGTAATAACGGTTGAAGCTGGCGTAGCCGGCGCCGGCGGTGTTGGGGACGTGGACGTAGGCGACGCGGCCTCCGGTGGCTTCGTCGACGCGGCGGCGGTTGCCTTCGATCCAGGCGAGGTGGCGAAGGTTTTCTTCGCTCTCGACCGGAACTACCGTGACGTCGCGGGAGTCTTTGCCGTCGGGATTGACGCCTACTTTCAGCACCACCTGCTTCCCTGCTGTTTCTTCGAAGAAGCTGTAGATGTTGTCGGAGGAGTGCAGGTCGCGACCGTTGACGGCGAGGATGTAGTCTCCGACTTTCACATTGACGCCGGGCTGCGTTAGCGGCGCTTGCAGTCCAGGATTCCAGTTCTCGCCGTTGTAGACCTTGGCGATACGGTAGCGGGCGTTTTCGAGGCTGTAGTCCGCGCCGAGCAGGCCTCCCTTGAACTTCTTAGGCTCGGGGGCTTCGCCTCCGCCGACGAACATGTGGCCTACGGTCAGCTCGCCGAGACATTCCTGGAACAGCGCCGTTAGTTCCTCGCGTGACGCTATGCCGTCGAGGTAGGGTGCATATTTCTTTTTCGCCTTCTCGAGATCGAGGCCGTGATAGTGCGGGTCGTAGAAGAAGTCGCGTTCGATGCGCCAGGTTTCGTTGTAGATCTGCTTCCACATGGGTTTCGGGTCGACGTAGACTTGCCACGTGTCGAGCTTGAGGGGGCCGAAGCCGGGCTTCGGCGGCCCGCTGCCGCCACTCGGTGGTTCGTCGGTGGATGCGGTCGACCACGCATCACCTTTGCGGTAGAGGATTTTTTCGCCGTCGAAGGAGATGGTGAAATCGTTCACTTCTTCGAGGAACTTGTCGACTTTGCGTTTGCTTAGGTCGAACTTCTGGATGGTTTGGTTGAGGTTGGGCCCATCGTCGTCGGTCAAAACCATAGGGCCTTCCGAGAGGAAAAGAATGCCGGACTTCCCCGAGACCATGGTGACATAGTTCTTGGCGGGAATGGGCAACGAAAGAATGCGCTGGCTGATTCCGTCGAGATCGATCTTGACGACGACGGGCTCTTCCTTCTTGTCTTTGTCCTTGTCTTTGTCTTTATCCTTGTCGTCTTTGGGCGATTTGTCTTTGTCGGCGGCTTTGTCGCTGGCCTTGCTCTTGTCTTTTTTGTCCTTGTCTTTTTCTTTTTCCTTGGACTCGGCTTTGGACTTGTCTTTGTCTTTTTCTTCTGCCTTCTTTTCTTCCTTCGACTTCTCCTCGTCGCTTTCGGGAGCGAGGGGCGACTTCTCATCTTTGCTCAGCACGGCGATATATACGCTGCGCGAGACGCGGTGCTCGTCGCTGGACATGTCGAGGCCGGCCGGCGTGAGGCCGGTGTCGGTCGAGGCGGTGAAGTAGAGGTATTTTCCATTCTTGTCGAAGCTGGGATAGAGCGTGTCGCTCATTCCGTCGGTGATTTGCGCGGGCTTGCTTTGCTCCAGCGAATAGACAAATACGGCGTGCAGCCCGCTGGGAAGCAGCTTGTCGTAGGCGATCCACTTGCTGTCTGGGGCCCAGGTCTGGCCAAGTTGCGTGGGACCGAAACCGCCGAAGTAGTCGGCATCCACAAGTTTCGGCGTGGGTTTGTCGAGATCGACGTACCAGAGCTGCAGGCGTTTGTCGGTGTAGGCAATCTTCTTGCTGTCGGGAGACCATGTGGGCGTGTAGAAAAACGATGGTGGGTTGCCGAGATTGATGTGGCGAACCGTCCCCAGACCATTCTGATCGCGGATGCAGAGTTCGTATTCGCCGGATTCGTCGGAGAAATATGCGATGGACTTGCCATCGGGCGACCAGGAAGGATCGCGATCGGCCACGGCGGGGCTGCGGGTGAGATCGCGGATGTCGCCCTTGTCGGTGGGGACAGTGAATATTTCTCCCCAGGCTTCGAACACGGCGCGCGCGCCGCTCGGGGAGATGCCGAAGTTCTGGATGCGCTTGGGATCGACCTTGGTGAAATGCGGACGGACGGCGGCAAGATCGCCGGTCACGTGGATGGATACGTTCTTTGCCTGACGCGTGCTGGGATCATAGAGCTTGATGGCGCCGAACTGCTCAATGACGACGGCGTCGGGGCCGGCGGATGCGTTCTTGAAGTCGAGGCCGTCGCTGTGCAACGCTTCGGTGACTTGCTTGCTCTTGGTGTCGTAGGCAAACAGGCTGACTGGGCCGTTGCGGTCGGAAAGGAAATAGACCGTGTCGTCCACCCACATCGGCGCGTGGTCGTTGGAATTGTCGCGCGGGACTTTGGTGATACTGGAATCCTTCAGGTCGGCGATCCAGATGGGAGTCGTCTGCCCGCCGTGATAGCGCTTCCAGGCGGCCTGCCATTGGATGTGGGGGATGTAGGCGAGGTGCGTGGCATCCGGCGAATACGACGCCTGCCATGCGATGGGAATGGGGAGTTGCGTGGGGAATCCGCCTTCGATGGGGACGGTGTAGAGCTGATCTTCGAAGTGCATGAAGCTGTTGCCCCAGGTGGAGTACAAAATCTTCTTGCCGTCGGGGGTCCAGCCGAGGACATCGTCTTCGCCGGGATGGTAGGTCAGGCGCCGCGGCACGCCGCCGGCTGCGGGAACGACGTAGACGTCGAGGTTGCCGTCGTACTCGCCGGTGAAGGCGACTTGCGTGCCGTCGGGAGAGAACGATGGGATGGTCTCGACTCCAACGCCGGAAGTGAGGCGGCGGGCCTCGCCGCCGTCGCGGTTGACGATCCATAGATCGCCGCCGTAGTTGAAGACGATCTGCGTCTTGCTGACGGTGGGAAAGCGGAGGATGAGCGGAGGATCAGTTTGGGCGTTGGAACTTTGCGGAAGGAGTGAGACTGCCAGGGCAAACATCAGGGGCAGAAGCTTGCGCATGTTTTGGCTCCTAAGAACGTGCTGGGGAAGAAGGACTGGGAATCTTAGTGCGGCGGGCGGATAAGGGTCAACTACGGCTGCAAGCCCACCTTACGCAACAATTCCTGAAAGCGCGAGTCAGAGCGCAGCGGATCGAGACGAGGTTCGACCGCCAGCACCACCATTGCCCAATCATGCTCGTCGTAGGCTTTCTGCAGCCATTGGAGAGCGGCTTCGTTTTGCCCCAGGGCAAGATGGACCACGGCGAGATCATAGGCTGGAACATAGGCTCGCTTCGCTCGCGCTTCCAACTTTCGAAGGAGCGCGCGTGCTTCGGCACTCTTCCCCGCCTTCGCATAGGCGTATGCCATCTCGGTCAGGCTCAAAATCGAATCCGGCGAGGGTCCCACCCGCTCCGCCTCGGCAATCGCGTCGGAATATTTGCCCATCTGTTCGTACACACGTCCCAGCCAGAAATGGGTTCGCGGAAATGCGTTGTCGAGTTGTTCCGCTTTGCGCGCCTCCTCCACTGCTTGCTCGTACTGCCGGGCGTAATAGAGGGTACGCACTACTTCGGCATTGTTGGTCATGGAGAGCGGATCCAGCCGGTGTGCTTGTGCGATTTCGTCCAGAGCTTCCCGGTGTTTACCGAGAGAGACCAAAAACGCCGCATACAATCGGTGTGCTGGAGCACTACTCGGGTTCAGGGCAATTGCTTTCTTGAACTCCAAATCGGAGTCTTTCCACTCCCACATGTGCATTCTGAAATGAGCCAGGGCAAGGCGTCCGCCGGCAAGACCGCCGTCCAGTTCGACCGCCCTTTGAGCGGCGTCTCGGGCTTTGGGCCACCCCTCCCTGGGTGGAATCACATTACTGATTACAAGAAAAGTGTAGGAATCCGAAAGCCCGGAGTATGCGGCGGCGAAGTTGGGGTCTTCGGCGATGGCCTGATCAAAGTATGAAACGCTTTTGCGGAACCCGGTTTCGGTGAACTGGTTCCAAAAGTATCGGCCCCGCAGATAGGCCTCGCTCGCTGCCGGATTGAGCGGACGCGGACCGGAAGCGTGTCCCGCCTGAGCAGACGAAAGTTTCACCTGAATCTGCTGCGACACCGCTCTCGCGACTTCCTCCTGCACAGCGATCGAGTGCGTCACTTCGCGATCATAGTTGTGAGCCCAGATATGCATTTGATTGTCTGCGCGTATGAGTTGCACCGTAATTCGCACCCGCTCGCCGTCGCGGCGCACACTGCTCTCAAGCACGTAATCGGCGCCCAGTTCCCGTCCAATCTGGCCGACATCCTTGATGGCGTGTTTGTACTTCATGGAAGACGTTCGCGCGATTACACCTAACTGATCCACATTCAACTCGCCCAGTTGAGTGATCATCTCCTCCGTCAAGCCGTCACTAAAGTAGTCCTGCGAATCGTCCCCACTGAGATTCTGAAAGGGCAGGACGGCCAGCACCACGGGGCCCGCATGCGAGGAAGGAACAGAGCGTATCGGCCGCGAGCCGAAGTGGGCAATTAAGGCAAATACAAGCGCAAGCGTACCGGCACCAGCCACCACTGAGAACAGAGGCCAACGTCTGTTTTTCCACCGGAGTCTGGATCCAATCACGTTGGGTGCAGCGACGGCAGATGGAGGATCGATGGAAATGGCAGGCCCTGTTCCAATCTCGATCGCGGACGCGATAAACCGGTAACCTTTGCCCGTAACAGTTTGAACGAAGCGGGGTTGATCGGGATCGTCGCGGAGGGCGCGGCGGATTTTACGGATGGCGGTATTGATGCCGTGCTCGGTGTCTACAAAGACGCCATTGCCCCACAATCGCTCCACGATCTCTTCCCGGCTGACGAGATTGCCGTTCCCTGCCGCCAGCAGGATGAGCAGTTCCATGGGGATTTTCTCGAGTTTGAGGGTGCGTCCGGCCCGGCGCAGTTCATAGCGAGCGGGATCAAGTTCGAAATCCGCGAATTGAATTCCCGTGGCAGGCACTTCGGTATGCCCAAGTCGGGGGAAGTATAGCACTGGGGATCGCAAACACCCAGCGAAATGGCCTGTTTTCAGCCATTTGTGGCTTCACCAAATCTTTACCTCAGCTTCAGGCAGGCTCCATTGCTCTCCGCGGCGGGTTTGAGGTTACTTGCATACGCTGACGGCCGCGAAATGGAATTCAGTTCAAGGAGGCAATACCATGAAGTGCAAATTTGCGATGTCAGGTTTCTGGCTCGGCATAGCTTGTCTGTTTCTTTCACAGGGACTCTGGGGACAATCTGCGAACCTTACGGGACTCGGGGCTAACACCGGATGCGGGTATTTCCCGGGGCGGCCCGCCGGGGCGGTCGAGCCAAGAACGAGGTCCGGTCAACCCGAGTCTGAAGTCAGATCACCACGGCTTCTGCTCGTTTCCGAGCGTCGTTCGGGCTCTGGGGATGACAATGCCTCGATCGTGGGCTTCTGGAAAGTTCAGTTGGTGCTGGATGACGCCACCGTGTTCGATGATGGATACGCCACGTGGCACAGTGATGGCACGGAACTCATGAATTCGGGACGTCCTCCGATGACCGGCAGTTTCTGCATGGGGGTCTGGAGGCAGACCAAGTCAGGCCCTTACAAGCTCAACCATTTTGCCCTGAGTTGGGATTCCACCGGGACGGTTTTTGTCGGCCCGGCCAACATCCGGGAAACGATCACCGTGGATCCCAGCGGGAATACCTACAGGGGTCTCTTTACGCTCGATCAGTTTGATACCAACGGGAACGTCCTCGCCCACTTCGCCGGCAAAGTCATCGGAGTGCGCATCACGGCCGACTAACTGGTCATGGCAAAACGGCCGCGGGATGGGTATGGGTGGCCATTGCCACACAACCGATCCCGCGCAGCGTTTTGAACACGGCGATATTCGAAGGTAGTATCTTGCAACGTATGGGGCAGATGCTCACGTCTGCCCCTTTTGTTTGTTTGCTGCGGCCTCGGGCGAGTTCAATTGGTTCATTTCTTTGCGTCCTTTACCAAGCGTCGGTCATCCGAAGGGGAGAGCATAAGCGTGAGTGAGAGCGCCATTTCCTATCCGTCAGGGACGTGAACCTTTTCAGCGCGATCTCGAATTTATTTTAGGAGATTAAAGATGAGTGAAGTAGCAATGCCAGTAGTCGAAGCTCAAGCCCCCGAATCGCCTGCATACAAGGCGAAGGCCTACGCAGCGAAGAGTGCCACGTCAGGTTTGGCAGCGTGCTCGATCCCGAGACGCGAGTTGCGTCCGGACGACGTGCAGATTGATATTCAGTACTGCGGCGTTTGCCATTCAGACTTGCATCAAGTGCGCAACGAATGGCAGAACAGTTTGCCCACGGTGTATCCCTGCGTGCCGGGCCACGAAATTATTGGCCGCGTCGCGAAAACCGGCCGCGCTGTCAAGACATTCAAGGAAGGCGACATCGTTGGCGTGGGCTGCATGGTCAGTTCCTGCGGGGTGTGCGAGAACTGCCGGGCCGGCGACGAGCAATTCTGCGTCAATTTTCCAACTCTGACCTACAACGCTGAGGACAAAATTCTCGGTGGCGTCACTTACGGCGGATATTCGGATCGCATTGTGGTGAGAGAAGCGTTTGTGCTGCGCGTGTCCGACAAGCTCGACCTGGCTGGCGCGGCGCCTCTGCTGTGCGCGGGCATCACGACGTATTCGCCTTTACGCCATTGGAATGTCGGCAAGGGTCAAAAGGTAGGCATTGTGGGCCTTGGCGGCCTCGGACACATGGGCGTGAAATTTGCCAAGGCTTTCGGCGCATATGTGGTGCTGTTCAGCTCATCCCCGAAAAAGACCGCCGACGCGAAGCGTTTGGGCGTTGACGAAGTCGTCATTTCGACGAACCCCGCCGAAGTGGCAGAGCACGCCTCCAGCTTCGACTTCATTCTCGACACAGTTTCCGCCGACCATGATCTCAACGCCTATCTGCCGCTCCTTAAAAAAGATGGAACCATGACACTGGTGGGAGCGCCGGAAAAACCCGCTTCTGTGGCTGCCTTCAATCTAATACTTGGGCGTCATCGTCTGGCTGGCTCCGCGATCGGAGGCATTGCCGAAACTCAAGAGATGCTGGACTTCTGCGCCGAGCATGGCATTACTTCGGACATTGAACTGATCAGGATTCAGGACATTAATCAGGCCTATGAACGGTTGGCGAAGAGCGATGTGAAGTACCGCTTCGTGATTGATATGGCGTCCCTCAAGTAAGGGATGGCGGTTCTTAGTTGTACGTTATCAGTCTTCTTTGCGCTTGCTTTTGCCCGGCAACCCAGCTGGATTCTCATGCGTGCGCTCGCGGAAGCCGCCGCGCATGCCGGAGGCCAGGCTTACGCTAGACTCGCCGAATTTGTCGCGGAGGCGGTCGGCGGCGGCGAGAGCGTCCTTCCAGCGCTGCTGGCGAGGACCTTCGAGCAGGTCGAGTTGATCGGGCTGGTATGAGGAGAATGACGAGGCGTGCACGCCCAGCAGGCGAACTTGTGCGTCTTGCTTCCAGTTCTTGCGGAAGAGTGTGCGGATGTGCTCGAAGATTTCGTTGTCGAGCTGGGTGGGCGCGGGCAGGGTGTGGGCGCGCGTGACTGTCGTGAAATCTTTATAGCGGAGCTTGAGCTGAACGGTGCGGGCGTAGAATTTGGCTTCGCGCAGGCGGCGTCCGACCATCTCCGAGAGGCGCATCAACGTGGCTTCGAGTTGGGCTGTGTCAGCGGTATCTTCGTTGTAGGTGTGCTCGTGGCTGATGGATTTGGCGTCGATGTCGGCAGCGACTTCGGTGTCGAACCAGCCTCCGGCGTCTTCCCCGCGCGACTTCCCGGCCAGCGCCAGGCCCCATTTTCCGAAGCGGTCCTCCAATTCTGAGTCTTCCATCCGGGCTAGGTCGCCGACCTTCTTGATGCCGAGAGCGTGCAGGTTGGTCTCCATCACTTTGCCGACTCCGGGAATCTCGCGGACGTCGAGCGGGGCCAGGAACTTGGCTTCCTGTCCGGGAACGATCCACAAAACGCCGTTAGGTTTGGCTTGGGCGGAGGAGACTTTGGCGATGAGGCGCGAGCTGCCGATGCCGACGGAGCAGTTCAGGCTGGTCTCGGCTTTCATGCGCTGGTGCAGGGTGTGAGCTGCTTTGAGCGGCGGGCCGTGGAGGCGGGCGGTGCCGGTCATGTCGACGTAGGCTTCGTCGATGGAGGCCATCTCGACTTGCGGGGAGAAGGTCGTTAGGACTCTGTGAACTTTCTCTGAACACTCGCGGTAGCGGTCGGGATGTCCGTCAACGAAGATGGCTTGCGGGCAGAGCTTTGCGGCGGTGCGTAGGGGCATAGCGGAGTCGACGCCAAACTTTCGCGCTGCGTAGGACGCGGCCGAGACCACGCCGCGCTCGTGGCGTTGGCCTCCGACGACCACGGGCTTGTCTTTCAGGGATGGATCGAAGAGTTCTTCGACGGAGACGAAGAAGGCGTCCATGTCGACGTGGAAGATGGTGCGGGGGAAGGCGGGCATGGGAGCGGCTACGGCCATCTTGAGGGGATTGTAGCAGCGAGGAAAGCGAGTTGTGGGTCGCGGCGAAGATCCCTTGCAAGGCTGCAGCCGATGCAGGTGGGTAGGGATCCTTCGACTCCGCTGGACGACTCGCTTCGCGAATCGTCCGGCTCCGCTCAGGATGACAGGCTCTTAAGGTGATGCCATTCAGACTAGGACTTTCTCTGGCGCTGCTGCGGCGGCGCGGGCCTGGCGTACGCGTTCGTAGACTTTGCCATATTCGCGGGCAGAGGCGTTCCAGGAGAAGTCTTTGTTCATGCCGTTGCGCATGAGGACTTGCCATGACGTTTGGTCGCGATATGCCTGCAGCGCCTGCTTGATCGTGAGCAGGAGCGATTCACCGTTGTACTCGGTGAACTTGAAGCCCGTGCCTTTGCCGGAGCGGGCGTCCCAGGGTTCGATGGTGTCGTCGAGGCCTCCGGTGGCGCGGACGACGGGGACTGTGCCGTACTTGAGGCTGTAAATCTGGTTCAGGCCGCAGGGTTCGTATCGCGATGGCATCAGGAACATGTCGGAACCGGCTTCGATCTTGTGGGCGATGGCGTTGTCGTAGGCAATCTTCACTGCGATCTTGTTTGGGAACTGCTTGTTGAGGCGGAGGAACATTTCCTCGTAGGGCTTGTCGCCCGCGCCTAGAGCGACCACGATCATCTCCTCGCGAGCAAGACGGTCCGCCACTTGCGAGATCAGGTCGAAACCTTTTTGTGCGGCGAAGCGGGAGACGATACCGATCACGGGTATTTTGGGGTCGATGGTTGTTATGCCGAAGGTGGTAAGCAGGTCCTGCTTGCACTTCAACTTGCCGGAGAGATCCTGAGGCGAGTAGTGAGCGGCGATAAATTTGTCGGTCTGAGGACTCCACTCGTCGTAGTCGACGCCGTTGAGGATTCCAGTGACGGTTGCAGAACGACCGCGCAGCACGCCTTCCAGGCCAAAACCGTATTCCGCCGTCTGTATTTCCTGGCTGTACTTTTTGCTGACCGTAGTGATGAAGTCGGAGTAGACCAGCGCGCCCTTGAGGAAATTGACCTGTCCGAAGAATTCCATCTTGCTCATGGTGAAGAGGTCCCAGGGGAGCATAAGCAAGGGGAGAGTTTCAGGCGGGAACAATCCTTGGTATCCGATGTTGTGGATGGTAAAAACCGTGCCTGCATCGCGGAATGCAGGATCTTCGGCGTAGATCGTGCGCAAGAGTACGGGGACTAGCGCCGACTGCCAGTCGTGGCAGTGGAAGATCTGAGGCACGCCAATGATCTTGGAGGCTTCGAGTACGGCGCGCGAGAACAGAGCAAAGCGCTCGGCGTTGTCGGGATAGTCGCCGGCGGCAGTGCCGTAAAGGGCATCACGGTCGAAGAATTCGGGATACTCCACAAAATAGAACTGCACGCCGGACTGGCTGCCTCCGGAGACGATCGAGGCAAAGCGATACTTGTCGTCGAAGGGTATGGTGATGCTGCCGACCACCGTCTTGGCGTCGGTCAGCTTGGTTTGGCGGTAGCGTGGGAGGTATACGCTGACCTGATGGCCTAGGGCGGCCACGGCGCGTGGCAGGGCGCCCACCACGTCGGCCAGGCCGCCAGTCTTGGAATAGGGTACGCCTTCGGACGCAACGAACGAGATCTGCATGAGAGTGACGACCTCCGTGCCCGTCCAATTTTCAGCGGGCGCAGGCTATGATGAATATACGACCGGCTTGGGTTTTCGTGGCAGAACGCTGGACCCGCCCGAGTCAGTCTAAACGCCGGTAGAAAAGAGGGTCAATGTGCCAAAGGTAGCTGACGCGCGCCATCCGCAGCATAAACCCAAACTAGGCCAGCATTTTCTCGGGAGCGAGGAGTACGCGAGGCGCATCGCCGAGGCGGTGGGCGATACATCGCAGAGCACGGTTCTCGAAATTGGCCCGGGGCGCGGGATCATCACTTCCCTGCTGGCGAAGCGGGCGCGGCGGCTGATTGCGGTGGAACTGGATCGCGTGCTGGCGGCGCAACTGCGGTTGAAGTTCGGCATGGCGCGCAATGTGGAGATCATTGAGGCCGACATTCTTGCGGTCGACCCGGATTCGCTGTTTGGACCGAAGCCGGGGTTGGGGCGCCCGGGAATGGAGTTGAGGCTGGAGCCGGTGAAGGTGGTCGGTAATCTGCCTTACTACATCACGTCGGACATCCTGCTGCGGTTGTTTGAGTTTTCGAAATACTTCGAGAGCATCGTGATCATGGTGCAGCGGGAGGTGGCTGACCGAATCGCGGCGAAGCCGGGCGGGAGTGAGTACGGGATGCTTTCGGCTACGGCTCAGCTTTATGCGCGAGTGGAAAAATTGTTTACGCTGCCGCCTGGAGCGTTTGAGCCTCCTCCCAAGGTGCACTCTGCGGTGCTTCGATTGACGATCGCTCCGCAGCAGGAGAAGCTGGGCGTTGCGGGAGATGGGTTTATTGATTTTCTGCGGCTATCGTTCGGCCAGAAGCGGAAGACGTTGTGGAATAACCTGAAGGGGACGTATCCGGAGGCGGAGTTGCGGACGGCTCTAGCCCAGGTGCGCATTAAGGCCACGGCGCGGGCTGAGACGCTGAGCCTGAAAGAGAGTGCGGAGTTATTTCGCGCCTTGCGGAACGCGCAGGCGCAGTCTTAGCATATTTACTGCTAGCCTTGTTTCGTCCATTGTCACTTGGCCCGGCTCATTGAGAGGAGGGCCCATGCCCACCAGCACGATTCGTCATCCTGCAGTCGCTGGGCGCTTTTATCCTCGGGAACCAGAAATTCTGCGCAAGGAGGTGGCCTCCTATCTTTCGCACGCCGAATCGGCGAAGCAGGAATCCATCCGGGCTTTGGGATGCATCGCTCCCCATGCGGGCTACATGTATTCCGGTCCTGTGGCGGGGGCGGTGTTTGCGCGTTTGCAGATTCCCACGCGTGTCGTGCTGTTGTGTCCCAATCATACCGGCATGGGCCGCCCGCTGGCGGTGATGAGCGACGGGGAATGGGAGACGCCTCTGGGGAGTGTCCGGATCAACACTGCTTTGGCAGGGAGCCTAAAGCAACGCTTCCCTGCTCTGCAGGAAGACTCGGCGGCGCACCGCGCGGAACATGCGGCCGAGGTGGAGTTGCCGTTCCTGCTGCTACGGCAGCCGCAATTGACCTTCGTCCCCATTGCTTTGGGGACAGGACAATTCGAACCGCTGCAACAATTGGGAGAGGCGCTGGCCGATGTGATCGCGGCACGGAAAGAAGATGTGTTGATTGTCGCCTCCAGCGATATGAATCATTACGAGTCGGACGCGGTTACACGGGTGAAGGATCATCGGGCGATTGAGCGAATCCTCAGCCTTGATCCGCGCGGACTCTATGACGTGGTTACGCAGCAGGACATCAGCATGTGCGGCTTTGGACCGGCGGTGGCTATGCTGATGGCTGCTACTCGGCTGGGAGCGAAGTCGGCGGAGCTCGTAAAGTATGCGACTTCGGGTGACGTTTCGGGCGATCGGGATATGGTTGTGGGGTATGCGGGAATTGTGGTGCGTTAATGAAGACTCAGGATTATCAAGATAGGTCGCGTGGAATGGCGGATGTGTTTCGCATATGGATAGTGTCGGGATGCAGGAGATCCTTCTCTCCGCCTGAAAAACGGCTGCGTTCAGCATGACGCCGCGCAAAAGGGATGCTCGCCAGACACATTCTGCACTACTAGCAACGACAGTTGACGTTCACTCTGCCATTCTCACTGCACGATGGGTAACTCCAGTCGGCTCGGATGAGCGGCATCGTGATAGACGGTGATATGGGCGGTCTTCGCGTCTTTGGCAGTTCCTTCGGCTACGACTCCGCCGCTGTTGTAGTTCTTCTCCACGTAGATGCTGTTCGGGCAATTGAGAACCAGCCGCAGGCGGCTTCCTTTCGCGATCTGGCGTGAGAAGAAGGTGAAGCCGTCGAATACGTAGGAATTGACTTCGCCGGGCTTGACCAGCTTTTCCTGGCTCAGGGATTCGCGATAGCGGGCGCGGATGTTGTCGCTGGTAAGCTCCACGCTGGTGCCGTCGGGGAGGATTTCGTAGAGCGTGGTAGAAAAGTCGGTGTCGGGCACGTCCATCGCAATCCATGCCGTCAACTTTGCGAATCCGGAGATTTCGGTGTCTTTGGCGAAGGGCTCGCTGTGATAGACGACTCCGTTGCCGAATAGGTTCAGAGCGTAGCGCTGATCGGTGAGGGAGTTCTTGATTTCTTCTTTCTCCAGATCCGCTGGACGAAGATCAAGCGGGTCATAGACGTAGTGATCAGGTTGGGAGTTCGCGGGCTTTGTATCGGCCATGCGTCCTGAATTCACCACGTCGTTGGCGTGGCCCTGGTCGGAATCGAGATATAAAGTCCGGGTCGCGTTGGAAATGCTCTCCAGAGTGTCGGCATACTTCCACTCGTCCGAAGCCATTACGTAGTAGGCTACACGCTTCTTCAGAAACTCGGGCTTCGAGCCCTTCTTCAGAGTCCAGTCGTACCAGTCTGTGTGCAGTTTGTTCATGTCGAGGATGCTGGCCTCGCCGAAGGTGAGGCCCCCGACTTCTTTCTTGGGGGTGCGGGTGCCGGCGTGGTCCCAGGGGCCGATGATCAGATAGTGCTGGGCCTTTGCGGCCTCGGTGCCGTATTTCATGTGGCTGCGATAGTAAGTGAATGCGCCAGTCTGGTCGCCGTCGTAGCTGCCGGTGATGGTGAGGATGGGAATGTGAATGGCCCTGTATTGATCTGGAGCGATCGCCAGGCTTTGCCAGTACGAGTCTACGGCGGGATGGCTTACCCATGTTTGGAACGTGGGGGATGGGTTGCCGACAATTTGATCAAGCTCTTTGTAAGGACGATGCTGAAGATACATCTCGCGGAATTTCTCGATCCAGAAAGGCGACTCACCGAATAGATTTTCGTTTCCCGTGACGCCGCTGGTGAAGGTCAGCCACTGCATTTCGTACGAGCTGAAGATGTTCTTGAACATTGGGAAGTCGGCGCCCGCGTGGGCGGAAGCGACGGGAACGATGGTAGCCAGATGTTCGGGAGCTTCGCGCAGCGTCATCCATTGATCGAAGCCGGCGTAGGATCCTCCCCACATGGTGACTTTGCCGTTGGACCAGGGCTGCCGGGCGATCCATTCGACTATGTCGTGGCCGTCCTGCGGCTCCTGGAAGAAGGGGTTGAACTTTCCATCGGAGTTGCCGCGGCCACGGACATCGACGATGGCGAAGACATATCCGTGCTGGGCGAAGTAATAGGCGCGGGCATGATAGCTGTCGCTGATGTAGGGTGTCAGCTCGAAGATGACCGGCAGCGGATCCTTCTGGTCGTGGGGACGGTATACCGTGGCGTTCAGATGGACGCCGTCGCGCATGGGAATCTTTACCGCCCACAGCAGATCGAGGGGTTTGGGGGGTTCTGGTTTCTTGTCTGTTTCTTGTGCGTGAACAGGCAAGAGGGAGAGCAGAATCAACAATACATGCAACGATTGGGTAGAGCGCATGCTTGATCCCCGGAAGCTTGCGCAGTCTAACATCCACAATGTGTTAAGGGCCAGAGACCCCATTCTCTGCGAGTCACCTTGGCAAGCGCAGAGGTGCCCAACAAGTGTGCATGTTTTCGGGGCCGGTTCTATGCGCTTCTCGCCCGGCCAAGTTCAAATTACACTGGCTTGTTCTTTGATGTTTGACTCCCGGATATGCCCCCGCTATGCAAATCGCCAGCAGAGTGCCAGTGACATAACTTCACACGCAAAACGCGCGTCTGGCGTTCATCTGGTTCCCGCCGGATTCGGGAGGATTACGCGATGCAGCATGATCGGCAACCTGGAACACGCGCACTGGCCGTCTGGGACTTTTCATTCTGGCACTGGGTATGCTGTCCGTAACCGCCTTTGCAAACAAAGAGCCCAAGACCTACCCGGAAGAAGGCAAGAGTGTGGCAACCGGCCTCACCGAATGGGTCGTAAACAGCCAGCACCAACATGCCCACACTTACACAGTTGTGACCAACGCGAAATCCTACCTGTTGGAGTGCGGCCATAAGCCGTTGTTCGGTTCGATGGGCGAGGAATGCGGCGGGAGCAAGAAGCTGCAAATCGGAGATGTAATTCACTTCCGCATAGACAAGAATCAGGCCTACATCCCAATAACCAAAATCGACAATTCTGTCGCGGAAGAGAAACTTCATATTCTTAGCACTGAAACCCAACGCCCCGACCGATAAACCCCAGACCACTCCAGGCAAAACCGAACCTAAGCCACCGGCGTCAAACGAGGCGTGATCCGGCTCTAAAAAGTTGGCCACAAGCACCAATGCTGATTCCGAGGCGGATTAGCAGACCGGTGGCGAGACGATGGCTCACTGTCCGAAGAGATATGCTGCCCCGTGCTGCGAAGTGGCGCCGGGTGCGCCAACCACTAGCATGGTCCCGCTGATGGACGGGGACCACCCGAACTCGTCATCCTTCGCCCCATCTGACGCGTTTACCTTTGCATCGAAGTGCGAGGTTGTCTTCCAGCCGGTCGACGGTTTCATAAACGTATAGGCCGCACCCTGCCGCGTGGCGTGGGAACCAATGGCGGCAAACGGTGCCCCCGTCACAATTCGGTCGGCGCTGACCGCGACAGCATAACCCAACCAGTCGCTTGCGGCGCCGTCGGACGCCGTGAGTGTCGCCGTTGGAATCATGTTGGTCCAGCCAGTTGTGGGCTTGACGAATATATAAAGCTGCGCCCTGCGCATACTTGGAGTTGATGGCTTCGTAGGGACTCCCGATTACTACAGTAAGTGGCGATCTCCAACTCGAGCGACAAGAGAAAAGGCGGCCCTTTCAGGGGCCGCCCAATTCCTTACAGGCGAACTCTTACCGGTGCGGCGAGGGAGCGCTCGATCGAGATGGAGCACTCGGTGCGCTCGAGCGAGCTGGCGCACTCGCGCTTCGTCCTGCGCCCGTGCTGCTGGAGCTCGCATTGGACCGAGAAGCGTCAGAGCCGCCAGAGCCACCGCCAAAGCCGCTACCCCTGTTCGATCGGGCTGAGAACTGTGGTGTTGGCTGGACTGCAACCGGGCCTCGCTTAGCCACTTGGGTGTTCAAGTGTCCAAGATTGCCCAGCGAGCCTCGAGCAATCCCGATTCCCGCGGAACCGCTGCTGACGATTACACGCGACGGCATTGCCCCTACATGCACTGGGCCGCCTCTGCCTACAACCACTGTGCTAACAGCTCCAGTCGGTGCGACCGGCGGGTGGAAGCGGACGGGCGGGTTTCCGGCGTAGCGCGGAACGTTGCTCCAGCTATTCCAATAGCCGGGTTGCCACATCCAGCCGTAGCCGGAGACGAACATCCAGTTCCCATAGCGGTAAGGCATCCAGCCCCAGGGATAGGATGACACGAACATGTAGCCGAATCCGGGATACCAGGACCAGGCGCCGTCCATGAACGGATCCCAACCGACGCCGGTGAAGTAGGGCTGCCACATCATGCCGTAGCCGGGGACGTTAGTGTAGTTGCCGTAGTAGCCGAGATCGCTGGCGCCGTATCCGTAGGGCGAGGAATTATTTTTGGCGTACTGCTGGTGATAGTCGATGGACTCCTTGTCCCATGAGTCCAGCGGGGATTCCTCCAGGTTGGCCAGCTCAGGCGTCTGATCGCTGCTGGCATCGAACGCGACTTCCTTCCTCTTTTTGACGATCACTTTGCCGTTGGGACCTTCGACCTCAACATCGCCTTTGAAGACGGCGAACTTTGCTGCGTTCGGCGAAGTCTCGACGCGGAAGTGAGTCGCGCGTTCGATCTCGACCTTTTCGCGGGAGAAGTTCAGTGTGAGCCGGTCTTTGCCCAGCCAGTTGACGTAGGTCATCCCCTCAACGAGGTTGATTATGGAGATGTGTTTGCCAGAATCGTCGCCGCCGAGCGTGCTGAACTGCACGCTGGTGTTCGGAGTCAGGCGCATGGTGCTGCCGTCTTCGAACTCGATTTCGGCGCGGCCAGTGTCGCGGGTGCGAATCTGTGTGCCTTGGGTGATCGGAAGATTGAGAAATGCATTCTCAAATCCCACGCCGGTGTTCTTATCGATCTGGACCGAACCCTGCACGTCGCTCAAGCGAACGATGCGTGCCTGCGAATCAGCCAGAGCGGGCAGCGCCAGAAGCGCGCAGGCTGAGACCGTCAAAACCGCCAGAGCAAATTTGTTTCGGGACATAGCAGCCCCCTGTGAGTTCCCTGCTTATTAGAACACGGTTTCAGGCGGGGAGTTGTAAAAGGTGAGTCTCCCCACCACGATCTGGGCAGCCAAGCGAAGGGCGAAATATTGAAACGTTAGCGACCCGGGGTATTGTTGTTCCCCATTTCCACCAGCCTTTGTGCGCGTGCTCGCACCACATTGATGACCGAGGAGTCTTCGATGATCTGCTTTAAGACTTCATGGATTGCCCGCAACTCGCTGAGTTCATTGTTCTTCGCCTGCATCTCCATGCGCTTCAATTCTTCGTCGAGAGCCAACTTTTGATAGCGGTGGTAATAGGTGAGGCGCCGCCCGTAGTCGAGCGTCGCAGCCATGCTCTGGAAGAACGCCGTGAGCTGTTGCACAGATGGAACGGTGGAGTAGTTATAGCTGGCAACGCTGTTGCGCTGGCCGTCCCGGTAGACCAGCTTTTTTGAGCCGGTAAATGCGAGCTTGTTATTACCCGAGTCGATTTTGCCGGAGAAGTAGCGGGCTTGGGCAGCGAGATCAAAAACGCGGGCCCTGGAAGCGGAGCTCAGGTCAAATTCAGTCTGGTAGGGTTCGCGCTCGTCGGAATCCCGGGAGACTTTTGCTAAACACTCATACTTGGCGTGGCCGTCGGAGTTAACGGAGATGGTGTAGTGCTCGGGGTCGGAGTTGGGAAAATCGAGAGAGAAGGTGACCGTTGCTGGATCCGCGGCGATTGCTGGCGCCACACACATCCAGACACCGATTACAAGTGCGAGCAGGGTCGGCGCGGATCGAGTCATGCAGAGAAATTATGCCAAAGGGATTGCTTGATTGGCGAGAGAGTGGCATCACGAGACATGTTCACACCGCGATCACTTTGGCCACACGCTGCCGTTCGAGCGTGCCGGCGGTGTGCAGGTGGCAGATGGCGATGGCCAGGGCGTCGGAAGCGTCCATTGGTTCAGGCGGCTCGGTCAGTTCGAGCAGGCGTGTCACCATGCTCTGGACTTGTTGCTTCTCGGCACGTCCGTAGCCGACCACCGAAGACTTGATCGTCAGGGGAGAATATTCGGCAACTTCCAGGCCCGCGGTCGCCGCGGCCAGCATGGCGACGCCGCGAACCTGGCCCAGCTTCAGAGCAGACTTCACGTTCAGGGCATAGAAGACTTCTTCGATGGCAACCTGATCGGGGTGATGCTCGGCAATGATTTCGCCTAGCTGGATGAAGATTGTGGACAGGCGTCGTGGAAGAGCTTCTCGCGAGGAGAGCTTGATGGCGCCACAAGTGATACAACACAACTTTCCATGGGGATGAAGGTCGACCACGCCGTAGCCGGTGTATTCTCCGCCGCAATCGATGCCCAACACTCGCATGTGTGTGCAGTGTATCGCGGAAGGCCTAGAGATCCTAGGGATCAGCGAGCAGGGGTGAACGACGGCGAACCAGAAGTCTAAGCAGGTCGCCCTTAGGCGCTAAAGCGCACGTCGCGGGGACAGGTAGTGGCGCGGCTGAAGCCGCGCCCTTTCAAAACGGAGTCACTGATCGAGTTTTCCTCAGACTGCTATCGAACGGCGGGCAGGGTGAGTACACACCACCGGGCCACGCCCGGTTGGACAGCCGAGGGCGGCTGTCCCCACATGAGCACTTTCGGATGCATGGCTCTGACTCCGCTCTAGTGTGTTCGCTTGGCTGATTCCGGTTGTTTCTGTTCGTGGTTATATGCCTTCCACGCCTCGTCGATCACGTAGGCGTGGAGGGCGTCTGCGTCTGGCGGTGTCATCTTTAAATGGGGGAAGGCGAACTTCGGAGGGTTCGCGAAGCCGGGCATTCCCTGGTCCCAGTGCGTGCCTGCGAGAACGATGGCGTACCAGTCCTCATGAACTTCGAGAGGAGCGTAGCGCAGATCGGGGATGGCGCCGTCGAGTACCCAGGCGCCGCTTCCGTCGGTGTCGGGAGAATGGCAGCCGTCACACACGAATTTGCGGTAGAGCATTTTGCCATGGGCGATGGTTTCTTTGCTGGCAGTTTGCTGCGGAGGCTTCGGCACCGGTGGTACTACGTCAGGAGGTGTGGGAAACGGCGTCGTTGCGCCGAGTTTGAAGGCCAGTAAACGGGTCGGGCCGCGCTTGGATTGAGGTGTTGCCATCGTCCATGCGGGGGCGAAGAGTCTGGAACCGGAACCCCAACCTACGGGTGTGAGGAGGTACTGATCGCCATTCACGGCGAACGTGACTGGCACCGAGTCAATCGCCGAACCGGTTTGGATTGACCATACTTTCTTCCCGCTGTCGGCTGCGTAGGCTGCGAATTCGCCGTTGCCCTGACCTTGGAACACCAGGTTGCCGGCGGTTGAGAGCACGCCTCCGTTGGTGGCGATGGGCTCTTCTACCGTCCAGCGGGCGGATTGGCTCACCGGATCCCACGCGATGAGCTTGCCTTGCGTGCCTCGCATCCATTCGCCGGATTCGACTTCGGTGTGTGTTCCCTCCTGGCGGTCTGTTGCCGGCACGTATACGAGGCCAATCTGAGAGTTGTAGCTCATGGGCCACCAGTTGTGAACGGTCCACTGGCGGCCTCCGCCCTTGGAGCGCGGGATCTCGATGGCCTTTCCGGTTTGGAGATCAACCGAAGTAGCCCATGCTGTTTTCACTAGCGGCTTCGCAGAGAGAAGCTTTCCTGTCTTCGCATCGAGAACGTAGAAAAATCCATTCTTCGGTACGGTCATGGCGACGTGACGCTTCTCGCCGTTCATGGCAAGATCGGCTATGACGATGTGATTGTTCTCGGTCTGCAGGCCGGGAGCGCTGGTCTGGAAGTGCCAGACGTATTCGCCGGTGTCGGCTTTGACGGCGATAATACATCCGGCGAAGAGTTTGTCTCCACTGACTTTGATGTTTTCGAGTTCCCCGTAATCGACGCCAGCGCCGGCGGTACCGAAGATGACGAGGTCGGTCACGGGATCGTAGGTGATCGCGGTCCAGGCATCGCCTCCTCCGACCTTCCAGGAGTCCTTGCCGGACCAGCTCTTTGCGGCCATCTCCAGAGCTTTCGTTTCAAACGGTTTGAACGGGTCGCCGGGAACGGTCCAGAAGCGCCAGGCTTCCTTTCCGGTTTCGGCGTCGTAAGCGACGAGGGATCCCCGCACGCCGTCGTCGGAGCCGTTGTATCCCATGAACACTTTGCCTTTGGCCACGTGAGGGGCTCCGGTGATGCCGGTTTGAGTTGCATCACAGACCGAGGCTTCCCACACCTGGCTTCCAAAAGCGGCATCGATCGCTACGAGCCGACAGTCGCCGGTGCCAACGTACACTTTGCCGGCCCACACGGCGACGCCCGCATTGGTGCGCGCTGAGTAGGATCCGTTGATGGCCTGGTTTAGGCGGACTTTGGGATCGAACTTCCACAGCAGCTTGCCAGTGGTTGCTTCAATGGCATACACCTTCGACAGCGGAGCGCTGACGTAGATCACGCCGTCGACGACGAGAGGTTCGGCGACCACGCCCATGGCGCTGTCTATGTCCAGCGACCAGGCGAGCCCTAGGGTGCTGGCATTCTTGTCGGTGATCTGTTTCAGCGGGCTGAAATGCTGTTCGTCAAAGGTACGGCCGTTGAGTAGCCAGTTGCTGCCGTCGTCGGCTTCGGACGTTAGTCTTGCTTCCGTGACGTTGCCGAGTTTCGCGGGGCTGTCGGCCAATAGATGCAGAGCAATCGTTATTCCGACCAGGATGCTTGCTGTCATCCAACCAAGCGTTTGTTTGCTCATGTGGTTTTTCCCCTAAGAGTGCTTCGTGAAATAGCCTGCGCTGGCGTCGTGCTACCTCAGGGGCTAAAGCCCTGATTTCTTGAGGACTCCTGGCGGCACGGCTGGAAGCCGTGCCCTTTCAAAGCCAATTGCGAATCACGCGAACCCGATTGGGGAAACAGGCTACAGAAACTATGCAGTAGATGCTTTCCCTCTGCGCCGCGTGATACTTACCACGCCCATGCGTATGCGTCGACCCGCGGGTCGGCGCCTGCGCTGAGTACGCCGGTCTTCGCGTCGATGATGATACCTGCGTTCGATCCGATGGACCACGCGGGGGCTACGCGCAATTCATGGCCGCGCGCGGCCAGCGCTTTCTGCGTGGCTTCTGGGATTCGCGCCTCGACCGACATGTCTCCGGGATACATGGTGTGCGGGAACGGCGATGCAGGAAAGCTGCGCGAGGACCAGCGTGGGGCTTCAATCGCCTGCTGAATGTTCATGCCGAAGTCTACGACGTTGATGAGCGTCTGCATGGTGCGCATTACCTGATCGTCGCCGCCGGGGCTGCCCAGGATCGCGTAAGGCTCGCCATCTTTCATCACCAGCGTGCTCTGCAGCGTGCTGCGCGGGCGTTTGCCGGGCTCGAGAGCGTTGGCTTCGCCGCGGACCAGCGAGTAGTAGTCACCTCGGCAGTTGAAGATCAGGCCAGTGTTCCCCATCACGACGCCCGTGCCGAATTCGCTATGCAGGCTGGGCTCGAAGCTCACCATGTTGCGGTCTTTGTCGACCACTGCGATGTAGCTGGTGTCGCCGTTGTGGCTGGCATCGCCGTCGAGAACGGCGTGAACGGGACGGTCGAGCAGAGATGAATTGCCCGCGAACTTCTCCGGAGAGCCCGGTCGCAGCTCAAGCGATGCTTTGCTGGAATCGATGAGCTTGCGGCGCTCGCGGGCATAGTCCTTGGAGAGCAGGCCATCGTAGGGAATTTTGATGAAGTTCATGTCGCCGAGGAATTTCTCGCGGTCGGCCATCGCGAGTTTTAAGGCCTCGACACTGACATGAAGAAAGTCGGCGCTGTTGTGGCCGAGAGCTTTCAGGTCGTATCCCTCAATCAAGTTGAGCGCGATCAGTTCTGCGGGGCCTTGGCTCGCCGAGGGATTCTTGTAGACCTGATAGCCGCGGTAGCTGATGGAGACAGGCGTCTCAACTTCGGCAGTATATTCGGCGAAATCGTTGTAACGGAACAGGCCGCCGTTGACTTCGGAGAAGGCGGCGAGTTCACGAGCGATGTCGCCCTTGTAGAAGCGGTCGCGTGCGGCTTTCAGGGCTTCGTGGCGCCCTTTCGATGCGTTCGCCTTTTCGGCTTCGACTAACTTTCTCAGCGTGCGGGCCAGATCGGGGTTCCGCAGAATGTCGCCAGCTTCTGGCACGTGGCCGTCCGGCAGATAGATTTTGACGGTGGTCGGGTACTTCAGGATTTTGTTCTCGTCGGCGATCTGGGAGGCCGCGGCTTCGCTGAGCGGAAAGCCGTTCTCTGCCAGGTCCATGGCGGGCTGAAGAACCTGCGCGAAACTCATCGTGCCCCAGCGATCTAGCAAGATGTACCAGGCGTCCACGACGCCCGGCAGACCGCCCGCAAGCAGGCCGTCACTATCCGGCAATTTGCCGCCGTTGTTCTTCTCGTACCATTCAATGGTCGCGAGCTTGGGCGCGCGGGGTTCGGCGTTCACCGAGTACACCTTTTTTTCGCGCGCGTTGTAGACGAGCACTACAGCGTCGCTGCCCATACCGTTCATGGGGAAATCGGTGATGCCCAGCGCGGCCTGGCCTGCGACGGCAGCATCGAATGCATTGCCCCCTGCCTGCAGAATCTGGCGGCCCGCATCGGTGGCCTGCGGTTTCATGGAGGAGATGGCGGCGTGGGTTCCGCGGATCACCGGTCGCATGGTTTGGCCCGGTTCATCGCTCTGGCACAAGGAATCGGACGCCAGCAATAGAACCATCAGCGCTATAGAAGCGCCGATCACTCGCTGTACGTTGCGCGCCTTAATCATCGAAGACCTCTACTCGAAGTATCAGTACGTTGCCGTGTCGCAGAGTAGCGCCGTCCCGGCGGCTGTCCGGCGGGCGTCCTCGCCCGCGGCTCCGAGGGCGAGACGCCCTCGGGACAGCCGGCAGGTTGCCGGCGCTACAAGGCAGCTCACGATGATTACGCGCTGCCGCCGCGACGTCAAGTTCAGCAGCATCGTGGACGGCGAGTGTGTCCGGCTTCGCGCTCCCGCCAAAAAGCGGCGTAGGCCTGAGGCGATGATTCCGTCCGTTCGCGGCGCAGAAAACGAGAATAGGAAGCCTCGTCGAAAATCTCCCGCAATGCCGCCAGCAGGATTCGTCCGGCATTGAGGAACGATTTCATGCGTGTTCCTCCGCGGCTAGGCGGCTCATCACGAATGGAGCTTCTCGTACTCGCGCTTCCCTCTTTCCAGTCAGCACGCCGATCCACACACGCGCCGATTCTATTACTACAAGACTCACCATCACCACCAAAGCAGCGGTGACCGCGGCATCCAGGCGGTTGTTGAAAATCAGCCGGGCAGTTGCGTGTGTTGAGGGGCCCATGGCCAGGGCTTTCGCTTGGGCGAGGAAGCCGACTCGCAGGTCGGGATCAAGAATCTTATGCCACGATGCGGTGAAGGTGACGGCCACCAGCCACGCCAGCGGGGCCAGCGTGAAGAGTGCGTACTTGGCTCGATGCATTTTGATGATGATCGTGGTCGCGACGCACAGTGCGACTGTCGCCAATAATTGATTTGCGATGCCGAAGAGCGGCCATAGCGAGTTGATTCCGCCTAGCGGATCTTTCACACCCTGCCACAGGAAATATCCCCAAGCTGCGACGACTAGGCCGCTGGTTGCCAGAATTGATGGATACCAACTTGTCCGACCGAGGGGCGGATAGACATGGGCGAGAGCGTCCTGAATCATGAAGCGGGCCACGCGCGTACCGGCATCGAGCACCGTCAGTATGAAGAGTGCCTCGAACATGATGGCGAAGTGGTACCAGATGGCCATCAGGGCCTGACCTCCCAGGCTGTTCGAGAAAATGTGGGCCATGCCGACGGCGAAGGCCGGGGCTCCGCCGGTGCGGTTGAAAAGCGTCTGCTCCCCGACAGCGCGAGCCAGCGCTTGCATCTCGGGCGCAGTTACGGGAAATCCCCAAGCCGAAATGGTTGCGGCGGCTGCTTCGGGTGCTTGGCCGACGATTCCTGCCGGGCTGTTGATGGCGAAATAGACTCCCGGCTGCAGCACGCAGGCAGCGATTACAGCCATCACTGCCACGGCGGATTCCGCCAACATGGCGCCGTATCCGACCATGCGTGTCTGCGTCTCGCGGGCGATTAGCTTGGGAGTAGTCCCGCTTGAGATCAGCGAATGGAAGCCGCTGACGGCTCCGCAGGCAATGGTGATGAATGCGAACGGAAAGATTTTTCCAGCAAAGACGGGGCCGGTGCCATCGACGAAACGGGTCAGTGCGGGCATGTGCAGCACCGGCCGAAAGACGACGATTCCCAATCCAAGAAGTGCGATGGTCCCCAGCTTCACGAATGTGCTCAGGTAATCGCGCGGGGCGAGCAGCAGCCACACGGGAAGCGCCGATGCGGCGAAACCATAGAGAATGATCAGGCCGGCCAACGCCGCGGCACTCAGAGTGAACACGTGCGCCATGGCAGGATCCTGCGAGACCCACTGGCCTCCCCAGATTGCCAGCATTACCAGGACGAAGCCGAGCGCCGACGCCTCCAGAACCCTGCCGGGACGAATGCGCCGCAGGTAGACGCCCATCAGCAAGGCAATAGGAATCGTCATCGCAATGGTGAACGTGCCCCAGGGGCTGGACTTCAAGGCGTTCACCACGACCAAAGCGACTACAGCCAGCAGGATCACCAGAATCACGATGACGGCGGCATAGGCCACGAAGCCGCCAACGCGGCCGGTTTCTTCCTTGGCCATTTCGGTCAGCGACTTGCCGTCGCGACGTACGGAGAAGAGGAGGATCACGAAGTCCTGCACACAGCCAGCGAGGACGGCACCGGCCACAATCCACAGAGTGCCCGGGAGATAGCCAAACTGCGCGGCGAGCACCGGGCCGACGAGCGGGCCGGGACCGGCGATCGCCGCGAAATGATGGCCGAAGACTACCCATTTATTCGTGACAAGGAAGTCGCGGCCATTTTCCAGCCGCTCGGCTGGGGTAGCGCGAAGAGCATCGACAGCGAGAATCTTCGCGGCGATGAAGCTGCTGTAGAAGCGGTATCCCAAGGCGTAGCAGCAGGTCGCCGCTACGACAAGCCAGAGAGCATTGATGGGCTCGCCGCGGTGGACCGCCACTATACCGATGGCCAGCGTGCCGGTGATGGCTACGGCGGTCCAGATCAAGAACATCAAAGTCTTATTCATGTCCGTCGAGCATTGTGGCGAATCTTGCGTCCAGGCGCAATGACTCTGATTTCGACATCTTTTAATTTGATGATAATCTAGTCGTTCCGAACGACTGCCAACCCTGCATTTGGGGCCTCTTCGTCGCTTGCCCTGAAGCCCGGGCTGCATTCCAAGGACGCCGTACGCGATTCATCCTGCAACAGAACTAAAACTTTACAGGGCGACCCCATACAGGAGCGACCATGAAGATTGGTATGTTGACCGGCGGTGGCGATTGTCCGGGCCTGAATGCCGTCATCCGCGCGGTGGTGCGCAAGGGAGTGTTTCACTACAAGGATCAGTTCGTCGGGTTTCTCGAGGGGTGGCGGGGATTGCTTGAGAACAAGACGATGGTGTTGGACCTGAGCACCGTAGGCGGAATTCTGCCTCGCGGCGGAACCATCCTCCGAACTTCGCGCACCAATCCTTCCAAGCATCCCGGTGGGATCGAGCAGTGCGCCGCCACATTACAAAAACATCAGATCGAGGCGCTTATCGCAATTGGAGGCGATGACACGCTCTCCGTCGCACAGAAGCTGCATGAACAGGGCATCCGGGTCGTGGGTGTGCCCAAGACCATTGACAACGATCTGAGCGGTACCGATTTCACCTTCGGCTTCGATACTGCATGCAATGTGGTCTGCGAATCCATTGACCGGCTGCATACGACCGCCGAGGCCCACAACCGCGTAATGGTCGTTGAGGTCATGGGACGCGACGCGGGCTGGATCGCTCTGTACAGCGGTATTGCCGGTGGAGCGGATGCGATCTTAATTCCCGAGCGGCCCTTCGACCTGGACAAAGTCGCCGAATCCATTCGGCAGCGTCACGAGCGCGGGCGCTATTTCTCGATTGTCGTGGTGGCCGAGGGCGCAAAGTTCTCTCCGCAGGCGGGCGGCGGATCCCCGGTGCCGCAAGACATGGGCAAGGACGAATTCGGTCACGCCAAGCTGGGAGGGATCGCCAACATTCTGGCCCGCGAAATCGAAACGCGCACCGGATTCGAGACACGGGCCGTCGTCCTGGGACACATTCAACGCGGAGGCTCGCCCAGCGCCTTTGACCGGGTATTGGCAACGCGCTACGGATTAGGCGCCATTGACATGATTCATCGCCAGGAATTCGGCCGCATGGCAGCGTTGCGCTCCAACAAGATCGTCTCCATTCCGCTGAAGGAGGCCATCGCCAAGAACCGCACCGTCGATCAGGAAATGATCGAGATGGTGGACGGCTTGTTTGAGGAAGTCGCCGACAAAGAACCAGCCTGAACCGGAGCGCGACACTACCCGCAGTGTGATTGGAATCGTGGTGGGGAGCGAGTCGCGTAGCGCTCAAACAATCCAATAGCGAAATCAACGTCAGCTGACCGATCAGATTCTAAAGGCCGGGCTCTTTCGAGGGATTCGCCTTGCTACACTGCTTCGGGCATCCGCTGCGAATCCGGTGACGTCACCAGCGCAAAAACGAATCCCGCTGTGGTTTCTGCTGAGTTTGTGCGTCGGCGCAACCACGTGGCTTTACGTACACCAAATCCTGATTCCGTGGGCGGACGCCAGGGCTTTGCAAGGGGGCGACCTCAAGGTTCAGATGGGCGATCTGTATTCCCCTTGGGTGGGCACGCGCGAACTTCTGCTTCACCGTCGCAACCCGTATGGGCAGGAAGTGAGCCATGAAATCCAGAGGGTTTTCTACGGGCGTGCCATCCAACAGACCTATGGAGAGCCGGGCGTCGATGTAGTTAACGAACAGCGCTTTGCTTATCCCGTTTACGCCGTGTTCCTCCTGGCTCCCACGGTGTTCGCGGACTTTGCGCAGGTGCAAAGCTGGGCTCCGTTTGCTCTAGCGTTGTTAACAGCCATAGGTGTGCTCCTCGGTTTGGACATTTTGCACCTGCTATCGTGGAAAATGGCCATAGCATCTGTTTTATTTACGCTCAGCAGCCCGCAGATTGTGCAGGGCTTGCGCCTTGAGCAGTTGGCGCTGGTGGTGGGCTGCCTGCTAGCGGCCGGCTTGTGGTGCGTGAAGAAAGGCCATCTGGTGGCTGCCGGGGTGTTGCTGGCCTTCTCCACCATCAAACCGCAGATGTCCCTTCTGCCGCTGGCTTGGTTCATTCTTTGGGCGGCGTGTGAGTGGAGGACTCGATGGCGACTGCTGGCCGGGTTTGGAGTTACGATGGCCGCTCTGGTCGGAGCCGGAGAGTTGCTTCTTCCGGGATGGCTGAGCTATTTCTTCGCCGGCTTGGCGGCATACCGGAGATATTTTCCTACGACTTCCCACCTTCGGCTGCTGCTTGGCGACAGGCTTGGAATTGCCGTGTCAACCTCTATTGTCATTTGCCTTTTGGCATTTGGGTGGCGCAATCGAAAAGTCGCGGGAGATTCGCGGCGGTTTACTCTGGTGGTCGCGACGTTTCTGATGGCAACGCTGCTGACCTTCCCGCTATTCACGCCCTTCAACCAAGCATTGTTGATTCTGCCTGCGCTGCTGCTCGTGAGCGAGTGGGCGACACTTCCCAGACTTTCGCGGCTGACGTTTATCGCCATCGTGACCTGGCCTTGGATCACGTCAGCCGGCTTGTTGCTGTTGCGGCCTCCGCTGAATCCGGCGAGTCAGGTTGCGCTCCTTCCGGCGTTCCTGGCCTCTTTTGTGCCACTCCTCTTGCCCCTGCTGTTATTCAGCAGGCGACAAATAGCCGGAGTGCGGGTCGACGAGGACGCGGTCACCGGATAGAAGAAGATCGAGCGGATAACGCTTGCTGGCCGAACAGGAAAGCCAGCGCTTCGGGAAAGCGGCGAGCCCACTCGGATTCGTGGTGTGACGCATCGGCGTCAATCACCAGACACAAGCGTTTCTCGTCCACGCCGGCGCGGCGCAGAATGCCCGCAAGCTCAGAAACATCATCGACTGCACTTTGATTCCTGTCTGCCCTTCCCGCCTCGGCGGTTCCGATCGCAAGGAAGACTCGCTCCGGCCAGCGCTTTACGTTACGGCTGTGGCGTACCAACTGACGATTCGATGCCCACAGTGAAGGGCTTTCCAAGAGCAAGCGGCCGATCAGACCTGGGCGAACCTGCGCAGTGTAGAGCGCGATCAAAGCGCCAAGGGACGAACCCCCGAGCCCAGTGTTCCCCGGCCCGGTCGCGACCCGGTAGTGCTCAGCAATGTACGGCATGACTTCATCGCTCAGGAAGCTTGGGTATCGACTACCTTGCACCCGCAGCATCATCGGATGCAGAGAGCGGTGCGGCATATATTCGCGAATTCGATCTTTGGCGGTGTTGTCGATGCCGACGATGATTAGCGGCGGAACGACACCCTCGCGGATCAGGCGATCGGCGGTTTCATCCACCTGCCACTCCACGCCGGTGAAGGAGGTCGAATCTTCAAAAAGATTCTGGCCGTCATTGAGGTACAGGGCGGGGTAGCGGCGGGCCTGGTTCTCGACCGCGTCGTATCCGGGAGGCAGCCATACCCGCAAGAAACGCGTGTTGTGAAAGATTCGGCTGGCAAATTCGTGCAGTCGCAAATCGCCGGTCGTGGATTCGACGCGGATCACGCGGGCGCCTTCGGCTGGCCGGGTCTCTGTTGTCTGAGGTTGTTCCATTCGTTGGGTAGAGCAACGGGACAGCTACATCCTCACGATGAGGCTCTCGCGGCCTTGAATTTCAGCAGAACAGCGAACAGCGTAATCATCGTGATCAAGGCTAAAGAGCTGAGGCAGAGGATGCACCACGTTTCAAGTACGTAGGCCTCGACGTAGGTCAGGTAGATCGCAAAGGCCAGACCCACGGCGGCTGCCAGCACCAAACGTGTTGGTGTGTCCGCGCGCTGGCGGTACGCGGTGGACAGCGCGAGGAGCAGCCCATATCCCAACATACCGATCCCCGCAACGGGAATCCCCATGATGCTCGAATACTCGCTGCGGTTCACGATGTCGCAATTGAATTCTTGGCCAAACTCGCAAAATGACGTCGTGGATTTGGCATAGTGACGTTCGAGCGAGATGGCGGAGACAATGATTCCTACCACCGACAACACTGCGATCGCCCAAAACAAACTGCGGCTGATCTTGTCACTGACTGGTTCCGCATGAGCCGGCGAAGTGATTGATGAATTCATCACGGGAGGCTGCACCCGGTGCGTTGACTCAAGTCCTCGAGCGGCAGCACGCCTTCGTGGATCGGAGCACCTTCGAACTGCCAACTGGGAAAGTTCTTGGCCCCTGCTGCCTTGCATTCCGGGGCCATCTCGCGCGAGCCCTTGATCGCGCACTCTTGATACGGCACATACTGAAACGACTTGCCGAACATTTCTTTCTGATCAAGGCAGTGTGGGCACCAGTAGAGCCCGTACATCCTGGCGTGTTTCGAAGCAAGACACCGTGCAAAAACGTCATACCGATGGTTGCGGTAATGCCACCCGCCATAGTATGCCGCTGCAAAAAGAACAACGATTCCGGCCCAGAGGAAGTACTTTCGCGGGATCGGCTTGGGCTGCTCCTTGCTTTCGCGCTCCTGCTGGCGTTTTCTTCGTTCTTCAGACATGACTCACTTTTTATATCACGCTCTCAGACAACGACGTTGAGAGCTCCGGACAAGACGTCGAGTTCCTCGCAATGCAGGGTGATGACTTCTCCGTCGACCATTACGTCGACTGATTGTTCCAGGGCAAATTCCACTCGCGGCACTGCCTTGTGCTCCGCCAAGGGATGCTCGATGTGCGTGCCGTCGTAGAGTCCTGGCAGGTTGCGGATCAGCCCCAGTCGCCCGATGGGGCCCCAGCGGACGTACTCGATCAGACCGCTATTGACCTGCGCTCTGGGAGCGATCATCATCGTGCCCCCCGTAAACTTGCTGTTGTTAAATGTCAGAAAGAGGCAGCGGCGCTGGTCAAAGTTCGGTTCGCCTGCAAGACGCACTGGAAATGGACGTCGCCTGAAGCGCGCCAGGGTGAGAAAGATTGAAATTACGTAACCCAATTCGCCCCAGCCACTGAAGCGGCGCGCGCGCAATGTGGCGACATCTGCGGTGAATCCCATGCTCAGCAGGTTGATGTAGTGGATGACACCAGCGCGGTGCTTGAGCCGGAGTACGTCGCACGGCTGCATGCGTGAGGCGAGTAGAGCTTCGATCGCGTGCTCGACGCCGCGCTCACTGAAATCTCGGAGAAAGGAGTTGCCGGTGCCCAGCGGCAGAAATGCCAGGGTAGGCCGCTCACGTCCCAACGCCAAGGGATAAAGGCCGTTGACGACTTCGTAGGATGTGCCGTCTCCGCCTACAGCGATGAATTTTCGCTGGCCGCGGGCGTAGGCGTCGCGTGCAATTCGTGTTGCGTCGGCCGCGGCACGCGTCTCGGCGAGTTCAACTTCAATCCCCCCGGCTCGCAGGCGCTCGAGGGCTGGGCCAAGCAGCTTGCGGCTCTTGCCGCCTCCCGCTGCCGGATTCACAATGGCCAGATAACTTTGCCTCACGATTCCGAATCCTTGTGTCGGACTGGCTGTGCCGGAGATTTCAAACCGGCCCGACTCGCGGTCACCGCGATTACAGTGTGACGGCGGCTTTCCGCTCCCCAGTCTTACCGATCTCTTCCGCCAGAATTTGCCGTTTGATCTTCATTGACGCGGTTCGCGGAAAGTCACGGCCCCAGATCAAGTACGCGCCGACTCGCTTGAAATCCGGCAGCGTGCGATTGCGCGAATCAATCTCCGCCAGTAATTTGCTGTCGAATTGCTGATTCTGGTCCAGACGAAGCACTAGCAGCAGCATCTCGTGCGCTAACTCCTTTTGCGGCCAGACATAATTCGCGGCAAAGATGCAATACTCCTTCACCGGCAAGCCGTCGAAGGCGGTTTCAATGTCCTCGGGATAAATATTCTTTCCGCCTTCGGTGACGATCATGTTCTTCTTGCGCCCGAAGAGTTGAAGATGTCCGCGACCGTCGAAGCGACCAAGGTCCCCGGTGAGAAGCCATCCGTCGACGATGGTTTCGAGGGTGAGTTCGGCATCATCGAGGTAATGGGACATGATCGTCTTGCTGCGCGCCGCCACCTCGCCGATGCCCTCCCCATCCGGATTCAAAATACGCAGCTCGACTCCCGGCAAGGGCTTGCCCACAGTATCGGCACGAAAAGGCTTCAAGTCGTTCAACGTGAGTGCGGTCCCGGCCTCGGTCAGGCCATATCCATTCACGACCGGAATGCCGAGGTCGTAGAAGAACTGCATGGTCGAGGGTTCCATGAACGCTCCTCCGGTGATGAGCGCGAGCAATTCTCCGCCGAAGCCGCGATGGACGCCCCCCAGCAGCGTGCGGCTTAACCTGACCTTCGGCCTGCGACGCGTCAGCAGTTTGTTGATTGCGATCATACGATTCAGGAAGAATCGCTTCCACGCCGGCAGTTCATCGAACTTGGCACGCAATCCGCGTTCCAGATTCTTCAGGATCATCGGAACCAGAGAGACATAGGTAATTCGATAGCGAACAAAGGCGTCTCGAACAAAGTCGGGACGCAGCGTGCGCAGATGAACGACGCAGGCTCCACATACGAAAGGTCCGATGAAGCCGACCATGAAATCGATGGCATGGTTGGTCGGCAGGATGCTGAGATAGCGCACGCCCGGCCAGAAGGGATACCACGCGGTCAGCGACCGGCACTGCTCCAGATAATTCTCATGCGTCAGCACGCAGCCTTTCGGCCGTCCGGCGGTGCCAGACGAATACACGATGCACGCTACGTCGTCCTTCTGACGCATGACGAAGTCTGGCGCGCCTTTACGCTTGAAGTCTTCCCACCGGAAGGCGCCCGCAAGATCGGCGCCCAGCGGAACTTCCGTTACCAGCACGATTTTCGTTTTGATGGCGTGGAAGTCCGGAGCCTGCGTGATGGCACGCCACAGGTGGTACTCGACGAAAAGAACTTTGGCTTTCGAGTGGGCCAGGAGTTGCAAGTGCTCATGGGCCGTGAGCTTGTAGTCCAGCGGAACGAGTATTCCGCCGCAGTAAAAAATGGAGTAGGCCGAGATCAGCCACTTCGACTGATTTGTCATGATGATGGCGGCGCGATCTCCGGGATCGAAGTCGGCGTCCTCCAGGGCACGGGTCAGCGGCAGCGCAGTCTCTTTGAAGTCGGAATAGGTGAGGCGCACTTTTTCGCGATCGCGGTCGGCCTCAATCAAGCAAATCTCGCTGGCAAAGCGGTCAAGCGCATCGCGCAGAGCTGCGCCGAGACAGGTATATTGTCGGAGATCAAGCATTAAAGACTTATTTCACCACAGCCGCCACAAGCCGCAGGGAAAACGGTGTTGCTCAATCAATTACCTTGCCGAGGTCAAGATATAGTCGAATGCTGCGTCGGACGTATGTCTGTTTCTGCCGAGTGACGCGTTCGGTCACAGCCGCGCCTGAATTCTCCCCGCCAGGGTTCGGAAGTCGGTCACTCCCTGCAACTCGTAGTCGGGCAGTTCGACGTGAAAATGGTGCTCCAGGCGCGTTAGCAGATCGAGCGTCTGTAGACTGTCCACACCCAGGGCCTTGAAAAAGTCGTCGTCGGCATTTAGCTTTTCCCGCGGCACTTTGAAGTGGGCAGCCGCGAGGTTCAGAATTTCATCGAGTGTCTGATTAGCCGTCGGCATAGTCATTGACCTCACGGAAATAGTTTACCTGTCCGCTAGCGGTCGTCGCCGCGTCAAGGTCAGGGCAAATACGGCTGGGCGTCTTTACTCTCCACAAACTTCTTTAGGCCGGCCTCGACTGCAGGCTGCGCAAACAGCTCGCAGAAGACATCGATTTCCCGTTGCAACTCCGGATACGGAATCGGCTTGATGAATTTCTTCGCCGTGATTGCGGTGTTGCGATCGAACTTGCTGATCTGCGCCGCGGTCGCCCTCGCCGCTCGCACGGCCTCACCTTCCGCAACGACCTGGCTCACTAGCCCAATCTGCTGCGCCTTAGTCGCGTTGAAGCTGCGTCCCGTAAGCAAAAGATCGCGCACGACAGCGTTCCCCAAATCCCGGTTCAGGCGCGGGATTCCGCCGAAGCCGGGAATCAGGCCCAGCCGCAGTTCGGGAAAACAAAACCGCGCCATCTTGTCTGCGATGATCAAATCACAGGCAAGAGCCAGTTCAAAACCTCCGCCAAAAGTGACGCCATGGACCGCCGCAATCGTGGTCAGGGGCGCAGCGTCAATCAGATTCAGCACTCGGTGCATGCGCTCCAGAAAATCGCGAACGCCCTTGATTGCTTCCAGCTTTTCCAAAGCCTGCGAGCGCTGGTACAACTCGCGGAGATCGGCGCCCGCGGAAAAGCCTGACTGCACCTCACTATAAATGATGAGCGCATGCGCCTCGAGTTGCAGGTTCGCAAGTGCAGGCACGAATTTCTCAAGCTCCTCGAGCGAGAGGGAGCCCAATTCGTTGCAGGGCGCGCGGTGCAGCGCCAGTTCGATCACCCCGCTTTTAAGCTCCCATGAGAGCGCTTGACCCCGGAATGATTTCATTCGTGTGTGGTAGCGATTGTTCCTAAACTGCCTGCTTTACTTGATACATCTCGTCAATTTCATTTTTCATGCGCGCTGCAATCACATCGCGCTTCAGCTTCCCGTTCACTGTGAGCATTCCGTTCTCGATCGAAAACGGATCCAGACGCAGGACAAACGCCCGCACTTGCTTATAGTGTGGAAATTGCGCATTTGCCGCATCTAGAGCTTGCTGCGCCTGCTCGCGCGTAACGTTGCCCGTCACAATCGCCGACAGATATCCGCGGCCATTACCGAGAACCACCACCTGTGCTCCAGGCAAGTGCTGCGCGATCTCTTCTTCGATAGATTCCGGGGGAATCTTGTGGCCGGAGCCGAGGACAATCAGATTCTTGATTCGTCCAACAATACGCCAGTTTCCGGCGCTGTCGATCTCGCCTTGATCGCCGGTGTGAAACCATCCATCCCGCAAGGCTTCGGCGGTCTGCTGGGGACGATTCCAGTAGCCGGGGAATATATGCGGCCCGCTCACGACGATCTCATCGTTTTCTGCCAGTCGCATCTCCGTGCCCGGAATCGCAGGTCCCACGCGGCCGGGCACAACATGACGCGGATCATCCATGGTGCAGATCGCGGTCGTTTCCGTCAAGCCGTAGACCTGCAATACGGGAATGCCGAGCATTTGGAAATAGGTCTGTGTTTCGGGGGCAAGCGGGGCCGATCCGGAGATCAATGCCTTGAGGTTGGGGCCAACTATCTTTTTGCGTATAGCCGGGAAAACTAGCGTATTGGCGACCCAGAGCCAGAACCCATCGCCGGACTTCGGTTGTTTCTCCTGTTGGCGTGTCCAGGCGGACTTGGCGCGGGAATAGATGGTTTGTGCCAAGCCTCCCTTCTGTGAGAGTTGCTCGTCGACTGCACGCCGCATGCGCTCGAGTAGCTGCGGAACGTTTAGAAAGTAATCGGGAGCGACCGTTGGCATCTCGCTAGCAATCTTCGTCAAATCCGTGTTCAGCGTGACCAGGCTTTGCCGCCTCAGAAACGTCATCATCGCGATCCACGAGGCGCCGAAGCTGAAGGGCAGATAGTGGAAGACCTGGTCTTGTCCCATTCGGCCTTTCATCAGGAGCTCAAGTCGGGCGGAGGTGCATTCCAGCATGAAGCCAACGTTTGCCGCGGTTAGGACCACACCTTTCGCTTCGCCAGACGTCCCGGAGGTATAAATGATCGTAATAGGCGAGTCGGTACCTACCTGGAGCCGATCGATCGTAACGTCCTCGACTCCCTGGAAAACTTCATCAAACAGAAATTGCGGCGGAGCCTCAGCCCAAGTCTGCCGAATTGCATCCCGCAACGCCGCGCCTCCGCAGCAGACGAGCGCAGGAGTGGAATTCTTCATCATCGCGACAAGTTCTGACGGTGCCTGTCGAAAATAGAGAGGGACGACGATCAGGCCCTCCGCCATGATTGCCAGATCCATCGCGACCCAGCGGATGCTGTTGGCGGCTAACAAAGCGCAGCGGTCTCCCTTGTTCAAGCCGCGGCCCGCAAGAAACGTCCGCGCCTTGCCGATCATCTCCAGGAGTTCATCGCCAGTAACGCCAGTGATCTGGCCGTCGCGGATCTCCTGCAGGACCATTGCGGTCCCAGCGGCCCTCAACTGCGAGAATATTTCTCCGACGAAAGGCATTGTTCTCGTTGTGTTGGAAACGTAAACGGTTCAGTACTGCAAGCAGAACCCAGATCCCTCGGCACGCTCGGGATGAAGACTCTGGATGACAAACAGTCAGTTGTAAGCGGCAACCAGCTGTCGCAACGACGCATTCATCGGCGGCAGGTAATCATCCCAGATCCACTCCCCCTTACGGGTGGGAAACTCGGGATAACGGCGCTGCAATTCTTCCTCGAAGTAGACGCCCATGCGCGCCATGACCTTTAAATTCTTCACCACGGTGCGTGCAATGCCATCGGCGATCCGTTCGCCGTCCGTGGACAGCTTCTCGAGCGCGGCCAGCAACTTCTCTTCGAGGTCGGGATCATCGACGTTCATCAACAAGTCCTGATGTCCGCGCTCGCGCATGAGATTGCGAATGCGCTCGTCCATGGTGATTCCGGCTGAGGGTACTAGACCCGGCATTGACGTCACGATGCCGTGATAGCGCGAAGACGCCATCATGTGGCACGCCCGCAGAATGCTCACCAGTTCGTACATGGTGTACTGGTCGGAGGTCAGTACCGGCACGCCGCCCAGTTTTTCCGCGATGCGATTGGCGGGACGCGCGTCGAGACGTTCGGTGGCCGCAATGATCACGAAGACATTTCGCCGTTTGCGGAAGGCATCGACGGCATTGGCGATTGCCGCACAATACTGCTGATAGGCGCGCGCAGCCGCTGGCCCCGAATTGTGAAAGTACACCGTGCGGTAGTGGCTGTCTTTGTAGGCGCCGGTCAAGGTGTGCACGGCGTATTTGGCGACGGAGGCCTTCACCGGCCACTCAAACGGATTGATGGGGCAGACCACAAGCACGGGAGTGTGCCCGTCCCAACCAACTTGCCGCAAGATGCTCTGCCCGTATTCCAGCGGCCGCGGCTCGAAGGTCCATGCCGTGTCGGTGCCTAGTTCTGTGGGCACTCCGAGTTCGCGCAACAGTGTGCGCGATTCCTCATTGCGAGTGACCACCAGCGAATTCCTGCAGTATCGTCCGCACATCTTAGCGACCAGCGGATCCATGTGCCCAGCTTCGGCTCCATACCCGACGGAAAGCTTATTCTGCGCGGCGGCCAGCCCCAACGAGCCGATCATCATCGTGGTCAGGGCGTTGGCGAACTTGCTCTTGAACATGGAGCCTTCGCAAGCCACTACGCCATGATGTTTCGGCACCTCGTCGGACAAGAATGGCGGGAAGATGTCGGGCAGATGCACCTGCTTCGTGCCCTCGAAATATCCCTTGGAAAACTCGAAGTTCTGACTCATGACGCTGAACTCGACTCGCTCTGCGCCCAGGATGTGACGGATCTGGCGCAGCATTTCATTGACCCGGACATCCGACCCCATATTGCGGGTGCCGTTGTAGCCGGCAAAAAGCAGTTTCAATTTCTCGCCTGGTTCCCAGCGCTTTCCGCCGCCCAGCATCCAGCTTGCTTTGGCTCGCTCGATGGAGGTGCTGACCCACGCTTCCAGAATGAAGTCCATCATGCGGCGCTTCCTCCCGCCGCTGTCGGCCACGGTTGGTAGCGGTAGTGAAACTGGTTGTCGCGGCTGAACTTCAGGAGTGGGAAGCTGTACTGCGAAAATGGAATTGGTTTGCGTCCCAGCTCAGACGTGACCCTGCTGTTGTCGAAGACGGTGTTCCACGTCAGGTAGGGCATGAACACTTTCATTAGCGACGAGCCGTAGCCCAGCGATCCTTTTCGGTTCGAGAGAAAATTCACGGAACCGCTGAATGGTTTTTCCGCAAAAGGCATGAACATGGGCGCTCGTTTGTTCTGCGCGGCGGCGAGCGCGGTGGTCAGCTGGCGGAAGGTCTGCGAGTCTGTGCCCGAGGAAAGATGGTAGGTGTCGTAGAGCGGTTGGTCCTTCTGGTGCAGAGTGGAAATAGCTTCAGCCACGAAGTCGACGTTGACGATGTCAATCTTGTCCGTGGACCGGAACGGAAGCACCGGTAAGCCTGCCAGGAAAACGAACGCCTTCACCATGTCGAACTGCGTTGTCTCGGGATAGCGGCTGTCGCCCAGGACGATGCTGGGGCGGAAGACTGTCTTCGGCGTGTCGGGGAGCAGGACGCGCATCATGTGCTCGCAGAACTTTTTGGTGCGAGCGTATGGATCGTAGTCCGACCGGTCCCACTCGATGGCACGGTCCTCGGTTACAACCTCGTTACTGCGCTTCCCTGCCACCGCGACCGTGCTCACCTGGCTGAAGCGACGCAACCCGTGATAGTGCTCGACGTGCCGAGCTAGCGTAAGGACTTCGAGCGTCCCTCTCAGGTTCACATTCAGGCAGCTTTTCTCCGACTTACGGTTCAGCGAGGCGGCGCAATGAATAATCGAATCCGTGGTGTGCACCAGGCGGTCGTACTCGTCGCGACCCAGGCCGAAACCGGGCGAAGTCAAGTCTCCGCGGAAAACGCGTACTCGAGTCTGAAGAAACTCGTAGAAGCGCGGAAACTCCAGGTGCAACTGCAACGCCTGCCAGAGGCGCAATTCGGCATCGCGCGCGTCGCGAGCCCGCACCAGCAGGTTCAGCGCGGCACCGTGGCCTTGCAGCAGGTTGGCGGCGACGTGCGCCCCGATGTATCCGGTCGAGCCGGTCAGGAATATCGCCACGTGGCTCCGTTGGTGCCGGTCTTAACAGCTTCGCCGTTTGCCGGTGCTAGTTGAAAATTGCGAGGCGGCCGGGCTTCGAGGGGACGGCCTTCGATCAGCGGATAGGTCCATTTGCGCAGGGCCGGGATGTGGATATTGATCCAATAGTCCCACCAGTCAAGAGACCGTGTGTCGTACGCGAACTCGTTGTGTTCTTCGGGCAGAAGCGCATGGGAAAGCTTCTCCACATTGTCCGCGGCAAAGTCATGCTCATTCAAGAGAATGAAAGGTTCGAACAGTTCGATCAGCTTCTCAACTCGTTGCAGGTTGCGCTCGGCTTTCACCAGTGGTGTCTTCTTAAGCGGCAAAGGCGCCATGATGCGCTGAATCGACTTTACTATGGCTTTCTGCGCCGGCGCCGACATGCGGTTGTAACGGGTCTTTGACACCGGAATGGCGTCAAACCGCAGCCGCAGCCAGGATTCCAGCCCCTCCTGCGCGCGGTAGTGCTTGCGATGCGCCAGCGACGTCAGTTCAATGGAGCGCCCCATGTCGCACGGATTCGTGACTGAGGTTGCCAGCTGATAGACAAGCTCATGTCGGCGCTCGATGACAACGGCGGCGATCAATGTCATTCCTGCGCACACCGCATCCACCGGGATGATATCGAGCCGCTTGCTTTCATTCGAGGGCAGTTGGCGGAAGTATGTTCCCAGGAGATAAGACAGCGAGGCAGAGGTGTTGATGCCTTCATTCCACGCCGGAAACGGCTTGGCCACAGAGGTCTCGACGATCGCAGGGCGCACGATCGCTATCGGCAAACCAGTGCCGCGCTTGGCGATCAAGGATTCGGCCAGGCTTTTGGTCAAGGTGTAGGTGTTGGGCCAGCCGAGTTCGTGTGCTCGCTTGGTTCCAGCGTCCGTAAGGTAGGTTTTGAGCCAGCGGATCTTGTTCTTGCGAACCTGGTTCTCGAGAGCAGCTCCTTGCAAGTCTTTGGCCGCGTGCTCTTTAGCCAGTGCCTGCTTTCTGAGTTCCACATTAATTTCATGCGACTCGGCTCGTTCTTCGGCTTGCTTCACCAATTCGTGCAAATCCTGCCACTCTTTTTCAGCGTCGAATCCGGGCAGGCGGCGCGGATTGTAGTTCGGGGTCAGCCTCTCGGAGACTCGCCCGTCATGTTCACCGGCCACGTAACAGGTGGAAAGATGTAGCAAGCCGGCATGAACCGAAGTGCGCACAAACTCCAGAAGGTTGAGAGGGGCGTCTGTATTGGCAGCCAGCGCGTCGCGCAGGTCAGGATTGAAATCAGTGAGGCCTGAGCTATTGATGATCAGATCCAGATTCTTCTGCAGGCGACGGGATGTATCCGCGGTAAGCCCGAGTCCCGGCTGAGTGACATCGCCTTCTATGATCTCAACCTTCTCGCGCAGGAAGTCGGGGAACTCCGATCCGTAACGTTCAAACAATGGATCGAAAACTGGCGACTCTTCCACCATCTTTTCGAAGCGTCGCTCCGCTGGATTCGATTTCTGCCGGCGGATCAGCAGGTAGATCCGCCCTAGCTCCGGCAGATCGAGAAGCGTATTTGCCAGCCAGACTTTACCGATAAAACCTGTGACGCCGATCAGCATTACGTGCTTGCCGGCGAATGCACGCCGCACCGAGAAATTACTGGCTTGGCGCTGCCCGTCAAAGTAGACAATCGGTCGCGCCGGAGCTGCTGCCTGCCGCCCGGCGGGGATCACGGCCGCACGCAGAGCATCAACGGAGATGTCGAGATGCCGCGCCAGCGTCTTCGGAGCGCGCCGCCCGTCCGGAGTCTGTTCCCGGATCAGCGCGAGTGCTCCACGCGGCCGGATGACCGGCTCCAACAAGCGGCCCGTAGCTACGCCATCGCGAAACTCCAACCGGTTGGCTACGATATGTTTCACCCCCAGATGCTTGGCCAGAGGACGCATAATGTGATCGAGTCCCTGGCTCACCAGCACCACGTCTGCGCCCGCCAGTAGAAGCTCCTGCACCTTCTGCACGCCGCGCGTTTTCAGGAGTGGCAAGAGCTTGTACTTAAAATATTCTTCGCCCAGCAGATCGAGGCGGTCGCGAGTGACGCCCCGCAGGCCGGTATGCACGACTCGAGTGGCAAACTTTCGGTTGGTCGAATATAGAAATGGCCGCAACAGCGCCATCAGAAGGATGAGCCCGCGTCTCTGGAAGCGTTCGATGAACGTCTGGGCATTCCAGGTGAAGAATGCCACCGGCTGGACTACGGTCAGGTCGAGGAGGCTACCCTCCACCCGCCAGTACACACATGGAGACGCGCCGGAATTGTGGTTTGGCTGTTCCAAAATTGACGTTCGTCCTAACAAAGGGCTAATCGGGTTGCCGGGCGGACGAAGTTCTTATTGTAAACAATTGAACCGATTGAGCGAAGTCGGATGCGTGGTCTTGGGGTTCTAAACGCAAGGCACGGTCAGGGCGCCCTCTGAGCATCACGGTTGGTCCCGACCACCAGCGCCAAGCAGGCACTTAGAGCCATAACCGCTCCGATCGCCAGTAAGCCTCCGCGAAATCCGCCGCTTGCAGACCGCGCCAGCCCGATGATGTAAGGACCAAAATACCCTCCCAGGTTTCCAATAGAGTTGATTACCGCAATGCTCGTTGCAGCGGCCAGGCCGCTCATTCGCGAGGTCGCCATAGCCCAGAAGGGCCCGACCATGGACTGTGCACTCAGCATGGCGACGCTCATTCCAGCGATCACACCGAGCGGAGCGTGACTGTAAGCCGCCAACACTAATGCCAGGGCTGCGCTGAAGCCCGCCAGGGCGTTATGCCAGCGGCGTTCGCCGGAACGGTCGGAATGCGTCCCCATCAGCACCATGGCGATGGCCGTGAGCAGGTACGGGATCGCGGCCACCAGGCCAATGTGAGAATTGCTGAGGCCAGACAGAGCGTGGATCGCAGTCGGCAGCCATAGTGTGATGCCGTACATGCAGGCAGGAATGCCGAAATAGACGAGCGACAGCAACCACACTCGCGGACTGCCGAGAACGCGCCAGACTGCTCCTTTCTCTTCTCCAGAACTAGCGCGGCGCTCACTCTCCAATTCGTCGATGAGCCAACTTCGCTGCTCTTCGGATAACCACTTTGCGTTTGCCGGGCTATCGGCCAGCACCCAATACACAGCGGTTCCCAGCAAGATCGCGGGCAGACCTTCCATGAGGAATAGCCATTGCCATCCCGACAGCCCGCCGCCGCGCATTCCCAGCAACGCGCCTGAAATCGGGCTGCCGATAACGCCTGCCAAGGGATTGGCGGTCATGAACCAGGCCACGGCCCGCGCCCGTGCGCTGACCGGGAACCAACGCTTCAGGTAGAGGATCATGCCCGGGAAGAACCCGGCTTCGGCGGCTCCCAGCAGGAAGCGCAGCACATAGAAGCTGATGGGGCCGCGAATGAAGATCATCGAGCACGAGACCACGCCCCACACCAACATCAGTCCGGCTATCCAGCGGCGCACTCCTACTCTTTCGAGCACCAGATTGCTGGGCACCTGGAAAAAGAAGTAGCCCGCAAAGAACATTCCGGCGGCGCGTCCGTAGACGCGGTCGGTCAAGTGAAGTTGCTCTCGCATCTGAAGGACGGCAAAGCTCACGTTGATGCGGTCCAGGTAGGCAACGATATACAGCAGGAAGAGAAACGGCATCAGCCGCCCCATCAGTCGAGATACGACAGCGGATTCGAGACTGCCTTTGGAAAAACTTTGCAATGAATTCCCGGGCGTAATTTGGATGAGGAAGGATTCTACGCCACGCGGAGCTGCTTTCGAATCTCCTTCACAATCTCCTCGGGCGGCCTGGCAATATCTACGGGGATCGCGTCCTCTGGCTCTTCCAGATCTGCCAACTGGCTGGCCAGAATCTGCACGTCAGCAAAGTGGTCGTGGCGAGAGCGTAAACGTTCGGCGATGAGGTCCCCGTTTCCTTTCAGGTACACAAACTGCAGTTCCGGCCCGACCTGCAGTTCCTGACGATAGCTGCGTTTCAAGGCTGAGCACGCCAGAACCAGGTTGCATTGACGAGTCACGCAATCGAGAAGGAATTCGCGAAGGCGATCAAGCCAAGGACTGCGGTCATCGTCGGTAAGTGGGATGCCTCGGCGAATCTTCTCGATATTCGCCAGTGGATGAAAATCATCGGCATCCGCAAACTGCCAGCCGAGTTCCTGCGCCAGCAGTTGGCCGACGGTCGTCTTACCGGCGCCGACTACCCCCATTACGATCACAATCATCAGTGAAATGTTCGATTGACTTCCGCGTTTTCCACACGCGCGATGCGCGTTGTATGAGCCGTCAGTTTACAGGAAATATCCACAGAAGGAGCCCACCGCGAATTCCGTATTCGCTGTAATTCCATTCAGGCAAGTTTCGTGGATGTGCACCGCAAGGCAGTCGAGCAGGCCGACGGACTGGTGGCGTTGACGATGAAGAGGCTCTCGGAAGTCTTTGCGCAAGAGCGAACCAAGCCAGAGCAGCAGTGGATCGGGGGGGCAAAGTCTCCACGAGGATCTGCGCGTTGCTTTGCAGCGGTATCAGGCTTTCTTCCACCGCCTACTGTCCATCTGATTGGTTGTGATTCCTTTTAGAGCCGCCTCCGGGCGGCTCTTTCTGCTTCATCTCGCAAATCGGCTATCATGCCAGCTTGAGTTTGTCGAAGCGCAGAGCATTCATAGCGTAACGGACGAGGCTGCAAGTTGAAGCTTAACGAAGATCCGCACAGAAGGCTCAATCCACTGACCAATGAATGGGTGTTGGTTTCGCCTCATCGTGCTACGCGTCCCTGGCAGGGAGAGGTGGCGAAGCTCACGACCAACACCGAACCGGACTACGATCCTGCCTGCTATCTCTGTCCGGGAAATGCGCGCGCTGGCGGTGTTCGCAATCCGGCCTACTCAGGGACCTTCGTCTTCGACAATGATTTTGCAGCATTAAAGCCAAGTGTCATAAAGAGCAGGCTAGACATTGATAACACAGGTGTTATGGTTGCTGAATCTGAGACTGGGAATTGCCGCGTGATGTGCTTTTCTCCGCACCATAACCTTACCCTTTCGACCATGTCGGTGAATGAGATCGAACTTGTGGTGCGTACTTGGTCCGATCAGTTCCGTGAACTCGGGGCTCGCGATGACATGAATCACGTGCAGATTTTCGAGAATCGCGGATCGATGATGGGCGCTAGTAATCCGCATCCCCATTGCCAGATCTGGGCGACTTCCTCCATACCTGAAGCTCCGGCTAAAGAGTTGGCGTGCCAGCAGTCCTATCTAAAGTCACGCGGCAGTTGCCTGCTGTGCGATTACCTGGCGATCGAATCGCGCGAAAAAGTGCGCCTCGTTTGTCAGAACGAGGGCTTCGTGGCTGTGGTTCCCTTCTGGGCTGTTTGGCCTTTTGAAGTGCTGGTGTGCAGTCGGCGGCACTTGGGAAGCATGCTCGAGTTCACGGCGAATGATGTCACTGCCTTGGGCGAACTCTTAAAGCGGGTGACTTCCACCTACGACAAAGTCTTCGATGTTCCCTTCCCTTATTCCATGGGATTTCACCAGTGTCCGACTGATGGTGTCGCCCATCCGGAATGGCACTTCCATGCGCACTTCTATCCGCCGTTGCTGCGGTCGGCGACGATTCGCAAACACATGGTGGGATTTGAAATGCTGGGCACGCCACAGCGTGACATTACGCCGGAGATTGCGGCGGAGCGATTACAGGCGCTGGCGGGAAGTTAGAAGGTGTCTCTCTACCTCACCGGCATTCGTCTCGGAATTCGGAAAAGGGTGTTCAGAGGCCTGTGCCTTGGGCGCCGGGCTTCGCCCTGGCTTGGACAGCCGAGGCGGCTGTCTCTACGTGTGTCGTTTGCGCTGCTAGAACGATAGTCGTGCACTTAATTGGATTTCCCTGCCTGGCGTTGTGCTTTGCGTGATGGTGCCGAATTGCGGCGTGTTCACGAAGCGGTCCGGAGTGCCCAGGTTGGTGTGATTGAGGGCGTTGAAGAATTCGCCACGGAACTGGAACTTCGCGCGCTCCGTCACGTTGAAGTCGCGAACGATTGCCAGGTCTAGCGTTTGCAGGCCGGGGCCGTAGATGGAATTGCGTCCGACGTTTCCGAAGGTGTAGGCGGGAGGCGCGGCGAAGGCGGCGGTGTTGAACCAGCGATCAGCGGTGCGGGTCCCCGGGCCGAAGATGGGCTGTCCGGTCGTGTTGGCGCGAATCGGATTTTCGCCGAGCACGGTGCCGGAATTCGCGGTGTCACCAAAGACGGAGATGGTGAAGGGAAATCCAGTCTGCACCTGGTAAACGGTGGAGAGGTGCCAATCTTTCGTGACGGCCCGCACGGTGCCGGAATGGTCCCAGGCGGGGAGATCGTAGACGGCACTGAGAGCGAAACGGTGGCGGATGTCGCATGCCGGACCTCGCTCGCCGGCGAGGTCACTGTTGTTCTGGGGAATCGAGGGTTCAAACATGGGCGAGCGGAAATCGGGCGCGTCGCTGAGATCCTTTGCCCAGGTGTAATTCGCGAGGAAGGTCAGACCGCGCGAGTAGCGGCGGCGGATGTTAACGTAGCCAGCATCGTAGTAACTCTGCGCGGTGTTCTCCAGCAGGTTGATGGTGCTGACGGGAAAGCATATCTGGTTATTAGGGCAACCCGTGGTGGGCGGGGTGTAGGTTACGTTCGCGGGCAGAACGGTGCCGGCGACGAAGCTGATCTTTGGCAACGGTCGTCGTGGGCCAATGGCTCCAGGCCCTGGAGGCGCGTTGTTGATAAGGTGCGCCCGCTGCAGATGAACGCCGTGCGATCCGAGATAGCCAATTTCGAGTGTCGTCTGATGGCCCAGACTTTTCTCCACCGAACCGCTCCACTGCTCGATGTATTGCGAGGGTGCGTGGGGATCCATGGCAGTGAAACTTACCGTCGTTTGACCTAGTACGGCCTGACCAAAGTTCAGGTGGTTGGCGAGGATCGATGCCGACGGTGTGAAGTTGTCGCTCTGCTGGGTCTCCGGGAAAACGTACGGAACATTGTGGCGCTGGTTGCACCACGTGTTCATATCGACCGGCGTGAAGAAGATGCCGTAGGCAGCATGCAAGACGATTCCCTGGTCGCTGAAGGCCTTGGAAATTCCGAAACGCGGAGCGAAGTTGTGCGGGTTGGAATACTTCAGGCCTTTGGGGAAGCCGTTCTGTCCACCGATGAAAGCCGACGGAGCACCACTACTAAACGTGAGATTTGAATTGGTGTAGCTGATGTCGAGCAGCGGCTCCATGAATTCGTAACGCAGTCCCATCTGAATCACAAGCGTGGGAGTCACGCGAAAGCTGTCCTGGACGAATCCATCGACATACCACTGTCGAAGCTGCATCTGCGGAATGCCCGCCTGGCGCTGCTTCACGGCGGGAAGGCCGAGTAGGAAACTGGCGAGCGCCGACCCGGTGCCGTCGTTGGTGCCGTTGTCGGTGGTGAAGCCGTTGGTGAATTGGTAGTAGCCGCGGTTCTGGAAGAATCCCCACATGGGCCAGATGTAGCGACGATAGCTGCCGCCGAATTGCAGGTTGTGGCGGCCGTGCCGCCAGCTGAGTTCGTCACGGCCTTCGAGAATTGTGTCCCAAGCCTTCATTGGCGTTGCCGAGTAGTTATCGCCCATCGGCGAGTATCCCTGCACGTTGAAAAATGGCGCGCCAAAGGCTCCCGCCCCCCCAAAGCCCGCACCCTGAATGCCAAGTTCAGTGACGATGTCTTTGGTATACGCGTTCTGGTCGTAACGGTGCATGGCCAAACGCGAGACCGTGATTGCCGCCGTGTTCACCAGGGTGGGGCTGAGAATCTTTGTCCAGGAAACAGCGCCCTGCTGGGAAAAGTTATCGTTGTAAGAGCCAAAGCCGGGTAACAGACTGCCTACACCGCCAGGAGGCATTTCACCGGGCGTGAAGCCGGTCTCGCCGCTGAGCGAATAGCGGGCGGCGAGCGTGTCGCCTTTCGCGAACATCTGATCGACACGGACCGTGCCCTGGTTGTTTACTTCGAGTGCATTGCGCTGGTCCATGTAGTTATTGCAGTCCATTCCGGCGCCGACCACTCCTGGGTTCCCCATCATGGCAGCGCCGCAAGGCATCGTCATCCCCATCGTCACGTTGGGCTGGGGCACGTACTTGTGCAGGAAGGCCTGGGCGGCAGGATTGATCTGCGTAGGGGGAATCACATTCATCATGCCGTTGTACTGGAATTGTGCGCGATTGTTGGTAGGGTCATAAATATTCACGCCGCTCATGCTGAAGTCTCCAGCTACTTCCTCCGGGGTCGGAACCGTGTCGATCATGCTATGGGTCATGGCGTGACGGAAGCCTTCGTAGTTAGCGAAGAAGAAAGTCCGATTATGGATGATCGGGCCGCCGAGCGAGGCGCCAAAATTGTTCTGCACCATGTGGTTGTTGCCCATGGACTGGAAGGAAGTGGCGTCCATTGCGCCGTTGCGCAGGAACTCATAGACCGTTCCGTGGAATTGGTTGGAGCCGGACCGCGTGACGATGTTGACCTGGCCGCCGCCTGCGCCTCCCATTTCCGCAGAGTAGCTTCCGGTTTGCACCTTGAACTCCTGCACGGCGTCAGGAGACGGACTCAGGTTCAGCGTGTTGAAAGTCGGATCGGTATCGGTGGTTCCATCCAGCAGGAAGTAATTTGCATTGGGACGATTGCCGCCAATGCTCACGGCCGAGCGTTGCCCAGGGCGCCAGTAAAGAGGATTCATGTTTCCGGTTTGGGCGCCGTGGCCCGCGTGTGCCCCGGGTACCATCAGCATCAGGTCAACGAGCATGCGGCCGTTGAGGGGCAAGTCGTGAACTGCGACAGGCTCGATGACTTCTCCCACGGAAGCGTCGGTGGAATGGAGGGCAGGCGCGACGTCGCCGACTTCGACGACGTCCTTCACTACGGCAACCTTGAGGGTAAGATTCAGTGCCATGCGCTGGCCTACCTCAAGGCGGAGGCTTTGGGTTAGAGGCGCAAACCCTGGGGCTTGCACGTTGAGCTCATAGTCACCGGGGAGCAGGCTGGTGATCTCGAAAATTCCCTGGTCGTTGCTGGAAGAGCGGCGTACGGCTTGCGTGCTGGATGCGGTGAGTTGCAGATCGGCCCCGACGAACGGCTTGCCCTGCGGATCGGTTACAGTGCCGCCCAGTCTGGCATAATTGCTTTGGCCAAACGCGGACAGACAAATCAGTAGAGGAACGAATAGCAATTTACTCAAGCCCCACCCCCGCAGAGATCTGTATTCTGTCCCCAAAAAGAAGAACAGGCAGAAGCTTATGCGCGCCAGAACAGCAGCATTGCGCAAAGCTTCTCGATAATGTTGGTGGAAGATTGAATCGCGAACAGGACTTCAAGGCAATAACAGAAAAGGACTATGGGCGAAAGAGCTCGCTAGAAGAATTCACCGCGGCGTGTTTGTTTCCTTCCGGTTACCAATCGCGATCAGAGTCAGGCGCGTTGTCCCCCCGTCTGACCTGATTGCGTTTGCGATATACCACGAAAATCATGCCAATGGATCCAAGGGTGGGGGGAACGATGAGGATCAGAATCCCGCTTTTCAATGCCTGAATCATTCGAGAGCCGGAAGAAGCCGCCTGCGTGTAACAGAGCGCGCAGCTTTGGGCGCAAGCCGGCGCCGCGGTGACCAAGATGATCAGGGCAACGATCACGACGCCGATAGGTCCGATTACCTTCCTCATCTCTCTCCTCAGGGCTACACCTTCCGACTCTACTTTGCCCAAGGCGCACCTGCGGATAACCGGAAGGCATCCGTCCACCCATACTGCATTGTCAGTAACACAGAAACTGTAAAGACCACAACAAACCATAACAGCCCGCGATTTTCCGCCAGATGCATGAAGAACAATAGCGCCAAAGCGGCTTCGACGATAGCAACGATCAGCATGCGTACTAACATTTGCGAGGCGTCGATGCTCTGGTAGGCAATGACGAACTGTATCGCTGCCAGAGCCAGTAAGCAGAGGTAGACGACCAGGTCCTTCTTCATTCCACCGCTCTTTTGCGTTTCCGTTGTCATAGTGAATTGCTCCGCCTCTCGTCAGTGCGCTAGATTCAACAGGTACACCAAGGGCACGACGAACATCCAAACCAGATCCACGAAGTGCCAGTAGAGACCTAGGATTTCAAGGTCATCGGCGTTGTAACGGCCAGCTTTGTAGCGTAATCCCACGGCAACCAGCGCGATTACTCCGCCCGTGACATGCGTGAGATGCAGGCCGGTAATGCTGTAGAATGCCGCACCAAACTGCCCGGTGCCCCAGGGATTTTTGAAGAGCCTCATGCCCTCATGGATTAGCGTCATCCACTCACGGAGATGCAGCAAGGCAAACATGATGCCCAAGGCAGCGGTTGCCAGAGTCCAGCGCAGAGCACCAGATTTGTCGCCTGCCTTCGCCGCCCGGACTCCCATGAGCATGGTTAAGCTACTGGTGAGGAGGATAAACGTCATCAGCGCCAGGTTGGTGATGCTGTGGAACGGTCTGGGCCAGTTTGGATTGGCATTGCGGATAAATCCATAGGCCACCAGGCAGGCGGCAAAGGTCGTGGTGTCGGCGATAATGAACAGCCACATCGCCATTTTTTTCGCGGGAACTGAAAACATCGGCCTTTCCATCAGGCCTGCGTGTCCTCCCGCCGTCATTCCCGCTTGGCTCAAGGTGCCTCCTCTCGATTTCGCATGCTAAAGCTTCATCCACAGCAACACGAGTAGATACAGCCAAAGCCCGTCCATAAAGTGCCAGTAGTAGGCAGTGGCGTCCAGAGTGCTTTTCCGCAGGATCGACTTATTCAGCCGGTAAACCACTCGGGCCAGGCCGGTCAGGCCGCCCAGCACATGCAGAGCGTGAATCGCCGTCAGCACGTAGAAAAAAGAACTGTTGGGATTCGTGCTCAGATAGAGGCCCTGGGAACGCAATTGCAGCCAGGCCCCATACTGGCCGGCAACAAAAAGCAACCCCAGGAACAGAGCCATGTACAACCAGCGAGTTGGGCTGGCGACCTGACTTTCCCGTCGGCGCATGAAGGCGCCAATCCGGCGGCGCGCTACCTCGAGTGCAAAGCTGCTGGCAATGAGCACAAGCGTGTTCAGGTAAAGAATTGGAGGAAGAGTCAAATGCTGCCAATCCAGCGCTGCCTTCCGAACGACCAGGGCGCTGGTAAACGCGAGAAAGCTCATCCCGATGGATGCGAGCACGACCCAGATGCCGGTCGAAGCTGGCGGCGGAGAATAGTCCCTCACGGCAGGCAACTTGCCATCCGCGGGAACCAGGTTCCGCGAGTTGCCGTTACCTGGCAGCCGCGTCGAATCCCGGCCTGCGTCGATTTTTGGTGGTTCGTGAACAGTTGTCGCCATAAGACCACAAACTCCAATCACCGGTCGATCATTACGCCTCGTCGTGGACGGTCTTCACTTGTTCCGGAGAGGCTTGCATCACATAGTCCCCGAGCGAGCTCTCCACGCCGTACTGATACGGATCGTGGTAAACCTCTGGCAGCTTGTCGCCAAAGTTGTTGTGCGGCGGCGGCGTGGTCGGCGTGCTCCATTCCAGGGAGGTAGCTTGCCACGGGTTGTCCGAAGCGGGTTTACCCCAGAATCGGCTGTGGAACAGGTTGTACAGGAAGACGAGCTGCGCTACGCCGGTGACTAATGCAGCGATGGTGATGAACTGGTGTAAGGGAACGAGTGGTTGCATGTAGTCCGGCGTGAATGCCTGGTAGCGGCGCACATTTCCCGCCATGCCCAGGTAGTGGAATGGCATGAAAATCGCATAGGCACCGACGAAGCTGAACCAGAAGTGAATCCTGCCCAGGGTTTCGTTCATCATGCGGCCAAACATCTTCGGGAACCAGAAGTAGGTTCCGGCAAAAATCCCGAACATCGCCGCCACACCCATGACCATGTGGAAGTGCCCCACCACAAAGTAAGTCGCGTGCAGCATGATGTCGGTCGAAGGCTGCGCCAGGAAGAAGCCGCTCACCCCTCCGGCGATGAACATCGAGATAAACCCCAGAGAGAAGAGCGAGGCCGCATTGATGCGCAACTTTGCCCCGTAAAGACTTCCCAGCCAGATCAGCACGATAACCGTGGAGGGAATGGTGATGATCAAAGTGGGAAAAGAGAATGCCAGCGACGAAACCGGATTCATCCCACTCACGAACATGTGATGCCCATAAACCATGTAACTAAGGACAGCCAGAGCGCCGAAGGAGTAGACCAACACTCTGTGGCTGAGCATCGGCTTGCGCATGTTGGTAACCAGAACATGCGAGACAATGCCCATCCCAGGCACGATCGCGATATAGACCTCAGGATGTCCGAAAAACCAGAAGAGGTGCTGCCATAGAAGAGTCGATCCGCCGGAGTGCGGTTGCACTTGATCGTTGATGACGCTACCGCCTGGCGCGAAAAAGCTGGTGCCCGCAACGTGGTCCAGAATGAGGAGGATGCAGGCTGGCATCAGCACGGCGAAAGCCGTCAGGCCCATGCAGGAAGTAATGAACCAACTCCAACTGCTGAGCGGCAACCGCCACAGGCTCATGCCCCTGGTCCGCATATCCAGCGTAGTGGTGATGAAGTTCAAGGAGCCCAGCAACTGGCCCACGCAGAACATCGCAATGGATATCGCCCAGAGGACCACTCCCGACCCCTGGCCGGGGCCGGTAACTTCTCCCAGTGCGCTCAGCGGCGCGTACTGTGTCCAACCGCCAAGGGTGGGTCCCTGGCCAACGAAGAACGAAGACACTAGCACCAGGAACGCCACGAACGTGACCCAGAATGACATCATGTTGAAGTGCGGAAACGGCATGTCCTCGGCCCCGACCTGGATCGGCAAAAAGTAGTTGCCGAAGGCCGCGAACGGCGCCGTCGTAAGCACAAAAAAGACCATGATCGTGGCGTGCATGGTCATCAATTGCAGATAGAATTCCGGCGTCATCACGTTTCCGGGAGCGCCATTTTTTGAAAGCAAATGCAACCCCGGAATCGCAAAGTTCGTCCATCCCAGGTGGATGCGCATCAACCACGACAGAGCCATGCCAACCAACACAGCCACCAGAGCCAACCCGTAATACTGCTTCCCGATGACTTTGTGGTCCAGGCTGAAAACGTGCTTCCGGATGAAACTGGTCGGCGGCGCATGGTGTGCTACCTGATTGTGCGCTGACGCATCGTGCATTGGTCACCTCAAGAGATCTTTCCGCCGCCACCTTGGCGACCGGCATTTCCTTACTGCATTGCCGCTTCCTTCTTCATCCAATCGTCAAAGTCCTGCTGGGACAACACCGAAAGGTAGGCCTTCATGTTGTAATGGCCGAGACCGCAAAGCTGAGTGCATACGATCTCGTACCTGCCAACCTTGGTGGCCGTGAAATGCAAAGACAGGTCCAAGCCGGGGACGAAATCCTGCTGCACCCTTAGCTCCGGAACAAAGAATGAGTGTCCCACATCTTTTGAGTGCATGAGCAAATGGATCTCCCGGTTCACCGGGATCGCCATTTCCGCAGTAACGATGTCGTCTTTCGCGTCCGGATCGTTGTTCGTGTCCAACCCATAGAAGTTCTGGGTCGATTCGCTGATGAGTTCCGGATGGATGGGGGCAAACTTTCCATCCGGGCCGGGATAGCGGAAGTAAAAGGCGAATTGTCCCGATTGAACCTGGACCGGCATGGCGCTCGATGAGGGTGGAGTGAAATAGACGTTCGCCCAGGCCTTTGCCCCGAAAACACCCAGTGCCAGAACTTCCGTTCCCACCAACAGAACAGCGGCCCAGACCATAGCTTTGGCGCCTCCGGGGAAATTCTTGATCTTCTCACCGGGGCGCGGATTGGAAAACTTCCAGATAAAAAACGCGAGGATGAATTGGGAAGCCAGGAACGAAATTCCTGCCTCCGCCATCGTTTCTGACATCTGCTCGTCAATCGGCGCACCGTGGGTCGAGATATCTTCTGCCATCCACCACGTGTGCCGCAGGATGGGAATCGCGGAGAGGATCGCGATTACGAGGATGGTGATCGCAAAGAACTTCGCCATGGTGCTTCGCCCTCCGGCTCCGTCAGATTACTGAGAAAAGGGCGCCGCAGGCTGGTGTCACGCGGCGCTCTCCGACCGATTCCATTTCTTACTTCGCCTTAAAGGTGAAGTCGGCCGTTCCCGCCTTACCCGCCGCGACCGTCACCTTTTGCGTTTGAGTACCGTAGAGTTCTTGCCAGGCGGTCACCGCATAGTTTCCGGGAGGCACGTTGTTGATGCTGTAATTGCCACTCCCGTCGGTCACTGCGTACGGCCCCTTGACCACGACGTGCCAGCCATTCATCCAGGGATGGATGTTGCACTTTACGGGGATCACTTCCGGAGCTTTCCAGCTCTTCTCGATCGGCGCCGCTCCCGGTGGCTGGGACTGATTCCAGGGAATATTGCCGGTCATCGGATTGGGCAGCGGATGAATGTTGTGGGTGGTTTGATCACTGCTCGTCACCTTGAATGTCTGACCCGCATCCATTGCCAACACATGGGGCGTATACATACAGTTCTTTTGATCGAATACCAGGACTTCCTTCGGCGCCTCGGCGAGCGCGCTGGCTGGCAAGCCTTCAGTGATGTAGAGAACGACATTCTGTAATCCACCGTTCGAACCAACTACCACTTGTTCCAGGTGGGCGGGCTCGTTGGCATGGGCCTTGGCGCAGTAGGGATCCTTTGACATCTCGATGCCCTTCATGTGGGGAGCCGGGCCGTCAAGCCTGACCGTACCGCTAATCTTTCCTTCTCCAGCGGCGCTGACCTTTTGGTTCAGGATCAAGGCGCCACTGCACACTAGAACGACGGCCGACAGCACGGCCGCGAAACTGGATTCCTTCCTCATCGAAATCTCCTTGAAATGTTACTGTTGCCCGGCTGGGGCATTGGGATCAACCGGCTTCAGGCCAAGTTGTTTTGCCATCGTTTTTGCTTTGCTGGGCTGAGACATAAGGGTTCGCAGATAGAAAACGAGATCCCATGCCTCATCGGGCTTGATGTTGTCGGCAAACGACGGCATCGGAGTACCATCCAGGCCGGTCATGAAAACCCTGTAAATATCGCGATCGGTGTCGCCGCATTTTGGCCGGGATCCCTCGGTGAAGTTGTAGGCCGCGATCGGACGGCTGAGATCATCCGTGAGGGTCGCGGCTGACGGCCCGTTGGCCTGACCCAGCACGCCGTGGCACTTCCAGCATTGCACCCGGGCGTAGACATCGCGCCCGGCTTTGATGCGCTCGGGTGTGATCTCTGGCTCGGGCGGAATCTCAATCGGCGTTCCCGGTTTTTCGTTTACCCAGCGCGGAGAAAAGTGCTTAACCCAGGCTACAAGGTCTGCGCGTTCCTCTTTTGTGAAGGTACTCCATTGCGGCATGTTGGAACGGTCGAGGCCGCGAGCGATGGTGTCGAAGAGATCCTGGTCGGTCGGCAAAGTTCCCGTGGGTGTGGAGCGGCACTTAAATATGCCCAATTGGAAGTCCCGGGGCTTGGGGTCAACCCAGGGAAAGTTTTCGCCATTTCCGTCGCCTAAGTCACCATGACAACCGGTGCAGTAGCGGCGATAGGCGGTCTTGGCATCCTTGGCGTGACCGGTAATACTTCCGATGTGGCTTTCCATGCCGATGCGCGACTCCAGGTCGTACTGGGTGAGTTGTGCGCAGGAAGCCGGTGGGAGCGCCAAAACCGCAGCTGCGCCCAGTAAGAGCGACCACTTCTGCAATCTCGTCCGCATCTCTATCCCTCTCTAGAAGTCAAAGTCAAATCCAAGCATCAGGCTGTTGGTGCTCAGGTCTGTGAAGGTCACGGGTGAAGTGCCACGCTGTCGGATCCAGGAATACTCATTGTGGAGCGCGAAGCCCGCCCTGCTCGTCATGAACGGGTTGTAACGGTAGCCGAAGACGTAGTTGTCAATGTTGCCAAGGTTAGATGGAGTGCCGGGAATAGCTTGTTGTGACATTCGGACCCACTCAGAGCGTTGGAAGATCGTGAATTGTGGGTTCCAGACGAAGTGAGTCTCCACGAAAGCGCCGTTCCAGGTGGGGTTGCGAGTTCCAGGAGGCAGTACTCCCGTAGTGTTGTTGTTGGCGGGGTCGCAGGTCCCTGTGATGATGTCTCCAAAACATGCGCCGAACCAGGCGCTATCGGAACCGTGTTGCGTAAAGACTTGAAAGTCGAGGTGGCTGCCGAGGTAGAACAGCCCTTCGAAGCCCACGCGGCTATAAGTCTTGTTACCCAGTCCGGAGCCTGGAATGGGTATTCCAGCGCTGGTCAGGTAAGTTGTCGGGGCCTGTCCGAACATGGCGTATCCACCGATGCGCTGGACTCCAAGCTTGCCCGCGCCAAAGGCCTGACTGCCGGCAAAGAACACGCTGTACGAGTTCTGGCCGTAAGGCACGTCAACATTGCCGTCGGTAGAACTGATCAGCGCTGCGGAAAGGCGGGTCCGATCGTTGTCGGAGTGCCCCATCCATTCGACGCCGAGTTGGTTATCGCCGAGTTGTCCGAAAATGTTTCCGTCACCTACCGGGATAAAGTGGAAGAGCTGATAGCCGCCGCCGCTGCTCGAAAGTGTCAGGGTCCGCTTCTCAGAAATGAAGCTGTCCAGCTCGAATTTTCCCATCTTAAGGTTCAGCCAAGGACTGTGGAATAGGTTGTCGAACCGTACATTGGCCGACTCGAAGTGGAAGGCACCAAACTCATCGGCGGATGGAACCAGAAGGAAGGTAATGTTCTTCTCCAGTGTGCCGCCGGTGAGAATGTCCAATCCGCTAAGGTTGAAGCCGCTGGTGGTTAGTCGCTGTTCGCCGGTCGGAGCGCTGTCTACCGCCACTTTGTTTGCGCTCTCCCGCCTCCATGACGGAGTCATGCGCAGAGTAATAGGCCAGTACGATGGATTCTGCCAGATCGGCGCATCCCTATCGTTCATCAGCTGGTAGCCGTTGTCTTTGAACTTCTGGCCGAAATAATTGAGCATCGGCCACGACTCATGACAGGCTGAACAACGCAAGCCATATTTTCGGGCGAAGGGAGGTAGGGCATTGGCGGGCTGACTCGTACTGAGGACCAGGAAAACCGTTATCAGAGCAAAAGTCAGGAGAGACGCTGCAAACGACAACTGCTGGCAAAGGCGAGATCGCGTACCCATACGCATGCCGCACTCCTTCCAACTCAACGTGTTTTGTCGGACTTAAGGATGTTCCCACAGCTACAAACGGCGAGAATCGGGTAAGCCGGAAGCGCCCGAGCGAGAAGACTGCTCCCCCGAGTCAAGAACCTGAAACGTAGCTTTACAATCCAGCATCAGGTCCGACCACCTTACCGGGGACGAATCGTACTATGGGCTGCAAACCGAATTCAAGAGGTTTAAGACAAATTATTGACAATGTTTTTACATTCTTGCTTGTCCCTCTGCGTATTTCTGCTCTTTTCCCCGGTATTTCGCCCATTTTCCACAGATACACGCCCCCTCGTCGAGGTTGACAGGGTCGCTAGCGGCGGAGTATGAGAATCTCTGCGGCGGGAGATCGCGATTGATCGGGCATACGGCCCTTCACCGACATAGCTCAATACGGCACCGGACGGCGGGACATCGGCCCTTGCTCGGCGTCCGAAACCATGCCGTTTCCTTATTCCTGTTGGCGGGAGTTGTTGCCCTCGGGTTCGGACACCTGCCCGCAGAAGGCCGAGAAAAGGACGGCATGCATTACGGCGCAGGACTGAGCGTGAATGTACCGATGCCTGAAGCCGAAGTCGCCCAAGCCGTGGATGAAGTAGTTAAGAACACCATCATTCGAGGTACCAAGGAATACAACAAGGACGAATACGTCGCGGGAGCTAACGAGGCTACCTCCACCCGAGCGTTTCCCGCATGGACCGAAGGCGGCAAAGTTTTCTATAAGATACGGACCCACGCGCTGGATCCCCGCAACTTCAAAGATGGTGGCGATCTCGGAACACTGGCCGTACGTTACGTAGTGCAGGGTCAGGGCGAAAAAAATTCAGTCCTGCGCATTGACGCTGTTTTCGTCGAGGAGTTTCGCCACACCGTGCACGCTTCGAATGGCTCTGTCGAGGGCGCCGAATACAAAGACATCCACGATCATCTGGAAGCGATGGAATTGATCAAGCAGGAGGCGGCGGAGGCGGCTCAATCGCGCCAGCAACTTGTCAGCCGGAAACTGCTCAGCAAAGACGACCCTTCACTCCCTACGGTGCTTCAACCTCCTGTGCGTGGCGAAGAGCGTTCGCCCGAGGACTCTCAGCAACCTCCTGTCGCTCCAAAGGCTGAAGAATCTCCAGAGCAGCACCTGCAGAATCTTCGCCGACAGGTCGAACGGTTAGTGAAGTCACCGGGCGCACCGCTCAAGGCCTCGCCATTCAGCACGGCGAGCACACTCCGTTCTCTTCCGCCGGGGACCGAGGTGCTGATTCTGATTTCTACGCCCTACTGGTACGGAATCGAAACTCACGACGGACAGCACGGCTGGATTTCCCGCGACCAGTTGGAGCAGTTACCATGAGGCTATCCAGGCTCTCCGGGCGATGTCCAGGGCGCTTCCTGATTGCCTTTGTGCTGATTCTCTTTCTCTGCTTCGCCGCGTCCAGCCGATCGCAGACTTCTAACGCTTCGGAACGCACATTCCCCCAATCCAAGAATGCGGTCGAGCAAATTCTCAGAAAAGTGCAGGCATCCATCGCCGGACGGCTTCCCGCGCTGGAGGGCTTTGTTGATCCCGCAGGCCACTCATTGGAGCGCTACCAGCGCGCCTATTACCAGTCCACCGTGCAGGTGAGCTCGAGTCCCTCGGGCGGGTCGGTAGTACGGGTCAGTACCAAGATCACAGCCTGGTACGCAGATCCTGTGGTTTCTCATTCCGGATATCGCTTGCTGACCTCCAACGGTCGCCTGGAAACTGATCTGTTGGATCAGCTATCTGATGAGCTCACGCCAAAGGTAGTGAGCGCCCCCGCAAGGAATCAGACGGCTGCGACAGCCGCACCGGCCACGACCGCGGAGAAAACCGGGGCCTCTGCTCCAGCACCGAAATTGCCCGAAACCGGGGGCACCTTTTCTTCGTCGTTGCGCCAAAGTCTTTCGGCAAGAGAGCAACTTCCACTACAGAAGCAAGTCATCGAAACAGACAAAGACCTGCAAGCTGAGGCAAAGAATCTTGAGGAGATTCTCAAGAACCAGGCACATCCGAAGAACCTGGTGGCAGTCAAAAAGTCGGGTACTCCTGTGGTCGCGACGCCCAGCCTGACCGCCAAGGCTCTCTTTCTCGCCAGTGCGCACGATGAGTTTGAAATGCTCAACTTCAATGCAAATTGGGTTCATGTGCGGATATCGGGCCTGTCGCGAGGATGGATATGGCGCAACAGCCTCGAGATGCCCGACGGCATCCCGGACGTCGTCGACGCCCACGCCGTGTCCGCCCCGAGACCTGCGGCCGACGAACTCTTCCATGTGACTCGGGAGGAGACGGCTCCCTTTCCCGGCGATTGGGCGCCTCTTCGCGGTAAGAGCGTGAAACTCATTTCGGTGCAGAGGACTGATGAATCTGCGAAGGACGAGGGCCCGAAGCTGAAGCTCGAATTCGCAAAGTCTCTGCTCGAAAAAAACTACGCGGACTTAGAGAAGAGAGCTCAAGAGTTAGCCGGGATTGTGCTGATCTTCGACTCCGCGGATGGAGGGATGATCGCGGTTCCGGTCGCTGTTCTCACGCAATGGAAGGCAGGTAAGTGGTCAGACGCCGCTCTGTGGCATCAATCTTTTTTTGATCCTCCCGAGACCTTTGGTTCGGCGAGTTTGTCCGGCAGCCAGTAGTTGAGACGAATTTTCTTGACGAGCGTAGTCGGGAACAGCCTGCATCCCTGACCACTACTGAGGAGCCGAAAGCTCGACCTCGTATCTTGTTACTGCGCGGTGAGTGCGAATCGCCAATTCCTACCAAATCCGCGCTTTCTGGTTCCATTGTCTCCATCCGTAGATTCCTCCTGATATGCCAAAAAGCACGAGATGGCATCCAAGTGTTCGTGCTGCACCGGATCAAGACGGCCCTGACGCGAACCTACAGCGACGTGCTTCGAAACCATACTCTTCAAATGGCTGCAGCGCTGTCTTACTATTTCGTTCTGTCGTTCTTCCCAGCTCTTATTTTCTTGTCAGCCATTGTGGCTTACTTGCCCGTTCCCAATCTTTTCAATCAGGCGCTAAGTATGATGGCGCGTTTCTTACCCGCTGAAAGCATGGGCTTGGTCCGCAAAGTCTTAGCTGACGTGATAACCCCGAATCGGGGGGCGTTTCTTTCTGTAGGTGTTCTGGGCACGCTCTGGGCGGCATCGGGCGGGTTCTCAGCTGCTATTGAGGCCTTAAATATTGCCTATGATGTCGAAGACGATCGGCCTTTTTGGAAGACACGACCTCTGGCCATAGGATTAGCCTTCGTCACCGGAGCTCTGCTGCTGGTTGCGCTCTCCGTGATGATCGTGGGACCCAGATTCGGAGAATGGCTGGCCGGCAGAGTCCATCTCGCGGGCTTATTCGTCTTTCTGTGGCCATACATTCATTGGTCGGTTGTGATTGGATTCACGCTGCTGGCGGTGGAAACCCTGTACTTTCTTGCTCCCAATGTTAAGCAGCGTTTCCTGGCGACCCTGCCAGGTACGGTTCTTGCCGTAGGTTGCTGGCTGCTGCTTTCCTACGTGCTGGGCGTTTATTTCCGGCATTTCGCAAACTTCAACAAAACCTATGGAACCCTGGGTGCGGCGGTTGCGCTCATGATCTGGCTCTACTGGACAGGATTCGCCATGCTGCTGGGAGCGGAGCTTAATGCCGAACTGGCCAAGATCAGCAAGGAGGGTAGGATCGAAGAAAAGCACGAACCTCCGCCGATTACGAAAATCGATCTAGCCGCGTGACAGAATTTGAACACTGATCATGGCTTACAGCGAGCTCAACGATGACGGTGCTGAACTCTCTTCCGCACCGAACTGCTTATTGGGGTGGTTGCCCAGTTGGAACACAATGGTTGCGCCATTCGCGACGTCCGCGTGACGGAACCATGCCTTCGAATACGTCTTACCATCGAAAGTGATTGATTGAACGTACTTGTCTTTTGGTGATTGCCGCTTTGTTTCGACGACCAGATTCTTCCCGTTACCCAGCTCTACGACCGCGCGATCAAATAACGGAGCGCCGAAGACGTAGTTTCCGCTCACTGGATCAACTGGGTAAAAGCCCAGCGCACTAATGATGTACCACGCGGACATCTGGCCACAATCTTCATTCCCAGCCAAGCCATCCGGCTGATTGTCATACATGGCCTCGAGCAGATAACGCACTCGCTCTTGCGTCTTGTACGGAGCTCCAGCATAAGCATAGAGATACGCGATGTGATGACAGGGTTCGTTGCCATGCGCATATTGGCCGACCAGGCCCGCAATGTCAGGAGGCGCGTCCTCGGGAAGTTTGGACCTTTGGTTGAACAGCTCATCCAGCTTTTGAAGAAACGCCTCTCGACCGCCAAACAGCTCGATGTACCCCTTCGGGTCGTGTTGGATACCGAACGTGGTCTCCCAGGAATTGGATTCGGTGTAATCGTGCCACTGTTTAGAGTGTCCCATTCCGCTCGGGTCGAAGGGCTCAGCCCATTCGCCGTTTTCCAGGCGCGAACGTATGAAGCGCGACTTGGCATCGAAAACATTGCGATAGTTTTTGGAGCGTTCGAGCAGGAGTTTCCTGTCTTCCGTCGCTCCCACCGCATCCGCTAGATGCGCGACGGCCCAATCGTCGTAAACATACTCGAGCGTCTTGCTGACAGACTCTTCTTCCTTGTCGGCGGGAATGTAGCCGAGTTTTCGGTAATAACCTAGGCCACGATAATCGTCCATCATGGCGCGCTTTCTCATCAGCGGATAGGCTTTCGCTAAGTCAAGACTCGGGAACTTCTTGACGCAAGCTTCGGCAATTACGGCCGCCGAGTGATAGCCCGTCATGCATCCTGTTTCTCTTCCCTGCAAGGGCCAGACCGGTGCTCCTGCCGGACTCTCTTCCGCCATGCGGATCAGGCAATTCACGAAATCGGGGACGCGATGGCTTTGAACGAGCGTGTACAGCGGATGCGTGGCGCGATAGGTATCCCACAACGAGAATGTGCTGTAGTTATGCAACTGTGGCGGGAGATGATGAACCTCGCCATCCATGCCCCGATACCGGCCGTCGACATCGTCGAACAGTGTCGGCGCCAGCATCATGTGGTACAGCCCGGTGTAGAAGATTTCTTTTTTCTTCTGGTCCGAGCTCTCGATGCGGATTCGGGAGAGTTCACGTTGCCATGATTGACGTGCTGCCTGGCGGACTTTGGCAAAGTCCCACGCTGGAATCTCCGTCTCTAAGTTCTTGAGAGCTCCTTCGGCACTTACGCCAGAGATGCCGGTCTTGACGTGGATCACCTCACCCGCGGAGGTATGGTAACGAATCAAGCATTTAATGCGCTTGCTCTTGGCCTCGTGGATCCCTGATTGTAGCGGCACCTCCCCGGAAACGATTTGAAATTCTCTAAACGACTTCGAGAACTTCATGGCGAAGTAAATTTGCCTTCCGGGTGCCCATCCGGCCATGCTGCGTCCGCCCAGAATCGTGTCGTTGTTTAGGACCCTCAATTGGGACCACACGATCGCATCGGAAGAATCGCCGTACGCGTGAGTGAGATCCAGAACGAAGTGGCTGTCGGTGCTTCGTGGAAAGGTGTACTTGTGAATTCCTGCTCGTTCGGTCGCGGAGAGTTCAGCGCGGACGTCGTAATCGCGAAGAATGAGAGAATAATATCCGGGCTCGGCAATTTCGTCGGCATGATCGAAGCGTGAGCGATATCCCTCCTCCGGCTTCTCGCGCGCGCCCGGAACTAGCTTGACCGGTCCCGTGCCCGGCATTAGCAATACGTCAAGCATGTCTCCGACGCCAGTTCCACTGAGGTGAGTATGGCTGAAACCCATGATCGAACTGTCGGAATAGTGGTAGCCCGAGCACCAGTCCCAGCCGACGTTGTAAGTATCAGGACTGAGTTGCACCATGCCGAAGGGTACGGTCGCGCCCGGATACGTGTGCCCATGTCCTCCGGTGCCGATTCTGATCTTCACGAACTGCGTTAGATCTTGGTCAGAGACATCTGTTGGAATCGCTAGCACAGATCGTAGACCACCGATTTCGCGGCGCAACCCCAACAGCCCGGGCAGGGCCAGCATCGAACCAAAGAATCCTCTTCTCGTAATCATTGGAGGCTCTCATGATACCCGAGTACGACAAATCGCACTTCAGGATCCGGTGGGGATAATTGTGCGCTGCCTCAGCGCATAGGCAGGTTTCTTGATAGTCTCGAAATTGCCGGGAGACTACAGCCGTTGCCGCCGATCATCAATGCACAGGGAATCTCGAAAGCGTTCGGAGCGAAGCCCCTCTTCGAAAACATCTCCTTTACTGTTTCGGAGGCAGACCGCATTGGCCTGATCGGGCCGAACGGGTCGGGAAAATCTACCCTGCTGCGGATCCTGGCGGGGACTGAAGAGCCAGATGGTGGGAACCTGGCGGTACGCAAGCGATTGCGGCTTAATTATGTGGAACAGGACTCGACGTTCGTCGCGGGAGCCAGCATTCGATCCGTCGTCGAAAGGGCACTGCAACGTTCGACAACGAGTAACACGGAGGGCGCCGCCCACTTTGCTGAGACGCTGGGTCGGGCGGGCTTCGAGGATCTCGATGTGGAAGCGGCGGCATTATCCGGGGGCTGGCAGAAGCGACTCGCCATTGTGGAGGCACTGGTTCAGGCGCCCGACGTCTTGTTGCTTGATGAACCTACGAATCATCTGGACCTCGCCGGAATCGAGTGGCTTGAAGATCTGCTGGAGCAAGCGGCATTTGCCTGCGTCGTGGTAAGTCATGACCGCTACTTTCTGGAGAATGTGGCCACTGACATGGCGGAACTCAACCGGGTGTATCCCGATGGGTTGCTGCGGGTGCACGGGAATTACAGCACGTTCCTGGAAAAGAAAGAGGAATTCCTCCACGCCCAATCGAAGCGTCAGGAGGCTCTGGAAAATCTGGTTCACTCCGAGATCGAGTGGCTTCGGCGAGGAGCGAAAGCGCGTACGCGAAAGTCCAAGGCCCGCATCGATAAGGCCGGCGAACTGATGGGTGAACTTGCCGACTTGAATGCCAGAACCCGGAGCGCCACCGTACAAATCGACTTCTCCGCGACCGACCGGAAGACCAAGCGCCTGATCGAACTCCAGGACGTGACCTGCGAAATTGGAGGTCGTACACTCTTCGAGCGGTTGAACTTCGTGATCACGGCGGGGATGCGGGTCGGGTTGGTCGGGCCGAACGGCAGCGGCAAGACAACCCTGCTGCGCGCGCTGCGTGGGGAAGTAGGTCCCACGCGCGGCGAAATTCGCCGGGCCGACTGGCTACGCACCGTGTATTTCGATCAGAGCCGCTCTCTCGATTTGAACATGCCCCTGCGCCGCGCGCTGGCTCCGGAGGGAGATTCAGTCCTCTATCAAGATCACGTCATTCACGTTGCATCTTGGGCTGCGAAATTCCTCTTCACCGGCGAACAGCTCGGCCAACCGGTCGAACGGCTTTCCGGAGGCGAACGGGCCCGCGTTCTTATTGCTCAGCTTATGCTGCAGCCCACCGACATTCTTCTGCTGGATGAGCCCACCAACGACCTCGACATCCCCACTCTAGAAATTCTGGAAGAGAGCCTGCTCGAATTTCGCGGTTCTCTTGTACTGGTCACGCATGACCGCTACCTGCTTGATCGCGTCTCCAATATCGTGCTGGGTCTGGATGGCCAAGGCACCGCAGAGAGTTTTGCAGACTACGCGCAATGGCAATCCTGGCAGGCCGAACGCAAGCGGGCCGCGAGCCAGATGGCAATCTCGACACGATTCTTTCCGGGTTTCTGCGAACCGCCCGTGCAAACCCCAAAGAAGCTGTCGTACCTGGAAGCACGGGAATATGCCGGCATTGAGCAACGCATTACTGAGGCTGAGCAGGTGCTACAAACGAAACGGGCTGAGCTGGAAAACCCGGCGATTGCCAGCGACGGACCCAGACTGGTGGCTGCTCAGGCTGAGATGGAGGCGGCGCAAAGAGATTTGGATTCGCTTTACGCACGCTGGACCGAACTTGAAGAGAAAGCCGGCAGTTTGCCTCCCCGCTGATTGCGGTGCAATGCGGTGCGTCCCCTGGCTCATAGCCCTTCCGGAAGTGTCCATGCAAACATAACGCCGCCGCTGCTGGTCAGCACATACTGCTGACCGTCAAGTTGGTACGTGATTGGAGAACTCTGGGTGCGGGCGCCTGAGCCCGCGTGCCAAAGCGTTTTGCCATCGCTCGAATCCAAGGCCAGGAAATTGCCCATCGCGTCGCCGGTGAAGGTGATCCCCGTATCCGTGGTCAGCACGCCTGCGCCTGATCCTCTGGGCCCGAGTTCATGGCTCCAGCGGATCTTTCCGGTCTGATAATCGATGGCCTCGATCACGCCCTTGCCCCAAACGTCGTAATCTGCGCCCGCCCATCCGTAGGCTCCATCGGCGGGCTTGGTAAAGTAAATGCTCCAACTAGGATGGGCATCCACGATAAGCAAACCATTCTTGGTGTCGAAGCTGGGGGAGCGATAATTGGTCAGACCACCCTCGTCAGGCGCAATCAGGCGTCCATCGGGGGCGGGCTCTTTGGCGGGATTTGGAATCGGGCGGCCCTGCTTATCGACTCCAAGGGACCAATTCACTGGGCCGTACGGAACAGTCAAGAGATTCGTCCCGTTGGTGCGGTCGAGAACAACGAAGTAGCCGTTGCGCGAGGCCTGCATCAGCATTTTCTTCGGCTCGCCGTGAAAGTCTCCATCGACCAGCACAGGAATCTGGACGGCATCCCAATCGTGAGTGTCGTGCGGAGAGACTTGGAAGGCCCATGCTAGCTTTCCCGTATCCGGATTTAACGCGACGATCGCACAGGTATAGAGATTATCGCCAGGCCGCGTCTTACCGTTCAGGACAGGAGTCGGGTTCCCCGTTCCCCAGTAAACCAGATTGAGATCCGGATCGTAGGTTCCAGTCATCCAGGTCATTCCGCCGGTCGTTTGATTAGGGGTTCCCGCCGGGGGAGTGGCATTCCACTGCCACTGCGTTTCGCCTGTCTCGGGATCAATCGCACGGATGTAGCCGGGCAAATTATCCAAGTCCCCGGAAACACCAACAATCACATGATTTCCGACGACGAGCGGAGCCATGGTGGTCCAATATCCCTTCGAGACGTCTGCCACCGTTATGTCCCAGCGCACGGTCGCATCTTTGCTGTTGAGCGATACAAGGTGTGCATCGGGAGACAAGAAGAAGAGATATCCCTTGTACATGGCCACGCCACGATGCCCGATGTGATCTCCCTTGTCTTTGGGATTGGTGTAATGCCAGATCTGGTGGCCGGAGCGTGCATCGACAGCCCAAATGTTGTCCGGAACAGTGAAGTACAAAATGCCGTCTACCAGCAGCGGTGAGGACTTGATTTCAGCCCGCTGGTCTGTCTGAAAGGCCCAGGCCAGAGTCAGATTTTTCACGTTCTGCGGCGTGATCTGCGTGAGAGCGCTGTGACGTCTTCCGGAATAATCACCGTGATACCCTGGCCAACTGTCGGCCGGCGGATGCAGAAGCATTTGGGCGTCTACCCCTTGCGCCGGCGCAACGCGGGGCGTTGCAACCACGAACAGCGCGATCACAGAAAGAAGAAATGCAGTTTTCAGAACATCCATATGGATTGGGCCCGTCTCACACGAAATTGCCGCGATAGGACTTACCGTCTATCGCAAAGTTTGTAAATATGCCATCAGATTGTGGATGTCATCGTCTGTGTATTTAGGGAACTGCTCGACGTGGGCATTCACCGGCGCGTCGACCTTGTAATGCACATCGCGGGTTCGCCAGGATCGATATGCACCCGTTGCGTCAATCAGTCCAACCGTAAACTCATCGAGGTAATCCAGAGTGCCGGTAATCGTTTGATCGGAACCTGTTGTTACCGTGACTTTGGATTTTTCGTGTTTGGGATACAGCATCTGCTGTTCGAGCTCAAGGCCCTGGTAACGCGATGCGATCCCGGCAAGGTCCCCAGTGGGCGAGTGGCAGGATGCGCATCCGCCCGCACCCTCGAAGTACTGCTTGCCGGCTTCGACGTTCCCGGTTTGGAGATCGGCGACATCCACCCCCTTGCGACCGCCCTTTTTCGTGGGCGCTTTGTTCTTTTGGGTATGGATGAAGGCCACGAGGCTGGCAATCTGCTGGTCTGAAAATTCAAAGCGGGGCATTCCCTTCTCAGGGCGCCCGTTGCGCACGAGTGCGCCGATCTTGTTACCACCGACATCCGCGGCTACCAGTTTGGACCTCGTAAGGTCCGGCCCGGTCTCTCCGCCGCCAGCATCGCGGCCATGACAAAAAGAGCAATCGCGCCGGAAGAGCGTGGCCCCGCTCTGGACCCGAGCCGGCGGATATGACTTGCGAGCAACTGTGCCGCTCTTCTTGACTGCGCTTCGCGCTGGCGCGCTAGGAGTTGGTGTTTGTGCTGCGGAAACGGCGAGAACCATGAAGAGAGGAATCAGTTGCAGTACGTTCCAACGCAAGAACAGGCCAAGAGATTTCATCCCGTAGAATATTCCTCCCCACTTCATCGCGCATCGCTGCGCACTTGCGGCCGCGGATGTGAAGCCGTACTTCCTTCTGTCATGCCTAGCACCCACCGGATCGCCTCAAAATACATCTTGCGAACGTCGGGATCATTCCAGGCTTCCTGTGTATGACCGAGGGTCGAATAGAAAACGCGCCCTTTGCCGTACATTTTGTCCCAAGCTACGGCGAAATCGTGGTCCGCCCTGTGGACACGCGGGTTGTTCACGTAGTTGAGTCTTGCGGGATCGAGACTGAGCAGAACGTTGACCTTTTCGCGTGACCACTCTTTGGCCTGATAGATTTCGTCGTATTTAACGAACGCTCCTGGAAGGTGACGAACCGCGGGGAAGCTAGGGTCTTCGTTGACGATCGGCGCGCTGAACGTCGACCACGGGTGCTCGTCGAACCATCCACCGATCATCTCACCGTATTCGGGCCATTTGTAGTTGGTATCGAGGGCAGCGTGCACGCCCACAAAGCCCTTTCCATCGTCCTTGATGAACGACATCATATCTTTCTTCTGGCTGTCGTCCAGGTCGAGCTCGCCCGTCGTACTCACGAAGATCATGGCGTCGAAGTAGCCAAGGTTCTTCGCGTTTCTTCCCAGGTCCTTCTTCGTGATGAGCTCGACATCGGAACGCAGCACCGCATCCCAGAGACCGCTATCGCGGCCCATGTTATAGATCGCGACCATTCCATCCGAGATGGAATCGTGCTCAAATCCCTTGGTCTGCCCGATCACTAGAATGTGCTTGAGACGCACCTGCTTCTCGTGCGGCGGGAGTGGAAGGGAAGGATCCATGGCTGGCTGATTCTGGGCGGCCATGAGAACTGCAAATGCCGGCAACAGAACGAGGGATAAAGCTATTCGAACTCGGTGCAAATGTCCCTCAACAACATTGGTTCTGACATTGTCTGGCATGAAGCGCTCCGCCCGCATGTCCTGCGATGTCGTCTAAGTTAACACAGGGCGCGCCCCGGCGGTTTAGCCCACCACGCAGCACTGGTTTGCTAATCTGTACGTTTCACCCTACCCTCGCGTCCGACGGCTGGCGGAGAGGGCTTGACCGATGTTTCTCCCGGCCCTGCGATAAAATGACCCGTTCGATTTGAGGAGATAGAAAGCATATGCGCGTTGGAGTCTTTACTCCCCTGTTGTCGCGACTTCCGCTGGCGGCGGTTCTCAAGGAACTCAAGGCGCTGCAAATCAATACCGTCGAACTCGCCACCGGAAACTACCCTGGCGACGCGCATTGCAAACTCTCGATGCTTGAAGATGCCACCGCGCTCGCCGAATTTCAGAAGGTGTTGTCTGATCACGGTGTCACCATCAGCGCCTTAAGTTGTCACGGCAACGCGCTGCATCCCGATGCGGCCCAAGGACAGCAACACCGCGATGTGAGCCGCAGGACGATCCTGCTTGCTGAAAAGCTCGGTATCTCCGTGATGGTGGACTTTTCAGGGTGTCCCGGGGATTCGCCGAACGCCACCGCGCCCAACTGGGTCACGTGCCCCTGGCCTCCGGACTACCGGAAGGTTCTCGATTGGCAATGGAACGAGGTGGTCGCACCTTATTGGGTCGGGCACGCGAAGTTCGCCCGCGACCACGGCGTAAAGATCGCGGTCGAGATGCATCCCGGGTTTGTTGTCTATAACCCCGAGACGATGCTCCGGTTGCGCTCGATCGCAGGAAACAACGTAGGCTGCAACTTCGATCCCAGCCATCTTTTCTGGCAGCAAATTGATCCAATTGCTGCGGTGCGCGTGCTCGCGGGCTGCATCTTCCATGTCCATGCGAAAGACACACAGCTTTATCCCGTGAACTTGATGCGCACGGGCGTCCTCGATACCAAGCCATACACGGAAGAACGGGATCGCAGCTGGATCTTTCGCACCTGCGGCTATGGCCACGGGGCCGAGTGGTGGAACGAGCTGGTCTCCACCCTGCGTATGTTCGGCTACGATTTCGTGCTCTCCATCGAGCACGAAGACAGCTTGCTCTCGGCGGGAGAGGGTTTGACGAAAGCGGCGAACTTTCTCAACAGCATCGTGATCCGCGAGCAGCCTGGGGCTGCATGGTGGTCTTAGCGCGAAAAGGATAACCACTGAAAATGAAACCGATCAGAACAGCAATCTTCGGCACTGGCTTTATGGGCCGCGTCCATCTCGAAGCAGTGCGACGAGTGGAATCGGTAGACGCAGCTGCGATTGCAGGGAGAAACGCAGAGGCTACGCGACGATTGGGCGCTGGCTTCGCTGTCCCTCTACTGACGAACGACTATCGCGATGTGCTTCGCGACCCCACGATCGATGCGGTCCACATCTGTACGCCCAATGCCCAGCATTTCTCTATGTCCAAAGACGCTCTCCTGGCGGGTAAGCACGTGATCTGCGAGAAGCCTCTGACCACAACCGTGGCGGAAGCAGAAGAATTGACCTCGATTGCCGCCCGGCAGGGCGTACGCAACTGCGTTTGTCACAATCTGCGCTACTACCCCATGGTGCAGCAGATGCGTCGCCTGCGCGAGGCGGGGGATTTGGGAGAGATTCTCGTCGTGCAGGGTACTTATTCCCAGGACTGGCTGCTGTATGACACGGATTGGAATTGGCGCGTCGACTCCACCGCCGGTGGTCCTTCGCGTTGTATGGCCGACATTGGATCGCATTGGTTTGACATGGCGGAACATATCACCGGATTACGTATGACTACTCTCTGTGCCGACCTCCAGACGTTTCACGCAACGCGCAAGCAGCCAAAACACTCCGTCGAGACCTTTGCCAATAAGTTGCTGGGGCCGGAAGACTATATCGAAACGCCTGTGGATACCGAAGACTTCGGCGCTGTGGTCTTCCGCATGGGAGCGCGCACGCGCGGCTGCGTCACTGCCAGCCAGGTCTCCGCCGGACGCAAAAACCGTCTCAGTATTGAGATTTATGGCACAAGATCTTCTGTCGCATGGGATCAGCAGCGGCCCGACGAACTCTGGGCAGGCCACCGCGATGACGGCAATCAGGTATTCGTCAAGGACCCGTCACTACTCAAGCCCGCAGCACGCAGCTATGCCGATCTGCCCGGCGGCCACAGCGAAGGTTACGACGATACATTCAAGCAAGTGTTTCGGCGCTTCTACGCTTCGATCGGCACACCAGGCGCGGCGCCTGAGTATCCGCAGTTCGTCGATGGACTGCGGCAACTCAAGATCCTCAACGCTGTCCTGCAGAGCCATCGGACGCACGCTTGGGTCGACGTTCCAGCATTTGAAACCAGTAAATAAAAGAAAGTTACCGGCGGGGAGGACCGTTGATTTCACCTTCCCCGCGGATCTCGATGACAGGACACCTTTCATGCAGTTGTTGGTTTTATCCCAGTTTCATTGAATCTGGATCCCACTTCACCACCGCTCCCCGCTCGAGGCTAAGATTGCTGAGCAGTGCGGCTCCTGCGGCGCGGAAGCCGAACACCGCATCTTCCACGACGGGCTGGCGCGAGCGAACGGCCGCAAAGAAATTCTTGAAGTGGTCATAACTGTCGCGGTAGCCATCGGGAGCCACATATTTCTCGAATGCAGCTAGCGGTGGTCCCGACGGGTGAGGGAGCGGAAACTTCTGCCGGTAGCTTTCAAGAATCTGCTTTTGCATCGCTTCGCTGTAGGTACTAATCATGTAGCCTGGTTCCTTTTGGAGTGGCGCTCGGCTGATGCTGACCGAGTTACCGGCAATTTCCATCGTGCCTTCCGAGCCGGTGAAGATAAGCCCTTCGCTCTCCTCGCCTCCATCCACAAAGTTCACGCGCAGACTGAGGTTGAACCCCTCCCGATAGTCAAATAGGCCCAGCATTACGTCGGCAGCATCTCGCCCGTCTTTCCAGAAGCGTAATCCCCCGGTTGCCATGGCCCGCGTCGGACCACTTGTACCGGTAATGAAATGAGTTCCGCTGAACAGGTGCACGAAAAGGTCTCCCGCCACGCCGGTTCCATAAGCTCTCCACTTGCGCCACTGAAAAAAGTGTTCCGCGTTGAAGAGAATCTTCGGGGCACTCCCCAGAAAGCGTGGCCAGTCGCAGGTCTCGGTCGAGGCATCCAGGGGGACCGTGTAATTCCACGCGCCCATGGAGGAGTTGCGGTCCCAGTGAGCGCTCACCATATTGAGCTGTCCGATGGCTCCCGAAGCGAGCAGTTCTTTGGCCTTTGCGTAAATGATCGAGCTCACGCGCTGGCTTCCGATCTGGATGATCCGATTCGTCGCCCGAGCGGTCTCGATCATCTCCGGCCCGTCGGAATACAGATGGATCATCGGCTTCTCGCAATAGACGTCTTTGCCCGCCTTCATCGCATCGACGGAGGCCTGTTTATGCCAATGGTCGGGCGTGCCGATAATGACGGCGTCGATATCCTTACGCGCCAGAATCTCCTTGTAGTCACGGGTGGTAAAGATGTCGTTGCCCCAAAGTTCCTTGCTGTGCTCGAGCCGCCCGTCGTAACAGTCCGCGACGGCTACGAGCTTTACGCCCGGAACCTGCACAGCAACCTTGGTGTCTCCCTGGCCCTGAATACCAGCGCCAAGCAGCGCGATCTGAATATGATCGTTGGCTGTAAGTGGCGCGGCGGGGCCAGTCTGCCCCGCGGCCAGGGCATACACCTTTCCTCCAACAAAGGTTCCTGCCGTAGCGGTGCCAGCCACCCTCAAAAAACTCCGACGATTCAACACGCGCTTATCCTCCGACATTGTGTCTCTAACCGACCTCTGCAACGATAGTCTCTCGTTAGGGCTTTTGTCTGCCATTATTGTCTTGCCACGAAAGGACTAAAGGCTTGGTGGTGCGCCAAAAGTGTGCAAGACTCACTGCGGCAAGGCGGGCACCGGCTGACGGCAGTCGGCCGAGGTCTGGCTCGTCCCTTTTTACGTCGGATCCTTTCCAAGTGTGGACATTACGGGCTGCGCAAACGTATACTTGAAATGCCCCCCCCAGAAACTCCAGAGATTTCTAATGGACATCCGAGAGATTGCACGCCGGGCGAAGGTTTCCACTGCCACGGTTTCGCGCGCAATTAACCGCCTTCCAACCGTAGATCCTCAGCTTTCTCGTCGCGTTTGGAAGGTGGTGGACGAGCTAGGATATTTTCCCAATACGCAAGCGCGGGCCCTGGTCTCAGGGCGAAGTCGCATCTTTGGTTTGATCGTCTCCGAAATTACAAATCCGTTTTTCCCGGAAATCGTTCAGACTTTCGAAAATCTTGCCGTAGAAAACAACTACGAGATCCTCTTGACTTCTACCGTGCACGATCCCAAGCGGATGGAATCGTCGGTGCGGCGGATGATTGAGCGGAGGGTTGATGGTGTCGCGATCCTGACGTTTGGCATGGAAGAGTCGCTGCTTGAGCACCTGCGTTTCCGGAAAGTGCCGTTGGTCTTCGTCGATGTAGGGCCGGACGCACCGCGGATAGCCAATATTCGCATCGACTATCAGCATGGAATCCGGCAAGCTGTCCAGCATCTGGCGGCGTTGAGGCACACGCGGATTGCATTTATTGCCGGCCCGGCTAACCTCAAATCGGCACTGGCAAGGAGAAGTGCATTTCAGCAGGCCATGACCGAGATCGGCCTACCTCCGGATCTGATCATGGAAGGGGACCACACGTTGGAAGGGGGTATGCGCGCCCTGACTGAACTGGTGAACTCCCGCCGCAAGCGACCGACAGCCGTTTTGTGCTCCAATGACATGACTGCGATTGGAGTGATTCGACAAGCCTACGATAGCGACATCAAGATACCAACCGACCTCTCGGTGGTAGGTTTTGACGATATTCGACTCGCCCAATTTACAACGCCGCCCCTGACCACGGTGCAGATGTCGCAGTCAGAACTTGCCAGGCTTGCTTTTCGCGCTTTGATCAACGAAGCGGAACAAGTAGCTCCAGCACATCGCGGGAGTGAGTACGCGCTTGTGACCAACCTCGTGTTAAGGCGTTCCACAGCCTTAGCCTCTGGCTGAAGCCAGAACAGTACGCAATTCAGGCCGTACGGAAGCTGTCTAACGGCCCATGCGAAGCCGGTTGGGCGGTCAGGGCGCCGGCGTAAACGTTTACTATTGGCATCTTCCTACCAATTTGGTATCTTCTCGAATCGCCTGAATTTTCTTTCGATCGGGAGGCTGGAACTATGTTTTCCCCCGACAGACGTTCCTTCCTGCAACAAGCAGGGGCAACTGGTCTCGCATGCTCCGCAGATCTTCTGTTCGGACGTTTCCTGTCTGCCCAGACGCGATCGTCGAATCCCGGCGAGCCGAGTCGCATCTTTCTCGATTCCCGGCGCATGATCGCTCCGCTTGATCGCAATCTCTTTGGTTCATTTCTCGAACATCTCGGCCGCGCAATTCACGAAGGGATCTATGATCCGGCGTCGAAGTTGTCGGACTCGAATGGCTTCCGCAAGGATGTGATCGATGAGATCAAGAAACTCGGCGTTCCTATCATTCGTTATCCCGGAGGCAATTTTGTGTCCGGGTACAACTGGCTCGACGGTGTAGGGCCCAAGCAGGATCGCCCGCGCGTGCTCGACAAGGCATGGAATTCGCTGGAATCGAACCAGTTCGGTACGAACGAGTTCATGACGTGGTGCAAGGCCGCGGGTACGGAGCCTCTGATGGGTCTGAACCTAGGGACCGGCACGCCGGAACGTGCCGCGGCGCTGGTGGAATACTGCAACGTGGAGAAAGGCACGCAGTGGAGCGACCTGCGGCGCAAGCATGGATTCGCCGCGCCCTACAACGTCCGCCGCTGGTGCCTTGGCAATGAGATGGATGGTCCTTGGCAGATTGGGCACATGACCGCCACTGAGTATGGATTGAAAGCCCAGGACGCGGCCCGCCAGATGCGCTACGTGGACTCCTCGGTGCAGCTGATCGCGTGCGGATCAAGTGGCCCCTTCATGCCCACCTATCTCGAGTGGGACCGCGAAGTGCTGGAACAATGCTACGACTACGTGGATGGCCTTTCCTTGCACCGCTACTTCGGAAATACGCCGGATGAGACCGGCGGCAGCAGCGAAAAGTACCTCGCCTTGAATCTCACAATGGATCGTCAAATCGCGGAAACCCTGGCGGTGTGCGACCTGGTTCGGGGACACAAACGATCGTCCAAGAAACTTTGGCTCTCCTTCGATGAATGGAACGTGTGGTATCGCGAACGCAGTGGGGCAGCGGTGAACGGCAATCGCCAGGAAGCACCCCATCTGCTGGAAGAGATTTACAACCTGGAGGACGCGCTGCTTGTGGGCGGGCTGATTAATACGCTGCTGCGAAATGCCGACCGGGTGAAGCTCGCTTGCCTGGCACAATTGATTAACGTAATCGCGCCCATCATGACCAACCCGACGGGCCTGTTTCGGCAGACCATCTATTATCCCTATAGTTGGGCTTTGCAGTTCGCACGTGGGAATGTGCTGAATGTTTTGGTGCAATCGCCGACCTACGAAGTCTCACACGTGGATCCTGTTTCCTACCTGGATGCGGCGGGAACTCTTAATCCGGAGAACGGTCAGACTTCCCTTTTCATTCTCAATCGCGATCTGTCTAAAGCGCGTGAAGTCGAAGTCGTCTGGGAAGATAATCCCGGCAAGCAAGTGCTCGCTTCATGGGTGCTAACCGGGAACGATCTGAAGGCTGTCAACAGCTTCGACGCTCCTCAACGCGTGCAGCCACAACCACTGGATAAACCTTCAACGGGTTCAGGCCGTACGAAGTTCGAGGTTCCGGCCCGGTCGTACACCGTGCTGCAATGGTCGAGTTAACAGCTGAAAACCGGGTGAAGCATGATTGAACGTCGAGAGTTTCTGCGAAATGGCCTTCTGACGGCAGGACTACTGCTGGTTCCCAAGTACTCTTCTTTCGCTGCGAGCGGATCTTCCGCACGCAATTGCAGAGTGGAAGTTTTGCTGGACGAACCGTTGGGAGCTATTTCCCCGAACATCTACGGGCACTTCACCGAGAATTTAGGAGCCGTGATTTATGACGGCATTTGGGTGGGCGAAAAGTCCAGCATTCCCAACGTGAACGGCATACGCAAAGAACTAGTCGACCAGATGCGAAAGATCAAGGCTCCGGTCATTCGCTTCCCCGGGGGATGCTTTGCCGACAGTTACGATTGGCGCGACGGCATCGGCCCCGCTGACAAGCGTCCGCGGCGCACGAACTTTTGGGAACAAGTGGAACCGCCGAATTCTCCCCCCAATCACAAGTACGATCCCAATCACTTCGGAACCAATGAATTCGTCCACTTCTGCAAATTAGTTGGCAGCCAACCGTATCTTGCAGCAAATCTTCGCAGCCTTCCCGCCGAGGAGTTCTATCGCTGGGTGGAGTACTGCAACTCGCCCGCAGGTAGCACAACCCTGGCCGAGATGCGGGCTGCGTCGGGGAACACGGAGCCCTTTCAGGTGCGCTTCTGGGGCGTGGGGAACGAATCCTGGGGATGCGGCGGTAATTTCACAGCCCAGGAGTACGCCGTCGAATTCCGCCGCTTCACCACCTGGGTTCCGAGCTTTGGACAGGAATTGGCATTCATCGCCTCGGGACCGAATGACGATAGCTGGGACTGGACGCGCGGCTTTCTCGAGGAGATCGTCCGCAAGGGACCGGGCCAGTTGCGTTCGATTTACGGCCTGGCCCTTCACTATTACGCGTGGAATCTGAGCCGTGGAAGCACCCGCGACTGGAACGCGGGTAAGGGAGACGCGCTGAAGTTTGATGTGGTCGACTGGTACGAATTACTTCGGCAGGGCGAAGTGATGGAATCGCTGATCACGGGACACTGGCAGATCATGGGCGAAATCGACCGTGAACACCAAATCAAGCTCGTGGTGGACGAGTGGGGTCCGTGGTACCGGCCGGGCAGCGAGATGACGCCGGGCGACATTCTGGAGCAGACGCCGACCCTGCGCGATGCGGTCTTCAGCGGGATGACGCTGGACATCTTCAACCAGCATCCGGAAAAGATCGCGATGGCAAATTGTGCCCAGTTGATCAACTGCCTGAATAGCCTCTACCTGGCGCATGAAGACAAGTTCTGTGTGACACCGGTCGGCCATGTGTTCGATATGTACGCCGCACACCAGGGCGGTCAGTCTCTACGCACGGTATTCTCCGCGCCCAGCGTGCACTACCAGCGCGACGCGAACCCGGCTTCGTTTGCCGGCCTCAAGGGCTCGGCCTCTCTTCACGACAAAGTGCTGGTGCTCACGGCAGTGAATCCGCATGTGAGCCAAGCCTGTGAAACTGAGATCGGAATCCCCGGAGCAACCATAAAGTCAGGAACAGCCAGCACGCTCACCTCGACCGACATCCACGCCCATAACACGTTTGAGCAGAGAGAGGCTATTGTGCCGCAGAGCAGGGGGGTCGAGACCAAGGGGCAGGTTCTTAACTATCACTTTCCGCCTGCATCAGTGACCAAGCTCACGCTGACCTTGCAGTGACACAGATTCCGTGACCGTGCTGACGCATCCTATGATTCGCAGAATCTTCCCGGATTTACCGACCTCAACGCCACAATTTTCTGCTCTGGTGGGTCTGCTGCTCTTCCTCTTCCTCTTCCTCTTCCTCTTCCTCGGTGGCGCCCTGTCGTGGTCTCAGCAACCTCCTGAGAAAGTGAACATTAGCATTCATGCCGATCAATCCGACGGGACAATCGCGCCGGTCTGGAGCTTCTTCGGATATGACGAACCCAACTACACCTACGCTCCGAATGGAAGAAAGCTTCTTGGTGAACTGTCAGCCCTCAGCCCGGTGCCCGTTCATGTTCGCGTACACAATCTGCTGACTTCCGGCGACGGATCTGCTTCTTTGAAGTGGGGCTCGACGAATGTCTATACGGAAGATGCAGTCGGGAAGCCCGTCTACAGCTGGACCATCCTCGATCAGATATTCGACACATTTCACGTCGCGGGCATCAAGCCGCTCGTGGAAATCGGTTTCATGCCGGAAGCGCTCCCGACTCATCCCCAACCTTATCGCCATAATTTTCCTCACGAATCGGTTGGCGGCATCTATACGGGATGGGCATATCCCCCCAAGGACTACAAGAAGTGGGCGGACCTTGTGTTCCAATTCGTCCGCCATTTACGCGATCGCTATGGCGATGCCGAGGTTAAGACCTGGCTTTGGGAAGTATGGAACGAGCCGGACATCGGATATTGGCAAGGAACGCCAGAGGAATATTTCAAGCTCTACGACTTTTCGGTTGATGCAACTTTGCGGGCGTTGCCAGAGGCACGTATTGGCGGTCCAGACAGCACCGGTCCCGCCTCTCCCAAGGCCACCGAATTCCTGCGCCTGTTCCTCGACCATTGCGCTCACCAGAAAAACTATGTGAACGGGAGGACTGGTTCGCATCTGGACTTCATCGCTTTCCATCCCAAAGGTGCCCCCACGTGGCAGGGCGATCACGTGCAGATGGGAATTGGTCGGCAACTGGCTTCCATTGAAGAAGGGTTCAAGGTCGTCGCATCCTTTCCGGAGTGGCGTCACACACCGGTCGTGCTGGGCGAGTCCGACCCCGAAGGCTGCGCGGCGTGCTCCGCCAAAAGCAATCCTCAGAACTCTTATCGAAACGGGCCCTTATATTCGGCTTACACGGCCGAAGTGCTGGACAAGATTTACGTGCTGGCCAAGGAGCAGCACAGCGACTTTCTTGGCGCGGTGACTTGGGCGTTTGAATTTGAGAATCAACCGCCATTTGAAGGCTTCCGCGAGTTGGCCACCAACGGCATCGACAAGCCTGTGCTGAATGCATTCCGGATGTTTGGCTTATTGGGAACTGAGCGCGTGAAAGCAACGAGTTCGGGCGCTTTGGCCGCGGAAGACATTGTGCGCAACGGGGTGCGGGGGCAGCCCGACATCAACGTGATCGCCACCCGGAAGGATCACGAGGTCGAGGCATTGATCTGGAATTATCATGACGATGACATTAGCGCAGCAGCTGCATCCATTGATCTCAAGATCGATGGCATTCCCGCAGGAACCACGCGGGGCGTGATCGAGCACTTTCGCGTGGATTCCAACCACAGCAATGCGTTTGCCGCATGGAAGGAACTGGGATCGCCCCAGTCGCTTTCCCCCGCCCAGTATGAACATCTGCAACAAGCGGGACAGCTACAACTCCTGGGTTCTCCCGAATGGATATCGGTCGAAAAGGGCGTGGCACACCTGCAGTTTCCTATGCCTCGGCATGGACTGTCACTTCTGCGTCTCGCGTGGTAAGCGCCAGCGATCTCTTGCCCACTCGTCCTTTACGTCAGGACTTCAGCAGAGGAGTCCAAACCTGCATTGCGGTTGCCTGCCGGTTCGCCCATGCGTAGTACGGAATGAAGCTGAGTGGGACTCTCGCAGTCCTGGCGGTAGCTCCCGTATACCTTGGATACAGAGTGCTCGCGGACGCATTTCGCTCGTAGGACACGCCTGGGTGGCGGAGCAAGAGAACTCCGCCGAGCAGGTCTGTTTTCATCTCGCTCTGAAACTCGGACTCAGGCTGCTTCCCCACTTCTATCGCCACATTGCTGAGGTCCACCCCGCTCGGCTGATCTAGTTCCTCCAAACAGTAGACGAGGGGACCGCGCTGGACAGCGACCCGCCCTGTGTCATCAGCCACTCGTGGGTTCGCCTCGAGCACCTGAGGCGTCATCTCAGCTAGCAGGTGGATGCGATCTCCCGCCGACCAACGGCGCCGTATCGCCAGATATTCGCCCGGTTTCGCTCCGGGAAAACTCTTGCCGTTTACCGCCACTTGCGCCTTCTCGGCCCATCCCGGAATTCGCAGGTAGAAGACAAAATCCGCAGGCTGAGCTGGAGTTACCGCGATCTCCACGTTGCCATCCCAGGGATAGTCTGTCTTCTGCGTGACCTTCAGGCGTGTGCCATTTTCCAAATGCCAGTCCAGTTCCGAGTTGTCATAGAGATGCACATAAATTCCGTCGTTGCGGGTGCTGTAGAAATATCCAGGCAGCGACCCAAAGATGCGCTCCAAGTTCGGCGGACAGCAGGTCGTGTCGTACCATGGATTACGGATCTTATCTCCCGTCGACGGATCAAACGCCAGCGGGTTGCGATAGCAGTACGTCGTTCCATCGAGCGACATCCCAGAGTTTATGCCGTTGTAGAGCGCCCTCTCGATAACATCGGTGAACTTACCGTCTCCAGTCGCCGCCAGCATCCGCCAGCTCCACATCATGTTGCCGATGGCGGCACAGCTCTCTCCATAAGCGCGGAAATTCGGCAGTTCGTAGGCATCACCGAAGGCCTCCCCATCGGACCGTGAGCCTACTCCCCCAGTAACGTACATCTTTGTGGTGGTCATGTCGTTCCAGAGCGTGTTCAGAGACTTCCAATAGGAGTCCTCGCCGGTCTCCATGTAATAGTCTGTGGCCCCACAGCACGCATACATGGCCCGAACCGCATGGCCCTCAAGTTTGGTGCGCTCAGTAAACGGAGTCCCGCTGAACATGTAGATGGTTCGGTGCTCGGGAAGTTCGATCCGTTTGTCTCCCTGCAGGATGTAGCCCGCGAGATCGAGTTGCCGCTTATCGCCCGTGATTCGGTAGAGCTCGATTAAGCCCATCTCAATCTCGGGATGGCCGGAGACGATTGGCTTTTTGGGAGCCGGACCGTAGTTCGGAAGAAGAAAGTCGTCAACGAACCGGATGCCCGCATCGAGAAGCTTGCGGTCCCCGGTCGCCCGATAATAAGCGATCGCTCCCTGCAGCATGTGCCCGATGTTGTAGAGCTCATGGCCGGTGGTCTGCGTTTGCGGCGACATCCGCAGCGATTTGTGATCGTCCACGTAGTAGGTGTTCAGGTAACCACTCGGCTCCTGAACGGCCACGACCTCGCCAATTACCTTCTCCGCACTGGCGCGAAGCTCGGGACGATCGCCCGATTGCAGCACAAAGCCAACGGCCTCGGTCCACTTGTAGACGTCAGAGTCCGAATACACGGGACCTTGCTGCGCTGCGTCGCTCTTGCCCACAAGCCGGCGAAAGTTGTTCATGCGCCCATTGGCTTCGAGCAGATCATGCATTGTGGGGATGCTCTTGCTGGCGTTGATCTCACGGCGTTGCCCCCAGAATCCGTTCTGGATCGTCACCGCGCGTACAGGGACATTTCGGAGCTTGGCGTGAGGCGATTTGTTCAGATTTTCAACGCCTTGGTCTCTCCCGGCGGGATTGTCGGTCAGAGTGACGGACGTCTGTGGCGAACTCGTGCTTGTCGCCGCTTTTCCTACCTCGACCGCAAAAGCGCTCCGGGCCGGAAACGATGAAATGGCAGCCACGGCCGCAGCAGAAGTCACAAACTGCCGGCGTGATATTTTGTTTTTCCCGGTCATAGTTTCCTCCTCGCAGTGCCCACGCGATTATATCGCGATGTGTAGTAATCGTTTACTCGGCTGCGCCGGGAGTGCTCCTGCCGCAAGGGCGCCGGCGGCAGCCGCGATTCCTGCGATGGCCTGCGTGATGTCGGTGAACGTCACGTCGGGCGCCGCAGCGACACCCGCGCTCAAGAATAAAAGAAAAAACAAGATCAACCAACGGCCTGCTCGGGAGCTTCTACGCATCGTGCTGGCTATCCGAATTTCCGCTTCTCGAGAACACCCTTAGTCTCTTGCAGGAGGAACAGGTGGTTCGCCGGAAGGTCTTTGAAGGTCTCCTTCAAACCGGAAGGCCATGAAACATCGACACTGTCCGCTTTGTTCGCGCGGCCTAACCCGAAATGCAAGCGGAAGTCATTTTGCGAGTAGTAACTTGATCCGCTCATCACCTCATCCATCTGCTTATGCTCACCACTCGTAACGATCACACGGGTCCCGATGGCCGAGCGATTCGATCGAGTGCCCACGCACTTGAACATGATCCAATTGTTCATGTTTCCTCCATCATTACGCAGCAACGTAGGTGGAGCATCGAGGTTATTCACAAGGACGTCCACATCCCCATCATTGTCGAAATCGCCGCAGGCACAGCCGCGCCCTAGATTCTGCGCCAGGATCGCCGCCCCGGATTGAGCGCTGACGTCCTCAAAACGACCGTTGCGCAGGTTTCGGTACAGGGTCTTTGGCTGTCGATAAGTTACGTGGAGTTTTCGGTTTTCTATTTGAGAATACACATGACCGTTGGCGATAAAGATATCTTTCCAACCGTCATTGTCGTAGTCGAGGAAACCCACGCCGAAACCGAGATACTTGCGGTTTGCCCCAAACCCCGCGCGAATGCTGGAGTCTTCGAATTGCCCTGTTCCGTAGTTGTGGTAGAGGGTGGTTAGTTGCTCGGAATAGTTCGTTCGCACAATGTCCAGCCAACCATCGCCGTCGTAATCACCGACAGCGACTCCCATTCCGCCCAAAGCAACGCCGTTCTCATCAAAGGCACAACCGGCCGGGACCGCAATTTCCCGGAATGTTCCATCGTGGTTGTTGCGGTAGAGAAGGCTGGGGGCCGTGTCGCAAGCGACGTAGATGTCAGGCCATCCGTCATTGTCGAAGTCGGCAGAGGCCGCTCCCATCCCGTACGAGCCCGTGGGACGCCAATTCTGGTTGACGAACACCATGCTGGAGGGGCCGCGGGGACGAGCAATGCCGGATTGCTCGGACACGTCGGCAAAGGTCCCATTTCCGAGATTGTGGTAGAGGATGTTTGTGCCGCCCGCATATCCTTCCGGACCGCAAGGCACGGGAATATGGTTGTAGTTGCAGGATCGCGCCTGGCCGGGGCGCGGCGCCCGCTCAAGCTCGAAATTTACGTAGTTCGTGACAAACAGGTCGAGATGACCATCGCGATCATAGTCGAGAAAGCAGCAACCGGCGCCCCAGGCGCTGCCCGAGCCCGCTACTCCGGCCTTCTCAGAGATATCAGTGAAGGTGCCGTCTCCATTGTTGTGGTAGAGAACGTTGTGTCCCCAATAGCTGACAAAGAGATCGTCGAAGCCGTCATTGTCGTAGTCCCCGACACAACAACCCTGGCCCCAGCCGCTGTGTGTCAATCTAGACTTCTTTGTTACATCGCTGAAGGTGCCATCGCGATTGTTGTGGAATAGAAAACTCGTCGGACGATCACGCACCACTGGATCGAGACTGGTGCCGTTTACGAGAAATATGTCCAGCCAACCATCGCTGTCGTAGTCGAACCAAGCGGCCCCACAGCCCATCTCCTCGAGCAAGAACTGTTTATTACTTACGGCGCCCGACACGTTCTTGGCGAATGATAGACCTGCAGTTGCGGTGACGTCGGTGAATACGACAGGCGCGCTCGGGGCTACCGCAATCGCCAATCGGAAGCCGAAAGGTAGCGTAATCCCTGCCCGGCCCAATGTTTGCAGAAAATCGCGGCGAGTACGGCCGAAGCCGCTATTCATGCTCTTCTCCGGCTCGAGGTGCGACACCCTTGGCCCGACTATCAGTCCCGCGCCGCCTCTTCTCGAGTTCGCTCGTCTCCCGATCGAGGCGTGTGAACGCATCCAACGCCTCTCGGGTCTCCTCCTTCCTTCCAAGCCGGCGATACAGCCCAGCCAGCACGTAGTAATAAGAAGACGCATGCGAGTTGATGGCAATCGCGCGGTTCATCGATTCCACCGCATCTCCCAGATGGCCCCCTCGCTCATCCGCTCGTGCCTTTTGAAACCAGGCTCGATCGGAACCGGGATCAAGCTCGAGCGCCCTCTGCGCGTGCTCCTGCGCTTTCTGCTCATCGCCGAGCCGGTTGTAGTAAGCACTCAGGTTTACGTGGGCCCCAGCGAAGTTTCCCTTACGCTGGTCGTTAAGCGCGATCGCCTTTTGATAACTGGCCACGGCCCCCACGTCGTCGCCCAACGCTTCTTGGGCCAGACCGAGAGCATCCAGATCCTCAACATAGGAAGGATCGACACGGAGAGCCTCCTCGAACTCCTTTCGTGCCGCCGGCCAGTTGTCCTGGATGGAAAACAGCTTCCCCAAATTGTAGCGAATCTCGGCTGCCTGAGGGTTGTAACGGATTCCCTCCTCAAATTCTGTTTGCGCGGCGTCAAACCTGCCGATCAGCATCAGGTCGCGACCGAGCATCTTGTGAGCCTCGGCGTTCTTGATATCAAGTTGGAGGGACTTAGCGAGGGACTGAATAGATTCCCCCACCTTCTTCTGGGCGAATTGGCTATAGCCAAGAGAATACCAAGCCCACGCCGACTTGGGATGCAGCCTCAGATAGTCAGCAAGCACGGGCTCGACCTCCTGGTATTTGCTCTCCCGCATGTAGGTTTCAACCTCTGCAACTCGAGCTGGATCGTCCTCTCCCGACTGACTTTGCATCAACCGATCGAAACTCTTTCTCGCCTCCGTGTCACTCGGATCAAGTTCCAGCGCTTTCTCATACGCTCCGGAGGCGCCCTTCAAGTCTCCTTGTTTTTCGAGAACCGTCCCCAGATAGCGGTGCGCGTCCGGAGATTCGGGATTGATCTTGATCGCATGCTGGAACTTTGCCGCGGCCTGTTCTCTCTCTCCCTTGTCGAGCGCGGCCCGACCCTCGGCGATGTCGAGTGCTACAGTCTGATTGCGTTCATCGAGGGCAGCGAGTTCCCTTCCCTTGTTTACTTCGATAGCGGCCTCGTCCTTCTGACCCGTTCGTACGAGGGCCAAACCAAGTTGATAATGACCCTCACCGCTTTGCGGGTTCAGACGTGTCGCTTTCCTGAGTTGCGTGATTGCCTCAGTCAACTTGCCCTCTTTGAGCAGCGATTTTCCCAGCGCCAAGTGTGCCCCTGGAAAATCTGGAGCAGTTGCAATCACGATCTGCAATTGCTCGATCTGCTTGGCCGAGCCGTGGCTTGGGCTCGCCTCGTAGGCCGCCGCAAGATTGAAACGGGCTTTCACCATGTCCGGAGCGAGCGACACTGCCTTCTCAAGCTCCGCGATTGCCTGTTCACTATCGGTCAAAATGAGCGCGGCGCCGAGATTTGCATGCGCATCCGCGAAATCCGGCCTGAGGCGGAGCGCTTCGTGGAACGCTTTTATTGCAGCAGCGTCATCATCGATTTGCGTAAGCACTAAGCCAATATTGTTATAGGCTTCGGCAAAATCGGGACGCAGCCGCACCGCTTCACGAAACTCCGCAAGAACTGAGTCCGTGCTTGCTCCTTTTCGACCAAGCAGCAGGCCAAGAATATTGTGGGCATCAACTCGGTTGGGACTCTTGGCCAGCAGTTCGCGGAGGCCGGCAATGGCGGAATCCCAGTCCGGCAGAGGAACTCCAACCGCAGAAGCACTCAATCCAGTCTGTAGCTGCGCCAGCGCGTGATCGAGTTCACCCTTACGCAGGAAGACAACTGCAAGGTCCACATACACTGCCGTGACTGGAGGCAGGAGTGCCACAGCGCGTTGCAAGCTGAGTTGCGCGCCACCCAGGTCGCCCGTTTCACGAAGAGCCATGCCGAGGAATGCATCGGTCGTTCCGGAAGCGGGCTCGAGTTGAACACTTCTGCGTAATTCCGAGAGCGCTCGTTCCATCGAACCGCTGTACCAGAGCGCGACTCCCAAGTTGTAGTGTGCATCCGCGGATTCCGGTCGCAAAGCCACAGACTTCTCCAGATGAACTAAGGCGGGCGCTAACTCTCGTTGTTGCCCCAGGATGAAGCCCAGCAGGTTATGTGCCTCCGCGTGTCGATCATCCAGTTGAAGCGCCTGCTTGACTTTCTCCTTCGCGGAGTCCAGGTCACCGCGCGCAGCGGATTCTTGGGCTTGTTTGAACAGGGCATCTGCCTGGCTCTCAGAAGACGCAGCAGCTTTGGGTAGTAATGCGCTCTCCTTCTTCAAAGCTAAGCCGAGGCCGTAATAGCCTTCCCTCAACTCAGGATCGATTTGTACTGCCTTTTCAAAGGCTTCAACCGCTCCACGGTTGTCCCCGTTTTGACGGAGCGTCTGTGCGAGTTGGTATTGCACGTTTGGGTTGTTGGGCTCTGAATTGGCTACGAGGCGAATATGCGCCAGCGCGGCATCTGCATCTCCCTTCTCACGCAGAGCCACTCCCAGATTCATATGCGCGGGCAAGCTGTTTGGTTCAAGCGCAAGCGCTTTTTTAAACACTTCAACGGCTTCGTTGGTTTCTCCACTTTTGGCAAGAGCTGAGCCGAGATTGGTCTGAGCTCGCGTGCTTTTCGGATCGAGTTCCACCGCCTTTCTGAATTCTGCGATCGCACCCGGTAAGTCCGCCTTCTCCAGGATGGCGACTCCGAGCCAGTTGTGCGCCTCGGCGGATCTCGGTCCGACCTTCACCGCATGTTGAAATGCGGTAAGGGCGTGCGCATAGTCGTTGCGGTCCCAATACGCCAGCCCTAGCTTCACGTAAAGTGTGGGATTTCCGGGATCGCGCTTGATCGCGCTCTCGATGTCGTTCAAGGAAGGGATGGAACTGCTCTGCTTCTGCCCAAGGACGGGAGCGATCAAAGCCAGCGTCAGAACCGAAATAGCCCAACATCGAGAAGTCATTCAACGCTCATCGATCGGGATCTAATAGTCGAAGTTGCAACCGAGAATTAGTTTCGTCCTCTACACGAAGCGAATGCGCAAGGCGAAGCTGTTTGTCTGATTCGTCCTTCTCTCCCATGCGCGCGAGCAACAATCCGAGCTGGTAATTGGCCTTGACGGATTGGGGATTCAGGCTTATAGCTTTTTGCAGGCTCTTCTGCGCCTCGGAATACCGGTGGGCACTCATCAGCATCCCACCCAAGACCTCGCAGGAGAGAGCGTGGTCAGGGTACCGTCGCAGCAACTCCTCGAGGAGTCGAATCGCTTCCGCCTCTCTTCCCTGATCTCGAGCCACCAGAGCCGAGTAATAGTAGGCCGCCTGTTGATCGGGCTGCAAGCGGACACTCTCGCGCAGATGGGTTGCCGCCTCGTTAAGATGCCCTTCCAGATACAAGACCGAGCCCAAGGCATAGTGAAGATGCGCATCCTGCGGCTGTTTCGTAATGAGCCCTTCCAGAATGGATTGGGCCACTTCGAACTGCTTCTTCCCCACCTTGGCAGAAGCCAGCGTGTATTGGTACGACGGATCATCGGGCCGCAGACCGGCCGCTCTCGTCAGGGCGGTTTCTGCGTCATCCAGTAGATCCATTTTCAGGCAGACCCGGCCAAAGCCCAAAAGGATCTCAGGATTCTCCGGCTCAAGCTTCTTCGCTTTCATCCAGTAGGAAAGGGCCCGCTCAAGTTCACCGTGCCCCTCAGCCACAGTGGCGGCCTGGCGGAATGCAGCTACCGACACCGGATTCCGGGTGATGGCCAAGTCATAATTCTCCAATGCGTGAGTGGTATCGTTTTTGAGCAGGTACATGCCCGCCAAATTGAACGCAAGATCGTACGAGACCGGCTGGTTGTGTTTGGCATTTTCCAGGACATCGATTGCTTCGGGAACGATCCCACCTTTAGCCAGCAGCAGCGCAAACCTGATCGACCACGCAGGCGCGATGTTCTCCATCTTGATCCAATCGCTGGCCAATCCGGCAGTCCCAACGCGATCGTCAAGGCTTATGTAGTCAGTCGCCAAGACGAGCAATCCGTCAGCGGACTGCCTCAACGCGGGAAGCGCAGGCTTCGCAAATTCCAGCGACTGCCGGTAATTTCCCTTCTCCGCTTCGGAGCGTGCAAGAGCTAACCTTGCACTGGCATTAGAAGGATCCAGCTTCAGAACTTGACGAAAGAGCCCAAACGCAAGTTCCGGCTTCTGCTGAAGCGTGTAAACCTCGGCGAGGCTAAGCCGGGCACCTACAAGGCGGGGCTCCAGACGGATCGCCTCCTGCAGAAAGTCGGCACTCTCTTTCAGTCGCTTCTGCTGAAAACGAATTGTGCCCAGGACGGAACAGGCGACGGCCCGAGTCTGTGGATCGGAGAGCGCGAGGCGTGCCTGTTGGTCAGCTTCGTCCAGACGCCCTTGCTGAACCAACTCGGCGGCCCTTTGGAGAGCAGTTCGTGAATCGCCTGTCAGCTTGGCCGCTGTGCTCAGGAGCAAGGACGCGCATAGCAAGGCTGCTGCGGGGGACGAAGCCATCCGCCAGAACCTGCCCCTATGATAACTGCCGGTCACCGATTGCTCCCAAGCTCCGCCATTTCCGATAGGCGAAGCCTGGCACTCATTATCACTAATAACTAAACTTCAAGCCAAACTGAATCGAACGCGGCTGGTTGCACTGAGTACCGATAGACCCGAAACTCGGACTTCCAGGGGTCCAGAAGGTATTCGGGTTGCAGAAGTCCGTGCGGTTGAAGATGTTGCCAAAGTCTGCTTCGAACTTCATATCGAGCTGTTCACGAAGCTTAAGAACTTTGAACAGACTCATGTCTTCGCTGTACGTCGGGAAGCCGCGGGCTGTTCCGTCCGCGCGCGGTGCATTGCCAAACGGCCCTGTAGGATCGGACCATGCATCGACGTTGAAGTAGTTTTGGCGAAGCGGATTGTAGAAGGAACCCTGAGTCTTCGCTATCGCACTCTTTCCCTTTACCCGATCCGGACGCCTCTGGCCGTTGAACAAGATCCCACCGAACGCGCCGTTGTCCGTTACGATGTTTAGAGGCCGCCCGCTTTCATACCGCAAAATCCCGCTCAGGTTCCAACCACCGAGCAGCGCCCCGCTCGCACCCTTAAATCTCTTAGCGCCAGGCAACTCATACGTAAAACCTACGAGAAACACATGGGGCGTGTCGTCTTGACTGAGTCCCCACTCGCAAGTATGCGGACACGCCGGGTTTTGAACTCTACCGTTCGTGCCATCGCCACCTTGTCCAGTTTCGGATCCATCGTTGTTCAGTCTCGAGTAAGTGTAGCCCACACGAAATTGGAGTCCACGCGAGACGCGCTGTTCTACCACCACCTCTAAGGCGTTATACATGCTGCTTCCAATCGGAAGGTCTCGCCACAGGATATTCTGATACTGCGGGAACGGTCGCAAAGCTTGCGCCGCGGTTCCCGCGAAACCGGCATAAGGTGGAGTAATCCCAGCCGCCACAACGGCTGGATCGGTGATGTCCTTACCCAGAATGCCAGGGTATTTCGTCAGCAGGGCAGGATCATTCATGTTTGCTCCGACACCCGCCTTCTGCCAGTCCGCCGTAAGGCGCGTTCCGCGGTTCGCTATATAGGAGATGTCCAGGCGCATATTTCTAGTGAGTTCCCGTTCAAATGTGAGCGACCAGTTCTGGTAGCGCGGTAGCGTCAATCCATTCTTGGCGACAGCTATCACCGAGCCGTTATTCGCAATCGTCGGAAGAATAAAGGGCGGCTTCTTAATGCAGGGCCCGCCGCAAGCCGGATCCGAGTTTGGGAAGCCGTTGTCGAACTGGAACGCCGGAAATTGCCCGTTAGATATATTCGAAACGGTCGGATTCGACGTATAGCCCATGGTCGGCTGGCCAATAAACTGATCAAACGAGATCCCCGAGTAATACATTCCGTAGCCGCCTCGGATTGCGGTCTTGTCCCCGAGACGATAAGCGAACCCGAGCCGCGGACCCCAGGCATCATGCTTCGGGTTTTCAAACGTGGTGCGTCCACTGCATCCCGCGCATTTTCCTGCAAAGATCACGGCACCTGGAAGATTCCCAGCTCCGGGATTCGTTGTGTTGGGATCGAAAGTTGAGTATTGATTACGGCTCTCGGTGCGCGCGAACTGATAATCGAACCGCAGCCCGAACGTCAGTGTGAGTCGACTCGTGGCCTTGAATTCGTCGTTGATCCATGGTGCCGTGTACGCCTCGTAAAACATGGGATGGAAAGGCAGAGTTTGAGTTGAAGAATCTACCTGTCCCAGCAAGAAAGAGGCGAATGCTTCCCCCGTGCCAGGGACGGGATTGTTCGAGCTATCGTAAGCGGCTGTCCCTCTTCGATCAAAGCGGAACTCACCGGCTTCGGCGAAGTTTGCCCAGCCCACGAAGGGGAACTGGTGCCAACGGTATTCAGCCCCGACTTTGATGGTGTGCTTCCCTTTTACCCACGACAGGTCATCGGAGAACTGCCAACGATTGTTTGTCAGGAAGCCAAACTTACCCCAACCGTACGTGCCGAGTGAGTTGTACTCCGGGTGGTTGTCACCTCCAAAGTCGATCAATGGCGGTCCTGCGTCCTGAGTCACCAGGCCTCCAACGCCCTGCGGCTGAGTTGCTCCAGGAAGCCCATTCCAGAGTATGTTGGGCCAGCCTGCCCCTGCCGATAACGGATTTCCACCCATAAACCAGCGATCCCAGGCGATCGTGCTGTGGTTCACCAGGTTGTTACGAATAATCCAGTCGAACTGGGTGTGCGTATGGTGCGTAACAATCCGCTGGTAAAAGCCGTTCCCGTAGTAGTTTGTGTTCTTTTGAGGCGATTTTTCACCGTCAAACTGCGTCGTGCAGCCCGCCACTTCGCCGCAGTTGCGGATGGACGGCCTATGGTTCCAGTAGAACGTTTCACTCATGCGGAAATTGGGCGTGAAGTTGTGGTCTACTCGGAACTCGATGTTACGGGCGTTCAACAGCCAGGTCTGGTCACCGGCTGGATTACCCGCAACGTTGTTACCGATTCCTGCCCGATCCGGGTGAACCATCAGAGCCGCTATCCTGCTCGATGCACCGCTGATCAGCGAGGTCGGAATCTTGTTACAGGGTGTTCCGCCGGTCTGGGTTCCGTCGGGGTTGGGAGTGATCGGATTAAGCGCGCCGTCACACATGAACGGATCGCGTTGAGGATTCGTCGCTGTGCTGAAAGGATTATAAATCTGTCCCGCATATTCGCTGAAATCGCAAACCCCGGTTGTGGAAAGGATGCAGCCACGGAACGCGTCAGTCGGTGTGGTGTTGCCGAATCCCGGCAAGACACCTGAACGCAGACGGGCCCAGTCAAAATTGGTAAAGAAGAATGTCTTCTGGTGACCGTTGTAGATCTTGGGGATAACAACTGGACCACCTGCCGTAAACCCAAAACTGTTATTGCGTAGCGGGGTCTTCTTACGGGGCGTACATACGCCCGTTACCGAGTTGCAATCTGCGTCGAAAAACCCGCGTGCGTTGAGCGCATCGTTGGCAAAGTACTCATAGGCGGTTCCGTGAAGCTTGTTCGTTCCCGATTTCGAGGTGTACTCGATGAATCCTCCGCTGGTGTGGCCATACTGCGCGGTATAGGTGGTGGTAATAACCTTCATCTCCTGAATGCTTTCGAGAGGTGGCGTGCTTTCATGGCTCTGCTGGTGACCGACCGCGTAACCAAAGGCGGCGCCGTCGAAGAAATTCTCCGTCGCCATGGTCTGGCCGCCGTTGATGCGCGAGTTGAACTGGCTGCCGCGGAACATCGGATCGCCATTCGGCTTCATGGGGAGATAGCCAGGCTGAATCTGCAACATGGACTCGGCAAGGCGAACATCGGCGGCAGTGATGGTGGGTAGATCCTGGTAATACTTCTCGTCCACGACGTGGCTGACATCGGGCGTGGTAACGTTGAGTTGCTCCGCCCCGGCTTTGACTTCAACCGTCTCGGAAACGGCGCCAACTGCCAGAGTAACGTCCTTGCGAATCGTTTCTGCCCCCTGAAGCTGGACGCCGGAATTCACCGAGGTCTTAAATCCGGTATGGTCGACGGTAACGGAATAACTGCCCAACACTAGCGGCGGGGTGGAATAGGCTCCAGCATCATTCGTGGTGAGGACGGTCTCGACAGCCGTTCCTTCATTGCGGACTTTGACGGTTGCGCCCGCAACACTGGAACCCGACGAGTCGGTGACGATGCCGGTGATGATTCCTCGATCGGATCGTTGCGCAAAAAGCGGAATGCCCAACCCGAGAACTGAAAGAAGCCCCACTACAAGGTAGGTTCTCTTCATCTTAGCCCCCAATGGCTCGCTTGCCGTTGCACAGCAGCGGGGCGATTACACGCAGAAATGTGGTAACGCGTAAACGTTTTCTGACCCGTTGGGTCAAATTATTCGGGAGTCGGGTGGGTTGTCAAGAAAAAAAGTAGTGTTTTTGTATTAGTGCGTCCGAAGCGCCCCGAGGGCTGCCCAGAGAACGTTTGCCGGGAGAATAACGGAGTCGTTCCTCAGTCTTGCCCTGCTATTTCTAATGAACTCCTGCCCGCGTCAGTGCAACGACCGTGACGCTGGCGTGACGAAATGTGTATTGGAACCCGTCAGAATTTACGTCGAGGTAACTCTCGTGGGGAAGGATGTGCTCCGGAGCGGTCTCGTCATTCTTTTCGTAGATGCTCTCCGCGCTCAGTGCGTGTACCACGGCTGGCTTGGCACCTGCGAAGCCTAGGATCTTGATGTCCGTCTGCAGATCACGCGAAGTATCCCGGTTAACGCAAAAAAGAGTCAGTCTGTTGCCGGAGTCATTGAGTGACGCGACGACGTCGAGATAGGGCACCTTAGGAATCGTCGGAATCCGTACCGAGCCTTGCTCCACATCGTAAGTCTCTCCCTCCACAGTCGTGTCTACCAGCCTCGTAGCATCGGCGGTGGAGTACATTCGAAAGGCCCAATATGCGGGAACCGCGTAGACTTGTCCGCGCTTTTTCCAGATACCACCAAACTCGATGATCCCTGTCATATCGGCAATGGGGACGATCTGTGAATTGCGCAGAAGCATGTTGAGAAATCCGCCGGCCGCGACCGCGCCTCCCATGTTGTCGTATCGCGGGTACGTGTCATCGGGCGCCCAGAAAAGCCACTCCGTGAACGCTGTCTTGATGGAGTTTCTGCCGGGCGAGTGCTGAAACTGCTCATGCATCTCCTGGAGGTGCCGCTCGATACCGATGGGCAATGCGAAAGTAGACTTGGTAATGAAGTCTGGAGATGGATTCTTGGATACGACTTCTCCAGTGGTCACGACGAAATGCGTGGAAAGATACTGAAAGGTAACGGGAGCATTGGAAAGCTGAGCGGCATTCCAGTCTTTGAATTTGTCGGGATCCGCACCCGTGACAATCAACTGCGCCCTGGGATCAACCTGCTTCACAGCCGTGCTGAAGTCTTTTGTGCGCCCTGCGATGCCAGATATGGTCGGATATCCAACTTGGAAGTTGCCCCAAAGCTCATTCCCCAGTTCCCAGAGTTCCCCTCCCCGGTGGTCACCCCACCGCGAATTGACATACTTGACCCACCCAGCGGCTTCCTCCGGTGTGCCGGTGCCGAGATTCAACGCAATCTGGGGCTGCGCCCCGATGAGACGGCAAAACGCAAGGAACTCGTCGGTACCGAACTGGTTGTACTCAGGCATCCCCCAGGCAGTATTCAACACGCTGACACGCTGGTCCTGTAGACCGATTCCATCACGCCAGTGATACGCCGACGTGAAATTCCCGCCAAAGCGCATAATCGGTGTTCTCAGGGCACGCGCCATCGCAATCATCTCAGGATCCATGCCTTCCACATGATTGGCAGGTAAGAGAGAAACCTGGTCAATCAGCACCCGAGTTCCGTGGCTCGCCCCGATTACAAAGTCCGCGGCCTCGAGCGGCATCAATTGCTTGCGTGAAACTTCGAGCTCGAATTCGTAACGCCCCCAATCGGAACCAGAAGGATGTATCACTTGAGCTGCGAGAACCTCACTCTTCTCATTTCTCTTGTGTATCGAGACCTCAACTTCCTTTGGACCCTCCAACGTTTTCAAATAGAGGCTGCCAACATATTTGGCCGTGCTGCGGAGTGGCAGGTAAACCTTCTGGCGAATACCGGTCTGCTCGTCGGGGAGAGCCATAAGCAACAATGACTGATGTGAGTTTGCCGGGTGGTCCCACTCGGGGGCGTAGCGCGAACCCTGCGCATAATCCAATGGCTCCCAGGGTAATGGCAGGGCCATGCCTGAGGCTCGAGCTAATTCCGGACGGTTCTTAACCATGTCTGCAATTTGCTTGGCCTCCCACAGATTCGCTTCAAGGCTGGGGTTCTGGAGAATCTGTGCCCAAAGACCACCATAGATGGAGTTGCCGATCGGTTCGAGAAATGTGCCAAATATTGATCGCGGGATCTTGTGAAGTGTGTTCGCCGCATCAACGCGGACGACGGTGGGCTTGTGGTTCTCCTGGGCCGTCACTTGCCAGACGCAAGTCAGCAGAAATAGCAGGCGCCATGGCAGAACACGTTGTCGCGAACTTGTTCGCTTCATCATGGAAGGTGTTACTCCAAGGCAACTTTTACCTCTTATGCGCGCTTGTGAATGCCCTGCTTGAAATTGTTCAGCATGCGATCACACGTCCGCATGGTAAAGGCAATGATTGGCATGGTCGTGGTCTTATCGGTCGGGCTAGGGAAGATGCTGGCGTCGCAGATGTAAAGATTCGGCACGTCGTGAGTCTGCGCCCACTTGTTCGTAACCGACGTCTTCGAATCATTTCCAAACCGGCATACTCCGGTTTCGTGCAAACTGGTTCCTGGACGGTTAGGCTCGTCGTCCATACCCCACATCGCTCCACCCATTGCCTTGAAGAGATCCGTCATCACCCGTTTTGAGTGTTCCCACATCAGGAGCTCGTTCTGACCCCATTGAAAATGAAATCGGAGTTGAGGAATTCCGAAAATGTCTTTTTTGTCCGGATCAATGTCGACATAGTTGGCCGGGCTGGGGAGCGAGGGTGCCTGGATCAGGGCTCCGATGCCGGTCGGGTAATAGCGCTTGATGTCGCGTTTGAATTGCGATCCGAATCCCTCGATCTGCCCGTAGTATCCCGGGAACTCTCCACAACCGCCCCCCATGTAAACCGAGTAGCCTCGGATAAATTTCTCTTCGTGTGGATTCTTCAAATTCTGCCAGCGCGGCATCCAGGCGACCGTAGAGTCCGCAATATTGTCGGGAGTCGCAGGCTGTCCAAGCAGCTTCGGCAAGTATCCGTATCCCGGGGAACCGTACAAATGATCGCATAGATTGCGCCCGAGCTGTCCGCTGGAATTCGCGATTCCCGTAGGCCAGTGGCGCGACTTCGAATTCAACATGATATGCGCGGTCTCCACGCAGGAAGCCGCAAGTACAACCACCTTGGCGTAAACCTCCACTTCCTGCCGGGTGCCGCGGTCGATGTAGGCGACTCCTCTCGCCAAGCCGCTTTCGTCAGTAATCACACCTCTTACCAGAGCGTTCGAAAGTAACGTGAGATTCTTAGTGGCTTCGGCTTCCGGAATGGTGAACCACGTGGGAGAGAAAAAGGATCCGACATCACACCCACGGCTGCAATTCCCGCAGTAGTGACACGCAGGATGATTGTTGTGGTCGACCGTCAGTTGGGCGCAGCGGTCCGGCAAATAGGGAACCCCAATCCTTTCCGCGCCCTTCTGGATAATGTAATCAATGCAACGCCAAGGCATTGGTGGCAAATACTCGCCATCGGGATTGCTGGGCCGGTTCTGAATGGTGCTGGCTACTCCCATGTATCGTTCGGCCTTCGAAAACCAACGCGAAATCTCCGCGTAGTCGACCGGCCAGTTCTCGCCGAACCCATCGAGATCTGCGGCCTTGAAATCGATATCACCGAAACGTGCCGAGGAGCGGCCCCAGAAGTTGGCCTTCCCGCCGGTCGCTTTGCAGCGCTTCCAATACCAATCAGTACCAGGGGCGTTGGAATAAGCAACATCGTGTTCGAACAGATCCCTGCCTTCGCTGTATTCGGATTCTTCCACCGAGTAAGGCTCTTGGTGCGCCTTGCCTTCGAGACGCCGGGGATTGCCGTATCCTCGAAACTTGAGGTCGTAAACTTGCCGGTGCTGCCGATAATCCTCTGTGGGATCGGTGCGCGGACCCGAGTTGATGGCGCACACTTGCAGGCCTGCTTCGCACAGGATCTTCATGGCAGTACCGCCGCCTGCGCCGGTTCCTACCACAATTGCGTCATAGATTCTTGTCGTCAAACCAGCCCTCCTTTGGCCTTCCCTGTCTAGTTCTCGCCGGTTGGAGTCGAAGCACCGGGACTTTCCGGTTCACGAAGATTCGCGTGTTCGGGATCATCACGATGCGGGCAGCCGGGCATCCTTGGCCATACTGTCCGCAGCCCGGGATAACCCAGGCTCTCTAATCCAATCTGGGTTGTGTAGTAACCGACTACCGTGTAATCCCGCATCATCTGAAAGAACGCGCGACCACTCTCCATCGTGGGCTTGAACTTCGCCTTGTAAGCCAGTTCCTCTAGCAGAGCGTTCTCCTGTTCGCGAGTGCAGTCCATGAACTCTCGGCCAAATTCTGAATGGCTGCGTGCATTCATCCAGGAGAGCCCTGCCAGAAACCGGCGTTGCGTCTCATTTCCTAATTCAATGGCATCCTCGGTCGAACGAACGTCGCGGGATGCACTCACCGGAACTCGGTTGGCCACCATGAAATCGATGAACTCCGCCACGCCCGCCGTCTTTGCTCCTGGAGTGTCGTCTTCCGGGATGATCATCTCGGCGAGATGCTCAACCATTTTGAATTGTTGGGGAGAGAAAAAAAGCGGGTTGTAAGCACTTGTATTAGTCGCCGAGGCAGTCGGTGCCTGATGATGGGCGCAAGCGAACACCCATTGATGGAATCCAGGAAAGGTCGCAGCCACAGACGCAATGCCGATGAAGCGGAGGATTTCCCGACGCTCCATTCCTTGTCCGCCCATTCGAAACTCCTGATGCAGTCGCTGGTTGCGGGTGCTTTGCGCCTTGTAGCACCGCCCGGAATGCGGTGTCAAGCAAGGGCGGCATGCGGTAGTGGCTTAGGTGTTTAAGACAGTACCCGGCATGCATGCAAAATGCCAATTGTTGCGGATCAATCGAGCCATGCGCAGATTGACGCTCGATGTCATACCCCGTGATACTGATTCATGGAGCCGTCATCAACATGAGAAGGGCCAATGATCCCAGGCTATTGGCGGAAGTCTAATACGCTTGGAATGGCGATGGCCTTGTTCATCGTCGCGATTACGCCTGCCCTATGGGCTCAAGATTCGAAGCGGGCTTTGTTTAATGGAAAGGACCTTGACGGCTGGCAACACGTCGGTCCCGGCTCTTTCGTTGTAGAAAACGGGATGATGAAGACACGCGGTGGAATGGGTCTGCTTTGGTACGCGCACGAAAAGATTGGACATGCGACTATTCGCGTTGTCTTCAAGCTCCCTGGGAAGCAATCAGATTCTGGAGTCTTCATTCGCATACCTAAACCGCCAACAGAGCCGTGGATGCCGGTCAACCGGGGTTACGAGGTTGAAATTGGCGACTGGCCCGACGATTATTCATGCACCGGCGTGCTTTACACGTTCACAAAAGCTCTGGCGCGCCCGATCAAGCCAATTGGCGAGTGGAATCTTTTGAAGATAACGATTGATGGGCCGCGCACGATTGTGTATCTCAACGGGATAAAAGTCACCGACTTTACGGAGGGACAGCCAGTGCCACCGAAACATCCCAGATCTTCTGATCCCGATCGCGGGCGGCGGCAGGACTCGGGCTACATCGGTCTTCAAAACCATCCCGGGTCCCAGGTTTACTTCAAGGAAGTTTCGATAGAGCCTCTATCTAAGTAGATCCGGGAAAGTGTGCGACAGCCGGCCCAACAAACCAGAACCTGTCAGCTTGAGACCAAAGTTACTCACCGGCAGGCTCTTCACTTTGCCTGAGGAACGGCGTCATTCCCGATAGCAGCAATCACCGGATGTTGCCGAAAGTCGGAACGCCAATCCCCATTTTCAAATACGTGCAGTTTTGGGTGTTTGCGGCTGTTCTTGCCGCCAGTTCCGAGTTTTATCGGTCGTACGGCGCGCCCCTCGCCTGTTTTGGGCTGTTTCCCGAAAGCGTCATCTGCCTGGTTACCTAAGGTCAAGAGCCGTGGACACGTTTACCCCCTGTCCTATCTCCCGTATTTTTGAGACTCCAAGTCCCGGCCTCTCCCCGCTGGGTCCCCATGGAGAGAAATGCAATGGCTCAACGTGGATTTCAATTAGGACTGCTGCCCGAACGCAAGATTAACCGGCGTGCGTTGGCAGCCAGCTACAGCCTGGTGGTGCTGCTGTTACTGATCGCCATCAATCTCAATTTACTGATACCGGAACGGCTGGAGCTGAGGCACTACCACGTGACCGAGCTGATTCCCATGCCGGCCCTGAGGCCGGTACCGGAGCCGATCAAGCGGCCTCCGCCGATGAAGAAGCTGCTGCCCGCGGTGAGGTTGCCAGTGTTCGAGCAACCGAAGCTGGTGGTTCCGCGCGAGGTGAGGCGCGAACCGCTCCGGCCGGAAGATGCTCCGAAGGTAGTGGTAAACCAGTTTGCGGCTCCGCAGCTGAAGATGGTGGCGGCAGGCGGAGCGCGTCCGCAGCTGGTGCATACGGGAGATTTCAATGCCGGCAGCTCGCAAGTTCCGACGGTGAATGCGGCTGTGCAGAAGGTGCAGACCGGTGGCTTTGGCGATCCTAATGGCCTGAAGGGCGAAGGCAAGCAGGGCGCGAAGCTCTACGCGGCCGCAGCCGGAGGCTTTGACATGCCGGTCGGCCCGGGACAGGGCAACGGAACGGGGGGGGCAAAAGGAATTAAAGGAACAGTGGCCAGCGCCGATTTTGGAAATGGCATCGCCACGGGTGGCAATGGCGACGGACGCAGCAACGGGCGTGGCAATGGAATTTCGACCGGAGGCTTTGGCTCTCAGCAAGTCGCGCAAAACAGCGGGCCTAAGGTGACGCCGCTGGAAACGGGACCGCCAACCACCCCGGTGGAGATTACGTACAAGCCGAATCCGGCATACACGGATGAAGCGCGCAGTCTGAAGCTGGAAGGCGAAGTGCTGTTGGAAGTCAATTTCGGCGCCAACGGCGCGCTACGCGTGAACCGAGTGGTGCGCGGTCTAGGTCATGGGCTGGATGAAGCCGCGATGGCGGCGGCGAACAAGATGCGGTTCAAGCCCGCGTTGCGCAACGGGCAGCCGGTGGATTCGACGGCGATCGTACACGTCGTGTTCCAGATGGCGTACTAAATGATTTTGGAAATACGGAGACGCAAGTTTCCGCAGCTGAACTTGGCGAAGTCAACGATTCGGGTAAGAAAACTGGGTCACAGAAATTGGAGATGAGAGTCATGCGAACCTGGAACTGGATGACAACCGCGGCTCTGCTGGTAGCGATGAGCGCAGCCGCGCAGCAAGCGGGGGGACCACAACCGTCCGCACAGCCGGCGGCGAACGATGCCACACAGACGGCACAACCGCAAGCGAGTGCACCGGCTCCGCAGCCGACGCAGGCGCCTCCGCCGCCCGTGGCAACGCCCACGACCATGGACCAGGTGGTGAACCTGTTCATCGAACGGGAGCACGGGCTGATCAAGATGCTGGCGAACCGCACGCCCGTGGTCGAGACCTATCTGCAGAATCTGACGGCGGATCCCCAGCTGGGTCCGGTTCCGAGCGACGACCGCTATTTCCTCGGCCGCATGGATATGGGCGAGACCGCGGATCGTACGGACTATCTGAAAGAACAAGAAAAGACCATGCAGAACCGCCTGCTGGGCGGCTTCCAGAAGCTCTACAAGGTGCAGTACCAGCCCATGGGCTTTTCCTGGATGGTTTATGCGGACCGCACCGACTTCGACCGCGCGCACTACGACTTTCACTACGTGCGGCGCGAGTTCCTGGGCGACGTGCGTTGCCTGGTGTTTGACATTACGCCGAAAAAGGACGCGGGCAGAGGCCGCTTCCTGGGGCGCATCTGGGTTGAGGATCAGGATTTCAACATTGTGCGTTTGAATGGAACGTACAGTCGCGCGGGGCGGAATACGTTTTTCTTCCACATGGATAGCTGGCGCCTGAATCTGGTGCCGGGATATTGGGTCCCGTCCTATATTTACAGCGAAGAAGGCGACTTCAGCGCTGGAGTAAAGAACAGGCTGGCCTTTAAAGCGCAGACGCGCATCTGGGGCTATGACCTTAAGAAGGGTGGCGAGGCCGACGAATTGACTCAGATCCGCGTGGACTCGGTGAAGGACGAGAGTCCGACGGCGCAAGACGCGTCTCCCCTGCAGGCTGAGCGAGTATGGCAGCAGCAGGCGGAAGACAACGTTATTGAGCGTCTGACCGGTGCGGGGCTGGTCGCGCCTGAAGGCGACGTGGACCGGATTCTCCAGACCGTGGTCAACAACCTGGAGGTCACCAACAACATCGATCTGCCGCGGCCGGTGCGCACGCGCGTGCTGCTGACGGCGCCCCTGGAGACTTTCAGCGTGGGCAACACCATTGTCATCAGCCGTGGCCTGGTGGACGTGCTTCCGGATGAGGCCAGCCTTGCGGCTGTTCTATCGCATGAACTGGCGCACATCGTGCTCGGACACAATCTGGGCAGCAAGTATGCCTTCAACGACCGCATGCTGTTCTCGGATGATTCCACGTATCAGAACCTGGGCTTCAAGCACATCCCGGAAGAAGAGCAGGCGGCCGACAAAAAGGCTGTGGATCTTCTGAAGAACTCGCCTTACGCACAGAAGTTAGACAACGTCGGGCTGTTCCTCAAGATGCTGCAGATACGTGCGGGGCAGCTTAACGCGCTGCTGACCACGCACTTGGGAAATCCGCTGGCCGAGGCAGGCGCAGTCAACCGGCTGAGCGCTCTGGCAACGCAGGGTCCGGCGCTCGATATGAACAAACTGGATCAGATCGCGGCCCTGCCGTTGGGCGGGCGCGTGAAGATCAATCCGTGGGACGACAAGGCGGAGATGGTGAAGACGGCTCCGGTCGCGATCACCTCGGCGCGCGACAAGATGCCGTTTGAAGTCACGCCGTTCTTCCCTCGGTTGGCGCGATTTGGGGCTGGGAATCAGGCGCCGGCTGCCGCTCCGACAACCGCAGCTTCGAACACCGGCAACTAACGGACAGCGAGCAGGGTTCGAACTTAGAATCTAACCACAAGTTGATGGAAGACGTGGGCTGGGATCCGGAACATCCTTCCGGGATACCCGGCCTTCGTTTTTTGCATCCAACGTCCGCCCTACACTATTGCGCACAGGATGTTTTTGATGTGCGCAAGTAAGCGATCGGTTGTTCTTTGCCTGGCTCTGATTGTCTTTCCCTCTACCGTTTCCGCGTTTTCCAACGTCATGCTCAGCCTGGCTGAGGATGTTCTGGCGGCAGGTCTGACCTGGCTGGCGAAGCGACAACTTTACATAGCGGGGACGATTGCAGCAGCATTTGCCCTCATGATCATCATGCTGATCGGCTGGGATAATCCGGACTCTGCGCGCTCTGTTTCGCGGTGCCGAGCGGGAACTCGGCGCTTGAACCTTCCTGCCTGGGCAAGTTTTCTGCCGAAGTGGCGCTGTTTGATACCGAGTGTAGGCTACAGTCTCCGACGGAGCGCCTATGAGTTGGACTCGCTTCGCACTCGCGGTATTACCGGCGGAATCGTGTCGTCCATGACGGATTGGCTCTTCATGGGCGATCTTCTATATAAGCGCTTCGACAGACACCCAGAAATCTGGCGGTTTCCTGGGGGCCAAGGGAGAGTCGAAAGCGATTGCGTGGTCGACCGCGCTACCCTTCCTCACTTGCGGCGTGTTTGACTTCGTCTGCGTTCACCACCACCTCTTGTCCTATCGCTCAACTTTCGGGTTGGCAGTGGCTATGTGTTCGTGGCGCCTCTGCCGATGCTCGTCGCTAACAGCATCTGGATGAAATTGTCTGCTCCGATTGCGGCCTCCTACGCAATGGGATGGCTCGTCAAGTTGTTGATTGCCGCACTTTCGGTGGCACTGGTTCTTAGCTAGTCCGGATAAGATCACTGTCAACCTACGGGCGTTGTCCTGACTCGATACGATTTCGTAGGGCTCCTTTTGCTACAATCGCGCTCAGGATGAGCCCCGAATCGCCATTCAGCAACGTTCCCGACGCGATCGAGGAATTCCGCGCAGGACGCATGATCGTCATTGTCGACGACGAGGATCGTGAAAACGAAGGTGATCTGACTCTGGCCGCGGAGAAAGTTACTCCCGAGGCCATCAACTTCATGGCCAAGTATGGGCGCGGACTGGTCTGCCTGACCATGACCGAGGAGCGCCTCGAACACCTGCGTCTTGGGCCCATGTCCGCGGAAAACACTTCTCAATACGGGACCGCGTTCTGCGAGGCAATTGACGCGCGAACCGGTGTCACGACCGGCATTTCGGCCCATGACCGGGCCCGTACCATCCAGGTTGCGATTGATCCTGCTACCAAGCCCGCCGACCTGGCGCGTCCCGGGCATGTGTTCCCTCTCCGGGCGCGGAAGGGCGGCGTCCTGGTGCGAGCCGGGCAGACTGAGGCTTCGGTCGATCTGGCGCGACTGGCGGGGATGGTTCCAGCCGGAATCATCTGCGAAATCATGAAGGACGATGGGAGCATGGCCCGTATCGCCGACCTGACCGAGTTCTGTCGCGAGCACAAGCTCAAGATGCTGACCGTGGCCGAACTCATTCGCTACCGCATGGCCCACGAGCGCTATGTGCATCGGGTGGGCGAGGCCCTAGTAAATACGCATTTCGGGGAGTTCCGCCTCATCGCGTACGAGAGCGAGATTGACGGCGGCGAATCGCACGTTGCCTTGATTCGCGGAGATGTTGAGCACAGCGATTCTCCCGTGCTGGTGCGCATGCATGCGCACTGCCTGATGGGCGACGTGTTCGGCTCGACGGGATGCGAATGCCATGCCACGCTGGACGGCGCACTGCGGCGCATCTCCGCGGCGGGACGCGGTGCACTGATTTATCTTCACCAGACTTCCAAGGGATTTTCCATCGAGCGCGCTGGGGAGCGCAATGCGCTGAGCTTCCACCGCGGCAGCAGCAAACTACCTTCCCAGCTCGACAACGAAAGACAAACGCAGCGCGAAATCGGCATCGGAGCGCAGATTCTTTCCGATCTGAATTTGAGGCGAATCCGTCTGCTTACGAACCGTCCGAAGAAGGTTGCTGCGCTGGAGGGGTTTGGGATTGAGATTGTGGAGCAGGTTCCGGTCGAATTAAGCGGTGCAAAAGCTGGGAAGGGTTAACGCGAAGGCTGCGCCGTTCCAGACCGCATCCAAGCGGTTAGCACTTCGTAGAATTGCTGCTTTCCAAGCCCTTTGAGCAGAGAGGCCAAACGTTCAATCACCTCAGGGGCACTGTCCTTAAGGTTGCCCGACCAAAGCTTGAATATTTTTCCAGCCTCTGAGAGGCTTCCGCCGAGTCTTTCATATTGTGCCCAAGCATCCATGAGCATCAGTTCCGTTATCGCAGAGTTGAACTCGATCTCGTTGTTTGGTCACGATCTGTGTGTTTGAAGAAATTCTCGAAGCTGTTAATCCAGTCCGCTACTTGCTTCTGCTTTGACGGCGAGACAGTGGTCACCAAGAAATCCTTAATGGCCATGGCTGGTGCACCCAGTTGCTTAGATAGGTCGCGAATGATGTTGTAGGAAGCTGCGACCAAAGAATGAATTTTACGGTATCAGAATCGCGAAAGTACGGCTCCGTAGCTATCGTCAGTTGGCGTTCTGCTGCTTGTAATTTTGTTATTCGTTCTGGTTTTGACAAGAGACTGCGACCTTAGAACGGTTTACGCACCACGACTTCGGCGTCACGAATAAAGAACTGTGCCGAGCAACTCTCGGAGCCGCAAATCACCGGCAGGAGTCCGTTGATCTGTTTGCGCGTGATCAGGCCCAGCATGCCACACGATGGGCAGGAGAGCACGGCCCAATAGGGATCTTCCTTCTCGCCAACCTCTCCGGCGTTTTCCAGCACAAAAACCGTGCCAGGAGCCATCTGCTCCGGGATCCATTCACTGAGCAAGTCCAGTTCGCCGACCATGTCTTCCTCCTGTGTTCCGTGAACCAAACTTCCCTGCCTATGAAGCCTTTCTAGCACGCTTGCGGTAATCCGATGAAGTTACCGAAGTATTCGCCTTCCGGGAGACGACCTGTGCCCGCACCTGTCGCACCGCATCGCTCAGACAGATTCCCAGGATGGGCTGGCTCGAGTTTTTCAAGATGTCCACGATCTGACGGGCCGACGTTTCCAGGTAAAGATGTTTGCCGTCGGTGAGCAGATGGTATTCGGAGTTCCGGCTCACGATCTCGGCCAAGCCCTTGCCGAACTCGCGGTCCAGGAAGCGCATCACCTTGCGCACGCCTTGCAGCGAGAAGCCCTTGCGCCGCAACTCGTAAATCACCGCGACCTCAGTCAGATGGTTCATCGAATACAGGCGCCGGTGCCCTTCCCGCTCCGGCTTTACCACTCCCCGCTCGTCCCACCATTGCAGCTGGCGCGCCGTAATTCCGGTCAGAACCATGACATCGCGCGATGTAAACAAATTCCGCATGATTCCCCAATAATGTTTGAAACAATCTGCGATCAAAATGTTTGAAACATTGTAGGCATGGGAAGGGATGAGTCAAGCAAAGAATCGGAGCAGCAGGGGTGACTAGGAGAGTTCCTGGCAGTGACCAGGCGATGGACTTGCCGTGCCGCCACCCACGAAGTGGACGATCTCAAGCCGGTCGCCTTCGGCAAGATTGGTCTCGGCCCAGCGGTCCCGCGGCACAATCTCGCGATTCAACTCAAACGCCACGCGGTCGGCCTTCACGCCGAGAACCTCCACAAGCGCCGCGAGCGTGAATGACGGTGCAGCATCGTCAAAACTGCGCTCTTCGCCATTAATCTGGAGCTTCATCGCAGGTGGAGGCTCGCTATCAGAGCTTGGGTTCAGGAGTGTCCTCCGGCGATTCCGGTGGCTCAGGCAAGAACCGAGATCCCTCGTTACGCTGGGGATGACAAGTATGTTTAGTTCCCCGGACGCAAGTATGTTTGATCTACGACTACTCTGCCCAGCTATTCCGCTCGTCGCAGAAGAAACTTTCGCGTGGCCGTGCGGCCTTCGTAGTTCGCCTGAACGAGGACGGAAGAGTCGGGCAAGTCCGCTTGATCAACTTCGACATTGATTTCGGCAGTGCCGCCAGCACCGGTGACGGCCTGAGCATAGAAAGGAGCGGCTTCCCGCCGGGCAAAGCGAAAGGTTAGGCGAGCGCCAGGCGCAGCCGAGCCGCCCTCGGTGACGCGTAGTTGCATGGTCAAATTCCGATCCGCGTGCACCGACTCAGCGTTCAGCCATTGCACTTCGAGTTCCTTGACCCCTGCCAGCGCCTCCGGTTCCGGATGGTCCAGAATGTTCTCCAGCTTCCCTTCCCGGATCGCGTCCAGCACCTGGCGATGCTGCTCGCGTAGCTGCTGCTCCCGCTGCGTGTCTCCGAGTTGTGCCTGCCCTGCCGTGGCCGCGTAGGAAACTGCCCTCTTGCCCACGCAGCGTCCACGCACGAAAACTTGCGTCTGCAGCAACAGCTCACCTTCACGCGCCTCACTCTGCACGTGGTAGATGGTGTCACCGTGTTTTACGTCCGTATTGAAGCCAAAAATCATAGATAATTTCTAATTTTGTGATTGGCAATTTCGCAATTGAAAATCAAACAGGCCTGCGCTCCGACTCTAACAGACAACCATCCAAGCCGCATTTTTTCAATTACCAAATTGGCGGATTACTCACTCACGACATTTCTTCCCCAAATCGACAAAATGCAGGCCCGTTCCCTTGACACTCCCGACTCTAACCCCATAATCTAGAACGTTTAAGCAGTGTTTCGCGTGAATTATATATACCTCGTCCTATGCCCGACAATTACTTCGCACGCTACCTGCCGTTTTTGATTCACATTCTGCTGGCCGGCGGTATTGCGACTGCGATTGTCGTGCTTTCCTGGCTTATCGGACAGCGTAAACCTACCCGCGCCAAGCTTTCTCCCTACGAGTGCGGCATGACCCCGATTGGGGACTCCCGCGAGCGCTTTTCCGTGAAGTTCTATCTGGTTGCCATGCTCTTCATTTTGTTCGATGTAGAGGCGGTTTTCATCTATCCCTGGGCCATTATTCTCCGCGATCTGAAGCACTTCGGGCTGTGGGAAATGCTGGTGTACATCGGCATCTTTCTCGTGGGCTTCTTCTATGTATGGAAGAAAGGCGTGCTCGACTGGGGCGCCGCCTCGATGAAGCGGGAGGACTTTTGATGGCCCTCTCCCCCGCCATTACGGATCTTGAGGAGTTGAAAAGCCACCCCGCCGTGGCGTGCCTAACCGCGTGGAACCCCGCTGCAGTCCAGGGAGTCAAGTTCGACCGTGACGAGATGACGATCTATCTCGACAGCGCCCACCTTCGCGAAGCGTGCGTTATTCTGCGCGATGATCGCGAATGCGCTTTCAACTTCCTCTCCGACGTTACCTGCGTCGACTGGACTCCGGCCGAGCCCCGCTTCGAAGTCGTTTATCATCTGCTGTCGATTTCGAAGAAAGAGCGCGTTCGCCTGAAAGTTCGCCTGGGGAGCGCCAACCCGGTGGTCGAATCGGTGACTTCGGTCTGGCCCGGCGCCAATTTCTTTGAGTGCGAAGTTTTCGACCTGTTCGGAATCCGCTTCTCCGGACATCCTTACCTACGACGCATCCAGATGCCGGAAGACTGGGAAGGCCACCCTCTTCGCAAAGATTATCCCGTGGAGGGCTATCGCTAGCATGGCGCATCTCGCCCCCACTCCCGTTATCGAGCCCGGGCAGGACCGCACCATGATCCTGAACATGGGGCCGCAACATCCTTCGACTCACGGCGTGCTGCGCGTCATTCTCGAGATCGACGGCGAAAACATCGTCCGCATCATGCCTGACATCGGTTACCTGCATACCGGGATCGAGAAAACCTGCGAGGCCAAGTTCTACCAGCAGGTCGTGCCCCTGACAGACCGGATCGACTATCTCTGCCCCATGACCAACAACCTCTGCTACGTGCTGGCCGTGGAAAAACTCCTGGGGCTCGAAATTCCGCCGAAAGCACAGTGGCTGCGCGTGCTGCTCAACGAACTCACGCGCATCAATTCGCATCTTGTCTGGCTGGGAACGCACGCGCTCGACATCGGGGCGATGACAGTATTTTTGTACTGCTTCCGCGAGCGTGAAGAGATCCTGAAAATCTTCGAAATAGTCAGCGGACAGCGCATGATGACCTCCTACTTCCGCATCGGAGGAATCGCGCTCGAGCCCCCACTCGGCTTCTTCGATCGCGTGCGCGACTTCGCTGGGTATTTCCCTGAGAAGGTCGACGAGTACGAGAATCTGCTAACGGAAAACCCCATTTGGGGCATGCGCACCAAAGGCGTCGCGATCATTACCGCGGAAGACGCCATTGCGCTGAGCGCCAGCGGCCCCACGCTGCGGGGGAGCGGCGTTGATATCGACCTGCGTCGCGATATGCCCTATTCGAGCTACGAAAAGTTCCAGTTCAGGGTGCCAATCGCAACTGAGGGCGACGTCTTCGCGCGTTACATGTGCCGCGTGCAGGAACTGCGCGAGTCGATCGGCATCGTCCGTCAGGCCCTTGACGGCATGCCGGAAGGCCCCATCAAGGCTGATGCTCCGAAGGTGGTGCTTCCCGACCGCGAAAAAATGAAGACCCAGATGGAAGCCCTCATCTACCACTTCAAGATCATCACGGAGGGCTTCGCAGTTCCAGCCGGCGAGGTCTACCAGGCAGTCGAGTCCCCGCGGGGCGAAATGGGCTACTACATCGTGAGCGACGGCACCGCCAAACCCTACCGCGTCCATATGCGTGCCGCGTGCCTGGCCAATCTGCAAACGCTGCCAACCATGTGCGAAGGCAGGCTGCTCGCCGACGTAGTGGCGGCCATCGGCAGCATCGACATCGTGCTGGGAGAAATTGATCGGTAGTCAGGAAGGCCCGGGGGACCGCAAACCGCGCATGAAGTTTTCGGACGAATTCGAACAACGCTTTGCCGAGATGGTCCCGCACTATCCGACCAAACGCTCTGCGCTCGTCCCGACGCTCTTGTACGCGCAAGATGAGGTGGGCTTCCTGTCCGACGACGTGATCGCCGAAATCGCTGCCCGGCTCGACCTGACCGAACTCGAGGTCCGCAACGTGATCAGCTACTACTCCATGCTGACTACGAAGCCACGCGGCAAGTTCAACGTGCAGGTTTGCACCAACATCAGCTGCATGGTCCGCGGCGGGGAAGAAATCCTGCACCACTGCGCCACGAAGCTCGGTATAGGCCATAAACACACCACCGCAGATGGCCTGTTCACGCTGGAAGAAGTGGAATGCATCGGCGCCTGCAGCTGGGCTCCGGCGGCACAGGTAAATTACGACTTTCACGAGAACCTGACGCCCGAAAAAATGGACGGGATTCTCGATAACTACAAGAAGAAGGCAATGCAATAAAGAATTGTTAATTTCGTGATTGTCGATTGTTGAGTCGAAATCGGATCGAGCGAATCTCAATCAAAATCAGGAAATCAACAATCAACAATTCGCCCATGGCTGACTTGGTTTCCCATCCCGATGAGGTAAGAGTCGTCTCCCGGCGCTTCGGCCAGGGCGCGGCCAGCCTCGAGCGCTATCTCGAACTTGACGGCTATAAAGCCGTGCAGAAGGCGCTCGCCATGGAGCCGGACGCCATCATCAACGAGGTCAAGAACTCCGCCCTCCGCGGACGCGGCGGCGCGGGATTCTCCACGGGCATGAAGTGGTCGTTCGTGCCCAAGCAGTCGGCCAAACCGAAATATGTTCTCTGCAACGGCGACGAAAGCGAGCCCGGCACCTGCAAAGACCGCCTGATCTTCGAGCACGATCCGCACGCCGTCATCGAAGGCGTCATCATCGCAGGATTGGCGGTGGGCGCGACCAGCGGCTACATTTACATCCGCGGTGAGTACCGCTATCTCTCGGTAATCATGCAGAAAGCGATCCGCGATGCCTATGCCAAAGGCTTCCTTGGCAAAAACATCTTCGGCAGCGGACGCGACTTCGAGGTCTACTGGCACGGCGGGGCCGGCGCATATGAAGTCGGCGAAGAATCTGCGCTGATGGAGTCGCTCGAAGGCAAACGCGGCATCCCCCGCATCCGGCCGCCGTTCCCTGCTGTCGTGGGCCTCTGGGGCGGCCCCACCGTCATCAATAATGCTGAGACGCTTGCGAGTGTTCCCCACATCATCCTGGGTGGCGCCGATTGGTACGCCAAGCTCGGACCGCCAAAAAACGGTGGCACACGTCTGTTTTGCCTGAGCGGCAATCTCGCGAAGCCCGGGGTCTACGAACTGCCCATGGGCTACAGCCTGAAGAAAATGATCTACGAAGTTGGCGGCGGCATTCCCGACGGACGCGAGCTGAAAGCCGTCGTCCCCGGAGGTTCTTCGACTCCGTGCCTTACGTCCGATGAAATCGACATCAACATGGATTTCGATTCGGTCGCAAAAGCTGGATCGATGCTCGGTTCTGGTGGCGTAGTGGTGGTCGACGACGCGCAGTGCATCGTGAAATTCGCCCTGCGTACGATGAAGTTCTACCAGCACGAGAGTTGCGGATGGTGCATCCCCTGCCGCGAAGGCACCGACTGGCTGAAGAAGACGCTGCAACGTTTTCATGCTGGCGGCGGACTGAAGAAAGACATCGACAACATGTACTACCTGTCGGAAAACATGCTGGGCCGGACATTCTGCCCGCTGGGCGATGCTGCCGCCATGCCGACCATGGGCTTCATAAAAAAGTTTCGTCAAGAGTTTGAAGATCACCTGGATGGCCGCCCGTGCCCGTATCAAAAAGAGGGTGCGATCGAGCAATTGCCCGTGATGGCATAGCGGCGACGGCCCGAAGTCGGCCGAATGCCGGGGGGGTTGAAATTATTGGTACGGGGCGAGGGCGAGACGCCCTCGCTACAGCCGCCGGGACGCCGGCGCTACGGATATGGCTGACTTAACACTTACTGTCGACGGCAAGAAGATTGCGGCTCCTGCGGGGACGCTGCTTATTGAGGCTTGCAAGAACGTGGGCATTGAAGTGCCTTCGTTCTGCTACTACCCCAACCTTTCGCTGCAAGGCGCTTGTCGCATGTGCCTTGTGAAGGTCGAGAAGATGCCCAAGTTACAGACCGCCTGCACAACTGTGGTCGGCGAGGGCATGGTCGTCACCAGCGACAGTGACGAGATTCGGCAGGCTCGCAAGTCCATGGTTGAGATGCTGCTCGGCAATCATCCGTTGGATTGCCCGGTCTGCGACGCAGGCGGTGAGTGCGAACTACAGGACATGACGTTTTCCTATGGTGCGGCTGAGTCGAAATTCATGGAGGCCAAGAACCACAAGGATGAGCAGCAATGGTCGCCGGTAGTTTTCTTCGATCGTCCGCGCTGCATTCTCTGCTACCGCTGTGTGCGCGTGTGCGGCGAGGCCATGGACGTGTGGGCGCTCGGCGTACAGAATCGCGGCGTGAGTTCCGTCATCGCACCCAATAAACAAGATCATCTGGAGTGCGAAGAGTGCGGCATGTGCATCGACATCTGCCCTGTGGGCGCGCTCACATCTGGCGCGTATCGGTACAAAACGCGTCCGTGGGAGATGAAGCATGTCGGCACGATCTGCACCCACTGCGGTGACGGCTGCAAGACGACGCTCGGCGTGCGGCGCTCCGACACTGGCATGGAAATCGTTCGTGGCGACAATCGCGACAAGAGCGGCACGAACAGCGATTTCCTCTGCATCAAGGGCCGATACGGCTTCGATTTCGCCAATCACGAATACCGGCTGACGCAACCCCTTATCCGCAAAGATGGAAAACTCAGCCCCGCGACATGGGAAGAAGCGTTTGAGCTGATCGGAAAGAAATTCGCCGAAGTCCGCGACAGGGATGGCGGCCAGGCAATCGGCGTAATCGGCTCGACGCGCACGACGAACGAAGAGTCTTATCTGCTCTCCAAGTTCGCCCGCCTAGTGTTGAAAACGAACAACGTTGACCACCACAGCACGGCCGACTTCCCTGCTTTCGCTGCCGCACTGCGCGACAAGCCAGAAGCGACTGCCAGCATGGCAGATGTTTTTGCCGCCCCGGCAATTCTTCTGATCGGCAATGATCCGACCGAGCAGCATCCTCTGCTCGCCTACCAGATTCGCAACAACGTTCGTCTGCACCGTTCGCGGCTATACGTAGTCAATTCCCGGCCAATCAAACTTCGTCGTCAGGCGACGGTGTTCGCCCAGGTGTCAGAGGACAACGGCGAAGCGGCATTTGTCGATTTCCTCTCCAAGAACAATCCAGCGCCGGAGCCGTTGGGAATGAGCGGCACAACAACCGGCGTGCTGGAGAAGCTTCGCGAGACCTTGCGGAGTGTAAAGGATCTGCTTGTGGTCTTCGGTTCTGAGATTCAGGGGATCAGTGTCACCAGCTTGATCGCAGCTCTGCCGCAGGCCAAGTTCATCTGCCTGGCGGACTACGCCAATTCGCGAGGCGCCGCAGACATGGGTTTGTACCCTGATCTGCTCCCCGGTTATCACGCAATCGCTGGACGCAGTCCACTGCACGAAGAATGGGGCGTTCCGGATACTGCGGGCCTTCCCACCAGCGAAATGTTTACCGCGGCAAAAGAGAATAAACTGAAGGCGCTCTACGTAGTCGGCTCCAATCCCATAGGACGCCTCAACCTCAATCCATTCGGATTCTCGAAGGCCTTTCTCGTGGTACAGGACATGTTTCTCACCGAAACGGCCGCTATCGCTGACGTAGTTCTGCCTGCTGCCAATGCCTACGAAAAGACAGGCACGTTCACCAACACCTGCGGCGATCTCCAACTCGTGAAGAAGGCGGGCGACGTGTCCGGCACGAAGGCTGATTTCGAAGTCATCGTCCGCATCGCCGATGCCATGGGATTTGATATCAAGAAGCTGATTCCATTCGGCGGGGGCATGCACGCCGATATGGGACAGTCCCGCGGGGCCCAGTCCGGCGAAGCCGACCGTCACGCTGTGTGGCTCGAAATGCACGGCCTCGAGCCCAAGCTCAGCCCGCTCGACCCCATGGCCATTCTCGATGAAATTCAGCGCCTGGTACCCGGATACGACGTTTCGCGAATGAACCTGCTGGCCGGCAACAGCGAGCACACGAGGCTGGACAAGACTGGCGCTGCTGTTCCGCAACAACCGGGACCGATTCTCCCGGCAAACGATACCCTGTTTACGTCCGGCACGCTGGGACGTTATTCCCGTGCCTTGAATTCCGTAATCGAGGCCCATGAAATCAAGCCGGCAGAAGTCGCCGCCGACTAGCATAGCGGCAACGTGTGACAGGCAATCAGCTGCGAGGCGGCGAAAGAATGCAGCCCACGGCGCAAGCCGTGGGGGAGTTCAGAAAAAGTAGCAAAGCCCCGAAGGGGCGAAAGACGGAGAACGGTGACTGCACATCTCTCCTGAACTGTTTCACGGCTGATAGAAAGAACATGCCGCTAGACACCCTTACATTCGTGATCGTATCCGTGATCAAGTCCGGGATCACGTTGTTCATCCTGCTGACTGCCGTCGCCTACACCGTCTGGCTCGAGCGCAAGGTCGTCGGCCACATGCAGAATCGCTGGGGACCTACGCGGGTCGGCCCATTTGGCCTGCTGCAACCGGCCGCAGACGGTATTAAGTTTTTGTTCAAAGAAGACCTGACTCCACCCCATGTGTACAAGCCGCTGTTCATCGCGGCTCCCATGATGGCAGTCATCTTCGCGCTGACGTCGATTTCCGTGATCCCCATTGGGAATTCCTTCTGGATTGGCGATCACCCGATTCCATTGCAGATCACCGATGTCAACATCGGACTGCTGCTAATCCTTGGCGTGACCTCGATGGGCGTCTACGGCGTAGCCCTCGCTGGATGGTCCTCGAACAATAAGTACTCCCTGCTTGGCGGACTTCGCGCCAGCGCCCAGATGGTGAGCTACGAGATTTCTCTCGGCCTCTCCCTCGTCGGCGTCCTCATCATGGCGGGCAGCTTCAGCCTGCGCGAGATCGTCGACTCCCAGGCCGGACACTTCTGGGGATTCATCCCGCGATGGAATATATTCCACGGCCAGATCATCGGCTTTTTCTGCTACCTGATGGCCGCCTACGCTGAAACCAACCGGATTCCATTTGACCTGCCCGAAGCAGAAACCGAGCTGGTCGCCGGATACCACACCGAGTACAGCGCCATGAAGTTCGCCATGTTTTTCATGGCTGAATACGCCAACATGATCACCGTTGCCTGTCTCGCGACGCTCTTATTCTTCGGCGGATGGCACGGCCCCATCTTCGGCCCACGTGCGTTGCAAGTACTGCTGCCTGTGTTCTGGTTTATCGCCAAAGTTTTCCTATTTCTCTTTATCTATATTTGGGTGCGCGGCACGCTGCCCCGCTTCCGTTACGACCAGTTGATGGCGTTTGGCTGGAAGTTCCTGCTGCCGCTCTCACTGGTAAATCTGATGGCCACAGCGATTGCCGTGGCATGGTAGGGAAATAAAGTTCTCAGTTCACAGTACCGGCAAGAGATCGCCGGCTGAGATGCTGCCAGCTCAGCGGCTGCTACTGAGAACTGACAACTGAGAACTGACTTCATGAGCCTGCATCTGATTTTATTTCTGGCTTTCGGAGCCGTCTGCGTCGCCGGCGCAATCAACCTGCTGGCACAGACTCATCCCATCAATAGCGCCCTCTCGCTGATCGTGGTCATGGCCGCGCTTGCCGGCGAATATTTGTTGCTCGGCGCCGAGTTCGTCGCCGCCGTGCAAGTCATCGTCTACGCCGGCGCGATCATGGTGCTCTTCGTTTTCACCATCATGCTCTTAAACGCGGGAGAAGAAGAACGCACCAAAGGCAGCCGTGTCGCGGTCCTGCTGGGCGTCCCCGGGATGTTGCTGGGTAGTGTCCTGGTAGCATGGGTAGTACTGAAACACTCCGGAACGGGTTCCGTGGCCATTGGCGCGCTCCTCGGCGATCCCAAGACCATCGGGCAGTTGCTGTTTCACGACTTCCTGCTGCCGTTTGAAATCACGTCAGTCCTGATTCTGATCGCTATCATGGGCGCCGTCGTGCTGGCCAGTAAGCCTCAAGCCGTCCAGAAAAGGAGAGCACACTGATGGTGCCTCTTTCCTACTACCTTGTGCTCAGCGGAATCCTGTTTTCCTGTGGAATGGTTGGATTCCTCATTAAGCGCAACATCATCACCATCTTCATGTCGATTGAACTCATGCTGAACGGCGTAAATCTCTCTTTCGTCGCCTTCGCCGCGCATTGGCACTCGCTGGCGGGCCAGGTGTTCGTCTTTTTCGTCATGGTCGTCGCAGCCGCGGAAGCCGCGGTGGGCTTGGCCATTATCATCGCTGTGTACCGCACGCGCGAGACTTTGAACATTGACCAGGTGAACTTGCTCAAACTATGAACCCCTTCTTCAATCTCTGGCTGATCCCGATCCTGCCGCTGGCGGGTGCCGCGATCAATGGCTTCTTCGGGAAGAGGTCCTCGAAGCAAACTGTCAGCGTCGTCGGACTCCTCTTCCCTGGCGCAGCCCTCGCCTGGGCGCTGTGGGTCGCCGCGCACTTTTCTTCGCCCTCACTTCCCTACCAGGAGTTCATCGCGCACTGGATTCGTTCCGGCAGCTTCACGGCCGATTTCGCCCTCTACCTCGACCAACTTTCCCTCGTGATGCTACTGGTCGTTACTGGCGTGGGATTCCTCATCCACATCTACTCCGTCGGCTACATGTGGGACGATCCCGGTTACTACCGCTTCTTCGCCTACTTGAACCTGTTCATGTTCTTCATGCTGACGCTGGTTCTGGCGAACAACTATCTGCTGATGTTTATCGGCTGGGAGGGCGTAGGCCTCGCGTCATACCTGCTGATCGGCTTCTGGTTCACCAAGGATTCGGCCGCGTCTGCTGGGAAAAAAGCATTCATCGTTAACCGCATCGGCGACTTCGGATTCCTGATTGGCTTGTTTCTGCTGATCCAGCACTTCAACTCGCTGGACTTCGCAAAGGTATTCGTTTCGGTCACACATCTTCCTGCAGGAGCCGGAACCGAAAGTTTGCTGACGACGATCGGAATTCTGTTGATGGTCGGCGCCTGCGGCAAGTCTGCCCAAATCCCGCTCTACGTCTGGCTTCCCGACGCCATGGAAGGCCCCACTCCGGTCTCCGCGCTGATCCACGCTGCTACCATGGTGACCGCCGGCGTGTACATGGTCGCCCGGTCCCACGTCATCTTTGAACGCGCGCCTTCTGCCTTAACAGTGGTCGCGATCATCGGAACCCTGACCGCATTCTTCGCAGCTACTATCGGCATCGCGCAAACCGACATCAAGAAAGTCCTCGCCTACTCCACTGTCTCACAGCTCGGCTACATGTTCATGGCCTGCGGCGTCGGAGCCTTCTCTGCCGGAATCTTTCACCTGATGACCCACGCTTTCTTCAAGGGCCTCCTCTTCCTCGCGGCCGGATCCGTCATCCATGCCGTCGACGGCGAACAGGACATGCGCAAGATGGGCGGCCTGCGCTCCTACATTCCATGGACGTTCCTGACCATGGGTATCGCCACCCTCGCCATCGCCGGAATCCCGCCCCTGGCGGGCTTTTGGAGCAAGGACGAAATCCTCTGGAAGGCATACTCCGGCCCACACGGAAGCTGGGTCTTCTGGCTGATCGGCATAGTCACCGCCTTCATCACCTCGTTCTACATGTTCCGCCTGCTGTTCATGACGTTCTTCGGCGAATATCACGGATCCAAGGTTGACGCCCACGGTCGCGTCTCGCGCCGACGAGGCCACGATAACCACGCACATGGCGAGCCGCATGAGAGCCCGATGGTAATGCTTGTCCCGCTGATGATCCTTGCAGTGCTTTCGCTGGTCGGCGGCCTGGTCGGCATCGGCAACCGCTTTGAAGACTTTCTGGCCCCGCTCTTTGGTTCCGTCGAAGTCTCCGAAGCCGCCGGGGAAACTGCCAGTCGCTTCGCCGAATACGTGCTCATGGGCGTTTCGATTGGCGTGGCAATTTTGGGCTTCATCCTTGCCTATGTGTTGTACGTGAGCAGACCGTATCTTCCCCAGAGAATTGCCGATAGCCTGAATGGCCTCTACGTCGCAGTGGTAAACAAGTACTACGTGGATGAGCTTTATGCGAGCCTCTTCGTCAAGCCGCTGATCGACGGTTCAACTCACATCCTCTGGCAGGGCGTCGACCGCAAAGTGATCGACGACACGGTCAACAATGCTGCCGACGGCGCCCGGCATGTCTCCGACGAAGTCCGCCACATGCAGTCCGGGAATGTGCGCTCCTACGCGGGATGGATTGCCGCCGGTGCCGCAGGCGTGATCGCCTACATGGTCTGGCTTGGGGTGGGACGATGAACACGAACCATCTCGACTCCGTCGTCCTCACCCTAGTCACCTTGGCTCCGTTGGCAGGTGGACTGTTACTAGTTCTTCTCCCCCGACGCGATCGCGACATCCGCATTTTTTCTTTAGTCATCTCGCTTCTGACATTTATTCTGTCCCTGCACTTGCCTGTTTACTTTCACCGCTCGCTCCCCGGCTTTCAATACGAAGTCGACAAGCAGTGGATCTCGAGCCCAAACATTCACTACCACATGGGAATCGACGGCATCTCCCTGTGGCTGCTCTTGCTGACCACATTCCTGACGCCGCTCTGTGTTCTGATCTCCTGGAAATCAGTCCACGAACGCGTGAAGGAATTCTTCATCATTCTTCTCATCCTCGAAACCGCCTTAATTGGCGTCTTCACATCCCTTGACCTGTTCCTCTTTTACTTCTTCTGGGAAGCCACACTCATCCCCATGGCCTTGCTGATCGGCATGTTCGGTCACGAGCGCAAGGTCTACGCCGCGGTGAAGTTTTTTCTGTACACCATGATCGCCTCGGTCTTCATGCTGGCGGCGATCCTCTGGCTCTACGCGCAAACTGGCACTTTCGATTTCGTCATTATCCGCGACCAGATCGCGCACCGTGCGATACCGCACCTCCCCGCTGCTGCACAGTGGCTCTTCCTCGGCTTTTTCCTGGCATTCGCGGTCAAGGTTCCTCTGTTTCCTTTCCACACGTGGCTGCCTGATGCTCACGTCGAAGCCCCGACGGCCGGGTCAGTCCTGCTGGCCGGCGTCCTGCTCAAGATGGGTACCTACGGCATGCTGCGCTTCAACCTGGGCCTGTTTCCCGAGCAGGCGCGTCACAATGCGCCCTGGATCATCACTCTTGCGCTGATCGGCATCATCTACGGCGCACTGGTGGCTATGGTCCAGCCCAACATGAAGAAGCTGATTGCCTACTCTTCGGTCAGCCATCTGGGGTTCGTCGTGCTCGGGATCTTCAGCTTCACCCAAGCGGGATTGAATGGCGCGGTCTTCGTGATGCTGGCCCACGGGGTCGCTACCGGCGATCTCTTCATGCTTGCCGGAGTGGTACACGAACGCCGCCACACCTACGAAATCAGCGAATTCGGAGGCCTCGCGTCAGTCGCTCCTGTTTACGCAGCGTCTTTCTTATTCATCGTGCTCGCCTCCATGGGCCTTCCCTTGCTCAACGGATTCATCGGCGAATTCCTGGTGTTGAGCGGAGCCTTCCAGGCCAGAGCACTGTATGGAATCCTTGCTGCCACCGGAGTGATCTGGAGCGCCGCCTACCTTTTGTGGATGTATCAACGCGTCTTCTTCGGAAAAGTGACGCATCCCGTCAACACCTCGATGCGCGATCTTATTGGATTCGAGAAGGCAGCGATCTGGCCGTGTGCTGTGGCTGCTCTAGTCATGGGCGTAGCCCCAATTCTCTGGTTAGGTGCAATTGACCCCGCAGTACAGTCGGCGCTTGCTCCTCTCGATCAGCTCGCCAGCAAGGTGGTCGGGCAATGACCGCAACCCTGGCCGCCGCGGTTTCGCAGGCTATCCCTTCGGGCACTGAATACATTCGCGCCCTGCCCGAACTTGTGCTCGCTGCGTTCGGCGTCACCATCATGCTTCTCGACCCCGTCCTTGACGAGGAGACGAGTCAGAAGACTCTCGGCCTCATCGCCTTCGTCGGCGCCTTGGCTGCTCTGGCTTCGACTTGGTATATGGCGGAATTTCCGGGCCTAGCCTTCTCCAACATGGTGCGCGTTGATGGCTTCAGCATCTTCTTCCACGTCCTGGTCATTGCCATCGCTGCCGTCATCATCCTTACTTCGTACGAATACATGACGGTCCAGAAAATACGCGCGGGAGAATACTACGGCCTGATTTTATTCGGCGTGGTTGGCATGGGCTTGATGACGTCGGCGGTCGAACTTGTTCTGATCTTCATCGCTCTCGAAATCTCTTCCATCTCGTCTTACATCCTTGCCGGATTCCGCCCCCAAGACGCCTCCAGTACCGAATCCTCGCTGAAGTACTTCCTGCTTGGCTCGTTTGCGACCGCCTTCTTCCTCTATGGCGTTGCCCTCATCTTCGGAGCCACTGGATCCACCAACATCGACATCATCAGCGGTGTACTCCAAACCGGGCCTGTCGAGGTACTTGTCTACGTCGCCGTCGCCCTGATGTTCGTGGGCCTCGGCTTCAAGGTCGCCGCCGCTCCGTTCCACATCTGGACCCCCGACGTGTATGAAGGCGCACCGGCTCCCATCGTCGGATTTATGTCCACGGCCCCCAAAGCCGCAGCCTTCGCGGTTTTGCTGCGAATCGTCTTCGCCATCAATGCCCCGGGACGCTTCTGGCTGGTCTGGGTTTCCGCGGCTCTTTCCATGACCTTGGGCAACGTCGGCGCGCTGGTTCAGTCCAATGTGAAGCGACTCCTCGCCTACTCCTCGATCGCCCATGCGGGATATCTGTTGGTAGCGTTCGGAATGCTGACGCCGCAGGACTCCGTCACCGGAATTTCCGCTGCGATGTTCTATACCGCCGCCTACGCTGCTATGAATGTCGGCGCGTTCGCCGTGGTCAGCCATTTCGCCAACGCCGGCGAACGCTATGTCACCCTCGAAGACTACGAAGGCCTGGGCCGCACGTCACCTCTGTTGGCCGCGACGCTAACCATTTTTTTGCTGTCCCTGATCGGAATTCCGATAACTGGCGGCTTTTTCGCAAAGTTTTACGTGTTCAGTACCGCTCTGAAGGCGAACCTGATTTGGCTCCCTCTGATCGGCGTCGTCAACAGCGCCATAGGCGCGTACTACTACCTCCGAATGGTCGTCATGATGTACATGCGCGAGCCGCGCAAAGAAGTCCCCGTCACGCGCATCCCGGCTGCTCTGGGGATCGCACTAGCCATCAGTGTGATTGCAACGATTTATCTCGGCATCCTTCCCAATCGGGTCCTGCGCTACACGCTGGATTCCGCGCAGGCGCTGATTCAGCATCCCGGGCACGCACAACCCGACACGCAATCCTTGCGGAAACCAGATACCTTTTAGGGCAGTGAGTTTTCTGTGGAAATTTCCCGAACCCGCAATTGACAAGGTGCTTAGACCACATGCATCATGGGTGGACCTGAAACCGGTTCCTCCCAATGGGGGAACGGGCAGCGGCCTAGAGGAGAGTGAATGCACAAGTTGATTCGCAAGCTGTGGTCGGACGATGCGGGACAAGACATCGCCGAATACGCCGTGATGCTGGCCGTCATTCTGGTGCTGGTCGTGGGGACGATTCGCCTCATCGGTACGAACGCAAATAATGTGTTCTCCAGCGCGGCCAGCTCGATTCAGTAACCAGGCGGTTGAAGTCGTTTGCAGATCACTTCGTCTACGCAAGTCTGAGCTGTATAGAGTGATATAGATGACTCGATTTACTTCCAACATCGCATGCTTTCCCTACTACTGGTTTAGTGGGGCGGCGGCTGCGGCGAAACTTGGAGGATCGGGTCACTAAGGATCACCTGGATTCACCAAGATTGAGTCGGAGCCGCGATGCAGAGTCGCGGCTCTTGTTTTTTGTCGTCGCAAATCAACCTCAGGGAGACAACGTCATGATCGTCAACATGTCCGAGAAGGCCACCGAAGCCGAGATCAACCATGTCATCGACCGCGTCCGGGAGGCCGGCTACCAGCCTCACGTCACGCGGGGCACCGAACGCACGATTGTGGCCGCCGTCGGCAGCGGCCGGCGCCACGAAATTGAAGCCCTGCAGGTCGCTCCCGGGGTCGATAACGTCGTCGCCATCGCCCAGCCTTTCAAACTGGTAAGCCGCCAGGTCAAACCTGACCGCTCCATTGTTTCCGTCAACGGGGTAGACATTGGCGGTCCGGAAGTGGTTGTCATCGCCGGCCCATGCTCTGTCGAATCCCGCGAACAGCTCATCGAGACCGCTCATGCCATCAAGCGTGCCGGCGCCACCATCCTTCGCGGCGGCGCTTACAAGCCCCGCACGTCTCCCTACGACTTCCAGGGCTTGGGCCTTGAGGCGCTGAAGATTCTGCGTGAAGCTCGGGAAGAAACCGGACTGCCCGTGGTCACCGAAGTGATGAGCACCGAGGACATCGACATCATCTGCGAATACGCCGACATGCTACAGGTCGGCGCCCGCAATATGCAGAACTTCGCTCTCCTGCGCCGTCTGGCCGTGATCAACAAGCCCGTCCTGCTCAAACGCGGCCCATCTGCCACCGTAAAAGAATGGTTGCTCGCTGCCGAGTACCTGCTCTCCGGCGGCAATCGTCAGGTCGTTCTATGCGAACGCGGCATCAAGACGTTCGAGACGGAAACTCGCAACACCATCGACCTCGCTGCCGTAGCCTTGGCCCGCGATCTATCCCATCTTCCCGTGATCGCCGACCCATCTCATGGCACTGGCAAGCAGAGCCTGATCGCCGCAGTTTCCCGCGCCGCCGTAGCCGTTGGAGCCGATGGCTTGATCATCGAAGTCCATCCCTGCCCCGAGCGCGCCCTCTCGGACGGCCCTCAGTCTCTAGACTTCGCAGGATTCGAGAGAGTAATGCGAGGCCTGGCGGAACCCCTGCGGACTGTCAGCACCCACGTAGCGACAGCCGCCTCGGCTGTCCAGTCAGGTTCAGGTCGCAAGTCAGCGTGAGTTGAAACGGACGTGCCTTCAGATGAGGGGGATGGTCATAAAACAGCCGCGGCTGGAATCATTCAGTGGCCCGCGGCGCTCCCGGTGGCCTTGATCTGCATCGCGGGATCGCCAAACAGCACGTACGTCTTACGCACATCGATGTCGGAGACGTGTGACTTCGCCTCCACAATCGCATCGCCAAGCGCGGGCCGTGGCGTGCTGAAAGCATTCTGCACCACACGCAAGTCCAGCTGAGTCTGCGGCGTGGGCAGGTTTAGCCCAGAAGATGCCAGCACCGCCACCGCGCCTCCATTCGGAGCCAACATCAGCGTGACCCCAAGCGGCTGCGCGTAAACATCCTGGAAGAATCCATTCAGGCAATCCATGATGAGGAACACCGGCAGCGCTGTGCCATTGGTCAACGACGGCACGGAGTTCGTATTGAACAGATTCGTACCTGACCACTCCTCTTCTGACCCGTGCCCCAGATAGTTCACCAGCACCTGTCCCGAGTTGATGCCATCCAGAATCTGCTGCCGCGCTGTGGGAGCTCCTACAGTGCCCGTGAATACGTCAGTTACGTGTATTGACCCTGACAATTGCGACTGCACCTTCTGTGCATCTTGCGTGAAGTTCTCAATATCGTCCTGATCCGCCACCATCATCGCCCGGTCCGTCCACGGGCCATTCGTCGACTTCCCTTCGTAAGCTGCAATCTTTCCTACGACCGTATCGGCCTCATCCACCGTGCTCACCGGCAGGCGTCCCGTTGCAATCGTCGGCAAGCCCCTGTCGTTGAAATCTGAGAACCAATCGTCCGACGCCGTCATCAGGCTGCTGGTTGGGACAATCTTTGTCGGCACGAAATCCAGGTGCCCGAAGCCCAGAAAGTTGCGAGGATCGAGCGAGGCGCGCCCGTGCAGCAGCAAATACTTCGGCGCCGTTTTCCAGTTCTTGTTCGCATACAACAGGAACTGGCGAAGCGCATTCGGGCTCCGTTCCCCGAAGTTGAACTCGTCATACAAGTCGCCGACCAGCACCACCGCAGACGATTTTCCCTGCTCCGCATGGGATCGCAGTAACGGCGCCAGTGCTGAAACGAATCCCTCATGTGCCACCATCGCGATTTCCGCCCCCGCCTGCACACTGTGCCATTGCGATGGATGATTCGCCCTCACGCCCGCGGCCGTCGCCATTCTCGCCTCGCCTACCGCCAGCAGCGTGTGCATCCGCGAATCTGGATCACTCGTCGTGGTCCACGGCACTTGGACTTCAATCGCGTACTCGCCATTCTTCGATACGACGTGAGGAGTAAGTTGTACCGGCCGCTCCGGATCGGCAATATCCAGCACCGAAGAAGGCAAGGTCGCGAATCCGCTCAGGTGGATTTGCTCGCCCGCGCGTGCCCTGAACTTCAATTGGTCCGAATCGGCCACATACAAATGCGGATACACGATGCGGATGTAATCCACCAAGCTGGGGTCATACAACCCATTCTGTCCCGTGAGCGTGACCGTGTTGGCGCCTTCGAGCAGCAATCCCGGAGGCACACTCACGCGCAACGTTCCCTTGGCCTGTCCGGTAAATGTAACGTCTCCGACCGAAGTTCCGTTCAGCACTACCGACACGTCGTGCGGAATGCCGGTAATGATTCCTTGCAGCGACACCTCAAGATGGACCGGCTCCGTTGAAGCCTTATCCAGATGAGCCGCGTGCAACACCTGATCCACCGGCACAGACGAGATGAAGGCGCCGAAGAAGTTGTCCCCATTCGGCGTAATCAGCGCCGCAAAGTAAGTCGAGCGTTGCCGCAACTCTACAGCGTAGGGGAAGCTAGCCGGCGGCAGGTTCGATCCGGAAGATGGCGGCAGGCGATGAATTCGCTTGCCATTCCCTTCCCGCGCCACCAGCCAGTAAACTCGCGTCCCCGAATAGAGAGTATCGATCCCAGTCCCGTAGAAATTGATCGCAGCTTGCGGCCCGAATCCACCGCGTCCGGCGGTCGCGCCCGTGATCTGGATGGGCTGCTCCAAGGTCTCCGCAAACAATCGCAGCGCAGCCGGATCCACACTTGGATCCAAGCCCGCCTTGACCAACTCCGGCTGCGTCACTCGATACCAGCCCTCGTGGCGGACCAGAATTTTGACCGCTGGATGAGCCGCAAGCTCAAATTGGCGCTGGATCTGATCACTCGTCCGAATCAACTCTGGCGCCACCGCCTCGACCGCGCGACTCTCGCCTGACAATGCCGCAGGCTGGGCCTGGCTCAACTGGGCAAACGTCGCTGCTGAAGCCGCGGCTTCGGCAATCGTTCCCGCGGTGGCGGCGTGTACTGAAGCGGGCCCGTGCATTGTCCGACTCCCATTCACGTCCACATCTTCGAGCCAATACTCACCCTCGGCCACACCCGCCGACGGATCGATCCATGCATACGTCTTAGCCGCGTGCTGGGGCAGCGACCCGCGCATCAGCAACGCGGAGCCCGCAATTAGCGACGGATTCAGCCGCACCCGGTTCCCATTCATCTCGCGGTACACGTTGAAGCCTAAGTTATGCGCCTCACCGCCCGTCTTCCACGTTAGCACCACGCGATTTGCGCCATTCTTGTCTTGCCCGGCTTGTGCCGTGAAGGAGCGCAATCGAACCATGGTCGCAGCGGTGATGGTCTCCATCTGCGTCGATGAATTATTGGCTGGGATCGGATCAGTCTGATCCGCGGTCACAGTCGCCGTATTGGACACGATGCCCGGCGTCCCCGCAATCGTCAGAATCGTCACCGTGGCCGTCGCCGCATTAGCCATCGTCCCCAGCAGACAAGTTACGGTTCCACCCGCTTCGGAGCACGTCCCAGTGTTTGTGGTGACGGAAAGGAAAGTTACCGAAGAAGGTAGCGTATCCGTGACGGTGACATTAGTTGCCGACGCCGGCCCGTTGTTGACCACCGTCAGCGTGTAGGTCAAAGTATCGCCCTGCAGCACCGGATTCGGCGTTGCCGTCTTTGTGATCGCAATATCCGCGCTGTTGGCATTAGCGACCACGACCGTTGCCGTAGCGCTGTTAGTCGTAAGGCCCGGAACAATGTTGCCGGCGCTCGCGGTCGCCGTTTCGGAGATATTTGTACCGGAAGGCGTCCCCGCATTCACTTGTAGCACCAAGGTGAAGTTCGCCGTGGCATTCACTCCCAGGCTGCCCGCGTCCGTACATGTGATGGTCCCAGTGCCCCCGACGGCAGGCGTAACGCACGACCATCCCGCCGGGAATGTAATCGATTGGAAGTTCGTATTCGGCGGAGTGCTTTGCGTCAGTGTCGTCGGTGCGGTCGTTGCAGATGGACCGTTGTTGGTCACGCTCTGCGTATAAGTGACATTGCTTCCCGCTGCCACCGATGTCGGAGCAGCCAAGTTCGTCGTGATCAGATCCGCCTGCGTCGCCGTAGCCACAACGTCCGCGGCGGTCGCAATGTTATTCCCCGCGTTCGGATCGGTGGTCGAGGAGTTCACCGTTACCGTGTCGTTGATGGCAGTTCCGGCAGCCGTTCCAGCATTCACTTTAACGACGAAAGTGATCGTCGCACTGCCAATGGCCAGGCTCGGGTTCGTGCAGGTCAGTGTTCCCAGAACGCAAGTCCATCCGGCTGGTCCGGTCAAGGACTGAGCCGTCGTATTTGCGGGCAGGGTCTCCGTCACTGTGACACTGCTCGCTGCGCTCGGCCCTGGGTTGCTTACAACCTGCGTGTACGTAATATTGTTATTCGCCTGCACCGGAACCGGACTGGCCGAGTTTGTAATAGAAAGATCTGCCGAATTCCCGACTACGACACTCGCCGATGCGCTGTTGTTCCCCAAGGTCGGGTCGCCGGTCGTCGCCGAAACTGAGTCCGTCTGCGTGATGGTCGTGCCAGAGGCCACATTGTTATTCACTTTCACCACGAAAGTGAAATTCGCCGTGGTATTCGCTGCCAGACTGGCAATCGTACAAGCAGGTGGCACGCTAACGATGCTGCATGTCCATCCCGCCGGACCCGTCAATGAAACGACCGTCGTATTGGCTGGAACCGGATCACTGAAAGTAATCGTATTGGCCGTAGCCGGTCCGCCGTTCGTCACCGTCTGCGTGTAGGTAATGTTGTTGCCGGCCGTGACAGGATTCGGACTGCCCGAGTTCGTGACCCGCAAATCAGCCTGGGCAGCGCCCGCCACCGCTATATTTACCGTCGCGGAATTGTCGTTCAGGTTCGTGTCGCGCGAGGTCGTTGTCGCTGACGCTGTGTCGGCGATGATCGTCCCTGCAGCGGTCCCCGCATTCACCGTATAGATAGCTGTGATTGTTCCTGTCGATCCCGGGGGTACACTCGGATTGGTGCAACTCACCGGCGCAGAGTTCGGACAAGTCCACGTCCCGCCTCCGCTCGTTACCACCGAGACCGACACAAACGTCGTATTCGCTGGCGTGGGCTCACTGAACGTCGCTGTGCTGCAATTGCTCGGACCCCCATTCGTCACCGTCTGCGTATAAGTAATGTTGTTTCCCGCTGCAACCGGATTCGGAGCACCGCTGTTCGTTACGGTCAGATCGCACGCAACGCTGACGCTTGTAACCACCGTTGTGCTGTTGTTCGACAACGCAGGATCACTCGTCGAGGCGGTGACCGAAGAGTTCGCCGTGATCGACGCCACTGCCACCGCCGGTCCGACGTTCACAACGACAATGATGTCCGCCGTCGAACTGGCGTTCATGCTTGGATTGGTACAAGTCACCGAGGCGGTCACAGTGCAGGACCAGCCCGCCGGCGCTCCCACGGAAACAAACGTAGTATTGGCCGGGATCACCTCCGTGAAGCTGACGTTCGAAGCCGCCGCAGGACCGTTGTTCGTAACCGTTTGCGTGTATGTGATGTTGTTGCCCGCGAATACTGCACTCGGAGTAGCCACCGTGCTTAGCGCCAGGTCGGCTTGTATGGCTGTGGCGACGACATCGGTCGCAGTGGCAGTATTGTCTCCGGCAAAAGAGTCGTTGGTCGCGTTGACGGTCACAGTATCGATAATCACCGTGCCGCTCGCCGTGCCCGCGTTCACCTTGTAAACCACAGTAAACGCTCCACTCGCTCCGGCCGCCACGCTCGGGTTCGTACAAGTAGGCGGGAAGCCGGCGCAAGTCCAACCAGCCGGCGGTGTGATGGAGACAAACGTTGTGTTCGCAGGTGTCGCCTCGGTGAACGTAGCTGACGTAGCCGCAGCCGATCCAGTATTCGTGACCACCTGCGTATAAGTAATATTGTTGCCCGCGATCACCGGATTCGGTGATGCCGCATTCGACACCGACAAGTCCGCCCCCGCCGTCGCCCCGACGATTGTGTTTACCGTCGCCGTGTTGTTCGTGGAATTAGGATCGCTCGCCGAGGAACTCACCGAAGCGGTTTCTGTTATGACCGTTCCGTTCGCGGTGCCGTTGTTTACTTTGACCACCAGCGTGAACGTGCCGGCCGTCGACCCCAGCATGTTCGAGATGCTGCACACCACGTTCCCGGTCCCGCCCACACCGGGCGTGACGCACGTCCATCCCGCCGGCGATGCAATCGAAACAAACGTCGTGTTCGCCGGGACCGTAGCCACCAGCGTCGCATTGTCCGCCGCGCTCGGACCGCTGTTGGTTACAACTTGCGTATAAGTGATGTTGCTGCCCGCGGCAACCGGATTCGGCGCTCCCGCGTCGGTCACGCTCATGTCCGCGCTCGACACCACATTCGCCACGTCCGTCGCGGTATCGTTCGCTAAATTGATCTCGCCTCCACCGCCCACCACCGCAGTGTTCGTCACCGTCGCTGGGGCCGTCTGCGTCACATTGACATTGATCGTGATCGACGGATAAAAGCTTCCTCCGGCCGCCAGACTGTCGGAACGTGTACAACTCACGGTCTGCGACGCCACTCCGCAGGCCCACCCCGTCCCACTCGCGCTCGTCGGAGTAACCCCCGTGGGCAGAGTGTCGTTAATCGTAACGATTCCGCTGCTTGGCCCAAATGGACTCACATTCTGAACCGGAATTGTGTAGCTCGCCGCCGATCCCCGAACGAAATTGCCCACATGGCTCTTGCCTAGCGTCATGTCGGGAACACAACCAGCACCGGATTGGGTTCCCGAAGTCTGGGTGATCGATGCATTGGTGATGGTCGTTCCTGCGTTCCCGGCAGTGGCCCCGTATGGGGCTCCCGGGTTCAATGTCGTCCCACTGGCTCCTCCGCCGACGCTGATGCTTGCAGCAGCCCCTGAAAGAATCACAGCACCGCCACCGCCGCCACCGCCCGGGCCGTGACGATTGGCGAGAGTAAATGCCTGGATATCCCAAGCATCGCCGCCTCGGCCGCCCTGGGCTTGCACGGTAAGACCGCCTTCTCCGCCACCGGCCGAAAGGATGACGATGCTGCCGCCGGCTCCGCCGCCACCACCCGCGTCGTTAAGCGTCCCGTTATAGGCCGCGGCTCCGTTGGCGGTGACGGTTGCCGTTCCCGCCAGACTGCCGGCACGAATAATAATGACGCCGCCGCCCGCTGCGCCGGCGCTGGCCTGATTGTCTCCTGGTGAATTATTTCGCGAACCGCCGCCGCCTCCGCCGCCCATGGCAACACGGTTCACTGTCGCCGGAAAAGGCCCACCACCTTCGCCTCCCGTACTAAGATTCGTATTCCACGAATCGCCGCCAAAGCCTCCTGAGCCGCCGTTGCCGCCGCCACCTCCGCCGGCATTTTGGTCGTTGGCAGTGGGATTACCATCCGTGCCACCACCGCCGCCACTGCCCGGCGCTCCGCGCGCCATGGTGCCGTCGGTACCAGCCACGCCGCTAGGATAGTGCGTGCCTGTGTTGGCAAATGTCCCACCTGACTCCAGCCAAAGCGGAGTGCCAGCGATTCCCTCCCCCTTCGGCGCGTCAAAGCCGGCAACCACCGCGCCCGCATAGGCTGCTGGTGCGACCTGCCGGAAGTCAGCATTGCTTCCTCCCGCATTGCCGTTCAACTGCATGCCCGCACCGCCACGAAATCCGAACCCGTCCACTCTGACAGTTTGTCCCCCTAGAGTGAGAGCACCGGCAACATCCACAACGAGTACACCGCCCGTTGAGCCATTCCAGGCAGACGCCGTCAACGCCGCACCCAGGCTCGCCGTCGCGTATTGAGGCACACGGATGACCTGATAAGTGCTTTGCCCCTTGGTGGCTCCCGAGGCCGAATTGTTGTAGTTAAAGACGAGACCACCGCCGGCGCCCGCGCCAGAAACGGGGACCGCACCTGCGGCGACTGCTCCTGTGGCCGTGACAAACTCGAAGTTGCCAGCTTGATTGAGGGCAGTGAATCCCGCACCCGTGCTGCCGTTTCCGTAGCTCACATTGTTGCTAGTGTTAATGGTGGCATCCTGCATCTGGATGACCAGCAGGAGATCACCACTAGCTATGGGCGTCCCCGCACCCGTCGGGGCGCCCACCGGGATCGACGTGGCACCGGCCGCTACGTTGGCCGTGCCCGGATAGTAGGTATTGATTACTCCCGTCAGCCCCACTCCATTGCCTCCGGAAGTCGGTGAGGCACATGCTGCAGACTGCACCGTAGCTACGGCGGTGAACGAGTTGTTGCCAAGGTTGGGATCGGGAGGCGTACCGGAGTCCGCAATGGTGGCGGTGTTGGGATACTGTCCGGCAACAATCGCCGTTACCACTACAGAGACCGTTGCAGTTGCTCCACTGTTCAGGGGAGTCGGGAGCGTGCAATTAATTGGTCCGGCCCCGACGCAGGTTGTTCCCGCGCTCGGCGTTACTGACACCAGCGTCAACCCAGCCGCCAGTGTGTCGGTAAGCGTGACTGAATTCGCCGGAGAAGGGCCGTTGTTGGTGACCGTAATGTTGTACGTCGTGTTCTGACCTAGAAAGACCGCACTCACAACGCTGGTGGTGACCGCAATGTCTGCGGTCGTCGGATTGATGGAAACTGCTCCCAACGACCAGTTGGATGCACCATTAAACGTCTCTGAAATCGGCACGCTCGGTGCACCGGCCCTCGTACTGCCACTGGCTCGCGGATCCCGAGTCCCGCTGCCACCGCTGACTGCATTCCATTGCTGAACCTGCGGAGCAGGCACCGTGATCGTCCGGTTTCCTGCGATGGCCAGCGTATCGAACACCATCCCATTGACTACGCCGGGAACATCCAGTTGCGAATTGAACGCAGCCGCACCATCCGCAGAAACGAAATTGCCTAGCGGCACTGTCTGATCTACGCCGGTAAACGTCGTCCCTCCCGCTACGACACCAACCGTCGCTCCGGCTGTCGGGACATTTACCGTGACAACGATAGGAAGATTCGCACCGGCAACCGGATTGAGACGCGACCACACCTCCACCCTGCGCGTATTTCCGGCGTCGTTGTGTGCTCCCACGAAATTCAGAGCCGTGCCGTTATACGTCACGCCGGTCACTGCCGCGCCGTTTGAATTCGTAAGGTTGATGGACACACCGACAAGCAGAAGGCGGTTCGCGGTGGCGGTCGTTGTGTGGTTGAAGTTAACAGTTCCAGTACCGGTGCCGGTGATCAGGGCGGTCCCTGATGTTGAAGCATCCACCAAAACCTGGGCCGCAGCCTGGGTCGAGCCAATCAATAATAAGAGAAGGAGTCCCAGAGCACACACCAGACTTGGCGGCGCTTCGCGCGCTGCCTTCGATAAAACCCTGCGCTGGCTCCACGTAATTCGCGCCACTTTGCCGAGTTTGCTTAGGAGGACCTCGGCTCTCGCCGCACACTGCAGCGCCCGCCCGCCGATTCCTCTCAGCTTCGCCCGCACCATTCTCCGTCCCACCTGCACCTCTTTGGCTTCCGCAACTCCCAGAATCTCCTCGCCCCGTACCGCCGGGTCATCCTGCAGTCCGCAATCTCCGCGTGTGACGAATACATTCTTTTCACACTCGACAATTACAAGTCTGTGGACGCGGAAGCCGCTGTCGCTTTTGGTTAAAACGATATCGCCCTTTCGTAATTTGCTCACGATTACGGGAGTAACATGGACAATCTCGCCGTCGCGAATACTCGGTGACATGCTTCCGCCGCGCGCCTCGAAACGGACGCACACTCCAGCCTTCAGCAGTTCGCGGCTAAGGGCCTCGAACATCTCTGAATGAGAACCGCGACTAGTCATGGAAATTGAGAATTCTCTCGACCGCTCTCTCGTCCGGCTCGAACGTGTAGCGGTAACAAGGCACGACGTTCACAACATCCTGCAAAAACTCCAGCGCCGAGTTCACGTACTCGTGCCGGTGAAACGGCACAAAGCTGCGCGCAAACAGTTCCGCAACCGCCTGGCTGGGAGAGAGTCTCACCGGCGTATTTCCGAGTCCATGCTCCAGAATGAAAATTCTCGAAAGCGGTGCACTCGCAGGAGACGCAAACGCCGCCTCCCCGTGCCATGGTGTCCCGTACATGACGATCTCGCCATGTTCCCTCCGAACGATGATTCGGTCATCACTTAGAATTTCCACGTCCTCGAGTGAAGTCCACAACCGCGTCGTCGTGCTCTTGCCAGCCCCCGAATGCCCGACGAACAAGTTACCGGTTCCATCAGAGCTCACGATTCCGCAACTGTGCAACTCAACCGCCTGCTCCTGCGTGAGCCGATGCATGATCAGGAGCTCATCCAGCGGATACTCCAAAGGCTCCGCTACATTGGGAAATCCAGCAAAAGACTCCTCGCTCATGTGAAGCGCTGCCTGGCGGAAGCGCTTATCCACATGCAATCTCTTATACGGCCGCTTACCAAAAACCGGGGAATTGAAATCGAACTGAAATCCGGCTTCGTCTTCGTATACGCGCCAAGTGGTTCCGGAGTCGAAGAGCTGCCGCCCTGCCCTTGGAGTAAGGCTGTCCGCCCATTTGACTTGAATATTAATGTCAGAAACACCGGCTTCGACGCGAAACGGAAGCAACGAGGGTACTAGAGCAACGTCCGAGTCGCGATCACCTGCGACCTCCACCGACACCCCACCTATTCGGAACCGGCTGCAATGTGCAGCGCCCAGTTCTTCGAACTCCAGCGGCAGTACACCCTCAAGGTCGCCTTTCATCTTGCCTGAGATGCCTCGGCTCTGGATTCCTTACGATCCAACGTTCTGGCAAACAAATGCGGTGCAAGGAAAGCCCGGAAAACTCGACCCAGAAGTCTTGCAATGCCCGAGAACCGCCTCCTCCGGGCGCAGGCTGATCGTCGTCAGTTGTGGTGGCTCATACGGCTTCTTGCCGTCGGCCTGGTTCAATTCCTGATTCATTCAGCCTCCTGCTGTTGTCGTCCCCTCAGTGGCCGCAACTTCCGCACGCCCCCACACCCACACTCGGATTGTTGAGGATCGGCAGAACTTGTTGAGGTCCTGCCCAGCTCTCCACATCGATTTCCTTACTTGCAATCCGCCGAGCCGACTCCAACAATGCCTCATGCTCACTTCCGCCAACGCAGAATTCGCAGTCCCCATGAGCCGGAATCTCGGCTCCAATTACGGCCGCCCGCAGGTGCGCGACGTTGCAAAGAAACGACACGGGACTCTCCCGGTCCCCGTTTTCCAGTTCACCATTCGCCGGACACATCCCACAGAGTGACTGGATACGGCACTCAATGCATTTTGTTATGCGTGTGCGCTTTCGGGTTCGCAACTCTTGCAGATAACCATCCCAGACTTGCTTGACTTCAACCCCGCGAATGCTGAAGGTTTCCTGCTGCGAGATCACGCAAATTCCCATCTCCCCGTAAGCATTAATCGCAAACGAGTTCATTCCTCCGCCGCAAAAATACACGCTCTCGTTCTCCGCTAAGTTGGGGGGATTCTCCGCATCGCGCTTGGCCAGCCTGCGATACTCGCTTACTTCCTTGGGAGAATGCAGGTCGAGGGCGACGACTTCCTCCGGCGCAAGCCGCACCGCTAGCGGACTCTGCGAGCAGTCGATGCGCGGATTGATTTGCCCGTCTGTCTTGAACTCAACGCCTAATTCTTCCTCTGCAAAATGCTTCATCGCCAGGACTTCGTGCTTGTTCACACTGGTCGCCACCGTCTTCAGCTTGAGCGGCAGGCCTCGTTCTTGTAGCAATCTAATTCCGCGCAGGCATCGATCATAAGAGCCCGGAACCGCCGTCAGCGCCTCGTACGTCTCCCTGGTCCGCCCGTACAACGTAATCTCGATGGCAAACGGAGGCCACTCCGCCAAGTAGTCCGCAATCTCTTCCGTGATGATCGTGCCGTTGGTGAACAGCGTGATCAGAAATCCTTTTTTCTTGGCGTAGGTGTAGATCTCCAAAAAATCTTTGCGCGCGAAGACTTCCCCGCCCGTGTAGAGCAGCCAGAAAGTTCCCATCTCCGCCAGTTCGTCGAGCAGTTGGAAATGTTCTTCCTTGCTCATCTCACGCCGCCTGGCGTCCATGTCGCCCATGGGCAAGTTGTTATAACAGTGCAAGCACGCCAACGGACAGCGCCGCGTAACTTCGATGGAAACTTGCATCGGCGACCGCGTTCCGGCTTGCCGCTGGTGCAAATCCGCGCTGAAGGCCCCGTAGCTTAACTGATCCACACGCCTCCTATATCTGAAAGCAGCGGACGCGTTTACCTCGCGCCCGCTGCCGCCAGTCCTTCCCGCCCCACTGGTCCTTCAGTCCCGGCAGCCACAAACGTTGAGACCTCGACCAGACAAACCGCAATCATCTCTCTCACAAACCGCTTCACATCCTTTTCGGCTCGCGCACGTTCCACGTCAAACTCTTGGGCTACTGCTTCAACCAGCTCGACGACCGTCCTCGGCGATTCCAACATCTGCCAGATCAGCGAGCCGGTTCCGTTGAAGCTGTAAATCGACGCTAGATCTCCCACCCGTCCGCGTATTGGAACGATCAAAGTCTCGCCCGCTACTATTCGCGAAACGACGGATTGCGACCGGAAAAACACTTGCTGCTCCATGTCTACCTGGCCAGAATTTTCCTTTGTTCGGTTTTCGTAACATTCACTGCTCATCGAAACCCGCCCCTTTAAAATCCCAATTTGAGATTACGTCAGAAGGCGTCCTATAACGCAATCTCTCTGCAGGGTAGGTACTGCATTGGTTATCAACACGGTTGGTTCCAACTGTCCACAAAAACAGGGGTTACCGGAGCAACTTTGCACCGCAGAGAAGCGAGGACTCATTCGTGGGCCTTCAGTCAGCCCAGCAGTGGATCGTCAACTCACTAGTTTTTCCAGTGGACAAACGAAATAAAACGCTATAAAAAGAAATACGAAACAAAACACCGTCGCGCGTACAAACTTCCGCGCGTCGAGCTGCCAGCAAGCTAATCTCGTGTTGAACGAAGAACGTCGCCGTGCCATTCTCGATCTGCTTACCCGCCAGGGTCGCGTTCTCGTCACCGAACTCTCCCGCACTTTTGAAACCTCGCAGGTCACGATTCGCAAGGATCTCGAAATTCTCCATGCGCACGGGCTTGTCCACCGTACCCATGGCGGCGCGCTTCCCGCCCGTGAAGGCGCTCTCGAAGATCCCACGTTGCGCGAGAAGGAAAAACTTCACCGTCAGGAAAAAATGCGGATCGCCGAAAGCGCCGCGGGAAAAGTCAAGGAAGGTCAGGTCATCATTCTCGACTCCGGCACCACCACTTCGGCCATCGCCCGCGCCCTGCGCAATTTTCGCAGTCTGACCATCGTGACCAATGCGTTGAACATTGCCGCTGAGTTGGCAGGAACATCGGTAGAAGTAATTCTCACCGGCGGCACGTTGCGCAAGAATTCGTTTTCGTTAGTCGGACCTATCGCGGAGGAGACCCTGCGACGGCTTAGTGCCGATCTACTTTTTCTGGGCGTCGATGGCTTCGACGTTCACTTCGGCCTGAGCACCCCCAACTTGCTCGAAGCCAAAGTCAACAGAGTCATGGTCGAGATCGCCAAGCGCACGGTCGTAGTGTGCGACTCCAGCAAGTTCGGACGCCGCAGCCTCTCCCTGATCGCCCCGCCCTCCGCCCTGCACGAGATCATCACCGACCGAGGCATCCCAAAATCCGACCTCCGCGTGCTGAAGCAAGCCGGAATCGACGTCACGCTCGTATGAACATCATGAGCAGCACACCCCAGAGAGTTGTCATCCTGAGCGAAGCGTGGCCCAAGCAGAGCGCGGGCCGCGCGCAGTCGAAGGATCCCTACACCAGCAACTGCCCGACGCTTGTAAACAGCGCCCGTGTCGTTTGCGTACCACACGACAGGAAATAGGGAAATAACGCAAATGCCACGCTTCGACATCACTATCGCCGGCGAACTCAATCTCGACTTGATTCTCTACGGCCTTCCCGAGACTCTCACCCCCGAGCGCGAACTGCTCGCCGACCGCATGACCCTCACTCTCGGCGCTTCCTCCGCCATCGTGGCGCACAATGTCGCCGCTCTGGGCAGCCGCGTCGGCTTTCAATCCCGCATCGGGGACGACCCTCTCGGTCAGATCGCGCTCGAACGATTGCAGCAATGCGGAGTCGATATCTCCCGCATCCGACGCGTCGCAGGTGCAACCCCTACCGGACTCACCGTCATCCTCTACCACGAAGCCTGGCGCAACATCCTCACCTACGCAGGAACGATTGCCGAATTATCGTGGGACGATCTCGACCTCAACTATCTCGGCGACTCCCGCCACTTCCACCTATCTTCTTATTACCTGCAGAAAGGCCTGCGCCCCCGCGTTCCGGAATTATTCCGGCATCTCAAATCCGCAGGACTCACCATCTCCCTCGACACCAATGACGATCCCGACGACCAGTGGGAAGGCGGACTGCACGACGTCCTGAGCCACGTCGACGTCTTCCTCCCTAACGAGCGCGAGGCCCGGAAAGCCGCGGGGACAGAAGATTTGGAAGATGCGATTAGGAAGTTAGCGGAACTGGTTCCACTCGTGGTCGTAAAACTGGGACGTGAAGGCGCGCTAGCCCAACGAGGAAGCGAGCGCTTCCTCAGCCCCGCACAAACAGTAGTAGCTGTCGACACCGTAGGCGCCGGAGACAGCTTCGATGCCGGCTTCCTCCACCAGTTCGTCCACGGCGCCGACCTACCCACGTGCCTGGCCAGCGGCAACTTAGTCGGCGCGCTCTCGACGACGCGTCCCGGCGGCACTGAAGCCTTCCGCGATGCCGACTACCGGAAAAGATTCTTGTATGACCGCGTGCGCTGAGATGCTCACGTAGCGACAGCCGCCTCGGCTGTCCAGCGGCCACCCAAACGCCGGGCCGAATCCAGGCAAGGTCCTTTACCTTTACAGCGACTTCTTGGTCAGTTCCAGCAACAAGTGATCCTTAAACTCGATCGTCTTTGTGGGAGTCTTCTTTCCATCTACCCCGAGGACGCCCAAGTCCTTCCCGTCGACATAATCCACAACCGTATAGAATCCTGGTTTCAACCCGCGCAGTTCAATCTCGCCCTTGAACAACAAGTTCTCTTTCGGCGCAAAGAATGCGTAATACATCTTTCCATCCTTCTCGATCGCATACGCCTCTGGCGAGTCATATCCGTACACATAAAGATCCAGAAAGTTGCCCTTCGACAACATCTTCTCGTTGTACAACCCAATCCATTTTTTCCAGTGAGCGTCCTTCTCGCGAGTCAGCGCCACCGGCTTGAACTTCGGGCCCGGATCCGGCCACACGAATTTCGTCCCCAGCACGCCCCCCGTGCCCAGAGTCGACGCAAAATCGCTCCCGTGCTCGCTCCACCCACTGGCGCCCACGCGCGTCATCTCCGAAAGCTCCACATGATCCCCATACACCGCCGCCTGCGGCCCGAGCAGCGCCTTATACATTTTGATCCGCCGCCGCACCTGCACGCCTCCCACCGGATCCGCCGTGACCGCCTGATCGATAAATGGCAGCCACGCCAGCGACGGTGGCGTCCCGCACGGACATGCCTGGGTCACGCTCTCCGGCTTGATTGCCCGCGTCGTCTGAAAGATCGTCTTGTAAACTTCGCCCATGGCGTTGACGGAGTCCTGCGGCGACTTGTGGTGATGTGCCGGGTTATAGCAAGCGGGCACGCTGTAAATGTTGTCCAGCTTCGACCCGTCAAATCCCCACTCGCGGATAAATCTTTCCGTAAGCTGCTTGTGATAAGCCTGCACCTCAGGCACAGCAGGACACAGCGCCGCCAGCCCGCGCGTCATCCGCGCATGTTTGCCGTCCTTATCCAGAATCAGCCACTCCGGATGCTCCTGCACCACCTTCGACACGACGTACTTATGCGACTCCCACTTGTTCTGTCCATCCTCCACTCCCAGCGGCAGCCACCAGAGCTGCGCGAGAATTCCCTGCTTGTGAAAGTCGTCTACCATCTGCTTGATCGAATCTCGGGGAAATGTCTCCTTCCGCGGATTCCAATCCCCGTAAGTATCGAACCAGCGATCATCCAGCGTTGCCCACTTGATTCCCAACTCCTTCAGCTTCGGCACCGTCCCCAACATCTGCGACGGCGTGACGTTGAACTCGTATCCCCACCCGCACCAGCTCACGTTGTACGCTTCGTTAGAAGGCTTGGGAATCTCCCATCCTTCTTTCTGCAGCACACTTGACCACATCCGCAGCGGCTCATAGAAATCTCCGCTGTACACCGCCACAAAACTCCGCGGAGGCGAATATCTCTCTCCCGCCTTGAGCACGGTGCTCGCCGGAACAGTCACGCTCGCCTTCACTCGTCCGTCCGAATCGACCTTTACCGGAATGGACAACGTCCACGGCAAAGTCTCCACATGCCCAATCGCCTCTCCTACCGACGCCGTCCAGAACGCTGCCACCGGAATTCCACCGCCATATCCGCCCTTCACGGCTTCGCCCATCAAATTCGGTTGCGACGAAGTGCGCGTCAGCCTCTGTACATCATCCTTCCCCCAGTCATAACTAGACCCCTGAAAGGACCACATGTCGTAAGGCTGCGCCTTCGCATCCGCAAGTCCCGCATTGAAGCGATGCTGCTGCACTACCACTTGATCAATCTTGAAGTCGCTCGTTCCCATGTTCTTGTAGGCAACGCTCACCAGCGCAATATTCGGGAAGTCGTCATAGACTTCGATCGCCAGCATCCGCTGAACGTCTATCCCCGAAGGCGCCAGCGGACGCGCCGGAATTTCTACTCGCTTCCCGCGTCCTAATTTTCCAATCGCCTCCAGGACTTTGGTCTGACCGAAGTCTGGCGTGAACTGCAGCTCCTGTCCGTCATGAATCAGGTAATCGCTGCCTGCCGTGGATCCAATCCCCGGCTCATCGATCGTCAGCTTCTTCCCTTCCTTCAAAAGAAACGCCTGCACAAATCCCGCCGGAGACACTTCGAACTCCGCCGTACCCGTCGTGAGCACGACCGGCCCGCCGTCTCGCACCTCCACCTTGATGTCTGATGGCCGGGAAGCAGGGTGAGTCGGCTGAGCCGTCCTTCGGGAACAACTTAATACCAGCAGCGCGACTCCGCAAAGAACAGTCGTCGTTACACCCCGTAAAAATCCGCGCCTGACGCGGTCTTGATTCCCTCCTCCGCACTTCCCGTTGCAAGACACGTTTCCGCTCATGAGTCCCTCAAGCCAAAACGAAATCAAACACAAGCTTTCGGAAGTATACAACAGGACTAACAATCACGAACGATTGTCGAGAGTGTCGCGAATTCCAGGCTGAGCCCAGCAGACTTTACTCGCCGCAAATCGAAATGATCAGACCTCCCGCCACAATCAGCGTTCCGCCCAGGTAAATCGGCAGGGTTGGAGTCTGACCGAACCGAACGCGTGCGACAATCTGGGCTAGAAGAAAGAACACAACCACATACGCTCCAAGCAGTTTACCGAAATCCCAACGCGCGGCGTTGACCACCAATCCATAGGCAACGAGAGAGGCGATCCCGCCCATGATAGCGATCGCCCGGCTCATCCCGGAGGAACGATAGAGAGCCATCTGAAAGCTGGAATCGCCGTAAGCCTCCAGAAAAACCGCCAGTGTAAGAATAAGGAGAGTGCCACTCCGGTGCGCGACGATGTGCTCAAGAAGGTTTCTCATACGATGCGGAGCCCGCTACAATTCCGCTGGGTTTCCACAACGACGAGTTTACTCAGCGGCAGGTCATCGTTCTGCCTGCGCCATTTCCGTGGCGGAGCAAAGCAAACTCAGACTTCGGCGGTCGGCGACAAGTTGTTCTTTAGAGAGCCGTCACGCCCCGTTCCTGGTTTCGAATGCGGATCGCTTCCTCCACTTTTGTGAGGAAGATTTTCCCATCTCCAATCTTGCCAGTTGCAGCGGTTTCCAGGATGGCCTGGACCGCGGCATCGACCAGATTGTCGTTCATGACGGATTCAATCTTGATTTTCGGCAATAGGTCGACTGAATATTCCTGGCCACGGTACATCTCGGTGTGGCCTTTCTGGCGGCCGTGGCCGCGCACCTCTGAAATGGTCAGCCCGTCAATGCCGAGTCTGGAAAGAACGTCCTTCACCGCTTCCAGTTTGGATGGCTGAATAATTGCTTCCACTTTGGTCATCATTGATCGCTTCCTTCTCACTACAGAGATTTGGATCCAGCGTTCCACATCACTGACTTACGAAGTGCATTTTCATGCGTCGCTCAGTTCGCGGGCGTTGGTAGCAATGCCGGGCAGACCAGCAAGTACACCGGTGGACTTCGGCTCGGCTAGCGTCGCCTTGGGAAAGCAGTAGCGGAGCAGGCCGGGCGTAATCAGTGTCGTAAGCAGGACAAGTGCGACCGCCTGGATGTAGACATCACGTGTGACGAGTCCCGCTGTCCAACCAAGGCTGGCCGTGATCAGCCCAACCTCCCCACGGGGAATCATACCCACTCCCACACTCAACGAATCCCGCCCGGAAAACCCATTGCCATAAGCGCCCAGGCCGCAACCGAGAATTTTGCCGACGACGGCAATCGCCAAGAGCAACAAGAAGAAAGTTACTCGCCCGCCGACGTGCCACGCATTCACTTCCATGCCGATCGATACGAAGAATACAGGCCCAAAGAACGAGTTCAGCATGGGATGGAGTTCTTCACTAACTTTCTGACGGTTCGGCGCCATCGCTACGAAAAGGCCGGCCAAGTATGCACCGGTGATCGCTGCCATGCCGCCCAACCACTGCGCATCAAACGCCAGAAGCAGGGCGATTGCGAGCGCCACCGCGACCTCAGTGTGATGCCCGTGCAGGCGTGTCGCCTGCTTCAAAGCCCAGCGAGTCAGGAAGGGCCCAAACAAACCCATGGTGACGAGGCAAACGACCATGCGCCCCAGAATCCAGGCCAGGCCATTCCATGAGGCTTCCCCCGCCTTGGTTCCAGAAGCAGCCAGTATCGGAGCCAGGGCAATCACCCCAGAGAGAACGATGAGCCCGAGCACATCGTCAATCACCGCCGCTCCCAGGATGGTCGATCCTACCTTCGAGCGAAGCTGGTTGAGATTCATCAACGCCTGTGCCGTGATCGTGACGCTCGTAGCAGTAAGAATGGTGCCGATGAAAACTGCTTCGACGGTGCTGAAGCCGAAGCTCTTCGACAACAGGTAGCCACCCGCCATGGGCAGGACGACTCCTCCCGTTGCCGCCCAGAAGGCGGGAGCCACGGTGCGGCGCATCATGCTGATGTCAGTTTCGACTCCAGCTACGAACATCAGCAAGACAACTCCCAGGTCGGCAAGGATCTTGAATATGCTTGACACCGAAACGGCATTGGCCGTCGCTGGAGCCAGCCAATGCAGTCCCCAAACGTTGAGCAGCGAAGGGCCGAGGAGTACGCCGGCGAGCAGCTCCCCGAGAACCAGCGGCAACCCGAGTCGCGACGCGACTGTGGCTGCTAGCTTCGCGGTCACAATCACGACCGCAATGCATAACAGAATCTGGAGCGATATGTTCACTTGCTGTCTCGAGCGTCCGCGCGGGGCCACGCCCGCAAAACGGCAAAGCCAATAGCCAGAATGCAACCCGCCGCTACCGGAAGTGCCGGCGCATGGCCGTACACGGTGAGAAACAGTCCCACCAGAAGAGCGCAAGACCAGGCCACCCGTTGCCGTTTTGCTACTTCGAATACAGTTTTTATCATCAGTCCACCTCAGCTAACGCACATGCACGATCAGAGCGATCACAGCCGCAACCAGGCCGCTGCCTGCCACCACCAGAGCCGGCAGTTGCTTCTTCAACCCAGCCTTGTTGAACCAGGGTTTATCAAACCAAGACCGAGGGAACCAGGGTTTGTTGAACCATGGCCGCGCGATCCCGTTCCGCTCTCGCGCGCGCTCCTCTTTAAGCAACTGGGTCAGCATAGCGCGTTGCTCCAGAGTTGTCGCACAACGCAACGCTTCATGTGCCGCGTCGTAGCCCTTCTGTGGAATGCGCAGCTTGAAATTAAGCTGCGCGAGCGTAAAGTGTGCCGCAAAGCTGTCGGGCTGAAGCTCGGCCGCCTTCTCGAGGTGATCGAACGCCGGATAGATGTTGCAGGTGAGCGCGTTAGCCAATCCGAGAAAGATATGTGCCTCCCCGAACTCGGGCGCTTGCAGGACGCTCCGGGAGAAGGCCGACAACGCCGCTCCCGGGTCTCCCGCTTGAAAATGCAGCAGTCCTTCGCGGAAACACTCCATTGCTTCCGGCGGCACAGGCTGTGAAAGCCTGGAGTCAACGGCCATGCACCGCTCCGCGAGATCCTGCTGCAGAACCATGCCGTAGTCTGTCATTACGCCGTCTCCTGAGCAACTCGCATCGGGCTCGCCATCTCGGTTGCCTTGCTCATCGCCACGCCGAGGGGCATGGAATCCGGCTTGAGTACGAACTCCGGATAGCAGAGCGCACCCATTTCCGGGATGTCCAGTCCAGCAAGCTCATCTTCGGCGCTTACTCGTTGACCAACCACCAAATCAATGAGGAAATTGGCCGCGTACGACAGGCCGAAAACGAAGCCGATCAGCGTCCCTACGCCAATCAACTGCGCAATCAGTTGGGTGGCATCACCGTAGAACAGTCCACGAACCGGACCACTCACCCCATTCCAGCTTCCACCATAGTTGGAGGCACCATCTGCAAACAGGCCCACCGAGATTACTCCCCACAACCCGTTAGTCCCATGCACCGAAATTGCGCCCACGGGATCATCCACCTTGAGCACGCGTTCTACAAACTCCACGCTGAGGCAGACAAGAACGCCCGCTACCAGACCAATGATCGCGGACGACACCGTGTTCACGAAGCCGCTGGGAGCGGTAATCGCGACCAGACCGGCGAGCAACCCGTTACCGCTCATCGAGGCATCGGGCTTGCCGTATCTCATCCACATGTACAGCAGAGCGCCGAATGACCCAGTGCATCCAGCGAGCATGGTGTTGACCGCGATGGAACCGATGCGCAGGGCCCCATTGCCGGAGGCCGCCAGGGTGCTGCCGGGATTGAACCCAAACCAGCCGAAGGCCAGGATGAAGCAACCGGTCAGAACGATCACAATGTCATGACCCGGCATAGCGTTCGGCGTACCATTGCGGTTGTACTTGCCGATTCGTGGCCCAATGATCATCGCGACTGCCAGCGCCGTGAGACCGCCCACGGCATGGACGACACCGGAGCCGGCAAAGTCCGCGTAACCGTGACCAAGACCGAAGTTAACTCCCAGCTGCGAAAGCCAACCTCCACCCCACGCCCAGTTTGCGAACAAGGGATAGGTGAGCGCGCCCAGGACCACCGAGGACACGGCAAAGGCGACGTACTTCCAGCGCTCCGCGGCCGCTCCTGTAACGATCGTGAGTGCCGTGTCCATGAACACCATCTGGAAGAGGAACAGCACCATGATGGCGACGTCGTACGTGGTTCCGCTCAGGAAGAAGCCGCGAGACCCGAAAATTCCCCACGTCTTGCCAAGCAGCGAAAGGGTGTGCTCGGAATTCAGGGGCATCGCGCCACCCAACGTTCCAGCTGGAGCGACGCCACCCATCTGCAGAGCGAACCCGCACACCCAGAACGCAAACAGCCCGAAACCATAGACCATGAAGTTCATCATCATGGTGTGATTCGCATTCTTCGCGCGGCACAGTCCTGTTTCCACGATGGCAAACCCGGCCTGCATGAACATAACGAGGAAGCCGGTAACAAGGGTCCACACGAAGTTGATGGCAATCCGGTTCTGCCCAACCTGATTTACCGTATCGGCCAGGGTCAACCCCTTGTTCGGGTCCGAGATCACGACATCGTTCACGGTCCCGGTCTTCGTTCCGCTGGGGTCACCCTTGGCCAAATCATCGGCCGACGGCGGCTGCGCCGCCTTTACGTTCAAGGGCGCATCCATGGCCGGACCCGGAGGTGGTGCGGCTGCGGCTGGTGCGCTGCTGGCGGCGCTTTGGCTTTGCGCCCAGGCGGGAAGCCCGCACAGCAACAGCAACGCCAATACAATCCAGGAAAATCGCTTCAGACCTTCACCCATTCTGATCATTTCTGTCTCCTTGAAGACAATTGATGTGTTTTCGACGCTATGCTTCGCGAACAGACTTGATTCCACTCGGCGACCGACTACGGTTTCCAGATCGCCTTCTTGAGATGGGCCTTGTTCAGAACAACCAGGATTCCCACCAGCGAGATTGCGATTCCAAGCAGGGTCACGACCATGCGGGCTGCGGTCGACTGTGTCATCGTCAGAGCCGCCACCGGAATCAGCCAACCCAACAGGGCCATTACCAGTCCAAGTAGCTTCATGTTCCCTCTCCTCTTCCAAGTCAGGATGGTTTTGAGATCACGATCGGTCTTTCCTATGCCACACTCTTCGTCCGGTAAAAACCGACTGCGGAATACATCAACAATGCCGCGCCTACGATGGCGATGAAGATTCCGCTCCCCCCGCCGCCATAGAGCCCACCAACAAAAGCCGTAAAACCGGTCAGAGTCGTTCCCAAATAGGTGCCTTGTTGTCGAACCGCTGCCATGTGTTTGCTCCCTTCCCTTCGTTATGTCTAACTACTCTTCTCTTCCTCACAGGCGTATTGCACCCATGTCATATACTGAGGCGGGGGGCGGCGAGGACGCTGACACCAGGGGTTAGTTGGGTTTGTGCCCAAGCCGCTGATCCCCATATGGCGAGCAACCCAGGTTCTGGCTGCCCGAAAAACTTCCCGTTGCCAACCCCCATGGCTACTTCGCCTCCCGGCTGTCGAAGGTAAACACCAGTCCACCTGTCATAGTGTTCTGCGCGACCACCGGTGTCACACCTTTGAAAAAGACCGGCTCGTTGGAAAAGTCGCGCCGGAACTCGAAGCGGCTGATGATGTGGTGCGCCACCGTCCGCTCCAGAGTTGTGGTGAATTCGTTCATGTGCTGAGCTGTCCCCGTGGCAAAGCCATTGGGATCAAGGAAATATTCGTAGCGAGTGGCGAACGCGGAATTCGCACTCAGGGCATAGCGAACATAGCCGCCCACGCCCGTCCAGTAAACCGGCGGAGAGAAAATTCCGGTCTCCGAATTCAGCATGCGGTCCCCGCGCGCATAATCGCCGTTGACCATGAACGACAATTTGCTGGTCGGAGAATAGGTAATAACGGTATCGCTGAGGTGACGCCAGTTGGAGGTGTTGCTGTTTTCCTGCGGGCCCCCGAGATAGGTCTGGGCAATGCCGAATTTCTTATTCGGATTCCACCCGAAAGTCATCCCGTAAGTCTTCCCCGTGTTGTTGCTTATGACGTTGTTCCAGCCATTCACGAAAAAGCCAGTGAGCGAATATTTGTCGTTGAACGCGTATTTCGCGCGCATCCCGAAGTGGTAGTACGGAATGGACCAAGTGAACAGCAGGCCGCGAGAATAGTTCCAGTTGTCCTTGGTTTCGATAACCTCGCCGCCGGCTGGAGTCACGAACTTGCCGACATCCACTTGCAATCCTTTACCGACAGGCGCCAGGTAGGAGAAGTACGCCTCCTTGAGGTACTGATCAAAACCCAGGCCCGCCTTTGGCTCGGAACCATTGACGGTGTTTATCGCCTGTCCAAATCCAAGAGCCACGTGATATCCAGTACGGCTGTTGGTGACGTCCGGCGCCTTGTCTACCACCAGTTCCACGAGGTTCAGGCCGAACGAGTTGGTGGCTCCGTCGAAGAAGCGGAAGCCATTGGTCTGCGACGCGGGATTGTTGAAGTTTTGCCCGTAGTAAACGTCTACGAACCCGCTCAGCGTAGTAGGTCCCAATAATCCTGCCAGGGACGGTCCGGCAGGCGCCGCACTAGGCGCGGCTGCGCCGGTTACTACATTGCTCTGTGCAGCCGCAGGAACTGTCGCCACGGTGGCTGCTGGCGCTGCCTTGTCACTGCCCTTTAATGCCGCGACCTCAGCGCGGAGTGCTTTCACCTGCTCTTCCAGTTCTTCCATGTGGTGGACGATCGCATCGTTGGCCGGCGGAGCAGCACTTGCCTGATCCTGCCCATAACTCAAAGACACGAACAACATGAATACAATCGCGGCCCCTGTATGGGAGCGGTTCATCTAGGTTTCCTGCTTTCTCCCCTGGTGCATGCAGTGAATGACCGTGCGCATCCGCTGCCAGCACGCGAACCTTAGCGATATATCGGGCACTAGTCCAACGCATACTTTTTCTGCGCCGTATCGAAAGTTCATTGAGAAGCAGAGCTTATGCGGACAATAAATCGAATTTATCGCCGAATTGCCGTTGCGGATGCAAAAGGGGACAGATCTGGTGTGCGCAAACGCCGCGCCTTCAGGCCTCGCTGAAAGAGATATCGCGAATTCTGCTTCTGGCGCAACAGAAGAAAAGTTGCGGCACGCAGCCATTGCCGCCGTGCTCAAAACTCGCGGACCTATTTCATCAGCTTATAGGTCTGATTGATTTTTTTCATGCCGCAAACTCTTGGCAGCGAGTACGCGACACATTATCCTGTCGCTCATCTTGCCGGTCCGAGAAACTTGCGCTCGGCCGGCTCGTTGAAGGAGATATATGCCCTCAGAATTGCGGGATTTTCTTGCGCTCTCGTATGACGAACTCGAGCAGTTGAACCTGAAAGCCAAAGAGCAACGCCAGAACCACGTAGCTGCTGACAAGGTTCGGGAAGATCGTCTCAAGTACTTGTCTGACGAGAAGCGGATCAAAGCCGTGACCGTTCTCTTCAGCGACCTTGAAGGCCGTCTGCACATGCTCGACTACGACAAGAAATTTCTGCTCAAGAGCTGGGACAACCTCACCTTCGACGGCTCGTCCATCCGCGGATTCACCGCCCAACGCGAAAGCGACCTGAGGCTTGGCATTGACTGGGCAGCGTTCTACTGGGCGCCAGCCGATGTCTTCGGTTCCGGCAAAGTCCTGGTCTTCGGCGATGTAATAGACAAAAGTGGAGAGCCTTACAGCGCTGACATTCGCGGCATCCTGAAGAAATTCGCAGCCGAACTCCATAAAGAGAAGGGCTACACGCTCAACGCCGCCAACGAAATCGAAGGCTTCCTGTTCAAAGGGCCCGATGCCGAGCGCCGCTATCACGAAACCGGCGAGTTCGAGTACGTCAACACCGGCGGATACTATCACTCGCTGCCCGGCGATCCTCTGCGTACGTTCATCGACACGACTGCCGAAGTGCAACGGGCCATGGGCTTCCAGAACGAGAAAGACCATCCGGAGGTTGCGCCGTCACAGTTTGAAATCAATTACGGCTACGGCGAAGTCGTAGCCGCCGCCGACCAGATTCAACTCTACAAGCTGATCTGCCGCCAGGTGGCGACCAACATGGGACTCACAGCTTCGTTCCTGCCCAAACCAGTTGTCGGCGTGAACGGCAGTGGCATGCACACAAACGTCTCAGTGAGTAACGGCAAGAATCTCTTTTGGGATCCCAAGGGCGAGGAGAAACTGAGCAAGGCAGGTTGGGCGTTTCTCGATCGCATCCTCACGCACGGGAACGACATTTGCCTGATGCTGAACGCCAGCGTCAACGCTTACCGCCGTCTCGATCCTCACTTCGAGGCGCCCAACCAGATCAAGGCATCGCCGGTCGACCGTGGCTCCATGATCCGTATCCCTATCGGCAACGAGAAGAGCATGCGCGTCGAGGTTCGCTCCGTTTCTCCTGACGCGAATCCCTACCTGGTCATGTATTCGATTTTCAAAACCGGCTTGGATGGAGAGACTGCCGAGATCAAGAACCTGCGCCAAGCCGAGCGCTACTTGCCCGACAATATCTACGATGCCATTGCAAATTTCCGCGAGGCAAAGTGGACTACAGAACTGCTCGGTGAAGACGTGAAGGGAAGGTACGCCGATCTGAAACAAGCCGCCGCCGATCGTTGTCCCCGCCTGCTGGGAACTTTTGTGAAGGTGCCCGAAGTGCAGTACCACCACGATGTCTACAATCAGTTCCTCTGGAACCGCTTTTAACTAGAGGGCACCGACCATGTGGGCACGGGCGACTCCCGGGTAAAGCCGTCAAACAGTGATCTGGTGAGCGCGGCAGGATTCGAACCTGCGACCCATGCCTTAAAGGGGTCGCCAACACAATTACAAACAACAACTTGCACGTCCAGCGTACTCCATGCACGACACAACAAAATCAATGAGATACCAACAAGACATCGGTCTGGGTGCCCGGAGGGTGCCCGGAATCCGGCCTCTCGTTTGTGAAGTCGAAGTGTCCTTCCTCCGGTTCGAACTGCTTCCAGTAGACCGGCGCCTCAATCGTGTTGGCGTGCAGTGCTGCCATCGATTCCCACACTTGTGGCAGCTTCTTTATGGTGGGAGAACGCGAGTTTCTCTTCCCTGCGCGCCAAAGACACACAATCTGCGATCCTCAATCTGGAACGGGGCGACCGGGTGACTCGCTGGGGGCGCTTGATCTTCTACGTTACGGATGTGGACGCCCTCTGGAATCATCTGAAAGATCGGGGATTTGATCCGGAAATTCCGCGAGATGCCTCCTGGGGTGAACACTATTTGCTCCACCCTGGCTCGGCCACGGACAAAATGCATGCGGTCTGTAGACAAACCGGCTGCCCTGCGGCTTCGGAAGTCGAAAGGTCTGGACGCTTCCGTTGCCGGTGGTAACTGTTGTGGATTACACCAGTAACTTGGGCCGCTTCTCGCCTTGGTCCTACCATTTACTATCTCTCCATGAACCTCCAGTCACTTCTCGTCTGCTCGGACGACCGGACGGTTCGTGTCCTACGGCAGGTTCTGGATGAGTTGGAAATCGGGGTGGAACATTGTGCCCACCCACCTCCGGCGGCAAAGAAGCTTGCACGTCAGACTTTCGAGGCGGTGATCGTAGACTGCACAGCCGAGCACAGTCTTTCGTTGCTGAAGAGCGTTCATGAGGGGCAACACAACAAGAAATCAGTGGCAGTAGCTATCATCGACCAGGAGACGGCTCTGCGCCGAGCATTCGAGATGGGTGCCCATTTCGTGATCTACAAGCCGATTTCTTGTGAGCGGGCCAAGTCGAGTTTCCGAGCGGCTAAAGCTCTCATGAAACGAGAGCGGCGCCGGTCTCTACGGGTGCCGGTTCGCATCCCCGTTTCCCTTAGATTCCAAAATGGAGAAGGTGAACAGGCCTTCATTTCCGGTTTGAGCGAAGGCGGGATCTCGCTCGAATCTAACCTTCCGTGTAGAAACTCCGGCATCGTCGGCTTGTGCTTCACGCCACCGGGTGCGACGACCCAGATCGAAGCGACTGGTTTGATCGCTTGGCACAATTCCGACGGCCACGCCCGAGCGGGCGTCCGGTTTACGAAACTTTCCGACGGTGCACGCGGGAGCCTGAAAGAGTGGCTGCGCATGAAGTCGGGAGAAAAAGCCGATCCTCCAATCCGCTGCATCATTACGGACATAAGTTCGGGCGGATGTTTTCTTCGGACAGATTCACCTTTTCCGATAGACACGAGCGTCGAACTGTTCTTGTGTGTGGCGGACTGTAGAGTTAGAACGGAAGGCAAGATACGGGTCATGCATCCCGAGTTCGGCATGGGAGTTGAGTTCGCCAGCAAGACGCCGGAGCACCGGAGCCTAATGGAAGAGGTCATCGGTCGACTGACTCTGACTGAAGATCTTGTGCCTGAGGTGCTGGTCGAGCCGGAAGGACTTGATTGGGGCAACAATGTCGAGGCCTTGCGGGAAGAATCAGCCGTTCCCACGGAAACGGAAGAGCTGGAGGACCCTCTATTGGAGTTACTCCGAACAGGAGCCTTACTGCCTAAGGAGCAGTTTCTGGTGGAACTTGAGAAGCAGCGACGGCGGTCTCCGGATCGTTACTCGGAGAATTAGCGCGGGGTGCCGACTTGTTCACCCGTAACGAGGTACGACGAGAGATTCTCGGCCACTTCCAGTGTTCCAAGCCAAAACCGTTCAATTCCCAAGCTTTCATGCTGCCTGCCATGTTCGATCTTTTGGAGCCTGCCGGAAGACACGGCTCCACTGCGCAAGGCCGTCCACGCAGTTGCTCTCGGCGAGATCGATGTCCTCCTCGTGACCTAGGCCGTCCAGATACGGCACCTGCTTCAGATCGCCGAGGAGATGAATCTTCGGGAGGACATGATTAGTCGCCTGTCGCGCGTCGTCGTCGGATCCGTTGGCCCGGTTGCCTCCGCAGAGTTGCGGCACCAAGGCATTGCTGTGGACATGGACCCAGTCATCCGAAAATGGGTTTTCTTGTGAAAGAAGTAGCGGAGCGGTGCTCCGAACTGATGGAGAACAAAACTGGATCGCCACCCGCCGACCGTCGCACGTAATCAGTTCCTCCTTGCCTCTCACCTACCTCGGCGTATTCTGGGCGAATGGCCGGCAACTCTTCCGCAATAAGTTGCTGCTCCTTTTTTCGGGGAGAAAGTTTGCTGGCCTCGATGAGTGGTCTACCGTGCTCGGGAACTGCTTTTCAGTCCTGGTGTTTTGAGTTTCCGTAACAATGCGCCAAATGGGAGTCGGTCACCTGGACAGCGGGTCGCAGCGATATCACTGTGCCGAACGACGTGGCTCACGGGAATGTGGTAGCGCAGCATTAGCTGATGGGAGAGGCGAACGAGCGCAGCCATCTGCTTTGGATTCGGCTGCGTTGGACCTTTTTCACCCTTAGGATTGTCGCGACTGTCGAAATCACCTACGACGGAAATCCCCAGGTAGGAGTTGTAGTTCTTCGCGTGTGCTCCCTCGCATCGCTCCGGTCGTCCTTTTTGAATTCGTCCACTCGTCAGGATCAGGTAATGATAAGCGATGTGATAAACATGACCGAAACAGTTGATTTCGAAACCTTTTGTGGCGTGATATTTGTCAACTTCTTTCTCATTCCGTGGCGGCGCACCTTCATCCGGAAGAACCGCCGTGTGGTGAACTACAATGCCGGTTGGGATTATTGTGTTAAAGAACGAAGTGAGAGATGACAAATACTGTCTG
>QIAM01000064.1 GCA_003225555.1 Acidobacteriota bacterium | reverse complement strand
GACCTGCACGACCACTACGGCTGGAGCTTCGCGAAGGAATTCGCCAAGAACAGCGAAGACTACTACGTGTTCGAGGAATGCCCCATCAAGGGCGGGCCGCATAAGAACCAAGTGGAGAGCCGCAAGTGCTGCCTGATCTACGGCAAGCGCGGCGTCCGCTTTAGCTGCTTTGTCTGCGACGAGTACGACTGGGACGGTCTGGTCGAGTTCATGGAAACCGAGCACGATATCGAGCCGTATCCCTATGTGATTTTCGCGGACGAGGCTGTCGAGGAGGAAGAGACGCCGGAGTCCATCGCGGCATTCCTGAACTCCGATCCCGAGCCGGAAGAGCCAAGGATCGATCTCCGCGACTACCACTTCCGCAACACCGACACGGGCAATGCAGAGCGTCTGGTGCGCAAGGACGGGGACCGCTTCCGCTTTGTCCGCGAAACAAAGGAGTGGAGAGTTTGGGATACGAAGCGTTGGAAGGCGGATCGCGCAGGCATGATCGACCGGGCGGCGAAGGAGGTGGTGCAGAAAATCTTCGAGGAAGCCATGGGCGAACAGGATGAGGACTCCCGCAATTCCAAGCTGTCTTGGGCCATGCAGTCGGAAGGCAGGGCACGGCGGGACGCGATGATCGACCTTGCAGCCAAGGAACGCGCAGTGGTCAGCAACACCGAGGACTACGACCAGAACCCGTGGCTGTTCAACTGCCAGAACGGAACCATCGACCTGAAGACCGGAACGCTTCGCCCGCATTCCAAGGCGGACATGCTGACCACCATCTCGCCAGTCACCTACGATCCCGAGGCCAAATGCCCGATGTGGGACGGCTTCCTCAGGGAAATCATGGCCGGCGACCAAGAGATGATCGATTTCCTTGCACGCGCAGCCGGGTACACTCTGAGCGGCGACACGGGCATTCAGGCGATGTTCTTCCTGAGTGGCTCGGGAGCCAACGGCAAGGGCGTGTTCCTTGAGGTGCTCCGGCATGTGATCGGCGGGTACGCTCAGGACGCATCCTTCGAAACTTTCATCGACTCCAAGAATAAGTCCGAGCACCGCAACGATCTCGCCGCACTCGCGGGCGCACGGTTTGTGACGGCGTCCGAGTCGCAGGACGGCCACAGGCTGGATGAGGCGCTGATCAAGAAGCTGACAGGCGGCGATCCCGTCACCTGCCGCAAAATCTACGGCGACCCGTTCACCTATTTCCCACAATTCAAAATTTGGATGCACTCCAACTACAAGCCCGTGATTCGCGGGACCGACTGGGGCATCTGGCGTCGCGTGAAGATGATCCACTTTGATGTCACTATCCCGGACGACAGGCGTGACGAGACCCTCGCGGCCAAGCTGAAGGCAGAAGCATCCGGCATTCTTAACTGGATGCTCAGTGGGCTTGCCGATTACCTAAAGTTCGGGAGCATGATGTACCCGGCGAAAGTCAGCGAGGCCACCAACGAGTATAGGGAGTCTCAGGACGTGATCGGGCAGTTCATCAAGGCAAAGTGCGGAGTCGGCGAGCACTGCGAAGCGAAGCAGTCCGACGTCTACTCGGCCTACAGGTTCTGGTCTGAGGCAAGCAAGGAATACGTGCTGCCTGAGCGCAGGTTCTCGGAAGCCATGAAGAAGCACGGCGTCAAGGCGAAGCACAAGAAGGATGGCAACTGGTACCTCGGGATCGGGCTGTTGGTCGCCCCGTCCTGCCCGGTTGACCCTGAAAGCGTGATGTGACGGTGACGGAAGGTGACGAAGTGATGGTGATTCGAGCTAAGTACAAAAACATTCCTATAGGGGGAACTTTCCGAAAATTACGTCACTCCGTCACCTTTCGTCACCACCGATTGCGGGAGACAACCGCGGCCCCGGTCTTCTTGCGGTCAGGCTTGCGGTCGGGGCGAGGGGAGAGAGGACCTCGCCCGACCAAAACCTCCGGGGATCAGTCCGGAGGGGGCGTGCATCCGATTAATACTGCGGGTTGCTGACCTTTGCTGGAGTTCCGTGTGCCGCGCTGGCCATCATCAGGTCACGCATAACGTGCCGACCGCCTCACGGCGGTTTCGACCTACAGGACTTCTACCGCTTCCTTCTGTGCCTTCGCTTCGTCGGCCGCTTTCTCAGTTGCGAGGTCGCTCACGCTGGACGAACCTTTGTTGTTGATCCGATCCCGTTCGGCTTCGCAGTATTGCTGCGTGCCGATCGTCGTGGCGTTAGCGTTGTCGTAGATCATGCAGGACTCGGGATACACGCCGAATTCCCGCGTGTTTCCAATGCGGGCCACCTTTACCCGCTTCGTCTTAATTGCCTTCGCGGCGGCGGATTTCGTTCCGGCTTTGTCCGCAAGCTTCTTCGCCCGAGCAGCCTTGGCTTCGGCTCGCTTCTTGGCTTTGGCTTCCTTCTCGGCCTTAGCCTTTTCTATTTTGTCGAGGTCGCGCCGTGCGGCTTCGGCCTTGCGCAGTTCCTTCTGCCGCTCCTTCTCTTCGGCCTTTGCCCGCTCGCGTTCCTGCTTCGCCTCTATAGCTGCCAGTTCACGTGCACGCTTTCGCTCAAGCGCAGTCGGCGTCTTCGTGCGAGAGAACTTGCCTTGGCCGTCATACTCGTATTCGGTTCCGTTGTCTTGGCAGAGGATGAGGTCGCCGACCTGTATCTTCTTCACGGAGAGGACGACCTTGGTCAATTCGGCTGTGAGGATGGTCACGGCTTCGTCACGTCCCTCGAACACCACATCCACTTTCGCCGCTGACTCGTGTACGTTCTGGACGGTCCCCTCCGTCCCGTTACCCGCCTTGACTTTGTCGCCTTCGGCAAGTTGCAGCGGCTTCGGCGGAGACGCGTATGTTGGAAGCCCTGCAATGGATGCGTTGTAGCGTTGCTTCATCTTGCGTGCGGCTTCGTAGTTCCAGCCGATCGCGGAGAATGCTTCTTGCAAGGTCGGCTTGCCGTTGCGGTTCTTTGAGACTCGTTCGCACGAACACAGCGCGACGACTGCGTCGTAGAACTTCACCAGTGTGCTGAGATCGCGACCGAAGCGCTCAAAGGAGTCGCGAGTGCTGGAGTACTGCTTTTTTAGGCCAGTGAGAAGGTCATCCTGCGACAGCTTGGACAATTCTTCGCTGGTCACGTCGGCAGTCGGTTCGTACTGCGTTTCAGTAAACCGGAATTCTGTTGGGACAATTGTCCCACCAGAATGGCTTGCGACATCCGTAGGTGCTGGACTTGCTACTTGAGCTTCTGCCGCAGTGATGGACTGCGACTTTATCGTCGTTGCTTCGGCGGCTGCCGCTGCCGGGGCGATTCGGGGTGCGGCACCATCTGGCGCTGTGGTGGGCTGCGTGACTGGGGTCGAATCGGTAATGCCGTCGAGGCCAAAAGGGCAAAAAACGCGCTGGCGAAGCACCAAAGCTGTGTTTTGCCGCCCTCCTTTAATATGCAGGGGAAAAAGGGCGAATTTCAATATGCAGCGAAAAGGGCAAAAACGCCCAAGATTCCGCGCCGGGCGAGTGTTTCTACGTGACGGCTAATTCGAGGCATGTGCGGGTAGAACTACACAACCCAAGTCCGATACTGGGCATTTGGTCTCTGCACGCGGTGCATGAGCGCGACATTCCGTTTTTCTTCAAGCAGGTCACCAGCGGGCGGTCAGAGCAGGGCGCGGATGCGCTGGGGGAAATCATCCACCAGATGCCCGCCCCGCCCACAGGAGTGCTGTGGGT
>QIAM01000063.1 GCA_003225555.1 Acidobacteriota bacterium | reverse complement strand
CGACATCGCGATACGGTGACGTATATTTTCGAGCTCTCGTTTCTAATTCCTCTTGCTCGTTTCTGGTAAGAACGATGTGAAACGGGCTTGGCCTTGGCAAGAGATTGTCCCTCCAAGCGCAAGCCTAACTGGCTTATATCGCTCGATGCCAGTAATTATACGTCATCGTATTTACGAATTAGAGTACTAAGCTAGGATTCGGGCACGGCAACCAGGGTACGTTACTGTGTCCGCGAATCGGCAGCCTGTGTTGGTTGAAATTTACGGCTTGGATGGACTCGCAGGGTCATCGTCGTGAGCGAGCACCAGGATGGTGGTGAGGCCAATGATGCCCGCGCCAATCTCGATCGCGAGGGGGGTATTGAGGATGCCGCCTTCCGCTCCGGGCGCGGCGCCCGCGGCACGTTTCTTGCTCTTCTTCTTGTTTTCCTTGTCCGACTGATCGGACGACTCGTCCCGCGACGTTTCCTGGCCTTGCGCCAGCGTAAACGTGTCTTTGCCGTCGAAGATCGTGACATCGCCTTTGCGCGCGGCGATGCGCACGGTTCCATCTACATCGGTCACATTAAATTCAGTCCAGGCGCTGGAGACCGGAGAGACCTTGACGTCCCCAGCCGTGGTGGCAACTCCTTTGGAGGTGGAGACGGCCACAGCGCCGTGTTCAATCTTCACGCCTGAGCCCTCGAACTGCACAAGGGAATTTGAAAGCACGGTAATGCTGGAGCCGGCAGAGTTGATATTGGCCACAGAATCGGACCGGGTCTGGAGCATGTCGCCCGAAAAAATTGCCGAAGACGCGCGCGGCACATGCGCTCCATTCACCCACGCCGTGCCTGTGGTATAAAGCATGGCTGCGGTTGAGTCTGCGGCAAGAAGCGAAGCGGGAAGCAGGATCAGTAGCACGCAACTTACCACTTCGCGGAAACCGGACCGGCCCATTCCCACACTCCGTTAATAACGAGATTGGTGACTTGCAGGCATCCTACCCTCCTACGTTCTTGTCAGTCAATGCCTTTTGTGCTCTTTGAGACGCCCGACGGTGGAAAACCTATCGAACAAAGCCCGCTTCCGGCAATGGTTTCCGCCTAGCGCCAGCGGTCCACCAAGTTCCACCACAGCAGTCGTAGCCACTCATCGACAGCGGTTTTGGCCCACTGCCGGTGCGTCCACCAGCGGCTGCCAAACTGCGTATCGTCGTAGGCACCCGTCACCGAAAACGATCGCGCCGGAAGTTCATGGCGAAAAATCTTCAACGCCCGCCGGGTATGGAAGTCCGAAGTGACCAGCAGCACGCTGGCGGCGGGTTCGCCCGCCAGGCATTTCTCCGCATCGCGCGCTTCTTCCTTGGTGGAGAGACCCTCAATCGGGCAGATGCTGATCGCCGCTGCCCGCGGGAGGCTCTGCACGTACTCCTTCGCCAGTTCGATGGCGCTGAACCTGAAAATCGTTGCCCCCGCCGGAACGTCGATCACGACTCTTCGCCCATAACCCTGCTCCAACAGTTGCAATGCGCGCTCCGGACGCCGGCCCGTCTCGCCCGCTAGCACCAGAATCACGTCCGAGCGACGAGGCTCATCCGCCACCAGCCACTTGCCGGCACTTGCCGCAACCAGCGCCAGAGCCACACCCAGCAGCAGAGTGCCCGCAAGCCAGAGTCTTCGACGATTTCTCATGCGTTCCCGATCCAGAGCATCGAACCGATCCTCTTCTCCGCGCACTCTGCCGATGTTCTCTGCGACCTCTGCGATTTGAGGTTGACGTCGTCAGAACCCTAAAACGCAGCTCGTGATACCCCCAACAGCCGAAACGGAGATGGCAACCTTACGTGCTAAAATCGAATCGATTTCACTCGAACGGCGCCTCTTCCCGCATGACCACTCACTCTGTCGCAGACCCTGCCATCGATCAACTCAAAACCAGAATCCAGCAGCGCCAAGCCCGCGTAGGTATCATCGGACTCGGCTACGTCGGACTTCCGCTCGCCCTGCTCTACAGCGAGCAGAAGTTCCCCGTCACCGGCTTCGACATCGACCAGCGCAAGGTCGACACCATCGCCAAGGGCGGCTCTTACATCTACCGCATTACTTCTGAGGAAATCCAGTCGGCCAAGGCGCAGGGCTTCACCGCGACCTCAGACTACGCCCAGGTCACGGCCATGGACGCCATCATCATCTGCGTCCCCACCCCGCTCGACGAGTACCATGAGCCCGACCTAAGCTTCATCACCAACACCACGCACGCCATCGCGCCCCACCTGCGCGCCGGACAGCTCGCGATCCTGGAAAGCACCACATATCCCGGCACCACCGAAGACGTGATGATCCCGATTCTAGAGAAGGAAAACAAAGCTGGACTCAAGGCCGCCCGCGACGGCGGGAATCCCGCGAAAGAATTCTTCGTCGCCTTCTCCCCCGAGCGTGAGGACCCCGGCAACACCACGGTCGCCCGCCGTGACATTCCCAAAGTTGTCGGCGGACTGAACCCGCAAGCCTCAGAACTCGCCCGTGCCCTCTACGGATCCATCTTCAACCGCACCGTTCCCGTCTCCTCGCCCGCAGCCGCCGAGATGACCAAGCTGCTCGAAAACATTTACCGCTGCGTCAACATCGCCCTGGTAAACGAACTGAAGCTACTCTGCCTGCGCATGGGACTCGACATCTGGGAAGTCATCGAAGCCGCCTCCACCAAGCCTTTCGGCTTCCATCCGTTCTATCCCGGCCCCGGCCTGGGCGGACACTGCATCCCCGTCGATCCGTTCTACCTCTCCTGGAAGGCCAAAGAGTACGACTTCCGCACCCGCTTCATCGAGCTGGCCGGGGAGATCAACACCAACATGCCCTACCACGTGCTGGCATCGGTGAGCAGCGCGCTGAACGGACACAAGAAGTCGGTCAACGGCGCGCGCGTGCTGGTGCTAGGCGTGGCCTACAAGAAAGATATCGACGATCTGCGCGAGTCTCCCGCGCTCACCATCATCGAACTTCTGCAGAAAGACGGCGCCCACGTCTCCTACCACGATCCCTATTTTCCCTTCATCGGCAAAGGCCGCAAGTACGACCTGCAGATGAAATGCGCCACGCTGGACAACCTGGGACACTACGACTGCGTCCTGATCGTGACAGACCACTCCGACTACGACTACCGCCGCATCGTTCAGGAGTCAGCGCTCGTTGTGGACACGCGCAATGCGACCAAGGGGATTGAAAGTACCAAGATCGTCCGTTGCTAGCATGTAACCGTAGCGCCGCCGTCCCGGCGGGTGTCCTCGCCCGCCGCGCGGCGGAGCGATATCAAATCACGTATGGAGTCTAATAAACAGCTAATGCGCAGTTGCGCCCGTCCCTCGTCCGCTCGAGCCTCACGTTTCCGTGTGTTGGAGTCGATGAATCTCTAAAATAGAGCAGGACGTCTAACAAGTGTGAACCCTATGAGTGATCCTCGGTTTGAAGCGTTGAAATCCGCCCCACTCGACAGCTGGATTGCCTTGTCGGAAGATGAGAGCAGGATTGTTGCGATCGGGCCTTCATACGAGGAAGCCGTAAGTAAAGAGTGAGGACGCGGGTGTCACCGACCCGGTGTTGGTGAAAACGCCACGCGTCTGGCTTCCTATTTCTGTGTGAGCCTGAAACTCCCGTACAAGAAGTATCCTGATCCGCAAGCACCAGGTGGCTTCTATTATGCCCCTTCGGTTCCGGTCAATATCGCGCGTCCAGCAAAGAACTCACCCCGCTCAAAGCGATTCGAGGCAATCATCGATTCCGGAGCAACGAGCTGCATTTTCCATGCTGCCCTAGGCCGCGCTATCGGGTTGGAGATAGAAATAAGGAGAACCAACACAAACGCAAGGCATAACCGGTCCCGTTAATCTGTATCTCCATGACATTTCGCTATACGTTCCCGGTGGGGTCGTTGCGACTCGTGCCGGATTCTCAGAGGACCTGCCTGTCGCTGGCCTGCTGGGTATGCTTGGATTTTTCGAACACTTTTTTAAGGTTACCTTTGATCCTACAGCACTTCGAGTAGAGATCGAACGCCTGTACCGCGTTCAGAATTCACAAACATTCCAAAGGCCGCACCGCAAACCTCCCGGTCCCCACCCTAGTTTATAATTAGTGGTTCAGCCTTAGCCTCCGGAGTAACCAGAACATGATTCGTTTTCTGCAAACCCCTGGACCCACCAAGAAGATCGTACTTGGCGGTCTGCTGCTCATCATCTGCGCCGCCATGGTCATCACCCTGATACCCGGCGGGCTGGGCTCCGATCTAATGGGCCAGCCCGGCAAGGGCGTCGTCGACAAAGTCGAGGGCGGAGATGTTACCGCCGACCAGGTGCGCCTGACCGCCCGCCAGATGCTGCAACAGCAGATGCAGGGCCGCGACAGCGCCAACATGGGCATGCTGCTCCCGTTCTTCGCCCAGCGCGCCGCCGAGCAGCTCATCACGCGCCAGGCCCTGATGGCCCAGGCCGCACACCTTGGCCTGCAGGTCACCAAGCCGGAGATTCTGGACGAACTCCAGCATGGCCGTTATGCCGCGACATTCTTCCCCGGCGGTAACTACATTGGCAAAACCGAATATGAGGACATGCTGCAGCGCGCTGGTTTGACGCCGGAAATTTTTGAAGAGTCGGTCGGCAAGGACATCCTCCTGACCAAGCTGCAGGCGCTCATCGCCGGCAGCGCGACCGTCAGCGACGCCGAGATTCGCCAGCAGTTCGTCAAGCAAAACACCAAGGTTAAGTTCGACTACGCAGTGCTGAAGCAGGATGATCTGAAGAAGGGCCTCCACCCCGCCGACGCCGAACTCAAGGCGTACTACGAGAGCCACAAGCAGCAGTACACCAACTCGATCCCTGAGAAGCGCAAGGTGAAGTACGCCGTCATCGACACCTCGAAGCTCGAGAGTGGCGTTCAGGTTACGCAGGCGGATCTGCAGGCATACTACGACGGGCACCGCGACCAGTACCGCCTTCCGGAGCAGGTCAAGGTCAGCCACATCCTGATCAAGACGCCGCTGCCCGGACCGGACGGCAAGGTCGACGAAAAGGGAGTCACCGAAGCCCAGCACCGCGCCGAAGATTTGCTGAAGCAGATCAAGTCTGGCGCGAAGTTCGAGGACGTCGCCAAGAAGTATTCCGAGGATCCCGGAAGCGCCAAGGAAGGCGGCTCGCTCGGCATGATCGGACGCGGCCGCACCGTTCCCGAGTTCGAGAAGGCCGCATTCTCGCTGCCCAAGGGACAGATCAGCGACCTGGTAAAAAGCAGCTACGGCTTCCACATCATCCGCGTGGATGACAAGCAGGAAGCCCACATGAAGACGCTGGACGAGGTAAAGTCCGACATCGAGCCGCTCCTGAAGCAGCAGAAAGCCCAGCAACTCGCCCAGAAGCAAGCCGAGGCGCTGGTCAATCAGGCCCGTGGACAAGGACTCGACGCCGCTGCCGCCGCCCAGAAGATCCCCGTGATCACCTCCGAGTTCTTCACCCGCAAAGATCTTCTACCCGGACTCGGTCCCGCAAACCAGTTCATGGACGCCGTCTTCGGCGCGACAGAAAAGTCCCCGCCAGATATGGCTCCGACCTCGCAGGGATTAGCCGTCTACCAGTTGCTCGCCGTGAAGCCACCTTCAACTCCGAGCTTCGAGGAAGTTCGCACCAAGCTCGAAGAAGAATTCAAGAACGAGCGCTCCAGCATCCTGCTCTCGCAAAAGACGCAGGAACTCTCCGACCGCGCCAAGGCCGAGCATGACCTGAAACGAGCCGCCAAAGAACTCGGCGCGACCGTGAAGACCAGCGACTTCGTCGCCCCCGACGGCCAGGTGCCCGACGTCGGCTCCATGTCTGGACAAGCCTCGGTAGCCTTCAGCATGAAGCCCGGCGAGATCAGCAGCCCAGTCCAAAGCGGCTCGAGCGGCGTCGTACTTTTAGTGCTGGAAAGCCAGTCGCCAACCGACGCTGATTATGGGGCGAAGCGCGACCAGATTCGCGAGCAACTGTTGCAGAACAAGCAGCAGGAGCTCTTCGGTCTCTTCGTCTCGAACTTGCGCGATCAGATGGAGAAGTCGGGCAAGATCAAGATCAACCAGCAGGAATTGAAAGCCCTGACCCGCAACAGCAGCGAAGAGGGCATGTAGCACGATATTTCGCTTCGCAAGGACCTTCTGTTTGAGAGAGGCTTCTTACCTCCGCAAGAAGCTGGGACTCTGGACTGGTTTTGAAAGGGCGCGGCTTCTAGCCGCGCCGTAACCGTCAACCCACGAACTGCGGCTTTGGCCGCTGAGGAAACTCTCGGGACAAGGTAGTTTCTTTGCGCCCTCTCTGCCGGGGTGCGATTGGACCGGGATTCCGCTTTCTCGAAAGATTTCATGTCCTTTCCGCGCGCCGCAGGCATCCTGTTACATCCCACGTCGTTGCCTTCGCGCGGCGGCATCGGTGACTTCGGCCCTGCGGCTTACAAATTCGTCGATTTCCTCGCGTCCGCCCGCCAAGGAATTTGGCAGGTGCTGCCGCTTGGCCCGCTCGGCTACGGCAACTCACCATACTCCGCAACTTCTGCCTTCGCCGGAAATCCTCTGCTGATCAGCCTGGAACGCCTCGCCGATCACGGATGGATCGATCGCTCCAAACTTGACTCCCTCACTTCCGAAGACGGTCCGGTTGAGTACGACTACGTCTTCTCGCACAAGCTGCCACTTCTGTTCGAAGCGGGCCGCAAGTTTATCGCTTCTGCCTCGGGCTCAGCCCGCAACCGCTTCGACGGCTTCCGCTCCGGCAATGCCTGGTGGCTCGATGATTTCGTCCTGTTCGACGCGATTCGCGCTCACCAGAAACTGGAATGCTGGAATCAATGGCCCCGCGATCTTGCCCATCGCGATTCCGTCGCTCTGGATAAATTTCGGAAAGAATTTGCCATCGAGCTCGAAATCCGCAGCGCCCTGCAGTTCGCCTTCTACGAACAGTGGCGGGCCCTGCGCCGCTACTGTTCTGAGCGCTCCATCCGCATCGTTGGCGACGTCGCCATCTTCGTCAACCACGACAGCGCCGATGTCTGGACTCAGCCCGACCTGTTCCGCCTCGACGAAAATCTGAGTCCCGAAGTCGTCGCCGGCGTCCCCCCAGATTTTTTCAGCAAGACCGGACAACGCTGGGGCAATCCGCTCTACCGCTGGGACGTCATGAAGGCCCGCGGCTACCAGTGGTGGATCGAGCGCTTGCGCTGGGCCACCCACAACTGCGACTACATCCGCCTCGATCACTTCCGCGGATTCGACCAGTTCTGGGAGATACCGGGTGCAGACGCCACCGCGGTCAGTGGACGCTGGGTCGATGGACCCAAAGACGACCTCTTCCACAAACTGCGTGAAGCCCTCGGCGGACTGCCGTTCTTCGCCGAAGACCTCGGCTACATCACGCCTGAAGTCCACGCGCTGCGCGAGCGCCTGAAGATTCCCGGCATGGCCGTGCTCCAATTCGGCTTCGGAGACGAAGGCGCGCACATGTATCTGCCGCATCGCTGCGACCACGAACGAGTCATCTACACCGGCACTCATGACAACGACACCACCGTCGGATGGTGGCACTCCGCCGCCGAGCACGAACGCCGCAACGCCGAAGCCTACGTGGGCCGCAGCGATGACGGCATTCACTGGTCCTTCATCCGCGCCGCACAATCTTCCGTTGCCAGCCTGAGCATCACGCCGCTGCAAGACGTACTCGGCCTCGGCAGCGAAGCGCGCATGAATACTCCCAGCCTCTACGGCGGCAACTGGCGGTGGCGATTTGGGTCCGCCCAACTCACGCCCGACCTGTCGGCGAGGCTGGCCCACCTGGCCGAAGTCACCGACCGCTTGCCGAAGCCGTTTCCCGTTCTCGCCGACGAACCCTTCGCTGGCTAAACCTGCTGCACGAGCCTTTTCTGCAAATTGCTAGTGGTACGATGATCTCATGCCAAAAACACTTTTGCAGTCTGTAGCTAGCCAACTCCAGAAAGAACGCGCACGACTCGAGAATGAACTGCACCGCGTAACCGCCGCCCTGACCGCCTTCGGGAAGGTCTACGTTAACGGCAGCAAACCGAAACCTGCCATCGCAACTCGCAAAAAGCGAACGATCTCGGCCGCTGGGCGCAAGAGAATCGCTGCCGCCCAGAGAGCACGATGGGCAAAGGTTAGGGCCGGCAAAAAGTAACAGGGTTGTGACTCCTGCGCCCCACCACTGATGTTGTCATTCCGAGCGGCGAAGCCGTGAGGAATCTGCTGTCTGTGTGCGAAGGCAGGAATGGGTCACGGATCCAACGGTCGGGGCTGCCGCCCCAAGATATATATCTCAAAAAATAAACGTGCCTTTCGGTAAAGTCCTTGCTTTCAGGGAGTTGCGCGGAAGAGATATCCACCCGTTCCCGCTGGAGGAGCCGGCGCGGTTCCGCCGGGAACTGGCGGAACGGATGTCTTCCCATTCCGCATCGATCACGACGAAAAGTTCAACCAAACCACGCACCTGCAATACCAGCCCTGGAAGACCGGGCCGTGGGTGGGCTTCAACTGGCGCTATGACAGCAGGCTGGTCGCGGGCGCAGTACCGGTCGCCGCCACTGCTGGCGGTGACGTGGACCTTGCGGGCAGCGGCCTCACTCCCGATCAGGAGTTTCAGGCCGGGTTCAGCTGCAACCGAGTCCGTGCCACGCCCACTGTCGGCCTGCCCGACACCTGTCCCGGGGCGCAGTTCACATCCAATCTCTTGAAAATACCGGCGCCGGGAACGGCCGGCGATGATAGCAATCCGCCACGCGTCGCTCCACGTCATCTGTTCGACATTGCCATCGGACACGATAACCTTTTTCACGGCGACAAGTACCAGTTGAGCCTGCAACTCACCGCCGTCACATTACCAACAGGAAGGCCCTGTATAACTTTCTGTCGACCTTCACCGGAACGCACTACGTCACACCGCGTGCTCTGACGGCGGAAATCGGATTCCACTTCTAGATCCTTAGCGGAAGGGCGGCTGAAATCTTTGTCGCCCTTCCGCGCTCCGCCTGCTTGCTACGGGACTCGGCTCCTCTTTTTCTGCTTACCCAGGGCTCATGCCCTGGGGTGTCGTATGCCGCCGCTCCGCGGCTGGAGTGCGGTGATGCTGTCTGCGCTCTTCGCCCACGAATGGGTGGCATCACCCGGCACCCAAGGGGGGAAGCTCCCTCAGCCTTTAGAAATCCCGCAACCGGAATCGTCAACACCAATTGCCAAGTTTCCCCTTGACCTCGACCCTCTTTCCGTCTACATTAGCGTGTTCCACGGACGTCCGGACGCCCCGGGGTGTTTTTTGTAAGCAACCACCTCCTCGGGAAGCAAATCCAATAATTGAGCATCTTGGATGTCCTTGGGCGCATCTATTCAGGTGAGCTTAGCGCTTAACTCCTTTCCAACCTATTTGGAATCAGTGACTTAGAAGACGGCTTGGGGGTCGGTCACCTCCTGGGGCAAATTAGGACGACGGCGCAGGCCCACAATTCATAGCAAGGAGATAATGAAGCACATGCGCTCTGATCGTGTGTTTGATGCTTTACAGACACTTCGGAACCGGTATATGCTTTGCCAGCTTGCCTCCAAGGCCACGCGGAAGTTCCACCGGCCTAGTACCAGAATCCCGGAAACAATGAACGACGTTTTGGACCGGATCGCAGGCGCGGAGCGGCAGGAAGTTTTGTCGGAACCAGAGAATTTTGCTGAGGCACAACGGCGGGCTGCTTAACCCCAGCCCCGCCCTCCTGCCCGGTGGTGTTTTGTCTTCCCTGAATACCCTCCTTTGAAAATCTCCCGTCGACACTAGCGAACAACGTTTAAGTGCACGGGTTTAGGTGAATCATGACCATTGCTGAACTGAAAGAAAAGAACATCACCGAGCTGACCAAGATCGCAAGGACCTTGGATCTGCCCGGTGCCAGCGGACTGCGCAAGCAGGACCTCATCTTCAAAATCCTGCAGGCGCAGAGCGAAAAAGAAGGCCACATCTTTGCCGAGGGCGTGCTCGAAATCCTGCCCGACGGCTACGGCTTTCTGCGCTCGCCGGACTACAACTACCTGCCCGGCCCGGACGACATTTATGTGTCGCCGTCGCAAATCCGCAAGTTTGACCTGAAAACCGGCGATACCATCAGCGGCCAGGTGCGCCCTCCGCATGAGGGCGAGAAATACTTCGCGCTGGTGAAGATCGAGGCGGTGAACTTCGAATCGCCAGATGAAGCCCGCAATAAAATCCTGTTCGACAATTTGACGCCGCTGTATCCGCAGGAGCGGGTCAAGCTCGAAACCACGCGCGAGAACGCCAGTGCCCGCGTCATGGACTTGCTCACGCCCCTTGGCAAGGGACAGCGCGGCCTGATCGTCTCTCCGCCGCGCGCCGGCAAGACCATGCTGCTGCAGAACGTGGCCAATTCCATTACGACGAATCATCCGGAAGTGGTCTTGATGGTGCTGCTGATCGATGAGCGCCCGGAAGAAGTCACCGACATGCAGCGCTCGGTCAAGGGCGAGGTCATCTCCTCGACCTTCGACGAGCCGGCGGCGCGGCACGTGCAGGTTGCGGAAATGGTGATTGAAAAGGCTAAGCGCCTGGTTGAGCACAAGCGCGACGTGGTTATTCTGCTTGACTCGATTACGCGTCTGGCTCGCGCCTACAACACGATTGTTCCTCCTTCCGGCAAGGTACTGTCTGGCGGCGTGGATTCGAACGCCTTGCAGCGTCCGAAACGGTTCTTTGGATCGGCACGAAATATTGAGGAAGGCGGCTCGCTGACGATCATTGCTACGGCCCTGATCGACACCGGCTCGCGCATGGACGATGTGATCTTTGAAGAATTCAAAGGCACCGGCAACTCTGAGATCATCCTGGAACGTAAGCTGGTCGACAAGCGCGTCTTCCCGGCTATCGACATTCAGCGGTCGGGTACGCGTAAAGAAGAGTTGCTGATTCCGAAGGAAGATTTGTCGCGCATCTGGGTACTGCGAAAAGTGCTGAATCCGCTTTCGCCTGTTGAAGCGATGGAATTGCTCATTGACAAATTGAGCAAGACGAAATCGAACGGTGAGTTCCTGGCGAATATGAGCGCGCTGTGAGAGAAGCTGCTAGCTCCCAGCTAGCAGCCTTCCTTGTCATTCTTAGTTGAGCTGCCGTCCGCGAGGCGGCCGACAACGCAGTCGAAGGATCAGACTTCCTCAGCGGCTAAAGCCGCGTTATCCTTTGGAACTTAGCGGCGCGGCTTGAATCCGCGTCCTTTCAAAGCGACGGTGCTGCGACTTTCTCCGCAGCCTCTGGAAGCCGTTCCCTTCCCAAATCGCATCTGCTTGCCGCCCCAAAGTGTCATACTAAGTCCCGACAGATTCTCCGCCTTCGAGGACGCCGTGCGATCACGACCAATTGTGTGGATACTCTGCGCTTGCCTGTTCGCCGCCTCCACTCTCGCGCAACCGACCCACCAGCGCCAGGTGCCGAAACCTGACGTCACCGTCCCGCCCCTCGACGAGGACGAAGCCCGCGCGCGTATGGAGCGTGACATGGCGAAGAAAGCGAATGAAGAGCGCCACGCCGCCCTCAAGACCGACGCAGAGAAACTACTCAAGCTATCGGTTGAGCTGAAGGCTTATGTCGACAAGTCAAACGAGCATGTCCTCTCCGTGGACGTGATCAAGAAAGCTGAAGAGATCGAAAAGCTCGCCCACAGCGTGAAAGAGAAGATGAAGGGCCCGAACTGATTCGTTGTATAGTTGTCGGACGCGAGTTCGCGGGAGGCTCCTCATGCTCAAGCTGATCTTGTCACTATCGCTTCTCTTCAATCTGGCATCGGCCGGTCTCGCTTTCGGACAGACTATTCACCTTCCGCCATCCGTTCGTCAAGGTCCGGACACTGCGAGCGTACCTGTACGGACTCAGGAGGAAGCTGACCGGGAGCGGATCAAGAAGGCCAACGAGCTGCGCCAGGAAGAAATCAAACGTGACACTGAGAAACTGTTTCAGCTGTCTACGGAACTGAAGGACTTTGTGGACAAGAACAATCAGGGCATCCTGTCCCTCGACGCACTGAAGAAGGCTGAACAGATCGAAAAGCTGGCGCGCAGCGTGAAGTCGAAAATCAAGCAGTCGTATTGAGCTCGAAAAACCGCTGAACTCGTAAAAACGCCATCCGGCATAAGCTGGATGGCGTTTCTCTTGCCACCGGCAGGTAGCTATTCCGCGCCGCCCGACCGAATCCGCATCCCGTAGAACGAACGGTAGACGAAGAAGAACGACACCACGAAGAATGCCAGGGCCAGGGCGTTCGTGATGGTTGATCCCTGATCGCGCGATAAAGTCACGGCCAGTTCCACCGCCAGCAGCCCGAATAACGTGGTGAACTTAATCACCGGGTTCAGTGCCACCGATGAAGTGTCCTTGAACGGATCGCCCACCGTATCGCCGATCACGGTGGCATCGTGAAGCGGAGTGCCCTTCTGCTTCATTTCGACTTCCACGATCTTCTTGGCATTGTCCCAGGCAGCCCCGGCGTTCGCCATGAAAATTGCCTGGTAGAGTCCGAAGACCGCGATGGAGATAAGGTAGCCGACGAAGAAGAACGGCTCCACGAAGGCGAAGGCCAGCGTGCCAAAGAACACCGCAATGAAGATGTTCAGCATGCCTTTCTGCGCGTACTTGGTGCAGATTTCGACCACCTTCTTGCTGTCGGCAACGGATGCCTTGGTGACACCTTCGAGCTTGATGTTTGCCTTGATGAACTCGACTGCGCGATAGGCGCCCGTGGTCACTGCCTGCGTGGATGCGCCCGTGAACCAGTAGATCATGGCGCCGCCTGTGATCAGGCCGAGGAAGAAGGGCGCATGGAGCAGCGAAAGCTTGTCCACGTTCGCCGTGAGCCCGTTGGTGAGCGCCATGATGATGGAGAAAATCATGGTCGTGGCGCCGACCACCGCCGTGCCGATCAGCACCGGCTTCGCCGTGGCCTTGAAAGTATTGCCCGCGCCGTCATTGGCTTCGAGCAGATGCTTGGCCCGGTCGAAGCTGACGGCCATGTTGAAGTCTTTCTTGATCTCGGCCTCTACGTTTGGAACCTGCTCGATCAGCGAGAGCTCATATACGGATTGCGCATTGTCTGTCACCGGCCCGTAGGAATCGACGGCGATGGTTACCGGTCCCATGCCGAGGAAGCCGAAGGCCACAAGCCCGAAAGCAAAGACGGCTGGCGCCAGCATGCCAGCCGCCACCGCCAGTCCCATCGTGCTCATGTAGTAGGCGACGGCCATCAGGCCCATCATCGAGAGGCCGAGATAGTATCCGGAGAAGTTGCCTGCGACGAAGCCCGACAAGATGCCCAGCGAGGCTCCGCCCTCCTGCGCAGAGATTACGACTTCCTTCACGTGCCGCGATTCGGTGGACGTGAAGACCTTGACCAGTTCGGGGATGACCGCACCCGCCAGCGTTCCACACGAGATGATCGTTGCCAGCTTCCACCACTGCGAGGTATCGCCACCAAGGTCGGGAATGATGTAGTGCGAAACCAGGTAGGTCAGTCCGATCGAAACAAGCGAGGTAATCCAGACCAGCGAAGTCAGCGGCGCCTCAAAGTTCATCTCGCTCGCGTTTCCGTACTTACCCTTGGCGATCGCGCCGTTGAGAAAGTAGGAGACCGCGCTGGCCACCAGCATCATCACGCGCATCACGAAGATCCACACCAGCAACTGCACCTGCACTGTGGGATCTTTCACGCCCAACAGGATGAACGTAATCAGCGCCACGCCTGTGACGCCGTAGGTTTCGAAGCCGTCTGCTGACGGCCCTACCGAGTCGCCCGCGTTGTCGCCGGTGCAATCCGCGATCACGCCCGGGTTACGAGCATCGTCTTCTTTGATCTTGAAGACGATCTTCATCAAGTCCGAGCCGATGTCAGCAATCTTGGTGAAGATGCCGCCCGCAATACGCAGCGCCGCCGCGCCCAGCGATTCGCCTATGGCGAATCCGATGAAGCACGGCCCGGCATAGTCTCCCTTAACGAACAGCAAAATGATCAGCATGATCAGCAACTCCACGCTGATCAGCATCATGCCGATGCTCATGCCGGCCTCGAGCGGAATCTGGTACACCGGATACGGCTTGCCCGGCAACGAAGCGAACGCCGTCCGCGAGTTCGCGAACGTATTCACGCGAATACCGAACCAGGCCACGCCGTAGCTACCCGCGATCCCGACCAGACTGAAGCCTAGAATGATCACCACGCGCATGGCTTCCATGTGTTGCAGAACGCCGAAGTAAAGCAGAATGATGACCGCGATAAAGGCCCACAACAGCAGAATGAAGCGGCCCTGCGTCAATAAATAAGTTTTGCAGGTCTCGTAAATCAGCTCCGAGATTTCCCGCATCGCCCGGTGGACGGGCAGGCTCTTGAGACGCATATAGATGACCATCCCGAAGCCAAGCCCGAAAATGCAGAACAGGATGCCGATCATCAGCAGCCGGCGACCATCGATCATTCCCTCCAGAAAGCTGACCTGCGTCAGGTCGGGCAGCTTCAGCGACGCTTCGCCGCCCGCCGCCTCGCTTGCTGGCTGAGCCAGAGCCGTGACGGCGCCGAGAGTGAGGAGCGCGGCCAGGGCCGCAATCTTTCCCAATGAAAGCATTTTCAGGGAACTACCAGCTATACGGCATCCTCGGAACGCAACGGTGGCGAGCCAGGTGCGCATAAGAGATCCTCCAGATGAATCGGTTATCAGGAATTTATCAACGTGTTAAGGCAGCGCCTCCAAAAGCAACCGCTCAGGCTCGCGAGCCACGGTCTTACCGTCGCTTGCCCATCGAGCTGGAGAGGATTGTTTCCGGATTTCCGAACACGCTTCCACCGCAAGACCTGAAGTGGGTTGGAGTTTGGCCGCGTCGGGTTTCGCATCTGGGCTGAATTCTACAACCCGCCGGAGAAATTAAGACTCTATTCCCGGCGTCCCGGTGCAAAACGGGCATTTATAACACGTTGGATGGGTGGGGTCAAACCCACCAAAAGGGTAGTAGTGTCTCAATTTGGAAGTTGATGCCGCCCGCAGCATTAGTAGCGATGTGTTTCCTGTTTCGCCCATTGTCTCGCTCATCTATCTGATCGTGTATATCCTAGCCGGCATGGTGATTGGCGCCCTCAGCGGATGGATTGCTTCGTTGATAACAGAGTGCGGCACGCGCGGATTCTTCAAGGATGTTTTTCTCGGAGCCCTTGGTTATCTGGTTGGTTTTATTGGTGCATATTCATGCCCTGAGCCCCGAAATACCATCTCGTACCACGTTGACGGCACCTTGGTGACGTCAACTATGAACCCATATCAGCACCCCGCACGTGTCGCCATCGCGATGGCGGTTCTCTTGCCACTCTTGCATGAACTATATCGGTTCAAGGGACCACGTCCCAACTGACTGAGATTCAGTTCTCCAATATTTCCGAGCGGCCACCCGACATCGCGGCCGTGATTCTCAGAGACTTCAGGAATCAGGCCGAGTTGAGCCCCGCGCGCCCAGCCTTGCGCTATACTACCCCCGGCGTACAGGACGCCCCCCCGTCCGCGGGCAGGACCGAGTCCACCTGAGCGATAACTGAAAACAAGGTTCACACAAACCTCCTTTTTCGCCCGACACAGCGGACTCCGGGCCCACGACCGCAAAGGAGGTCCGTCATGGGTGCGCGTCAGTTCCACGATCGCCACTTTCCTGTCCGCCCCAACCTCGAACAACTCAAGCATCAGGCCAAGGATCTGCTGCGCGCCATTCGGCAAGGCGATCCCTCTGCCGTGGTCGAGTTACGCAAGCATCATCCAAAAGCAATCGAGGCCGGCGACGCCAAGCTCGCCGACGCGCAACTAGCGCTGGCCCGCAGCTACGGCCTGCCAAGCTGGCCGCGCCTCGTCACCGCCTGCCGCATGACCGACGCCATCTGGCGCGGAGATGTCGATGCAGTTCGCAACCTGGTGTTGAGAGATCCTCGGCTCCTGCACGACGCCGCCCGTGGTTTGCCGGACAGCAACTGGGGTCCGCCGATGTCGTATGCCGCGAACGTCGGCCAGGACGCGATCATACAGATGCTCCGTGATCTCGGCGCGACGGACGTTCAGCACGCATTCGACCGCGCCTGTCTGCAAGGCAAGATCGAGACCGCGCGTCACCTGTACGCCATGGGCGCACGTCCCGCACCCGGCTGCGTGATGGGCCCATGTGAAACGCTGAACGCGAAGGGTCTGTCGCTCCTGTTCGAACTCAGCGCCAAATTTGCCGACGAGCACGGCGACCGCCTCGCACCGATCGCATTACTCCTCCAGACCTATTCCCGCTGGCCCACGGGCAAACATGAATGTCTCGAACTCCTCTCCGTGCGTGGCATCCATCTTCCCGCCACGCCTGCAATGGCCGTACACCGCGGCCGCATCGACCTGCTCGACGCCCATCTCGCTCGCGACCCTCATCTGCTGACTCGCACCTTCTCCCACGAGGAAATCTATCCACCTGAGGTTGGCTGTAGCACCGACCATTCTCTTGGGCTGCACGGCACGCCCTTGGCGGGCACGACGCTGCTGCACCTCTGCGTCGATTTCGACGAGATTGAAATTGCCCGTTGGCTGATCACGCGTGGAATGAACGTGAACGCCAAGGCCGAGGTCGACTCTGACGGATTCGGCGGCCATACCGCTCTATTCGGATGCGTGGTGTCGCAGCCCTACCGCTGCAGACTACAGCAGGACGCCGCCTTCGCCCGTCTGCTTCTTGACCACGGTGCCGATCCCAACGCTCGCGCTTCGCTGCGAAAACGCCTGCGCTTCGTCCGCGACGATTCTATGCACGAATACCGGGAAGTCACTCCGCTGGCATGGGGCGAAAGCTTCCACGATCAGGACTGGGTGAATCGCGCAGCGATGCGCCTGATCGTGGAGCGCGGCGGCCACACATAATATGGACTGCAGACAGAATTCGACCAAAGATTCGATCAGTCCAACAGGACAAAAACCGCGACATCGAGCTTCGAATAATACTTTTTCACATCCTTCGCTCCGTACTTCTCCCGAAACCTCTCGACCACCGATTTCACCGACTTTGCGTCGGTCACCGGGACGGCGCGGAATTCTCCCCGCGCACCTCGCGCGTCAATCCGAATCGAAGGGTTCTCAAGGATGTTCTTGTACCACTGCGTAACTGAGCCCTCCACCGGCAGCAGGAGAACCTTGTCGCCTTCCAGAACAAACCAGACCGGACGCGAGGTCCACTTCCCTGACTTCCTCCCGATTACGCCGATGTTGGCTTCCCGATAGCGGGCGAGGCGTTCTTTGAGTTCCTTGAGGCTGTCCTTAGAGGTTGACATGGTATACCTTCGCTTGCTTTGCAGTTTGGTGAAAGACTCACTCGCTGATCGGATCTGCCCTCAGTGGCTGAAGCCACGATTGATTTTGTGGTACTTACGGCGCGGCTGGAAGCCGCGCCCTTTCAAGACAGAACCGCAATCGAGTTTTCAGCAAACTGTTCAGCCACTGAGGTCGCATCAGCTCAGCGAGTTGACTTTCTCAGCAGTCTCTTCACGCGGCGTGCTTCACTCGCTCCTTCGCGAGGGGATGCATTAACCGCCTATCTATTGAAATCCGAGAAAGACGCGAATGTCTATCCTAACGTTGGCAGGTCTTTCGTCTGTCAGAAAACTATTTCGCGCCCGGGCTGCTGTCGGTGCCACCCTTCGCTGCAAGCTTCTTGGTCACCAGAAAGCTCCATATCGTTTCGTTGGCATTCAAATCCTGGCTGGTTTTCCCGACTTGCTTCTCGACTTGGTACTGTTCGCCGCCGGGCCAGGTATTGCCCGCACCTTTCACGCTGAACGAAACCACCTGCGCGCCCTCGTGGCAACCATCGTAGGTCTCAACCTTCGTCTCCATGCCACCTTTTTCACGCGCCGGCAACTTCGTCTGCGACGGCTTTTCCGTGCAGCGATCAATCTTAGCCCACGCTTTTGCCGTATCCTCCACCGAGATAACCTTCACCTCGAGATTGTGCTCGGTACCACCTCCGTACGGCACCACCGGATCCGACGTCCCGTTGATCATCACTACTGGCACCGGACGCGACGGTAAACAGATCATCGTCTTCGGCATGGCCGCCCCCACCGGCGCAATCGCTGCGATGCGGTCCGACAAGGAGCATCCGGCCTTCATCGCCATGAACCCGCCCTCCGACAGCCCCGTGGCATAGATGCGCGTCGTGTCCACAGAAAACTTCCCTGCCATCTGGTCCAGCATCTGATGAAGGAACTCAATGTCATCTGCCGGTGCAGCCCGGTTTTCTGCGGGACGCTGTCCGCCCGGCCGCCCACCGCCCGGGTATCCTCCGCCCCGTCGCGGGTAGCCTCCTCCACCTCCCGGATAACCTCCACCCGGATATCCCCCTCCGCCACCGGGATGTCCGCCGCCCGGATACCCTCCTCGTCTCCGTCCACCCGGTCCCATGCCCATCCGCTGCGCCTCGGGACGGACGCCCACATTCCACCGTCCATGCAGCGCGCTGGGATAGACCGCAATAATGCTGTCCTTGTCCGCGAGATCGTTGAAGTGCGTCAGGCGCTCCATGTCGTCCGCGTCCTGATTCATCCCATGCAGCAGGATCACCACGGGATACTTCCGCTCCTGATCGTATCCCTTAGGCAAATGCACCACGTAAGCGCGCTCCACATCATTGACCGCGACTTTCTCCTTAGTCTCCTGAGCCCGCGCCGCATAATTTATGAAAAGCACGGCCACACAGGCGCCCACCACCGACGCTCTCCGCATCGTCGTCCAATTCCCAGATTTCATGAACTCTCCCGACGGAAACTGCAAAAGTCCCAAGCAGGACTATCCCCTTCCCGGTTGGAAGCATCCTGGCCCGCCTGAGTTGGATGGACGTCCTTAGTTTAAACTTCCCTACGCTCTGCGCATTCTTTCGTTGACACTAGTTCCTTTCCGTTGTTAGCTAGAGCGTTCCAGTAGGCCCACGTTCACCCCATTTTTTGGAGGCTGCCTAATGAATGGCCGGGGCACTGTTGGATTTTGCTGCGTTCTTCTCAGTCTTTCTTGCTTTCCTTCTGCGGGTTTTGGCTCCTCGCCGAACTGGTCGCAGAGCGGACCCGTCCCACGTTCTTCCCAATCCATGGTATTCGATCCGACTTCAGGGCAGACCATTGTCTTCGCTGGACTACAGACCAACACCAACACTGATCTTAATGACGTCTGGCTGGGACAAATTGCGGCCTCCACCCTCGTGTTCTCTCCATTGCTTCCCACCGGCATAACTCCGCCGGGAAGGTACGGGCATGTGACCACGTATGATTCCAGCAGTAACACTATGACCGTCTTTGGAGGTGCACTGGGACTTCCCCAGCCTTGTGGCAACGATGTCTGGATTCTTCAAGCCGCCAACGGACAGGGCGGATCCCCTGCCTGGGTATCTGTAACACCGTCAGGCGCTACGCCGGCAGCGAGGTTCCATCATTCCGCAGTCTACGATTCGAACAACAACGAGTTAATCGTTTTCGGGGGAAGCGATTGTTCTACCGGATACTTCAACGATGTCTGGATTCTAAGCAACGCCAATGGACAAGGCGGGGCTTCCACTTGGACTCAATTGTCGCCCAATGGGCCGGGGCCTCCGGCGCGTGAGGGCAGCACTGTTGTCTACGATTCCCTGAACAACATCATGACACTCTATGGTGGAGACGCCGGAGGAAATCCGTTCGGAGACGTGTGGGTGCTCTCGAATGCCAACGGCACGGGCGGCACTCCCGTGTGGAGTCAGCTATTTCCCTCAGGTGCGGCGCCCGCGATCCGTACCGGGCACACAGCGATTTACGACGGCTCAAGCAATCGAATGATCGTGTTTGCAGGAGCCACAGCCGGCGGCGGTACGCTCTCTGACACCTGGGCGCTAACTTCACCCAACGGAATTGGAAGTTCGCCATCCTGGATAAAACTCAAACTGGTAGGTACGCCTCCTAATCTCGCATTTCACAGCTCCGTCTATGATCCGGCGCAGGGCAACATGTATGTGTTTGGCGGCAGCAGCACCTCCACGAAGAAGCTCCAATCCAGCGATCATGCATTCCTGTTGAGCCACGCGAATGGTTTGACGTCGGGAGCCCAGTGGTTCGTCTCGGGACCACCGGTTCGCTATTCCCACGCCGCGTTTTACGATCCGTCCACCAATAGCATGTTCGTTTACGGAGGACAGCACTCCAACACCCTTACCTTCGGCGATTACTGGCGGGCAAACGGAGTTATCGGATCTACGGGAATCAACTGGTCGCAGGTCGTGACCGGAGGAGGTCCCGGTAAACGCTTTGGTCATGCCGGACTCTACGATCCGGCAACCAATCGGATGATGGTCTTCGGAGGCGCCAATGGTTACCCGGGTGTATGTAAGAACGACTATTGGGTCTTGAAGAATGCCAATACCGTAGGCGCGAAGCCAAAATGGGTGTCGGTCACGGCACTCGGCACTGCGCCAGCGACCCGCATGCGTCACAATGCCGTCTATGACGCGAATACGAATTCAATAGTCCTGTTCGGCGGATACGACTGCAACTCTACCTACTTCGATGATGTTTGGGTTTTGAGCAACGCGAATAACGTCAGCGGAACACCATCCTGGGCCAGGCTCGCCCCCACGGGTGGCCCTCCGAGCCCTCGGGAAAACAGCGCGGTGGTATACGACTCCCTCAATAACATCCTCATCATCTATGCCGGAGATGCGGGAGCCTCGTCTTTCTTCGCCGACGTCTGGGTTCTCTCCAATGCCAACGGAACGGGCGGCACGCCAGTCTGGACGCAGCTCAATCCCGGTAACGGACCCGCTGCCCGCTCCGGTCATACTGCGACCTATGATGCTGTGCATAACACTATGACCATAGAGGGAGGTTTCAACGGGTCTGTCATTCTGGGTGATACCTGGACTCTATCCGGCGCCAACGGCTTTGGGACCGCACTCTGGATGCAGCTCGTAACCCCGACTGCCGGACCGGTTCGCCGTTTCCACAGCTCCTTCTACGATCCCGTATCGGACGAAATGGTGGTTTTCGGCGGCGCAACTTTCACAGTTCCGCAGAATCCATCTTCCGATATCTTCGTCTTGAGTGATCCGAGCGGCGTCCACTGAGCGTTGCGCACGCGGCTAGAACCCCGCTGCCCATACCCGCCAATGAAAATTAAAGATAGGAGGACGCGATGGGATCCAAAGGATTTGAAGAAGTCACAAACGGAATCAAAAATGTTTTGCAGATGCTCTTCCTGGGACTTGTGCTGGTGGCGCTATTTAGTCAGCACGTTCAAATGTGGATGGGAAGTAAAGTCGCCCTCCTTGCGCGCTCAGGAGTTGAATCGATCAAGATCGGGGAACTCGAACTCAAGCTGAGACAGGCTGAACAAGCGATCAAGACCCTTGCCAACAATCCGCAAGTCACACCTCCGACGACAGCGCCGAAACAGGAAGGTCCAAAGGACCAGACGCCACCTCCCTCGTTGTCCCCAGCTCTTCAACTGATCAACGAACCCGGTTCATTCTGGGTGTACGTCGGACAATTTCAGAACGGTCGGTTCATCAGGAGCCCCAATTTCAACGTTACTCAAATCCCCAAGGCTGATGACGAACTCGCAGCAACCGCCGATACTTATAAAAGAGACGCACTGCCTGTACCCCAAGGGCAAGACTGGCGGCTAGGGCAGATCGTCGGAGTCGTAAAGGAAGGCCAGCATGTCAAGGTACGTAAAGTGGAAGTTATCGAAGGCGGAAATGTCTGGGCTCAGGCGGTGATACCGAAGCAGTGATCTGTGAGGCCAAGCACAGGTGCTTGCTTTTTCCCCCGGAGCGTCTTTTACAGACAAGGAAAGGCGGCCCCGCGAGGCCGCCTTTCCACGCTTAACATCAAACTAGAACCGGTAAAGGATTCCGGTATTCACGCGCATGTTGTTCTTGTCGGTAAAGCCCGAAAAACGGAGCACCATCCAGTCGAACTGGACCGCACGAAGAACCAGCTTGTGTTTCCCGAAGTCCACGCCGCCACCGAACATCATCGCCATCCCGCTGTCGCTGACGCCGCCACCCGCAGCATGGGCACCGCCAAACAAAGCGTGCGCATACGGCGAGAAGCTGCTCTTGTGGGTCGAGACGACTGGCCCAAAGGTGTAGGTATAGAGATTCGAGCCGGAGTGATAGACACCGCTGAAATCCGCGGTTGCCCCCAGCCACCGAGTGATGTACAGGTTCGCGGCCGTATTCCAGCCGCTGGCATGCCAGCCACCGTCGGTGCTGGTGAACTGGTAGCCCCCGTAGACTTCAGGCTTCGGAGGTTCCTGCGCCATTCCCAACGCCGAAATCATGCAAACCAAAATGGCAACGCCGATAAGCTTTCGCATCAATGTTCTCCTTGGTGTGAAATCGCACCAATTCCGTCCTGTAACCGGCGTGTCCTAAAGCCGGGGTCCGTGAAGCTAGCGAACGAATCCCGAAGGTCCGGATCGTACCAGGTGCTGAGAGAAATCCTCGACGATCTCACCCAAGTGGGCAAGTGACAGAAAGCGGTTGGACTTTAGTAATGGCGCGATTCCCTATTTGGGAAGACAGTCATATTTCGGCCCATCCAGCCGCCCAGGTCCCTATAGATTCCCTAAAACCATCCGGGATTTGCCGTAGTGCGGATCTCAATTCAGGGAAGAACACATGCATCCTGAACTCTGCCGGGCTTCTCCGCGACGATCATCAGTTAAGGTCCTTAACCAAGGCTGCGGTTCAATTGCATCCCAGGCCAAACGCAAATACTATAGCTAGCGCAAACATGGGGCACATCATGGATCGTCGTGTTTTCCTGAAGACAGCAGGCATGCTGCTTGCAAGTAGAGCGATCAGCAACGGCGTACTGGCGGAAGCATTAGGCTCCGAGAGCACTAGTGGTAATGGGAAGCGGTTTGTGTTGCCGATGAATCGAAACTGGCGTTATCGCAGCGAGTTGCCCGCAGGGTTCGAAGGGCGCGAATTCGACGACTCCGGGTTCGAGAAAGTGGTGGTTCCTCACACTAACAAGCGTCTGCCATGGCATGGCTTTGATGAGAAGTCGCACGAATTCGTTTCCGCCTATCGGCGGCATTTCAAACTGCCTGCGGAGGCTCGCGGCAAGCACGTTTTCGTGGATTTCGAAGGCGTGATGACTGCTTCTACCGTGTGGGTCAATGGGCACAAGCTGAGAGAGTACAAGGGGGGATACACTCCATTTTCATTCGAACTCACGCCCCATCTGGATTGGAGTGGAAACAATGTTCTCGCGGTCGCGGTGGACTCCACGGAGCGGCCTGATATTCCCCCGTTCGGTTACGAGATTGATTATTTGACCTTCGGTGGCATCTACCGGGAGGTGTCGCTGCGGGTTGTCCCTGCGAGCTTTATTGAGAACATATTTGCCAAGCCGAAGGATGTGCTTGCTCATGCAAGCGTCGATGTTGAGTGTTTCGTTCA
>QIAM01000062.1 GCA_003225555.1 Acidobacteriota bacterium | reverse complement strand
AAAACGGGCATGTTTCGCGTATTTCGGAGAGAGGGGCGGCGGAATTTCTCTGCAGTCCAGACTGCGTGGCGGAGGGAGAGGGATTCGAACCCCCGGTACGGTTTCCCGTACAGTGGTTTTCAAGACCACCCGTTTCAACCGCTCACGCATCCCTCCGCGGGTGGGAACATTAGTAATCTATGCGCCTTTGCTAGTTTACACGGGTTGTTCATAAGAGGCCTGTATATGCTTCTCAGCCCTAATCCCCAGCCATCCCCTGGGACGCTTGTTGAATCACTCTTGATTCAACCGTCCGAAGGCGCGGGAATGGAACTCCATGACCTCGGCGAAATGGGAGAGAAAGTAAGGCAAGCTGTGATCGCCGAAGTAAAGGTGGTACTCGTGCTTCACGTCTTCTTTGCTTAGTAAACGGTCGAGCGTCGCCGCGCCCTCTTCAAAGCCATAGTTGTCGTCTTTGCCGCAGTTGAAATAGATTGCCAGCTTCCGGACGCCTGCTACATTCTTCCTCGCGAGTACAAAGGGGCTGTTTTCGTTCCAGTGGGAGACCTCGATTGGGCTCCCAAACACCGCACTCAGCACCTTTCCCAGGGGAGCGCCCGCACGATCTGCTGTGTTGAGTTCGCTTGGCGTCGCCGTAATCAAGGCGGCACTTTGTGCGCTGACGGCCGAGAACATTTCCGGATGCGCGAAGGAAAAACGCAATGCGCCATAGCCGCCCATGGAGATGCCACTGATGGCGCGGCTGCTTCGATCGGGGCGTACGCGGTAGTGGTTCTCTATGTGGGGGATAAATTCGCGCAGAAAGAAGTCGTTGTAGCGAACCGAGCCGTCGGAGGAGTTGATGTAGAAGGTGCGCCGGCCTTCGGGTGCGACTATGAGAAAGTCTCCCATCTTGCCATGGCGGCGCAGGTCGTCGAGTAATGTCCATCCACCGCTGTTGAATAGGGTCTGCTCGTTGTCGCCCAGGCCGTGCAGGAAATACAGCACCGGATAGCGCGCGTCGGTGGCCTTCGCCGTTGTGTCATAGCCTACCGGAAGGTAAACGCAATAATGGACAACCTGCTTCAGAATTTTACTGTTGAGCGCATTGCAGTCGATGCGGCTCTGGGCGTGCGCCGAAATGGTTATCAGGCCCGGGATCAGCAGGAAGAGGACGAGAATTCGTGCAGCACGAAGCATGAGGGCAGTCTACTCGTAGCGCAGGGCCTGCACGGGATCAAGCCGGGCCGCACGTCCAGCCGGATACCAGCCTGAAACCAAGCTCACGGCGAAAGCAAACGTGATGGCCGCCGCGACCAGCCACCAGGGCACGGCCCAGAAGTTTTCCGGAGGTAACGACTGGCGCTTGAGGTAAATGTTAGTGCCCAGATTGATGACCTGTCCGATGGCCCAGCCGAAGGCGACTCCGACGATGCCGCCCAGAATGCCCATTGCTCCGGCCTCGGTAAAAAAGAGTCTCTTCACATCGCCGTCGCTTGCGCCGATGGCCTTCATGATGCCGATTTCGCGACGGCGCTCAAGAATGGCCATCACCAGCGTGTTCACGATTCCGATGGAGGCTACGGCCAGCGCCAGGCTGCCGAAGATTCCAAGAAAGAGATCCAGTACTGCGAAGAATTGACGCAAGCTGCGCGTGGCATCGAGGATCGAGAACGTGGTAAAGCCCATTTTCTTAATGGAGTCTTCCACCGATTGCACTTGCTTCGGATTCCTCACTCGCACGCTGATCGAAGAATAGACTGGCTGGTCGCTCGCGGCGCGCGCCAGTTCTCGCAAATCCGTAGGCTGCATGATGTGAAGACTCTCTCCGAGCTTGAGCGGCAGAAATACCTTGGCCCGCATGGGACCGCGCATGCTCTCGGGATCGAGATCGGAGACGCCGACAATCTTCAGTTCTTGCTCGCGCGAGACCACGGAATAAGCTGCACCGGAAAGCGTATTTTCCTTGCCAGTCGTGGAGGTGTTGCGGTTTGTCTCTGCCGCTGATTGGGACCCTTGGCGCTGCGCGTAGCGCATGGTCAGTTCCCTGCCCAGAAGGGGTTTTGCCAGTTCCGCTACGTTGACATCGTCGGACCCGGGCTTGGATGTTTTTCCGAGCAACTCTTCCGCAAATGCTTTCTGCAGAATCACTTCTGGCGCCGTGTCTGAGGAGAAAAAGCTTCCCTGCATTCCCTCGAACGCGTCATTCGACTTTGCTGACTCCGGCAGCGCGGAGACCATGGTCAAATGCGGCTTGTCTTGGTAGCGCAGCTCGGTGATAAAGCGAATATCGGGATAGGCTTCGATCACATTGGGTAAGTTTTCGATTTCCTTCCGCGCCGGTTCATCCAGAATCCGGCTCTCGCCCGGTGCCGGGCCGTTGCGCTGATCGTCGCGATCGTAGTTGCGCAAATCGCGTCGGGAGGTGACGAACACTGTATCAAACAGGCCTGATTTGACGAGTCGGCGTGAAGCCAGCTGTTGCAGGCCGATGCCCAGCGAGAGCATCGCAACCAGCGAGGCCACACCCACTGAAATGCCGATGGTGGTTAGAGAATTCCGCAGCAGAGATTCGCGCAGATTGCGAAGTGCGAGCTCCGTCAGGTCGGGAATCTTCATGACTGCATAACCTGCTCCGCCCCGACTGGATTCGGCTGATCGCCGACCAGCTTGCCATCTGCGAGAAAAATCATGCGCTCGGCATAGCGCTCGGCCAAGGCGCGCTCGTGTGTAACCATCACCACCGTCATGCCCAGTTGCTGGTTGAACTCGCGAACCAGGTCCATGATCTCGGTTCCAGTATGGCTATCGAGATTTCCGGTAGGCTCGTCGGCCAGCAGAAGTTTCGGGCGGTTGATTAGAGCTCGCGCCAGTGCCGCTCTTTGTTGTTCGCCTCCGGAAAGCTCGCTCGGACGATGATGCATGCGAGCCTGCAGACCAACGCGTTCCAAAGCTTCGCGGGCGCGGTTCTCTCGCTTGCTGCGTTCGACTTCAGAGAAGCGCAGCGGCAGTTCCACGTTTTCCGCAAGCGTCATGCTGGCAATCAGATTGAAAGACTGGAAAACCATGCCCACGACGTGCAAGCGGTACTTCGCCAGTTCCTCGCGGGACAGCAGGGCCAAGTCGCGATCCTGAACCGTGACGTTCCCCGAAGTCGGGCGGTCCAAGCCGGCAATCAGATTCAGCACGGAAGACTTGCCAGAGCCCGAACTGCCCAGCAGAGCGACGAACTCTCCCGCACGCACCTGGAGAGAAATCCCGTCCACGGCACGGATCATAGTCTCGCCCATGCGATAGTGGCGGCGAAGGTCTTCAGTGCGAATCGCGTTTTTGTCGCGTGTCACCGGATGTCCCCTCGCAGTACGCGGAGTGCGTCGGCGGCTTGCGCATCTCCGTTGCGTGGCGATGCAGCACTTTCCTCTTCGATCGTGGCGGCATCTGCTTCGCCGGGCGCCAGGAACAGGTTCTCCTCAACACCCTGCTGGCGTGTGTAGAGGTCATAGTAGCGACCCTGCGCGGCATAGAGCTGTGCGTGGGTCCCACGCTCCACAATCTGTCCCTGCTCCATCACCATGATCTGGTCGGCACGGCGGATGGTCGACAGCCGGTGCGCGATCACAAAGGTAGTCCGGCCCTGCATGAGAAACGAGAGGCCCTGCTGGATCATGTGCTCGGATTCCGAATCCAGACTCGAGGTAGCCTCGTCGAGAATCAGGATCCGCGGCTCCGCAAGAATGGCGCGAGCAATCGAAATTCGCTGCCGCTGGCCACCGGAGAGCTTCACGCCGCGCTCGCCTACGACCGTGTCGTACTTATCGGTGAAGGATTCGGCGAACTCATCGACCCGTGCGATCCGGCAGGCGCGTAGAATTTCTTCTTCGCTGGCTTCGGGCCTGGAAAAGGCCACATTCTCTCGGATGGTCCCATCAAACAAAAAGGATTCCTGCAGCACGACTCCCAGACGGGTGCGGTAGGAATCGAGGCGCACAGTGCTGAGGTCTACGCCGTCGACGAGGATTGTTCCTTTCTTGGGTACGTAGAAAGCGGAGATCAGCCCGATCGTCGTGGACTTCCCCGAACCGGAGGAACCGACCAAAGCCGTTACCGTCCCAGGTTCGGCCCGGAAGGAAATATCGTGCAGGACCTCGTGCTTGCCGTCGTAGCTGAAACTGACACCATCAAACTCAACGGTGCCTACGATATCGCGCAGCACCGCCGAACGCTTTGGATCCTGATCTTCCGGCCGCTCGCGCATGATCTCCTGCGTGCGCTCGAGTCCGGCCAGAGCTTCGGTGACCTGGGTTCCGATATTGACGATTTGCATGATCGGAGCAACCAGGAAGCCCAACAGGAGGGTGTAGGAGAAGAAGCCGCCGACGGTGAGAGTGCCCGCAAGAATCTGGTGGGCGCCGACGTACATGGTGACTGCGCCGACGCCTCCGAGCAGAACGCTGGCGGAGAGACCCATCACCGACGTGGCGGTCAGGGTGCGCATGACGTTATCGAGCAGGCGCCGCACGCCGGCAGCAAAGATCGACTCCTCGCGTTCCTCGGCGTGATACCCCTTGATCACCCGTACGCCGCCGAGCGACTCTGTGAGCCGGCCTGTGACTTCGGCGTTGATCTTGCCGCGCTCACGGAAGATAGGGCGGATCGTGGCAAATGCCTTGTTCAGCGCAACCGCAAAGCACAACAGCGAGCCGACGGCGATCAGTGTCATCAGCGCGCTAGTTCGGAATAGCAAGACTAGTGCGATACCGGCGGTGACCACGCCTCCGGCGAAATCCACGAGGCCGGTGCCAAGCAGATTACGCACGCCTTCAACATCGCTCATGATGCGCGAGACGAGGTTGCCAGTCTTGTTGCTGTCGTAAAAGGCAACGGGCAAGCGCGAGATGTGGGCTTGGACTTTCTCGCGTAACTCGGCAATGAGCCGCTGTGCAGCTTTCGACAACAACTGCGTGAGCGAAAATGACGTGATGCCCTGAATCAGTGTGGCAGCCAACACCACCAGCACGAGGTTCCGAAGCTGATCGATGCGATGCTTGTTGATGACGGTATCGATCAGGAACTTTGTGGAATACGGCAAGACCAGGGCGGCGACCCGGTTGATGAGCATCAGTACGAATCCCAGGGCGAGCAGGCCGCGCCGTGGGCGCATCAACTCCCAGACTTCCGGCAGCACCGCGCGGAGCCTTTGGATTTTAGGAGGCTTCTGGGTCTCTTGGGTCGGAGAACTCAATCCCTTATTGGACTCCGAAAGCGCTGGACTAGCTTCATTATTACTGCATTGTCACACATCTGCTGGACGGGCGCGGCGCTGTGACAGGCGCGGCTTGGGCGGTGTATGCTCGGGGCGTGTCCCGCCCGTCTCCGCCGGACCGTTCCCCCACTCTTGGCCTTCTGCTGGGCCTGATCATCACACTCTCGGCTGTGCTGGCCTACTCGGCGTACCTCACCTGGCAGGTTTCGGGCTTGCGCAAGCTGCAGACGGAGTTGGTAGACCGCAATCGCAAAGACTCGCTGCAGCTGCTGAGAATCCAGAACGACCTGAACCTGCTCGCAGTTGCCATGCGGGACATGGTGAGCAACGACGAACCTTATCCCCTTACCGCCTGGTCGGCGCAGTTCCAGCGCATTCGAAACGATCTTGACGATGCCATGCGGCTGGAGGCTGGATTCTCCGCGACCAGCCGAACACCCGAGCAGAGCGCGTTTCTGACGAGCTCGTTCACCCAGTTCTGGGACGCCGTCGACCGCGTTTTCGCGCTCGCCCAGGAAGGAAGAGAGAAAGAAGCGCGCGAGCAGATCCAGCTTTCTCTGCAGGAAAGGCAGGCGGCTTTGAGCACGGCGGTCGCCCGCTTGCTGGTGCAGAACAGCGAAAGCGAGGAGCAAGCCGGGCAACGGATCGTGGCAATCTACGACCGGGTGCGGCGGCAAGTTTACGTATTTCTAAGTGCGACGTTGCTTGCGATCCTGCTCACCGGCCTTTCCCTGATAAGGTGGAACCGGCGGCTGTTCGCCCGCATGGCAGAGCTATCCGAGCGCCGCAGTGAGTTGGCACAAAAGCTGATTGCGACCCAGGAGTCGACCTTGCGCTATGTGTCGCGCGAACTGCACGATGAGTTTGGACAAGTCCTCACGGCTGTCGGCTCGATGCTGCGCCGGGCAGCAACCCACGTTCCAGAGAGCTCAGCACTGCGCACTGAACTGCAGGAAGTTCGCGAAGTCACGCAGTCTACGCTGGACAAAATCCGCAGCTTGTCGCAAGCCCTCCATCCCGTGATGCTCGACGAGGCCGGACTCGAGAGCACGCTGGATTGGTACATTCCGACCGTAGAAAGACAAACGGGGATTGCCATATCCTATGAAAAGCAGGGGACGCCGTTTCCTGTCGATGGCGCGGCGGGCGTACATATTTACCGGGTCTTGCAGGAAGCGCTGAATAACGTGGCGCGTCATTCTGGTGCGACGCAGGCGTGGGTGCGATTACGCTTCCTGCCTAATGCGCTGGAGTTGGAAGTGGAAGACCACGGTGCAGGTTTTACCGAGCGAGGTTTCAGTGAGCGACCAGCGCGGCAGGGAATTGGCCTGGTGGCGATGCGCGAACGTTCTGAGCTGATGGGTGGCAAGATTGTATTCTCGCGCCCGCCGGAAGGCGGAACGCGGCTGCACCTGACCGTTCCTCGAGAGAAAGCGGAGAGCTATGTCAAAGAAGATCACAGTGTTGCTGGTAGATGATCATAGCCTGGTCCGGCGCGGATTCCGCCGTATGCTGGAAGACGAGCCCGACATGGACGTTGTAGGCGAAGCCGGCGACGGCGAAGAGGCTATCCGCGCGGCCCGTAAGTTGCATCCGCAAGTCGTCGTGATGGATTGCGCCTTGCCGGGATTGAATGGCTTGGATGCTACCCGCCGGATTCTGCAAGAGTCACCCGAGACTGCCGTCCTCATGCTCAGCATGCACACCGAAAACACGTGGGTGCGACAGGCAGTTGATGCCGGAGCCAAGGGATACATGCTCAAGAATGCGATGGAACTCGAACTGGGTGGCGCGATCCGGAAGGTTGCGGCCGGTGAAACGGTTTTCGATCCCCAAGTGGAACAGCATTCCGCGCTCAAGGGCGAGCGCAACGGCGGGCTCACTCAGCGCGAGCTCGAAGTGCTGCAGATGATTGTCGATGGAAAGTCCAATAAGGAAATTGCCACCGATCTCAATCTTAGCGTCAACACCGTTGCGGTTCACCGCGCCAACATTATGAACACGCTCGGAATCCACAAGACGGCCGAGCTTGTCGTTTACGCCATTCGCTCCGGGCTGGTGAGCGTTCCGTGAATCGACGGTCTTTCCTGTGGGGAATGGCTGGCCTGGCATCGTTGTCGCGGTTGCCAATGCGCGATGCGTGGGCAATCCAGGCCGGGCAAGCCGCGTCTCCGGGATTTCGTTTCGCGGATGTCACAGCCCAGGCGGGAATTCAGTTCCAGCACAACAGCGGCGCCTATGGTGGAAAGTTCCTGCCCGAAACTCTGGGGGCGGGATGCGCGTTCCTCGACTATGATCGCGACGGCTGGCAGGACATTTTGCTGATCAATGGTATGGACTGGCCCGGCCACAAGAAGCGCCGCTCCACGCTGCGCCTCTACCACAACAACGGAAACGGAACGTTCACTGACGTCACATCCCGTGCCGGACTGGATGTGGAACTCTACGGCTTGGGGGTTGCGGTGGGAGACTACAACAATGACGGCTTCCCAGACATCTTGGTCACCTGCGTTGGGCAGAATCGGCTCTTTCACAACACCGGCAAAGGCACATTTGTCGACGTTACAAACGCGAGCGGACTGGGGAAGCGCGAAGGCTTCAGCACATCGGCAGTGTGGGTTGACTACGACCGCGACGGGTTCCTCGACCTTTTCGTATGCAACTACGTGAAGTGGTCTCCTGAGCACGACGTCTTCTGCAGCCTCGACGGCAAACACAAGTCGTACTGCACCCCCGAAGCCTATCGCGGCCAGACCTGCTGGCTGTTCCGCAACCGCGGCAATGGAACTTTTGAGGATGTCACGGCTGCAACCGGCATCTTCGACAGCAGTTCAAAGTCGCTGGGCGTTGCTCTTCTGGACGACGATCAAGACGGCTGGCCTGATCTGCTGGTGGCCAACGACACTCAGCCCAATAAGCTCTATCGCAATCAGCGCAACGGAAAATTCAAGGATGTTGCCGTTGAAGCGGGCCTCGCGTTCAGCAATGAGGGCAAGGCCCGGGCAGGAATGGGCGTGGACGCGGCGGACTTTGAAAACTCCGGCCTCCCCGGCGTGGCGATTACTAACTTCGACAACGAAATGGTCGGTCTGTACCGTCTAAGCGGAAAGGAATTCGAAGACATCGCTGCCCCGAGCGGAGTCGGCCCTGCCTCTAGGAACAGCCTGGGATTCGGATGCGCATTTTTGGATGTGAATCTTGATGGCTGGCTCGACTTCGCCGTGGCCAACGGCCACATCGACGAGACCGTGCGCAATATTCGCGGCAATGTCGGCTACGCCCAGCCGCCGCAACTTTTTCTCAACCAGCGTAAGGGAAGCTTTCGCGACATCGGGGCGGAAGTTGGAGGAGGCTTCGAGCAGCCGAAGGTGGGGCGTGGTCTGGCCTATGCAGACTTCGATCGCGACGGGGATGTCGATCTGCTGCTGACGACCAACAACGGTCCAGCGTACCTGTACCGCAATGATCAGGTGAGCGGGAACCGCAGCATCCGGTTTCACCTGGTAGGTACGAAGTCGAATCGCGATGCCATTGGCGCGAAGGTGCGCATTTTTGCAGGGGGCTCGACTCAATTGCGAATGGTGAAGGGCGGCTCCAGTTATCTGTCGCAGTCGGAGCTTCCGCTCACATTTGGACTGGAAAAGCGCGACCGAATCGACCGCGTGGTCATCGACTGGCCGAGCGGAAGGGTCGAAGAATACAAGAATCTATTCGCGGGACGATGCTATGAATGCGTCGAAGGAGAAAGAATTTCGCCGCAGGATGGCTACTGACTGCCGCCCGCTACGGATTTCAAAGCCTTGGTGACGCTTCCCTCCGCCGTGATGTCAATCTCCACCGAATCGCTGACATGCAGGAAGAGGTTGCTCGGATTCTTGATTCCCCATTTCTCGTAGGGAATCGTGAACTGCGCGTGAGCGCCCCAATGGTCCGCACCGATGTCCGCTTCGGCGGGAACCATAATTTCGTGATCTGCGCCGTGAATGCTGAAAGTCCCGTGCACCTTTACGGCACACTTTCCCCGAGCCGCCACTGTGCCCTCAAGGCGGTCTGGACGAAACAGAATCTCAGAATAGCGTTCACTCTCCAGTACGTCCTTATGCATCTTCCGGTCGCGCGAGCCGTTACCAGTTTCGCCGCTCTTCGCATCCACAGCGATCGCCCCTGAGACCTTTCCCGAAGCCGTATCGAGTTGCAGCGTGCCTGATTTCAGTTGGAAGGTTCCGTGCACAGTGTGGAGCGAGGCACCCAAGCTGATCTTCACGGCGGTGTGAGCAGGATCAAGTTGAAGCGCGATGTTTTGTGCCCCTGCCGAAGTGATATTCCACACGACAACGGCGACAAGAGTCGCTGTGGATCTCAGAAAAATCCGAACGGTACGAAGGCGAGTCAGGTTCATGATGTCAGGCAGTGAGCAAACCCCATCCCAAAGTGAGTCCGTCGAGGGCCAAGTGCATGGGCGACACGGCTCCCACGTGCAGTGCCAGAAGCCGGCGAAAAATCTCGGGACGCCGGTGAAAGACTTGCAGGGTGCGCCGTTGCAGCCTGGGGCGCCGGTCAAGCGTGAGCATCAGGTGCGCCATCAGTTGAGGGCGCAGCGCCAGCCGGCGATGCTCTTGCTGGTAGCGGCTGAGGTTCCCGGAGCGAAGGCAGTCCGCCAGCACAAGCGCCTGGCTAAAGGAAAGACAGAGACCTTCTCCCGTGATCGCATCTACGGTGCCGGATGCATCCCCGATCAAAGCGACATTCCCGCGACAGACCCGCTTCAGCGTGCAGGTCGTGGTAATGGCGCCCTTCTCAGCCGAAGTGATGGGTGCATCGGCCAGACGAGCCCGGAGTTCAGGGAAGCCTCTCAGCGCTTCGTCTAGCCGGAGCCGTTGATCGTGTGAGACGAGGGCCACACACATATCTTCGCCGGTGACTGCGGCGACGTACATTTGAGCGCTGGGTCCCCAGTGAATCTCCATGCGATCGGTCCAGGGAGTGACGCGATAATGTTGCCGGAAGGCGTAGCGGCAATTTCTCCTCCGATGGCTGCCGAGCCCGGCCCAGCGCCGCACTCGCGAATTCCCGCCATCCGCTCCGATGATCCACCTCGCCCGTATCTTTGTCCTGCCCAGGTGAACCGCATCGTTCGAAATAGCGGTGACGGCAGTCCGCCACAGCAGGTCGATCCCGAGGCTGGCTGCTCGTTCGGTCAGGGTGTCGTGCAATGTGGTACGACGCACACCCAATCCAGATGCGCTGTTGGGAAAAGGTGCGTCCACGGAAAGGCCCCACGCAAGAAATCGAATGCCGGAAAATGGTTGCGTGTGTTGCGGCGCCAGGGTAACCCCGAGCCGCTGTAGCGCCGCTATGCCATCGGGCATCAGGCCTTCACCGCATGCTTTGTCGATGGGCGGCTCGGCGCCGTCCGCAACCGCGACTTCAAACCCTTGCTGCCGGACAGCGATCGCTGCCGCCAGTCCTGCAGGCCCGCCACCGATCACGAAAACATCTGTCGACTCCAACAACTCTGACCTCACCACTCCAAAAGTAAAAGCTCTGAACAGAATCCCGGGCCCATTGCCGCCAGCAAGCCAAGCGTGCCCGGCTCGGGACGCCGGTGCTTCATCACGTCCTCCAGTACGCACAGCACCGAAGCCGACGACAAGTTCCCAACCTTCTTCAGGCAATCCCAGGAAGCATCCAGTTGCCCATTGTGCAGATCGAGCGCTGCCGCGGTAGCCTCAAGCACCTTTGGCCCGCCCGTATGCAGAACCCAGCTCTGGATCTCGTCGCGCTTGTGTCCGTGATCCGCGAGGAACGCGTCCACATCGTGGCCCAGGTTTTCACGAATCAAGACCGGCACTTCCGGAGAAAGCGTGATCTTGAATCCCTTCTCGGAGATTGCCCAGCCCATCATTTCTTCGGTGCCCGGGTAGAAAACCGAGCGAGTGGCCAGAATCGTGGGGCCGGGTCGTTCGAAATCCTCGCCGACCACAATCGCAGCCGCAGAGCCGTCAGCAAAAAGCCCCGAAGAAATCAGATTAGCGACCGACAGGTCATCACGCTGCAGGGTCAGCGAGCAGAGTTCCACTGACACCAAAGCCGCAGCCTGCGAAGGATAAGCACGCACGTAATCCGCACAGCGCGCAATCCCTGCAGCCCCAGCCACGCAGCCCAGCCCGAAAATTGGCAACCGGCGAATGTTTTGCGGGAGGCCCATGCGATTGATCAGCAGCGCATCGATCGACGGACTCGAAATTCCCGTCACCGAGGTGAAGAACAAAGCTCCCAAGTCGCGCGGCTCGATGCCAGCGTAGTTGAGCGCCCGGCACAGGGCCTGTTCCCCCAGGTCAGTTCCCGTCTTGATCCAGATGTCATTAGCCTGGCCCCAGGTTTTAATGTCGTGGTATTCCTTCGGGGGCAGCGCGAGGTGACGGCCTTCCACCGCGACGTTGCGGTGTAGCCGGGCCAGCAGTTGCGGGTTGCGGAGTTGGTCACCCCAGTATTGTTGGAGTTCCTCCAGGAGAACTTTCTGCGAGTAGTAATGCTTCGGAAAAGCGCTGGCCGCGCTGGCAATTCTCATGAGTATCCTTGATCGCCTTGCCGATACAACTATTTTCGTAGGCGCCGGCCGGGGATTTGTCACACTTTTGTTAAATCCCAAAGGCCAGCGCACATGATACGCCCTGTTGCGGAGCTTGGCGTACCTGATTCACTGCATAACGACGATGGAAGTGGCGGTGTTTCCCGTTGAATAAGGGGCGAGTGAGCTCAGTGTGCCGTTGCTTTCATTCAGGCCAAAGACATGAATCTGCCCACTGCTGCCTTGCGTTCCCACGAGCAGGTACTTGCCGCCAGGGTCTGCGACCAGGGAGTAGGGATTCGCTCCCACGGTAAACGGCGAGTTGGAAAGCACCGTTAACGCGCCCCCCGTGTCAATCGTATAGGCAGCCAGCGTGCCGGAACTCGTGTTGTTTACCACGTAGAGAAATTTGCCGGATGGATCGATTAGAAGCGCCGCGGGAACCGTCAACGAGCCACCGAGAGGAGAGCCCTGGATCGGCGTCAACGATCCACCGGAGATGGTAAATTCCGCGATGGAATTGCTGCCCTCATTTGCCGCGTAGAGATAGGTTCCCGTGGGATCAATCGCAAGTCCGTAGGGGCTTATGCCGTCGGTCGAAGCGCTACCCACGGCTGTGAGAAAACCGGAGGTCACGCTGAAGATCTCAATCAGTCCGGGAGAGCCCGCGCCGCCGCCGACGTAAAGGAAATCAGCTGTAGGCGAAAGCTTCATGCTGATTGGCGAAATGCCGACGGGAAACGGCGAGCCCGAAACCGCACTCAGGGCGCCACTGCCGGAGTTGATAGAAAAAACCGAGATGTCATTGGAGCCGGCTTCGGCCACGTAGAGGAGCGCTCCAGCTGCGTCCATCGCAAGGAGCATAGGCGTGCTGCCACCGGTGGGTGTCCGCGGCGTGACTTCGGTCAGCGCCCTGGAGGAAGCAATCGTGAATAGAGAAATGGTGTTCTCGCCCGAATTCGCGACGTACAGGAACTTCTTCGAAGGATGGAGGGCGAGTGCCTGAGCACCCAACCCGGCTGTGAACGGGCTTGCGGGAAGAGGAGTCAGTACGCCGGAATTGGGGTCCTCGCGATAGGCAATTACCTGGTTCGCCTGCGGGATCGCAGCGTAAACATAATGGCTCGAGGTACTGCCGCACGCTATCCATGTGACCACACTGGCACAAACAAGGAACAGAGCCGCTGCCTTCTTTAGCATCCGTGACTCCAGAAAGAGATTGTTGCGAAGCGCAAGAATAGACAAATGCGGGCTCACCTGGCAATCTTCCAGGTGAATTGACTTTCCTCAACCGGCTTGATTGGTACTCCTATCATACTGGGACCAACTGCTCCTCGTCCTCTCGGCAACCAATCGTCTGTCTTCTATTCAAATTGTCAGTCGCCCGGGCTGCGCCGGATTCTCTACGCACGTGCGATGCACGTTTTCTAAATCCAGGTTGCACGCTTGGTGTGCAAACAAAAGCGTGCGTAGAAAAGTGTGCGAAGAGACAATCGATTATTAGTCCGCCATACTCGGCCGCGGACTGGGTGTCGAAGTGTCCGGCAACGCCTTGTCCTCACCGCCCCGCAAAAAGAGCCGCAGTCGATCAAGATAGACGTAGACCACCGGGGTTGTGAACAGCGTCAGAGCCTGGCTGACAATCAACCCGCCTACGATCGTGATTCCCAGAGGACGGTGCAGTTCCGAACCTGTACCTCTCCCCAGCGCCAGCGGAAGCCCACCGAGCAAGGCCGCCATCGTGGTCATCATGATCGGCCGGAAACGCAGAATGCAGGCATCATAGATCGCCTCCGCCGGCTTCTTGCCCTGTGTGCGCTCCACATCCAGCGCGACGTCGATCATCATGATGGCGTTCTTCTTCACCAAGCCGATCAGCAGAATGATTCCAATAGTCCCGATTACGTTCAGTTCATTGTGCGTAAGGCGCAGGGCAAGAAGAGCGCCCAGTCCAGCCGACGGCAGCGTCGAAAGAATCGTAATGGGATGGATGTAACTTTCGTAAAGCATACCCAGCACGATATAGACGGTGATCAGCGCGGTGAGAATCAGGATTGGTTCGCTCGAAAGCGAATCCTTGAAGGCCGCTGCCGTACCTTGAAATCCAGCCTGGATGGACGGCGGAAATCCGATGTTGCGCTCCGCAGCCTCAATCGCCGGCGTGGCCTCCCCCAGCGAAACTCCCGGCGCAAGGTTGAACGAAATTGTCACCGACGGCATCTGGCCCTGGTGATTCACCGCCAGCGGTGTGTTCGACGGCTCGTAGTGAGTGAATGCAGCCAGAGGTATCGGGCCGCCGCTCGATGAGCGCAGATAAATATTCTGCAGAGCCTCGGGCGTCTGCTGAAACTGGGGCGCAACTTCCATCACGACGTGGTACTGATTCAGCGGCCGGTACATGGTCGAAACCTGGCGCTGACCGAAGGCGTCGTAGAGCGCGTTATCCAGCGTCTGCGGAGTAATGCCGAGCCGGCTCGCAGTGTCACGATCGATAATGAGTTTTGCCTGTAAACCATGATCCTGCTGATCGGTATTCACATCGCGCAATTCCGGCAACGTACGCATCTTCTCGAACAACCGGGGCGCCCAGTGGTTCAGATCGTCCAGATTCTCTCCCTGCAGTGTGTACTGATACTGCGCCCCGCCAAACCGGCCGCCAATCGTCAAATCCTGCGCCGACTGCAGAAACAGCGTCGCACCCGGAACCACCGCCAGTTTGCCGCGGAGACGGTTGATCACGTCGTCGGCGCTGACCTGGGGGCACCCCTGCCAGAAATGTTTGGTCTGGCATTGAGAACGCTGCTCCAGCGGTTTCAGCATGAGAAAGAATCGTCCCTGGTTCGAAGCGCCCGCGTTTCCACCGGCGAATCCCACAACTGTGTCCACAGCCGGGTCCTGCATCACAAGCTTTACAAACTGTTCCATCTTCTGGTTCATGGACTGGAAGGAAATATCCTGCGCCGCCTGTACCTGTCCCATGATGCGGCCGGTATCCTGCTGTGGAAAGAAACCTTTCGGCACCTGGACGTACAGGTACACGGTCAGGCAAGCCACCAGGATCGTCACCACCAGTGTGACCGGCTGGTGTGCCAGCACCCACTTTAGAGCGTGGCGGTACGTGGCCAGAATATTGTCAAACACCCACTCGCTGGCTCGAAAGAACAAATTGTGCCGCTCGTTTCCCGGAGGCCGCAGGAACTTGGCGCACATGGTCGGCGTCGTAGTAAGCGACACCAGCAACGAAACCCCGATAGCGACACTCAATGTGACCGCAAACTCGCGGAACAGCCTGCCCACAATTCCACCCATCAGCAGCAGGGGAATGAACACCGCCACGAGCGACGTGCTCATGGAGAGAACAGTGAATCCAATCTCCTTCGCTCCCTTGAATGCGGCCTGCACCGCTCCCATGCCGTGTTCCACGTAACGGGTAATGTTTTCCAGCACGACAATCGCGTCGTCGACCACGAACCCCGTCGAAATCGCCAAAGCCATTAACGATAGGTTGTCGAGACTGTAGCCCAGCAAATACATCACGCCGAAGGTGCCAACCAGCGAAAGCGGAACGGCGACGCTCGGAATGATCGTGGCCCGAACGGTTCGCAGAAACGCGAATACCACGAGGATGACCAGCACGATGGAAACGAGGAGTGTGAGCTCGATGTCTTTCACCGAAGCGCGCACGGTGATAGTCCGATCCATAACCACGTCGAGCTTGATGGCCGGAGAAATGGACGATTGAAGGTACGGCATCAGCGCTCGCACCCGGTCGACCGTCGCAATAATGTTGGCTCCCGGTTGGCGGAAGAGAACAATCAGAATGCCGGGTTTGCCGTTCGCCAGTCCGGTATTGCGCACGTCCGCAACCGAGTCCTCGACCTCGGCCACATCCCCAATCCGCACGGCGGCGCCATGATTGTAGGCAACGATGAGAGGACGATACTGATCAGCGGAAAAGAGTTGATCGGTAGTGCTGATCGCATAGGACTTGCTGCTATCCGATACCTGCCCCTTGGGACGGTTTGCGTTGGCCGCATTCAGAGCGTTGCGCAGTGTATCGAGCCCAATGCCCAACTTGTTCAGCAAAGTCGGGTTGGCTTCGACCCGCACTGCGGGCGGGGCCGCGCCAAACACAAACACTTGGCCGACACCATCCACTTGCGAGAGCTTCTGCGCCAGGATGGAGTCTGCCGTGTCGTACATGCGGGGGATCGTTATCGTGTCCGAGGTCAGGGCCAGAATGGCGATCGGAGCATCGGCAGGATTCGCCTTGCGATAATTCGGATTGCTTGGCAGATTGGCAGGAAGCTGGCTGCGCGCGGCGTTGATCGCAGCCTGAACATCGCGTGCCGCAGCGTCGATGTTGCGGTTCAAATCAAACTGCAGTGTGATGCCGGTCGAGCCCAGCTGACTCGACGAGGTCATCTGATTGACACCCGAGATCCGGCCGAACTGGCGCTCCAGCGGGGTTGCGACCGCAGAGGCCATGGTCTGCGGATCTGCGCCGGGCAATCCAGCGCCCACACCAATCACAGGAAAATCCACTCGTGGCAGCGAAGCGACTGGCAAATAATTGAACGCGAGGATCCCCGACAGCAGCAGCGCCGCTGCCAGCAGCGACGTGCCAATCGGACGCCGGATAAATGGACCCGAAATATTCATCGTTCAGTCCGCCGATGCGTCCCCAGGCGCAGGCTCGCGCGGAATCAAGTTGCCGACCCGGTACTTCGCGAAGCGTTGTGCCAGCCGGTCGAACCACAGATACACCACGGGGGTGGTATAGAGCGTCAGCAACTGGCTCAGCAGCAAGCCGCCAACGATTGTGATGCCCAGAGGCCGGCGCAGTTCCGCGCCCGTGCCCGGGATCAGCGCCAGAGGCAGCCCGCCGAGCAGAGCGGCCATCGTCGTCATCATGATGGGACGGAAGCGCAGCAAGCATGCCTGATAGATCGCCTCTTCCGGAGGTTTGTGCTCCTCGCGCTCGGCCTCAAGCGCGAAGTCGATCATCATGATGGCGTTCTTCTTGACGATCCCGATCAGAAGGATGATGCCGATCAGCGCCACCACCGTTAGATCATTGTGCGTGAGTTGAAGTGCAAGGATGGCGCCCACGCCCGCCGACGGCAGGGTCGACAGAATCGTGATGGGATGGATATAACTTTCGTACAGCACGCCCAACACGATATAAACCGTGATCACCGCGGCCAGAATCAGCCAGGGCTCGCTGGAAAGCGAATTCTGAAACGCCGCCGCAGTCCCCTGAAAAGCGGTGTGGATGCTCGCGGGCACCTGAATCTCCGTCTCGGCCTGTTGAATGGCGCGCGTCGCCTCGCCCAGAGAAGCTCCCGGGGCGAGATTGAACGACAGCGTCACAACCGGAAACTGTCCTTGATGATTGACCGCCAGGGACGCATTGCTCGACTCCATGCGCGTAAAGGCAGTAATTGGAACCGGCGCTCCGGATGTGGCTGCAGTTGCCGCGTTTGCGGTGGGCGCGCCAGTGTTTTGCACCGCAGCGCTGGGACGAATGTAGACATCCTTCAGGGAATCGGGATTCTGCGCAAAGCTCGGCAAGACTTCGAGCACCACGTGGTACTGGTTCAGCTGAGTGAAGATGGTCGACACCTGCCGTTGCCCGAAGGCGTCGTAGAGCGTGTTGTCGATGGCTTGCGGGAAAATCCCCAGGCGCGACGCGGTGTCGCGGTCAATCGTGATATTTGTTCTCAGCCCGTTGTTGAGCTGATCCGTGGCCACATCGCGCAACTCCGGCAGAGTTCGCAGTTTGTCGACCAGCTTAGGCGTCCACTGGGCTAACTCCTGCGCGTCCGCATCCTCCACCGAATATTGGAATTGCGTGCGGCTCACGCGATCTTCCACGGTCAGATCCTGCACCGGCTGCATGTAGAGCGTGATGCCATCTACCTGGGCCAATTCCGGCTGCAGCCGCCGGATGATTGTGGAGGCATCATCGCTGCGCTGGTCGCGCGGCTTCAGATTGATCTGGATGCGGCCGCTGTTCGGAGTGGGGTTCGTGCCGTCCACGCCAATGAAAGAAGAAAGACTCTCCACATCCTTGTCCTGCAGGATGACTTTCGCCAAGGCCTGCTGCCGTTGAGTCATAGCGTCAAAGGAAACGCTGTCCGGAGCTTCTGAGACGCCAAGGATCACGCCCGTGTCCTGCACCGGAAAGAATCCCTTGGGAACAATGACGTACAAAACCAGCGTCAGCACCAGAGTCCCGATGGTCACAAGCAAGGTTGCGGTCTGGTGCTTCAGCACCCATTTCACGGTGCGGCCGTAGAAAGCGATGACGCGGTTGTAGTAGTGCTCTGTAACCTCGTAGAAACTCCCGCGCTCGCCTTCCTTCCGATGCTTAAGCAGCTTGGCGCACATCATGGGCGTAAGGCTCAACGAGACCCCGGCCGAAACCAGAATCGTCACCGCCAGCGTAACTGCGAACTCGCGGAAGAGCCGGCCCACAATGTCGCCCATGAACAGCAGCGGAATGAGCACGGCAATCAGCGAGACCGTCAAAGAGACAATCGTGAACCCAATCTGCCCCGATCCTTTGAGAGCCGCTTCCAGCGGGGTTTCCCCAGCCTCAAGATAGCGGTCAATGTTCTCGATCATCACGATGGCGTCATCCACCACGAAGCCGGTGGAGATGGTCAACGCCATCAGTGTCAGGTTGTTCAGACTGTAGCCGAGCAGGTACATCACGCCGAAGGTTCCGACCAGCGAGAGCGGCACCGCCACACTCGGAATCACCGTTGCCGCAAAATTACGCAGGAACAAGAAGATGACCAGCACGACCAGCGCTATGGTCAGCATCAACTCAAACTCCACATCCTTCACTGAGGCGCGGATGGTCGTCGTCCGGTCCGTTAGAATCTGTATCTTCACCGCGGAAGGCAGCGACGCCTGCAATTGAGGCAGCAGCTTCTTGATCCGGTCGACCACGCTGATGATGTTGGCCCCGGGCTGGCGCTGAATGTTGACGATGACCGCCGGGGACAGATTCATCCACGCCGCCAGCCGCCGATTCTCGGTTCCGTCCACAACCGTGGCAACATCGCTGAGACGTATCGGGGCACCGTTGCGATAGGCAATGACAATTGGTTTGTACTGGTGACCGGAAACCAGCTGATCGTTTGCGCCAATCGTGTACGACTGCCGTGCGCCGTCGATTACACCCTTGGCCTGGTTAACGTTGGCTTGCACCAGTGCAGCGCGCAGATCTTCAAGGCTGAGCCCATAGGAAGCGAGCGCGGTCGGGTTCGCCTGAATACGGACCGCAGGCTTTTGCCCGCCGCTGATCGAAACCATGCCCACTCCCGACAGTTGCGAGATTTTCTGTGCCAGCGCGGTGTCGGCAAGATCCTCGACCTTCGACAGCGGCAGCGAGTCGGAACTCAGCGCCAGCGTGACGATGGGAGCATCCGCGGGATTAACCTTGTTGTAGATGGGCGGATTCGGTAAGTCCTGCGGCAGGAAGGTCGACGCCGAATTAATCGCGGCCTGCACCTGTTGCTCTTCGACGTCAATGTTCTGATCGAGTCCAAACTGAAGCGTAATGACCGAACTGCCAAACGAACTCGTCGAGGTCATCTGGGCGAGGCCGGGCACCTGCCCGAATTGCCGCTCCAGCGGAGACGTCACCGACGAAGCCATCACCTCCGGGTCCGCGCCGGGATAGAACGTCACCACCTGAATGGTTGGGTAATCCACTTCCGGCAGGGCGGAAACGGGCAGCTGCATGAAGGCCACCCATCCCACGAGCACCACTCCGACCATTAGCAGCGTGGTCGCTACCGGCCGGAGAATAAATAATCTTGAAGGACTCATGAAGCAGGATTTCCTGGATCAGCGGTACTGTGTCGCGCGCCGGGATTGGGAATGACGCGCGGCTCAATCGTGCTTCCAGACTGCAGCTTGTCCTGCCCGTCCGTGACTACGGTGTCGCCCGGGTTAAGACCGCTGGTGATGGAAGTCTTGTCCCCTTGCGTCAGGTCCACCTTAATGGGGCGGACTTCCACCGTCTTGTCGGGCTTGACCACGTAAACATACGTTCCCTGCGGACCGCGCTGCACTGCCGCGCTCGGGATCACGGTGCTGTTCTTTCGCACCTCGAGCAGAAGATCTGAATTCACGAACTGGTTGGGCCAGAGCTGTTCATCCCTGTTGTCGAACACGGCCTTGAGCTTGGCCGTTCCGGTGCTGGGATCGATCTGGTTGTCGATGGTCAGCAGTTTCCCGGAGGCAAGCTTGGTCTGATCGTCGCGACTGAAAGCGTCCACCTGAAGCGTGGACTTCCTCATGTGCCGCGCAACCGTCGGCAGCACGTCCTCGGGCAAGGTGAAGATGACTGCGATCGGCTGCAGTTGCGTGAGCACCAACATTGGCGTTGTGTCGCTGGCGTGAACCATGTTGCCGGGATCGACCTGCCGTAAGCCGACGCGTCCATTGAACGGCGCAGTGATGTGGCAATAAGCGATTTGCAGTTTCGCATTGTCGATCAGCGCCTTGTCATTGTTGACGGTTCCTTCGACCTGATGCACCAGCGCGCGCTGCGTGTCAACTTGCTGCCGCGAGATGCTGCCCGAGGGAATCAAAGCTGTGTCGCGTTCCAGATTCAGCTTGGCATCGCCGAGTTGAGCCTGGTCGCGGGATCGCTGAGCCTGTGCCTGCTCGAGCTGCACCGCATAAGGGCGTGAGTCGATCTCCACTAGCAGGGTCCCCCGTCTGACGGTCTGGCCTTCGCGAACATGCACTTGCATGATCTGGCCATCGATGCGGCTTTTAATATTTGCTGTATTGAACGCCGTTACCGATCCCAATCCCGACAAGTAGACTGGCATGTCCTGCTTCAACACGGGAGCAACTGCAACCGACACGGCGCGCGGCCCTGCCGCATGAGCGGGCTGCTTGGAATCGGCCGAGCACCCTGAGAGGAAGGCGCCAATTCCCACCAGGGTAAACGTCAGGACGAACAGAGCCGTCGGAGAAATCGCGGGCTTGAACTGCCGGCGAGAAGCATTGGAATCAATCCTATTCACTGTATAAGTCCGCCGCACGCTCAACTATGGACTCCCATGAGCAAGCTGGGTATTAGACGTATGTATCTTCGGCCCGGTTGCGGAAATCGGCCTGAATGGCGGGAAATATTAAGCCTAGATTCCGTCCACCAAGCAACCCCGGGCGGGAATTCCGCCGCGATCGTGAAAGCGTACAAAACCAGCATCAACTGCGGCGTTGCCGCGGTCAAGCGTTGCATAAAGTTTTACAAAACTTTACGCCCATTGACGGTGATGCGTCGGCTCTTTCGGTGGGGCCGGATGCCGCGCTTCGTAGGCCGCGATCTCCGCTTCGTGTTGCAGGGTGAGACCGATGTCGTCAAGACCGTTCAGCAGGCAGTGGCGCACGAACTCATCGATGGGGAACTTTGCGCGGAATCCAGCGTCGTCTCGCACTTCGCAATGTTCGAGATCAATCGTAAGGTTGTAGCCGTCCATCTCTCGCGCGCCACGCATGAGCTCAGCGACTTCTGGCTCGCTCAGTTGCACCGCAAGAAATCCATTCTTCGTGCTGTTGTTAGCGAAGATGTCGGCGAATGAAGAGGAGATCACAGCACGAAAGCCGAAGTCGGCGAGGGCCCAAACCGCATGCTCGCGCGAAGATCCGCAGCCGAAATTCCTTCCGGCGACCAGGATGCTCGCCCCTCGATATCGTGGCTGATCCAGAACGAAGTCGGAGTTCTTCGTTCCGTCCGCACTGAATCGCCAGTCGTAAAACACAAACTCGCCAAAGCCGGTGCGTTCGATGCGCTTGAGAAACTGCTTGGGGATGATCTGGTCGGTATCCACGTTGACCCGGTCGAGCGGCGCGACGCGACCCCGGTGTATCCGAAACGGATTCATCGAGCACTCCTCGGCATCATTGGAATTTCCAGTTGCGGATATCGGTGAAGTGTCCTGCAATCGCCGCCGCGGCCGCCATCATCGGACTCACCAGATGAGTTCGGCCCCCACGTCCCTGCCGCCCTTCGAAATTGCGATTGCTGGTGGAAGCACAACGCTCACCAGGCTGCAGAATGTCAGGATTCATTCCCAGGCACATCGAACATCCCGACTCACGCCATTCGAAGCCCGCCTCCAGAAAAATCCTGTGCAGGCCCTCCGCTTCGGCAGCACGCTTCACCGATTGCGATCCGGGCACGACCATGGCCCGCACTTTCGGATTCACACGGCGGCCCTTGGCCACTCGTGCCGCAGCCCGCAAATCTTCAATCCGCGAATTGGTGCACGATCCGATGAACACACGATCCACGTCGATTTCTTCAATACGCTTGCCCGGCTCCAGCCCCATGTATTGCAATGCGAGTTCAGTCGCCCGCCGGTCAGCTTCTTTCAGATTTCCCACATCGGGAACGCGCCCGGTCACTGGCGCCACCATCCCCGGATTTGTACCCCAGGTTACAAACGGACAAAGTTGCGCGGCATCGATATCCACGACCTTGTCAAACCACGCGCCGGGATCCGTTGGCAGCGAGCGCCAGGAATTGACCGCGCTTTCCCACTCCGCGTCGCGCGGAGCAAATCGTTTGCCTTCCACATATGAAAAAGTCGTCTCATCCGGCGCAACCATACCCGCGCGCGCCCCGGCCTCAATACTCATATTGCAGAGCGTCATTCGCCCTTCCATCGAAAGCGCGCGGACCGCTTCGCCCGCGTATTCGATCACATGCCCGGTCGCCCCATCGGTGCCGATCTGTCCAATGATTCCCAGCGCCAGATCCTTTGCGGTGACTCCGTCCGCCAGCCGGCCGTGCACGTCGATCTTCATCGTCTTCGGCGTTTGCTGCACCAGGCATTGCGTAGCCAGCACGTGCTCAACTTCTGACGTTCCAATGCCAAAAGCCAGCGCTCCGAACGCCCCATGCGTGCTGGTATGGCTATCGCCGCATACAACCGTCATCCCCGGCTGCGTTAGGCCAAGTTCGGGGCCAATCACGTGGACGATTCCTTGCTCCGGCGAGTCGATATCAAATAGCCGGATACCAAACTCCTTGCAGTTGACCTGAAGCGCCGCAATCTGCCTGGCCGCGGTCACATCGGTGATCGGAGTACCACGAGGCTCGGTAGGAACGTTGTGGTCGATGGTGGCAACGGTACGCGATGGCTGACGGACTTTCCTTCCCGCCACGCGCAAGCCGTCAAACGCCTGAGGAGAAGTCACCTCATGAACCAGGTGCAAATCGATATAAACAATGGGAGACCGACCGCCCGGTTGGGCGACAAGGTGAGTGTCCCAGATCTTCTCAAATAGTGTCCGTTTCGCTGTCATGGAAAAGAAAAATACAAACCGCGAGCCAGCCCTCCCGAAAAGCCGACGATCCCGAGCCAGATCTCTAGTTTTTCACAGCCAGCAGCCCAGAGCAAGCCACCACGCTACTAGCACTAGGGAAGTTCTTTCGCTTTCTCCGCGCCCTCTGCGGCCGTTCTCAACGTTCTCTGCGATGAAAGGTTTTGATTTCGGTTCGAGTCGTGCATGGGAAGTGAGTCCCAGCCTCGCCTCAGGTATCATAAAGTCAGCTCTCCCAGACGAATGATCAACGGCAAGCGCATCGCGGTCGTCATGCCCGCTTACAACGCGGAGAAGACGCTCGAAGTCACGGTCGGCGAACTCCCCGATCTGGTCGACATCCGCATCCTCGTCGACGACCACAGTTCCGACGCCACGGTCGATCTCGCCCAGCGCCTGGGCCTGCACGTCTTCCAGCATGATCGCAATTACGGCTACGGACGCAACCAGCAGACCTGCTACCGCGAAGCTCTAGCCGCCGGCGCCGACGTAGTAATCATGCTGCACCCGGACTACCAGTACACCCCGCTGCTCATCACGGCCCTGGCCAGCATGGTCGCTTATGACGTCTACGACGTGGTGCTGGGCTCGCGCATTATTGGCGGGACTGCCCTACGAGGCGGGATGCCATTCTATAAATACGTCGCCAACCGCCTGCTGACAGCGGTTGAAAACGTCTTCCTGGGAGTAAAGCTGTCCGAGTATCACACCGGGTACCGTGCCTTCAGCCGCAAAGTGCTGCTGGAGTTGCCGCTGCTCGAAAACTCCGACGACTTCGTCTTCGACAACCAGATGCTGGCGCAATGCGTGCATTTCGGCTTTCGTATCGGGGAAGTTTCGTGTCCCACGAAGTACTTTGAAGAGGCGTCCTCGATCAATTTCCGCCGCAGCGTGAAATACGGCTTCGGAGTGCTCGGGACCACGCTGGCATTTGCGCTGCAGCGAATCGGTCTCATCCATCTGCGCCGTTTCAGCGACAAAGGCCGCAAGCTGGAACCCGGCTATCCCACGTACTACGCACCCAGCAACGAAAGCGTGCGGTCCGCTTAGCTCAGCGAGACTCAAGGTAACTTGCAGATCTGCACTGCACGATTCTGGTAGGGACACTCCAAGCCCGCAACGCCGGGCTGCTGCAGGACCAGCCAACCCACTCCGTACCGCGTCTTCAGCCGAAGAAAATCAGCTTTCTGGAAGCTTTTCCAGCTGCGCAGTGCTTGCAGTTGTTCCCACCACTCTCCCGCCAACGGAGGAAACATGCTGACAGCTCCGCTATCCTTGTTGACATCGACGGTCCGGCTTCTCATCGCCAGGCAACGAAAACCGATCGTGTCCTCTCCCGCGATCCGCATGTAATAGGGATCAAGCCCGAAGATTGTATTCTCCGGCGTGTTTTCGCGGACCCACACGAAGGCCTGCGCCCACGGATTCTTCGGAGCCATTCCGGGCAGTTCAATGTGGGCGCTGGCCGGAAACAGGGCCCGCTGCGCCGCAAACATCCCGATACTGAGCGGGACGAAGAGCGCAAGCCAGCGTCGCATTCGGTCCTGGAGCAAGTACTCGCCCAGCCACCCCCCCGCCATGAGAAACATCACGATGTAGACCAAGTGAAGGCTGCGCAGGGGTTGCAACCGCGCCAGTGCTTCGAACGACTTGGGTATCGAGAACAGCAACGCCGCCCCAAGATAGGCGAGACTGTAAACAATCAGCGCGCGGCACATTCTTTCCATCGCTCGCCACTGCCGCGCCCCCGCGATGCCGCCAAACCACCACAGCAGCCCCACCGGAGCAACGGCGCCCACCCACTCATACCACGCCCACCGCAGGATGTAGTGCGCTGAATGGAATTGCACGGCTTCGTGATAAGCCGGAGTTGACGGGGAGAAAAGCGCGCCCAGCGGCAGCAGAAAAGCGAGCGCAGTGCCAGTCTGGGCGACCTGAGTCTCTGGTGCCAATTGCCTTTCGAATTTTTCCATCGCCACCAGGAGAAGGCAGAAGGAAATCGTGTACATAGGCATCAGCGGGTGCACGCTAAGCGCAAGCACCAGCCAGAGACCGGCCCACAGGTATTTTTTTTCCAGAACGCGGGTCACCGCGAACAAGCAGGCAAACGCCGACAGATTCCGCGGATTCAAATACTGGTCTACGATGTACAGATCGGTCCCAGCCACCGGCAAGGTCAGCAACGCCGCGACCAGCGCCACCCCCGCCCATCGCGCTCTTGAGCTCGGGAAGCACCGGCCACTCAACTCCCAGCAAGCCAGAAGAAAAAGAAAGATCGACACCACATGCCACAGGAACAACCCCGCCTCAAACGGCAGGTGCAGCGTCCGCAGCGAGAGTGCAATGAGGTTCGGGAACAATGTCAGGTTCGCGTGCGAGCCAAAAAACTCTTGCCCGGCCGGGAACAACTCCGGGTGCAGAATCTTCTCCACGCCTGGTAGGTAGATCTCCGCATCCTCGGCAAAAGGCTGGTACCCATGCACCAGCAGCGCCCCCACCGTCAGCGCCAGCAGGATGACCACGGTTTTGAAGTTCTTCGCGGAGATAAGGTCCTCTCTTAAATTCAGTGGCCAGTGGTTAGTGGCCAGTGGCCAGACATGCAAACCACAGTCGACTCGGGTCAGGACTGGCCACTGACCACTGGTCACTGGCCACTGATTTGCCAGTCCCGCCATCCCGACGTAGCATCTAAACTGGAAACATGACCACTGCCACCGCCACCGAAACCCGGCCTCGTACCGGGATGGCTCTAGGCGAGATTATGAGTTTCGCCTTTGAGACATTCTGCAGCAACAAGGTGCGCTTTATCTTAACTGCTCTGGGGATGGTAATCGGCACCGCCTCGCTGATTCTGGTCGTGACCATCGGTATGACCGGCCGCCAGTACGTGCTCAACCAGATTCAGGCCATCGGCACCAACGAAGTCTGGGCAGAATACCAGGGGGGCGCTCCTCACATCAGCAACTCCAATCCCGACCCTCTCACGGTCGAGGACCTGCAAGCTGTGCGGCAAGAGGTCCCGGGCGTTGTGGCTTCCTCGCCGGTCGTCCAGCTCTCCGACCGTGTTCCGGTAGAGAATGGCAAGGAGAAAGACGTCACGATTCTCGGCGTCTATCCCCAATATCAGGGCGTACGAAATCTTGTAATTCCATCGGGCCGCTTCTTTGACGAGGAAGACTCCCACGCCCACAACAAGGTCGGCGTAATCACCGAGAAGATGGCGGTTGAAGTTTATGGCTCTCCGCAAGCGGCAGTAGGCAAGACCATCAAGCTGATCGGGCTGCCCTTCACCATCATCGGCACCTTCAAGGAGCGCGTCGAAACCTTCGGCCAGTCAGAGATCGTCGACAACACAATGCTGATCCCCTACTCCGTGAGCCGCTATTTCATGGAGGTTCCCTCGGTCAAGCTGCTCTACTTCTCCATGGCCGACCCGGCGATGGTGATCTCCGCCAGCGCGCAGATCAAGCGCATCCTGCAATCCCGGCACCGCTCCGAATCCGTTTACAACGTATCCAACCTAACCGCGTTGCTGGCCATGGCCGACCGAATCGCCACCGGACTGACTTGGGTCCTGCTTCTGATCTCGATGGTCACGCTGCTGGTCAGCGGCATCGGCATCATGAATATCATGCTCGCGACGGTAACCTCGCGCATCCGCGAGATTGGAGTGCGCAAGGCGATTGGCGCCACCAACCGCGAAATTCGCTTCCAGTTTCTTGCCGAGGCCATCCTGATTTCTCTGATCGGAGGCGTAGCTGGAATTGTGATCGGCCTGGCGATTCCCTACTCCGTCCGCTTCCTCACGGAATATCGCATCCCCATCTCAGGGCTTTCCGCGATCATCGCGATTGTGGTCTCGTCGGTGGTGGGTGTCCTGTTCGGGACGGTCCCGGCCACCCGCGCCGCGCAACTGGATCCTGTCGAAAGCCTGCGCAACGAATAGACCTCGACGAGCCTCTCACCCGGCTGCAAGGCGCAATTTCCTTCACGACCTAACCAGCCTCGCCAACTTCCTTGCCGACTCCCATTAGCAGTGCGTGTAACCGCGGGACGCCGGGATTTCGCGAATCTCAGCAACAGGCTCGCCTGGTTTTCTCCGATTGACGGCGCCCCAACAGCTGGTGTACAGTTCGTGCGGCAATGAAACGAAAGTAGACGTAATAGAACGAAATCAGTCTCAACAAGAAAACGAAAGGTTCCCCGAATCCCAAATCTGCAAAGGAGCCGTCCCCATGAAAATCCATGCCGTTCGCCCGCTTCTCCGGCTGGTCTTAGGGCTCTGTATTTTCCTGCCGGCCGCGATCACCTCCGCCAGCACCTACTACGTGTCCACCACGGGCAGCAACACTAATGATGGACTGGCCACGACCAGCGCCTGGCGCAACATCCAGTACGCTGCCAATCACGTCGTGGCGGGAGACACCGTCCAAGTGCTGGGTGGAACCTACAACGAGACCGTGAATATTCCTGCATCCGGCTCCGCCACTGCCGGCAACATCACCTTCCAGAACTATGCGGGACAAGCGGCGATTGTCGACGGTACCGGGCTGAGTATTCCCGGTGGACAATACGGACTGTTCAACCTCGCCAGCCAGAGCTACGTGATCATCCAGGGATTCGAAATCCGCAACTACAAAACCAGTTCTCGAAGTCAGGTTCCCGTGGGTATCTGGGTCACCGGAGCGGGAAGCCAGCTGCAGATTCTCAACAACCATGTTCATGACATTGTGACCTCTGCTTCCGGATGCAACGCCAACGCGCTGGGGGTTGCCTTCTACGGAACCCAAGCCCCGGCGTCGCTGAACAACATCACCATCAGCGGCAATGAGCTGGACCACCTGAAAACTGGGTGCAGCGAGTCCCTCACTGTTGACGGCAATGTGGACACGTTCACCATCACCAACAACCTTATCCACGACAACAACAACATTGGCATCGACGCCATCGGATTTGAGGGCGTTTCGCCGAATCCGGCCTACGACCAGGCGCGTAACGGAACCATTACCCTGAATACGGTCTACAACATCAGCTCCAGCGGAAATCCCTCCTATCCCAAGAACTGCTGGTGCTCGGACGGTATTTACGTCGACGGTGGCACCAATATCGTTGTAGAGCGCAATCTGATTCACCACGTAGATCTCGGCATTGAAATGGCCAGCGAGCACTCCGGCCACACGGCCAGCTACATCACTGCGCGCAACAACCTCATTTACTTCGGGAACTCGGCAGGTATATCCATCGGCGGCTATGCCAGCAAGGTCGGCGGCAGCGACCACATCATGATCGTCAATAACACTCTCCTCAAGAATGACAGCCACAACACCGGCAGCGGCGAGTTCCAGATTCAGTATCACGCCACCAACAACGTCTTCAAGAACAACATCGTGGACGCGGGGGCGCAAGCCTTGGCCATTCACAACTTCACGACCTCCGTTGCCAATCCCGCCGACGTCGACTACAACCTGTATTTCTCAGCTTCCGGGGCCACCGGGACCGTCTTTGTCTGGAATGGGAAGACTTATACCGGGATCACGGCCTATCAGAGTGGTACAGGTAAGGACGGAAACGCCAAGTTCGCTGATCCACAATTCTTAAACACGACCACGCCGGACTTGCATGTGCAATCAACCTCCCCGGCGGTCAACGCTGGAATTAATCTTGGTTCGGCGGTAGTCGGCACGGTCGATTTCGCGGGGAATCCCAGGGTACAGGGTTCAAACATTGACATCGGAGGCTATGAACAGTAGAGAGGACCCCTGGTTGGCGCGCAAGAGTGACCTCTTGCGAGCGTTCTACAATGGCATGTCACGGAGGTACACCCATGCGGTCTTATGCTAGTGCACTCCTCACAGCAGTAGTTTTCCTCGCGTCAACAGGCTTGTGGGGCCAACGCGAGGGGCAAAACCGCGATCAAGCACCCCCGCTGCAACAACAACGAGCAGACATACTGGCCCGGTTTTCGTACCGCAGCTCTGTGGTTCTTCACGAGGAAGGGTTCGGACAGCCTTGTATTTCCGTCTCTCGCGAGGGAGATTATCGGATCTCCCGCTTGATGCCCGACGGAGAAACTCAACGACTCCGCGGGAGAATTCCAGAAGAACAGTTCCAGCAGCTCAAAACATTGCTGGCGAGCTCTGAATTCCGCGCTCTGTCAGGAAGCCACGGCGGGCTCATTCGGCAAGGAGCCGAGAGCTTCGGCGCGGAGGTTCCACGCAAGAACAGTGTGCAGCGTTTGCAATGGTTAAATGCTGACGGCGAGAAATGAACTGATGTAGAAGAGCCAGTCGGTCTGGCTCGCGAAATGGAAGGGAGCGCAGCAGCAATGCATTGACTACGCTGAAAACACCGGTGTTCGCGCCAATGCCAATGGCCAGGGCAAGGATGGTGAACCCCGTGTGCCACGGACGCCGAGCCCAATGCCGGAGGGTGTAGCTGAGGTCCTGTAACATTTCCCGCGAAACCTCCACTGGAAACGATAACGCCAGATCAGCCAGAAGGCGAATTCAAAGAGATACGCGCCTGCGAGATGATCTCATCCCTGTGTGATGTGGATATTTTTCAAAGCTAAGCCGTGCTGGCTAAAGCCGACACCGTACAGTATCCCAAAAACCACAAAGCCGGGCTGGTTGGCCCGGCTTTCTTCTCGTGGAACTGGTTCGGCAAATCTTGTTTCGACGGCCGACCCAGGATGTGTACGCAAAGTCTGGGCGCGGTGTGTAACGCTTACATCACATCACCAGGGCCAGGTTCTCCAATTCATGCTGCAGAACAGGCAGGGCGCATCCCGCCATTTCGACACGGCTGGCGGCGTCCAGAGCCGCTTTCGGGGAAACCCCGTAGCCACGGCCCATCAAAAATACCTGGAGCAGCTCGGCGGCCTCGTAGGAGTCGATCATGCCACCCTGTAGAAGATCGCTCCGCAATGCCGTTAACTCGGTTGTTGTGAATCTCTCTTTATCTTGCATGGCCGTCATCACCTCCGACTCCGACCTTTTACGGCTTTGCCCCATTAGACTCATGGGCAGCTCTACAAGTTGCATGCAATTGAATTGCCTTTTTCCTCACCCATTTCGCTGCCACATCCGTAAAGCCTGTTCTAGGTATTAACCCCTGTGATTATCGGAAGTTGCGGGTAAGCCGCTCTGGCGGAGTCTTTGCCTTTGGAAGTGTCTTTAGTACCCTTTCGGGGTCTCAAAACTGACACGTTGTGTCAAGCCTGGACAGAGGTGGGCGTAAGAGCGCGACGGGTCTTCTTGTGGATTGCCGCTCCCGTGACGAGTCAGGGATGAAGGGCGAGGGCAAGGGGTCCAATAGAACTACGAAGACTCGACCGTCGCCTCATCGATCAGCATGATGGGAATGTCGTCTTTCACCGCATACACTCGGCGGCACTGCTTGCACTTCAAGCTTTCCGGGTTCTGACGATATTCAAGCGGCTGTTTGCACGCCGGACAAACCAGGATTTCCAGCAAATCTTTGGCAATCATGATCGACACATTGTACGACAGGGATTGGACGGGGCCACGAATTGCCGATTGCCTTGGGATAAAATCAACTTTGTCATTCTGAGCGAAGCGAAAGCTTGCCCTGAGCTTGTCGAAGGGAACCCATGCACCCTGATGGTAGCACTCGTGACGCCGCCTGATTGCATAGGTCCTTCGCTTCGTTCAGGATGACAATGTCGCGGACACCCGATGCCGAAAGCCGGAGCCCGACGCCGAAACGATGCCCGCCATCATTCTCGATGGAACCCGAATCGCCAGCGACATCCGCGCTGAAGTCGCGGCCGATGTCCGCGCAATGGCCGCGGCCAGAGTGCGGCCCGGCCTCGCCGTCGTCCTGGTCGGCCACAATCCGGCGTCGGAAATTTACGTGCGCGGCAAAGTCAAGGCCTGCCAGGAGGTCGGCATCTACAGCGAACAGCATTCGCCCGCGGACACCGCCACCACCGACGAACTTCTGCATTTAGTGGAAGATCTGAACCGCCGCGACGAGATCGACGGCATCCTTGTACAGCTCCCTCTGCCCCCGCAGGTAGACTCAAAGAGAGTGCTAATGGCCGTCGATCCCGCCAAAGATGTCGACGGATTCCATCCCGTCAACGTCGGCTTTCTGTCCACGCAGCGTCCCGGGCTCATCCCCTGCACGCCCGCCGGAGTGATCGAAATCCTGAAGCGCAGCAACATTCCCATCGCGGGGCAGGAGGCGGTAGTGGTTGGCCGCAGCGACATCGTGGGCAAGCCCGCCGCCATGTTGCTCCTCAACGCCAACGCCACGGTGACGGTGTGTCATTCCAAAACGCACGATCTCCCCGGCGTCTGCCGTCGTGCTGACATTCTCGTAGCCGCAATCGGACGCGCCGGGATGATCACGAGAGATTTCGTCAAGCCCGCCGCGACCGTGATCGACGTCGGTATGAACCAAGTGACCGATCCAGCAGAGTTCAAGCGTCTGTTTGCCGGCAACGCAAAGCGCGCCGAAAGTTTCCAGGCGAAAGGCTCGACCCTGGTAGGCGATGTGCATCCCGAAGTCGCCGAAGTCGCGGGCGCGATCACCCCCGTGCCCGGGGGTGTCGGCCCACTGACCATCGCCATGCTCATGTTCAACACGGTGAAAGCGGCCAGGATGCTGCGGGGAAAGTGGTCAGTGGCCAGTGGTCAGTGACCAGTAAGCCCATCGGCTTGGCCGATCAATCAAAGCTGTTAGGAAGATTCACAAGCGATCTGGCGATGTGTTACTGGCCACTGATCACTGATCACTGGCCACTGATCACTGACCACTGAAACTATGCTGAAAGTCGGCCTCACCGGCGGCATCGCCTCTGGCAAATCGGTAGTGGGCGAGATGTTCGTCGCGCTCGGCGCACATCTGGTTCAGGCCGACCACATTGCTCACGAACTCATGCTGCCGGGCCAGCCCGTGTACAACGAGGTGGTCCGCCACTTCGGGCGCGAGATTCTTAACCCGGACGGAAGCCTGAATCGCGCGAAGCTCGCCGAGGTTGCATTTGGCTCTCGCGCGGCTTCGGCAGGAGGCACACCTGCAAGCCCTCCCTCGCGGATCGAAGACCTCAACCGTATCGTGCACCCCGCCGTGATTCGCAGCCAGGAGGGCTGGATGGAAGAGATGGGCCGCCGGGACCCGCACGCGGTTGCCATTGTCGAAGCCGCGCTCATTCTGGAGGCCGGCATGGCGAAGCGCTTCGACCGCCTCATCGTGGTGACATGCAGCGAAGAGCAACGCATCATGCGTTTCGCTGCGCGCCAGAAGCTGGATCCAGAAGCTGCCCGCAGGGAAGTTTCCCGACGGATGGCCGCGCAACTCCCTGCAGCAGAGAAAGTCAAGGCCGCCGACTACGTAATCGACAACTCGGGCTCGCTGGATCACACGAGGAAGCAGGTTGTCGAGGTATGGGAAAAGCTGCGCGCCGCGGACAATAAGACCTGAAGACTTACCAACTTTTTCTTCATAGTTTCATTTGACCGGGGCGGCAAACGGCATTAAACTCGCGCAATTCTGTTTGAAGTGCGCCCCCCAGCCCCCTCTCAGATTGTTCCAACCGGTTCAGGCAACCTACAAGTCCGCTAGGAGAATGCCCAAATGATCTGTAAGAACCTTGCGAAGAAGCAGCTTTCCCTTGTTGCCCCAATAGCGCTTGCCTTGCTCAACGCAACCCTAGCGGTTGCCCAGACAGAGTCAGTAATCTACAGCCCAAAAGGTGGAACTTCCGATGGGGCGTCGCCCTACGCCGGCGTAATTGCCGATCAAACGGGAGCGCTGTATGGCACTACGGCCAATCAAGGCGCGAATGGTCAAGGAATGGTGTTTAAGCTCACGCCACCTTCGGTTTCGGGAGGAAGCTGGACCGAAAGCATTGTCTGGACCTTCACTGGTGTCGCCGACGGTGGAGGCCCGACGGCGGACCTGCTGATGGATGCTGCTGGAGTGATCTACGGCTCAACGGGCGCGGGAGGAAGTTTCGGGTGCGGGACATTCTTCCAATTGCTGCCGCCGGCTACGTCCGGCGGTGCATGGACGGAAAACACTCTCACCAATTTCCCCTGTGGCCCGAATGGTTTGGCGTCGTCTCCGGGAGACTTCATTCGCGACCAAACCACCGGCACCATCTACGGGACCGTGCAGCAGGCAGGGCAGTTGAACGGCGGGTGGATCTATCGGTTGACGCCTCCTGCCGCAGGCGGCTCCAGCGAAACTCGTTGCGGTTTCTATAACGGTTGCGGGACTATCTTCCAATTGACGCCCAGCTCTGGTGGAGTCTGGACCGAGACCGTGCTTCACGATTTTGCGTCAAGTGGCGGCGATGCCATCAACCCGAATCCCGGACGATTACTGCTACGCTCTGGCACGCTTTACGGCGCGAGCTACCAGGGAGGCGCGAGCAACCTCGGCGCGGTGTACGCCGTGCATCCCTAACTGAAACCGCACGGATAATTCCCAGAGTTCTCGCCGTCACCAACGTAACTACAACTTCCCCGGAGAACTGCTCCACAATCGACAGGATGATTGGCTTTTACGCCATCCTGTTTGATGTGGCCTTTGTCATTTTGGGACTATTCCTATTGGCAGGCGCCTCCTGGTCGTTGATTGACTGCCGGCGGCGCAGGAAGCCGGCCAATGTCTTCTACAAGAACAAGCGTAACGACATAAGTGCGGCATGGTTTGTAATAGTCTTCATTCTGATGTGGCTGGGCGTTCTGTCCAATCAGCTTCTTCACGAGGCCCGTCTTCATTCCGACTTGTCCCATTTGCGACCCGACACGGTGGACCGCATCCAGATTGGCAAACGTGCGGTGACCGACAAGGGGCAGATCGCGGAAATCGTCGGCGCTCTCAACCGTACGGAGGGGTTGGCGCTGCGGAGTGGCAACATTGCAGACAACGTGCCTTTCGTGGTCACGCTCACTTCAGGCACGCGGTACAACTACGAGGTTGCGCGCTACCTGCGGGGAGAGGGCGCCGTCCTGATGTTGCGGTCGTCGGAGTGGAATAACGGGGAGGTCTTCTGTCTTTGGCTGCCCGCCTCGCTGAAGAAAGCGCAAATCGCTCTCCCAGATTGCTCCACCTATTTCGGCAAGCCTGAGCGTTGTGCGGTGCAATCGCGGATCGCATCTGTCCGAGCTGAGATATCACGCTAACTCCTTTGGTCTCATATTATTATCTGTAAGTTATTGATTCCATTGGGCACCCCGAGTCTGCCTCGTCATTTCCTGGTTAGTAAAGCGCGCAGGATGCCCCAGAACGCACAGAATTGACCTGTAGCAGCGACCTGGGTTTAATCCGTTTCCAAAAGAAAAGGGCATCGGCGCAACGCGAAGGGGCTAGAATCGCCTCCTATTGCAAAGTTAGCTTAAAGATAATTATTGGACCTGCGGCCTCCGTCGACGGTGACCGTCTGCCTGTCCTGAACTATCGCGGATGTTTTCTGCGGCGTGTCCAGCGTGCCGGGCGGCG
>QIAM01000061.1 GCA_003225555.1 Acidobacteriota bacterium | reverse complement strand
AGCAGCGCCCCTTTCATCGGTATCGGACACCAACATGCACCGCGCCCCCCAACGGGCGCACTCGAGTGCGGATAGAAGCGCCGCGATGAACGAACCAGGCAAAAGCAAAACCAACAACAACAAAACCGCAACCAAGGGAAAATCAAAATCCAAAAGTTTCCCCTTGACCCGCACCAGCCGTCTCATAGAAGGCGGAGGGAAGAGCCTGCCCTAAGCGAAGTCGAAGGGATCTCGCGCGGACCGGCGCCGCGCCCGGAGAAATTCCTGCGTGAGATTCCCTCACCGGCTAAACTGCGCCGGGATCAGGATGACGCTCCGAAAGAAGGCCGAAGGTTCAAGATCCACCCTCTGGAAGTCGCACAGTAGTCTGCCCTGGCCAGCACTGCTGATAGAATTTTCTCTGCTGCTCGCAGCTCCTAGTTCCAGAGGCCCGCATGTCGTCGACTACTTCCAGAATTCAGCGCGCCATCCTGAGCGTCACCGACAAGACCGGCCTGGCGGACTTCGCGCGCAAACTCTCCGGGCTCGGAATTGAGCTCATCTCCACCGGCGGCACCGCCAAGCTGCTGCGCGACTCCCGCATCGCCGTCAAAGATATTTCCGAACTCACCGGCTTCCCCGAAATGCTCGACGGGCGCGTCAAGACCCTCCATCCCAAGGTGCATGGCGGAATCCTTCACCGCCGCGAAGATCCGAAACATCGCAGCGCCGTGGCCGAACACGGCATCCCGCCGATCGATATGGTGGTAGTGAATCTTTACGCCTTCGAGAAAACCGCGGCCAAAGCAGGCGTAGCCTTCGACGAACTTATCGAGAACATCGACATCGGCGGCCCTTCAATGATTCGCTCCGCCGCTAAAAACTTTCACGACGTGGCCATCGTGACCTCTCCGGCTGATTACGACATGATCGCGGAAGAACTAAGCAAATCCGGCGGCACGCTCTCTCTCGATACCAAGTGGCGGCTCGCAAAAAAGGCCTTCGCAACAACTGCCGCCTATGATTCCGCGATCGCCTCCACGCTCGAACAAGTCAGCGCCAACGGCAACCTCCAGGTGCAGCCCGCCGCAGAGACTTTCCCGCCAACACTGCGCCTTTCTTTCCAGAAGACACTCGATCTGCGCTACGGCGAAAACCCCCACCAGAGGGCAGCCATGTACTCGGACAGCTCCGGCGTAGGCGTCGCCAACGCCCGCCAACTCCAAGGCAAGGAACTTTCCTACAACAACATCGTCGACCTGCAAGCCGCCTGGGACCTGGCGCAGGAGTTCGACGAGCCCGTCTGTGCCATCATTAAGCACACCAATCCTTGCGGCACCGCCACCGGCAAAACTCTCGCCGAGGCCTACAAGAAGGCGCTCGAATGCGATCCGGTATCCGCCTTCGGTGGAGTAATTGGTGTGAACCGCCCGGTGAACGCCGAGGCTGCTGAAGAGATGCATAAACTTTTTCTCGAGGTAATCGCGGCTCCCGGGTTCGATGAGGCAGCCAAAGCGAAGTTCGCCTCCAAGAAAAACCTGCGCCTGGTCGAAGTTATTCCCGCGAACCAGATGTGGGTGCTGAAGAATGTCTCCGGAGGAATCCTGGTACAGGATGCGGACGTCCGTCCATTGCAGGACTCAGATTTGAAAGTGGTCACCAAGCGCCTTCCCACCACCGAAGAGAAGCGCGCACTGCTATTCGCCTGGAAAGTTTGCAAGCACGTGAAGTCCAACGCCATCGTCTATGCCCGAGACGGACAGACGGTAGGAGTGGGCGCCGGCCAGATGAGCCGCGTCGACGCCGCCAAGATCGGAGCCATGAAAGCGCAGCTGCCCCTGAAAGGAACTGTGGCCGCCTCCGACGCCTTCTTCCCGTTTCCTGACGGAGTGGAAGAAATCGCCAGAGCAGGAGCGACCGCCATCGTTCAGCCCGGAGGCTCGCAGCGTGATCCAGAAGTGATCGAAGCCGCCGACCGCCTTGGCCTGGCCATGCTCTTCACTGGAGTGCGCCACTTCCGGCACTGAAAAAAGCCATTGTTGATTTCTTGATTTTTGATTGTTGATTGAAAAAACACATCCCGCCACAGGTTTCTAATCAACAATCAAAAATTAACAATCAACAATTTTCGCCTCGCACCCAACTCTTTACGCATCTTGACACTCAGCAATCGGAAAATCGACAATCGCCAATCCCGCAGTCCCTGACCTTCCGGTTCCAGAATCTTTTGCGCAGTGAGCCGTGTTTTTGTCCGAATCTAGACCGCACCGGGGTAGAATAAAAGCACCCCCTCCGCGGCGGTTTTGCATCCAATCGCTATGGTTTTGGGGAGAGCGCTTTGAGGTCATCCAAGTCCCGCATGAAAAGTCTTTTTCGTCTCATTTTAATGATTTCGGTGGCCACGGCCGTTGCCCTGGGGCAGGCGAGTAAAGGTCAAACCGGCCCGTCCTCCTCCACAGAATCCAAGCCATCGGATTCCAAGCCCGCAGCTCCGCGCAAGGTCGATCGTGCCGCGGCCTACTACCACTACGCGCTGGCCCACATGTACGAGGAGCAGGTCACCATGTATGGCCGCAGTGAAGCGGCCAGCAAGGCGATCGAACAGTACCGGCTGGCCATCGAGGCCGACCCGTCTTCGGAGTTCCTGACCTCGGGCCTCGCCGAGCTCTACGTGAAGACCGGCCGCATCCGCGACGCGGTCCTGGAAGCGCAGGACATCATCAAGCGCGATCCCAACAATCTGGAGGCGCACAAGCTCCTCGGCAGAATCTACCTGCGCTCGTTGGGCGACATGCCCGGGGGCAACGGTTCCGACAACGTGCTCAAGCTGGCCATCGAGCAGTACGAGCAGATTGTGAAGATCGAGCCCAACAGCGTCGAGGATCACCTGCTGCTGGGGCGCCTCTATCGCCTGAACAACGATCTGACCAAAGCGGAAAGCGAACTCAAGACCGCTATAAAGCTCGACCCGAATTCGGAAGAGGCGGTCACGACGCTCGCCATTCTTTATAGCGACGAGGGCGACACCGCGCATGCCTTGCAGGTGCTCAGCTCGGTTCCCGACGGGGCGCGCTCCGCCAAGCTCTATGCCGCATTAGGCGCGACCTACGAGCAGCGCAAGGATTACAAGAGTGCGATCGATGCCTACAAAAAAGCGATCATGCTCGATCGCGACAACCTCGATGCCATCCGCGGCCTGGCCGAGAATCTTCTAAACGACGGTCAAGCCGATGCGGCGCTCGAGCAATACAGGGTCATCGCCGACGCGAATCCCGAAGACGCGCAAAGCTATCTGCGCATCGCTGAAATCTATCGCCGGCAGGGTAAGTACGATCAGGCTCTCGAGAATCTGAAAAAAGCCGACTCCATGGTGCCGGATTCCCTGGAAGTCTCGTACAACATCGCAGCCGTCTACGAAGCACAAGGCCGCTACGACGAAGCTGTCAAGATTCTGCAGGAGTTGGTCAAGAAGACCGAGAAGCCCACCGAGACCAGCTACAGCCAGGCCGACCGCAATAACCGCGCCATCTTCATCGAGAGGTTAGCAACGGTCTATCGCCAGCAGGAAAACTATCAGGCCGCAGTCGACACCTTCCGCAAGATGCTCACTTTGGGCGACGACAATGCCCGCACCGGCTACCAGAACATCATCGACACCTATCGCGAAGCCAAGCTGTGGCCGCAAGCCACCGCCGCTGCGAAAGAAGCGGTTCAGAAGATGCCGAACGACCGTGACCTCCGTATGGTGCTCGATTCGCAACTCGCCGACACCGGCGATCCGGAAAAACCGCTGGCCGATGTGCGCTCGCTGCTCAAGGGCAAGCCTGAGGATCGCGAGGTTTACCTCCGCCTGGCCATTATGAATACGCGCCTGAAGCGCTGGAGCGAGGCCGAGCAGGCGCTCGCCAAGGCCGAGGAGTTGGCCACCAAGCCGGAAGAAAGAGAGTACGTCTACTTCTTGCGCGGCGACACCCTGCAACGCCAGAAGAAGTTCGACGAGGCGGAAGCGGAGTTCAGAAAGGTTCTAGCCATCACTCCGCAGAGCGCTGCCACCCTCAACTACCTCGGCTACATGAATGCCGACCGTGGTGTAAAACTTGACGAATCGTTGAATTACATCAAGCAGGCTCTAACCATCGAGCCGAATAGCGGCGCCTATCTGGACTCGCTCGGCTGGGCTTACTTCAAGCAGGGTAAGTATGATCTCGCCGAAGAGAGCCTGACCAAGGCGTCGGCGCGCATGGGCTCCGATCCGACGGTGCAGGAGCATCTGGGAGATTTGTTCCAAAAGACCGGCCGTCTGAAGCAGGCCGCCGCGCACTGGGAACGGGCTCTGGCAGAATGGGGCAAGACCGTTGCGGCCGAGGTCGACAGCGAAGCCCAAGCCAAAGTGCAGCAGAAACTCGACGCCGCCAGAGTACGGCTCGCCAAGGAAAATCACGAGCAATAGCGAGTTACCGGGTGGCAGAAGCGCTCAGGTCACTCGCGCTCAGTAACCGCAACTCGGAACTCTTCCGCAGGTTTGATAGACTCTGGAGATGCTGGCCGGCTATGCCGTACACGTGGACCAATCCCGTGGACGCCGCATCCCTGAGCCGCCGCATCCCTACCGCAACGATTTCCAGCGCGATCGCGACCGCGTCATCCACGCCCGTGCCTTTCGCCGCCTCGAAGCTAAGACGCAGGTTTTCACCCGCCGCTATTCCGATCACTTCCGCAATCGACTGACGCACACCATCGAGGTCTCACAGATTTCCCGCACCATCGCCGGCGCGCTCGGCTTGAACGTTGATCTGGCGGAAGCCCTTGCTCTGGTACACGACATCGGTCATCCCCCCTTCGGACACGCGGGCGAGAAGGCGCTCGACGCCGCCATGCGGACGCAAGGCCTTTTCTTCGACCACAACCTCCACGCCCTGCGCATCGTCGAAGATTTCGAGCAGCGCTACGCCGCCTTCCGCGGATTGAACCTGACGTTCGAGGTGCGCGAAGGCATCATCAAGCACTCGCACGACTACAGCGCAGCCGAGCACCCTGAACTTGCCGAGTATTGCCTCGACCAGCGGTCTCCGCTCGAAGCCCAGCTCATCGACCTGACCGACGAAATTGCCTACAACACGGCCGATCTCGATGACGGCTACGAGGCTCGTCTGCTGCCGCTGGAGCAAATCCGTGGGGGAGTGCCCGTGTTTGAGCGCTTCTTTCGCGAGGTCGAGAATATCTATCCCGACGCGCCTGACAAGTTGAAGTTCAACGAAGCCCTCAAGCGAATGCTGAACCGCCTGGTCGGCGATTTGATCGCGAACACGCAGTCTCGGGTGAACAGCGCGGGCGTTCAAACCCTTGACGACGTGCGCAGTCATCCCTCGCGCCTGGCTGCCTTCAGCCCCGAGGTTGAGGCGGAGCGGAAGCAGGCAAAAGACTTCCTGTACGAGAATCTCTACTTCAGCGCAACACTGGAACCGGAGAAGGATGCCGCCGAGTGCATCATCCGCGACCTGTTCGCTTTGTGGATGGAGAATCCCAAAGCCTTGCCGCCCGGCTATCAGGAACAAGCCGAGAGGGAATCGTTACCGCGTGTGATCTGCGACTACATCGCCGGCATGACGGATAATTACATCATCAGTCAGCATGAGAACCATTGCGGGTGAATTCGAGATTGTGTGGGGACAGCCGCCTCGGCTGTCCGGTCGAGCGCAGCTCGACTAGTTTTTGGAAGCAGCGTCGAATAGCCGGGCCGGGTCTTCGACCACGGCTGGACAGAGGCGGCTGTTTCTACGTGGTCCGTTACAAGTCCCTCGCTCGGGAGCCTTGCGACCTCTTCATAAGAATCAATAAGTTAAGAAAAGGCGGTCGTGTTCACCAACTGAAATCAATGAGTGGCAAATTTACAGATCCCGAACGACAGTATCTAGGAGATATAGCACGAGGACAGGCCACTTTCCTGCCCGTCCTGGCGACTTAGCCTCCGGGATGGCCTTTTCTTCGATGCCACGGCGGAGCCGACTGTCGATCCTGGGCGATTCTAGGCCCTCCAGCGTCGATTCTACGCGTGGGTCAGATCGGCTTTGGAAGGCTTGCGTCTTTGGAGTTCGCCGCCCTGGGGACCTAACTGCAATGGAATCAGCACGACAAAAATCGGCCACCTTTTAGAATCAACTATTTCCCAAAGTCATTGCTGAATTCCGCTTCGGAAAGCCTCTCAGTTTTTTCCCGCCACGGCCGCCAATACGTCGAATAGTATTCTTGGCCCACGCCTCACTTCCTCCACCCGAATCCGCTCGTCATTCCCATGCTCTGTATTGCCTTCTTCGTTCGTAGCTGCATACGGGTTAAATCCATAGGACGCGATTCCCAATGGCCGGTAGCGCTGGTTCTCCGTGTATCCACTGGTGATGTGCGGTACCACCGGCGTGCCCGGAAAGTATTTCGCCGAGACTTCGCGGATGGCCGCATACAGCGCGTTATCGGTCGGAGAATAATTCGCCACGCGAAATTCTTTGTTCAGCGGCTCAATATTCACGTTCGGATCATTCACGACTCGCCGTATCGCTTCCAGCAGCGCCGGCGGATCGCCGCCCGGAAGTATGCGCACATCCAGATTCGCCCAGGCCTCCGGCGGAATCACGTTGGTTTGCTCGGAGCCTCCCATCATGGTCAGCGAGATGGTGTTGCGCAGCAGGAAGTTCAGCGATTCATCGCGTTCGACTTCGTCCTGAAACTTCTGGTCCTCGATGGCCTTGCGGACGTTGCGATAGTCCGCCGCCCGTTCCGGCGGCTCGTAAGGCGCCATGTCCCGCAGAAACTCGTCAACCACCGGCAACACCGTAAGCGGCGTGCGATACGCCAGAATGCGATCCAGCGCGCGCACTAGCCGGTTCGGCGCCGAATCCGGATTGGGGCGCGATCCGTGGCCCGGACGTCCATGCGCTACGACGTGCAGCCAGAAGGTAGTCTTTTCACCAACATCCACGCCGACGTACTTCACCTTGCCGTCTTCGAGCAGGTTCTCGCCGCCTTCGTTGATCAGGAATTCCGCGTTTGCCAGCAAGTCCCGCTGATTCTTGATGAACCAGTCGGTGCCTGAGCCATCTGCCTCTTCATCCGCGACCGCGAGGAAGATCACATCGCGATCCAGCGGGATCTTCTCTCGCTTCAGCATCACCATCGCCACCAGTTGCGCGAGGCCTTCATCTTTCATGTCCTGAGCGCCGCGTCCCCATAAGTAGCCATCGTTGATCTCTCCGCTGAAGGGCGGAACCTTCCAGTGCGAGGCGTCGCTGGTCACCACATCCATGTGATTGAGCAGGACGATGGGACGCTTCGCATCCGGCGTGGTGTGAGGCAGGCGCGCCCACAGATCGGCGCGTCCCGGGGCGTATTCGAACACGCGGTTCTCGATTCCTTCCTGGTCGAGGATTTTCTTGAAGAACGACGCGGCGCGTATCTCGTTGCCCGGCGGGTTCGTCGTGTCGATGCGCAAGTATTCCTGCATCCAGGTGACGGCCAGAGCGGAATACTGCTGCAAGTGGTCTCCCGGGATGCTGGAAGAAGCCATTCCTAGAGCGGGCTCCTCACTCAGGTTGTCGGTTTCGCCCGAAGATCGGACGGCTGCCAACAAAACCACGGCGAATGCTACTGGATAGATGCATTTGATTGCGGTAACCAGCCGGTAACCAACTCCACCCCGCCCCGGACTCATGTTTCCCAAATTTCCCTCCCAAACCCTTCAATTTCCACGCAGTTTTTATATCAGTTTTCCCAAAATTACCGTGCGCAGTGCATTGCGGGGTATCTTGCCCGCGTGCGCGAAGGTACAATGCCTTTAGATATCAAGGATTTACGTCTTCAACCCTAACGATGGTTTTGGCATCAGACCTGTACTAGAGTGGCAGGCGTTGAAATCATGAGCGCCTAGAGTTTCAGGCTTGCGTCGCGTCAGCGCAGGCCGGCACAGCGACCACCCGCTTGCTTTCGTTTATTCGTTAGGGGACGCAATCACAATCACGCAACACGCCCGTTTAGGCGTGCTGGAGTGGAGCCCCAAACGCTCCCCCAACCTGGAGGAAGTTATCATGACCAAACGCATTCTCATCGCCCTGTCGCTGGCCGCCGTTTTCGCGTTCCCGGCCTTCGCGCAGACTACCTCGTCTCAGGATCAGAACCAGCCGTCGGCCCAGAGCCAGCCGACTTCAACCGAAAACGCCACCGGCAAGCAGCCGTTGCAGGCGCCATCGCGCGAAGGCTTCTGGGGACGCATCAATCCCTTCGCCCGCAAAAAATATGTCCAGCGCCAGACTGAGCCGATCCGCGACCGCGTCAACGAGCTCGATGAACTGACGGCCGCCAACGGCAAGGCCATCAAGGACACCGATTCCCGCGCCCAACAGGGCATCAAGCTGGCGTCTGACAAGGCCAACGAAGCCGATCAGCACGCCATCGATGCCGGCAACAAGGCGACCCAGGCGCAGCAGACCGCGCAACAGGTCACCACGCGCATCCAGACGGTCGAGACCGTGGTCGGCAACATCGACCAGTACAAGGCTTCGAACCAGACTGAGATCCGCTTCCGTCCCGGCCAGACCGTGCTGAGCAAGAATGCCAAGGACGCTCTCGATGAGATGGCCAACGCGGTCAAGGGACAGCGTGGCTACATCATCGAAGTGCAGGGCTTCTCCTCCGGCAAGGGGCAGACCGCGATTCAGAACTCGCAGAAGATGGCCGAGTCGGTTGTCCGGTACCTCGTGCTCAACCACGAGATTCCGGTCTACCGCATCTACCTCGTCGGCATGGGGAATGCCCCGGTCGGCACCACGGAAGAGACTGCGAAGCCGAAGCACATGAGCGGCGGCCGCGTAGAAATCAGCCTGCTGAAGAACGATCTGGAGCAGCTCTCGAGCAATCAGTCCGCTCCGGGCACGATGGATCAGCAACAGCAGCCGAAGTAAGTACGAGGTAGCGCGAGATCCCTCGCAGAAAACGCTCGGGATTTCGGCTGCGGGCTCACCCCTTCGCTGTCGCTCAGGGTCACGCCCCGCAAAACGCCTCAATTTTGGGACCAACGGGCGCCTCGCCCGAGTCCCTCCCCCAGGAAAGCCCCTCGCGAAAGCGAGGGGCTTTCTGCTTTTTCTCTTCACACCCGAAGAGTTCGGAAAGCGGCGGTATCCGCAATACAGACCGACGATCCACAAGAAGAGCGCATCCGCAGAGTCTTCGCGCTTTCAAGGATACTGGGGGGATCGATGGATGTGTAAACAGGCGATCGAACTCATTGAAAATGGCCGACTAGTTCAACCCTGGAGAACGCGGGCGGCCTTCTCTACGGGAGCTGTAGATCCAATGTATAGATTTCCTGGGTGCTGATGTCACGCTGCAACAGGGGAGAGTCATCCGGGGTCAATCCTGTCCAGGCACCCATCCACGAAGTAAAAAGCCCTCCAGCCACAAATTGGCGCATGCCCTTCAAGCTGACCACTCGCTGCAAACTGCGGTCAGATATCTTAACTCGGTAAAATGCCGGATCCTCAGTAAACGAAGCGTCGTCGAAAAAGATGTATTTGCTGTCTTTCGACCAGCTCGGGTAGCCGATCCTTCTGTTCACCAGGGCAGACCACTTATGGGTGGTAAAGTCGAAGATCATCAGCTTTTGCGAGTCGGTGGACAGCGCTGCCAGGAATCGACCGTTTGGCGACCAGCGGGGACTAAACATCCCCTTCGAACCGGGCACAATGGAGACTTGCTTACTCTGCAAATCCAGCACTTGAATTGCTGTCGCTGAGGACTTAACGGCAAACGTCACCGATCCGAATGCCACCGAGCTCCCATCCGGCGACCAAGTCGGATCACCAACATTATTATTCTTTCCGGGCAGCAGATCCTGGGCGCTACTGTCAGAGGTAGAAATTAGAAAAATTCTCCACTGTTTCCCTGGCTCAGAAACCATGCAGGCAATCCTCTTCCCATCAGGTGACCAGCGCGGCAAGGCAACGCGCAGCGGAGAGTAAGTGAGCTGTTGCCGTTCGCTCCCGTCGAGTTTGCTCCGCCACAGCGTTTCCTCTGGATAAGCCACGTAAGCGATCCAATTCCCGTCCCGCGAGAAATCTAATTGGCCGCCCGAAATCTCGGACATGTACGGCACAAACTGACTCGACTTTGGATCGTAGCTCACGACTTCGGCGCGACGCTGTTGCCCAACCACGAAGAGTGTCTTCCCATCGCTACTCGGTACCGAGTACGTCATAGCCAAAGGTCCAAACGTCAGTTGCACCGGCTTCTTGCCTGCCCTCCGCCAGAACCCCGCCCTTTCCTGGAGCACCCAGATGTTGCCCGCCGACTGAAAAAAATAGTACTTCCCGTCTGGAGTCCAATTGCCGCAACATTCTTGCGGCGAATCATCTCCCTCAGAGAGCAAGCGGTGGAGTCCGCTTCCATCGCTGGCTACTTCCCACAGCGAAGTCGCATCGGTTTGAGGGTTGTATTCCGTGAAGCGCACAACATCCTCTTGGGGCGACCATCGTGCCCCGGTCGGATAGTCCGAAATCGTGGCCAGCTTCCGGGGCCGGCTGCCATCGGCCTGGCAAACATACAAGTCGTGTCCGTGCCCGTAGAGGATTGTCTTTCCATCGCGTGACCAGCTTGCACCGAATGTGACGACCTCGCCGACGCGACGTGGAGAACCTGTTGGCAGTGGCAACGACCACAAGCGGGAGTCGTCAGTGAAATCATCAGTGGAGGAGGTGGCGAGCAGCAGCTCGGACCGGTTCGGTGAAAGGCCGCCGCTGAGGACAAAGTTTGTGAAAGGGATCGCGATGTGGGCAGTCTCGCCGCCCGCGGTGGAAACCTGGCTCAGAATCGAATGGCCGTCTGCAAACTCCGTGAAATAAAGACGCGAACCGTCTGTGACAAGCTCTGTCTTAGGAAGACCATCGTGAGTGATTTGGGCGGAGCCGACGATCTTCGGAACGGAGGTGGGGCGGAGCCACATGAACATCAGGATCGTTGCGGCAATACCCCCCGCCAGTACAGACGCTCTCCACCCGAGCCTTCCCATATTGGGAACTGATGAAGCATCAGGATGGGCTGCGCTTGGCAGCGATGACTGGCCAACCTGACGTTCCTGCCCTGACTGGCCGGAGACTGATGCGGGATCCGCGTTTGCTTGCCCGTTTACCGCAGCCAGGAAGCGGTAGCCCTTTCTTGGCAGGGTCTCAATAAAACGTGGAGTCTCGGCGGAATCCCCCAGTGCCTCGCGCAGGCGGTTCACTGCATTGTTCAGCCCGTGGTCGAAGTCTACGAACGTATCGCCTGGCCACAGCCTCTGCTGTATCTCTTCGCGCGTGACCAGTTCCCCAGGTCGTTCCAGAAGCATCACCAGGATCTGAAAGGGCTGATCCTGCAGCTTGACCCTCAATCCTTGCTTACGCAGTTCTCTCGCATTCACATCTGCTTCGAAGGACCCGAAGCGCACAACCCGGCAGGAAGGGGAAGTACTCATGCACACCCGGCGTAGAGAGCAAGTGTACGCCTCCTTTCCCCTCCGCCGAAACTTCAAAACCATCGGGAGAGCTGCCACGAAGCGGTTTCGGGCCAGCAGTTTAGCCCGGGAGACACAATGGACTCACGCGTGGGCCACGCGGGATTGTGTCTTCCCCCGCAATAGCGCAAAACAGTCGCGTGCTCACCGGACGAATCGAGTCAACAGGGCACAGAAAAGAGAAAAACTTATGAAGAGGCACATTTCAACGCTCACTATGGCGGTTGCCCTGCTGCTATCGGCTGGCTCCGCCCATGCGCAATCCACCGTGGCGGCGTTCAAGGTTCCTTTTGATTTCGTCGCAGGCACAACGCTAATGTCAGCCGGCGAATACCACGTTTCGAACGGGCCGTCGTCGGCCTTATTGGTCCTCCGGGGCGGCGACGCACCCCCGATCTTCGTGCTGGCCGGCAGCCTCCAAACCCCTAATGATTCGACAAAGACGACGCTGGTCTTCCACCGCTATGGCAGCCGGTACTTTCTTGCCCAGCTTCGGATCCAAGGAAACAACCGGGGGCGTGAGTTGCCGCCCGGTAGTCAGGAGCGGGAGATGGCCCGGAATAGTGCCTCGGAATCGGCGGTGGTCGTTGCCAGATCGATTCCCGATGTCAAGTAGGCGGTTGGTCTTGCTTTGCAGATCATCTGATGTAAGTTCGTGCTGATTGCGGAGGAAGCTGCAAGAGTCAGAGCCTCCCCGCTTCGGGCACGAGGACCAGCAGCAGCAGCCGAAACGGGCGCCGCGCCCGCGTCCCTCACCCAGGAAAGCCCCCGCGCAAGCGGGGGGCTTTCTGCGTTTTTGGGAGAATTTTTGTTATTGTCATCCCGAGAAACGCAGGATCCGGGTTGGTTGCCTGGTGCGGCAATCGTGATGGTCCCGGCAGAAACCGAGATCCCTCGTGTTGCTCGGGATGACCCGGTGTGGTGTGGGATGACCACGCGTGGAGCTATCGCCCCACGATCCCCTGAGCGCTTCGCGGCACACTAGCCGTGGTTGGGAGGGAAGTCAATACTCCACCCGAAACCTGAAAGCCCTGGATGGTGCCGGTTTTCGAGCAGATTACGTACAAGTATTTGCCATCGCCGCTCATCACGAGGTCGATCGGCGCCGATCCTGCTCCGGTCGTGGCTGCTACTGCGCTGACCGGGGATAGGTGGCCGGTCTGATCCAAACTGTAGGAGGAGATCGAGTCGCTTGATGTGTTGGATACGAATGCGTAGCGATTTTTGGGAGCAATCACCAGTTTGGATGAGCCGGTCTGTCCGTTGCCTACTGCTCCGCTGATCAGGCTGAGCGAGTGGTCGCTCATGATCTGGTAGGAAGAGACGCTGCCAGCGCCAGCCGCACCGCCATTGGATTCGGCCACGACCAGGACGCCAGACGTCGTGAGACCGAACCCCGACGGGGTTCCACCGGCTGAGGGGTAAGCGGTTGCCGCCATGATTGCCCCACCGGGCCGCGGGAAAACATCAATCTGGTTGGTGCCGGATTCGGTCACGATGACGTTGGCCCCATCGTGGGTGATGCTGGCCTGAACGGGATTCGCTGTTACTCCGCCCGGCAGGTTGCAGGTTGAAGGTCGCGCTGCCGGGAAACAGCGTACCGTTCTCTTCCGCGATGAAGCTGGCAAGGTTGGGCGTGCCCTTTTTGTTGAGAACGAGACCTGCAACACCGAACAAGGCAACGCTTGCCGGAAAAGTCCCTCCAGAATTAATCTTGCTGACAAAGCGCAGTTTGCCCTGGACGGTGGCTAGTCCTGAAATCTCGTTGCTGCCGGGATTCACCGCCAACACGGTGAAGAATTGCGGCGTCAGGGCCAGCGCACCTTGGGAGCCTAGTGGATCGTTGCTGCCGCCTGTCCCCATCCCGTGCGTGAACACTTCCTGCTGCCTGGTCAGGCTGCCATCCGGCGCGCGTACGAATGTGATTACTGAGTTCCCGCTGCTCTTGTTTGACATCACAAAGAACGAAGCCACCGCAGTCGCATCGACATGGTCCACCGATGGGATAGCCACCGCGACCAGGGCAATTGCTATCAGGCCCGCGCATCTGAGCAAGGCAGAAAAGGAGACCGATTTCATGGCTAGCACCTCTGGTTTAGCACCTCATTGAAGAGCGCTTCGCGAAAGACTTGCGATGGTCAGGCCTGGAGGGAAGTGGGACGAAATGCCAGCCGATTGTACATGCCGCGCAGAATGCGGGGCAGTGTGAAAGAATCTGCAGGGTTTGGAGTTCCGTGGTCGCGTCGCAATTCGTGCACACGGAGTATGTCCCCACCCTTGCAAAAAAGCGCAAGGATGGGGCAGCCTCAGTCGTCGTGCAGCACGGGTGGCCAACCCGCCAAGACCCAAGGAATTACATTCTTGACACTTATCGTTTACGGCGCGAGAATGCCTCCTGCTCGGCTTGGGGCTTCCAACGCGGACTTTCCTCAGAAAGTCCGTAATCAGCGCGTCTATTCAGTTTGGCCCACTCCTCACGGATAGATTCTGTCCGAGCGCGGTGCCTGCCCCAGGCATTGTCTACCACCAATCAGAAGGAGACTGAACATGTCGACTAGAAATGCAGTTCTATGGCTGTCACTAGTTGTGCTGAGCCTTGCCATCGGAATACGGGCAGAGGACAAGGAGGACAAGGCAAATTGCTCAAACGCCACACTACGCGGTAGTTATGGTTTTCACGCTACCGGACATGTGTTCGCTGCGGTCGCCCGGTTCACGTTCGACGGGAAAGGCGGTCTTACGGGAACGTTGTACGGAAGAACCCCCGGCAACCCATTCGGGCCTGTCGAATTTACAGGGACCTATTCGGGACTGCATCGTGACGGACACCTGGCTCGACAGCACGCACGTGTCCATGATTGTGGATGGAGGCAAGGGATATTTCATTCTGAACACTACCCCGTCTAGTGCGGATGGGGATACGGTGAACAGCGGGAAGCCCGAAGGCAGTGAGTCCAATGAATCTGGGTCGTGAACCATACGGCCCTCCAATATTTCCTGCCATAGACTCTGTTTCTTGGCTTGTTGACGATCAAGGCGTTTACACTCACTGAAAATTGGGCGATCCGGGTCAATGAGTACTTCTAGGAGAAGGTCGTAAAAGTCAAGGCCGACGTGGCGGCCATCCTTATTGGTTTTTTTCCGAGCTGCATAGACCTCCGGTGGTAACTTGGGGAGCTGTCAAGGGCGCCCCGAAGGGGACGTTCATCTCGACCCTTGACAGCTCCCCAAGTTACTTCACAATCGAACTCGGAACGAAGTGAAACGCAGTTCAGTTGAGCTTCGTTCCTTAGTGGAGTGGGGTTACTTTTCTCGAGCACTCTCTCGTGGTGAGCCAAACTCCGCCTCTGGCATTCTCAGCCATTCATCTTTTCGTTTCGGTCACAGAACATCGTTGCTCCGCTTCCAACCAAGTCCTACGAGAAACCCTGGTCGATGCCAACCACCGCTGCCATGCTTCTATCCGCACTCTGAATGGGGCCGCTTCTGGGCCCGGTGCACTTTGGGGTCCGATTTAAACCCAGGTCCATCACTACCGTGACAGACCTGGGATTGTTGGGGCTGCCATCTATGGCGCGATCTTAATAGACCAGATAGACCAGCACTCACTACGCAGTTACCCGAACAAGGCGCTGGATGTCGTTGTCTGCCAAAATCTTCTGGAAAGCCTTTGGTTCCCGGCCATCAACTCCTGTCTGCTGTCTGATTCTGTCTTTCCTAACCAATCGCTTGGAATCGTTCTCTCGCTTTCGGTGTCTTCCCTTTCTCCTAGCCGGCTACGCAGCCGCCGCTTGCACTGTCGTCGCTGACATGCCATGGTAACACCGCCAACTTGCGCGCCACTGCTACCGCCGCTCTCTTCTTCGCATTCTTCCCGCCGCGCTCACATAGCCGCAGCCCATACCGTCGTAAGTCCGGGTCGGGCCCGAATGGCCCAGGATATACTGCGCGCTCCCCACCAGCAGCCGGCGCACCATCGTGTCCCCCGCTCTGCTGATTCCTAATTGCGGCTGGCTCTCCCCCGAGTCTTCCTGCTTCGGTACTAATCCCAGATAGGGTCCCACATCCCGACTCTTCACGAATCGTTCCGGATTCTCCAAGGTCAAGACGTAGGCCAGCGATGTGATCGGCCCCACCCCTTTCACCTGCCGCAATAACGCCGTATGCCCATACTGCTCGCTGGCTAGCTTCTCCATCTTCTCGTCATCCCCCTCGATGCAATCACTCAGCGCCGCTGTCATGCGCACCAGCGGCAGCAGGGCTTCGCGTATCTCGGCGGGAACCGGCTCCTCTACCTTTTGTGCAAAGCTCGGGCTGGAACACTTGGGGAGCCGCCTACCCATACTCTTTACCAGTCCTCGCGTGGCGTTGATCAGTTCGGTCCGCGCCGCCACCAACGCATCGCGGGCTCGTAGCATCACTAGGTCCTGCCGCACTTCCGCACTGCGGTGCTGCATCGGGTGCAACGATTGCGGATCCACACGCCCCAACCGCGCCAACTTGTTCGCATCGATTCGATCATTCTTACGCTTGCGACGCCTCGACCCCTCCATTAAGCGCGGGTTGGCCACTAGCACTTCGTGCCCGTAACCGCAGATGACTTCCCGCACCCAGGCGGAGTGTGTCCCCACTTCCACCACTACGCGCGCCGCATTCAATGCTTGAAAGAACTCGGCAATGTCCTGCTGCGTCGTCCGCACCTGTCCTTCCGCCAGCGTTTCTCCTTCCAGACCCACAATGCACTAATGGCTCCATTGGTCTCCCAGATCCACTCCTACCGTCAGACGGTCGAGATTGGGGCCAAGCCATCCTCGCCGATGCTCTTCTCCTGCTCTGGCTGCTCCAAGTTTCGGATCCAGCTTTTCCCTCAGTTTCCCCACCAACTCCGCCAGCACTTCCTTCGTATTCCGCTGCACTAGCCCCCGCGACTTCGCCCGCTTCGATGTCGGTTCACTCTCCTTTGCAGAATTGTTACGCTTCTTCAAGGTCGATCTCCTTATCCACTGTGATTGCACCGTAGAGTGCGTTGATCACCGGTAGCTTAACGCCATCCGTGATCGGGGATCGACCTTCTCATCCCATCTATGGCGATACTTCAACAATAATCGGCGGAACATCGGGCGTATCACCTCAAACGTTGGGCGGGTTATATGCCAAGCCGACCGCTCACTTCTTGCGCATCCAGATGTGCCAGGTGAGCGGCCCGGCTTGCTCATCGGTCATTGGGCGGCCTGTCAGCTTAAGGGCGAGCTTGATCTGACCGTGGTGGTAGCCCTCGTGCCAGAGCATGTGCTGGAGCAGGAGGATCGGGTGGTCGTAGTGAAGGTTCATGTCGCGGCCTGCCTCTACCCTGCTCTTTACGACGTCCCGCACTGTCTGGGCGCTGTCTTTCAGCATCTGCGCGATGCGACTGCGGTCACGCTCGACCACCCACTCTTCCTCAGGCAGGGGTCTGGCGAACTCGGGGGCGTCCTCTGAGACGAACACAAGTCGTACAAAGTGAATGTGTGTGAACAGCTGCGCGATGGATGGGCTGCCCTCCATCGCCCTGGCCTCCAGCCCGCCTTCCGGGAGGGCGCGGAGCAGGTTGAGCAAGATGGTGTTGTTCCGGTCCCAGGAGTCCAGCAGAGCCTCAAGCAGGTCTTGGTTTGGTGCGTCCGGCATGTCCCCGTGGGTTGACGCGTAAATTGTGAGGAATTTCTATGCTGGCACCGGATTGGCGTCCCGGTCAAGGCTTGGCCTCGCTCGGCTACAGTTTTTGGCTTGCTAAACGTCGAAGGCGGGCTCTAGTGGAGAGCGTGTTGGACCTGGAAAAAGACCTGACTGGCATTGACGCCGACGAGGGCCAGGATGCCCAGGACAACCGTGATCATGACTGCGGCCATCACCGCATATTCAGCGATGTCCTGGCCGGAGTCGTCCGAGACTGCCTTGTGCAGAACGCGGCGCATGCAAGAATGGCAATTTGTCAGTCCCGACAAGAAAAGGCTTACGTCGTCTTTGCGCGATAGCTACTTGGGGAGGCTCGCACCGAGACTGTCGGGGAACGCATGGATCAGGCCACCGGCGAGTTCATTCGGCCCGGTCCAAACCGCACAACTCTAGAGCTTTCCACTAGCTAAATGTAATGGCACCGGAGTGCCATACGCGAGAGGCGTACCTCTTAACAGATTCGGCTGTCGGCATGTGAGCCCGCTGTGGCCTCCCTAAGTTTCTTGTCCTTTTGTGCGTTAGCGGACTGACTTTCATTTAACCAGCGAGGTAAAAGGGTATACATAGCCCTCCCCCCAAATTGCTATTGTTCCAATGAAGCAGATGCATCGCAGTCATGGCGTCAGCACACCGCTGCTCCATCCCTGCCTGAAGCTTCAAACACAAGAACGGCCGTACTGCCCCGTCTGCAACAAGGACGTACCCCTAGAGTCAGCCAAGACTGACGAGGATGGCCACGCCATACACGAAGAGTGCTACATCCTCAGGTTGCACCTGCGGGAAGGCACCCACGGCGCCCACTAGTTAACACCCGCATTCAAACGGGACAGCTCGCTGACCTCCCAAGCGGCCCGCGGCCTTTTGCCTTTTGCTCGCACTTCAGGCTAGAACCGGTGTGCCATTCGCATACATTAAACACTGTATAGAAAACCACAGGGGCCCTGTAGGAGCCTGACGGGTGCCCTCCCATCACCTGGAAGACCGTATCCGAAACCTGTGTACCGAGGCGGTAGCCTCCGACGACACCCAATTCCCAAACGCTATGGAAGAACTGCGTTCCGCATTGCGTGAGCACATCGAACATGTGCGGAAGTTGGCAGCCAAGCAACTGTCGGGGGAAAGAGACGGAGCGTTCTGAAATGAACGGGGAGGAGACTGCAGGTATGCAAGTGGAGAACAACCACAGGCAACGCTTGCGGGAACTGGCCTCCAAACTCTCTGCTGAGGAAGACCACAACAAATTTACCGCTCTCGTCAAGGAGTTCAACGGAGTTGCTGGACGGGGAGCGGCTACACTCCAAGGGACCTGGCAGTGGCCCACCCGATGTATAGCGCCGCTTCTCTCGCGAGTTAAAATACAGCAAGTACTGTATCGAGCTGACTTTCCGATTCTGACATTCTTAGCCCGCGCCGCTTTCCGCTCAGAGTTTTGTAATCCTTATGTTCGATACGGACCTCATCCGCCTTATCTGTGGAAAGCTGGCTGCGGAACAAGACCCGGAGCGATTCAGCGACCTCGTAGCAACATTGCATTCCGTTGTAACCTCGGACACCGAAGACCTGCGCCTGCGAATGGCTTTTTTAGTAAGGCATTATCCGGAACTGCTTGAGGAATCGAAACCGGAGCGCAAGGCCGCTTAAGTTGCAGCTTCCTCTTGGCTGGGCTGGTTGTTGTCAGCCCGGCCTTTTTCCATTCTGCTAGGGCACCGGAGTCTGGTTGCTCGAGAGCTCCATCGCCCTTAAGCCTCGCCCATTAGCGCCTCCGCTTACCCTTGCTGTATCCTCCCGTCCATTACTCGACGCTTTGACCACAGGCAAAGGCTTGCGTGCCGGCGCTTACCGAACTTCGTTGCCGGGAATTGAACTGAGGATTCGCTCATGATGCAGGACGTCAAAGTTGCGCTGCGCCAGTTCCAGAAGTCACCTGGTTTTACCGCCACCGTGATCCTCACCATCTCGCTCGGTATCGGAGCGAACACCGCGATATTCACTCTTGTCCACGCGGTTCTTCTGAAGGTGCTGCCAGTTGCCAATCCTGCGAGTCTCTACCGTATCGGTGACACGGACGATTGCTGTGTGAATGGCGGCTTTGTGGGCGACAACGGCGATTTCGACTTGTTTTCTTATGATCTTTATCTGCAACTCAAAGACTCTGCGCCCGAGTTCGAGCAACTGGCAGCCTTCCAGTCCGGACAGAACATGATGAATGTTCGAAGTGGCTCCGGCTTGCCCAAGGCGGAGCGAACCGAATATGTATCGGGCAACTATTTTTCGACGTTCGGTTTAGGCGCCTGTGCCGGGCGCGTGGTTCAAGCCGCCGACGACCAGCCGGGAGCGGCTCCGGTCGCGGTTCTCAGCTATGAGGCATGGCAGACCACCCATGCTGCCGACCCAGCCATTGTGGGATCGACGTTTTACGTTCAGAACCATCCCGTAACTATTGTTGGAATCGCTCCTGCCGGATTCTTTGGCGACCGGATTAACAGTAATCCGCCGGCGCTGTGGCTTCCGCTCAATGCCGAGCCTGTCCTGGAAGGCGAAACCAGTATTCTCAAACAGCCCGACACGAATTGGCTTTATGCGCTCGGGCGCGTCAAACCAGGGGTCAATATCGGCAGCCTGCAAGCCAAACTTTCCAATACGCTTCGCCAATGGCTGGCGACGATCCCGGCATACACGATCAATGGGAATGACAAGGAAATCCCCAAGCAGCACGTGGTGTTGGCTCCTGGCGGGGCAGGCGTGCAGAACCTACAGCAAGAGGCGGGCAGCGGTCTCCACCTGCTGATGGCGATCTCCGCACTAGTCCTGCTGGTGGCATGCGCCAATATAGCGAATCTCCTACTGGCTAAGGGCGCGACGCGGAGGGCGGAGACTTCGATTCGCATGGCGCTGGGGGCGGCCCGATCCCGCTTGATCAGGCAGATGCTGGTGGAAAGTGTCCTGCTGAGCTGTGCCGGCGGAATTTTGGGCATCGTGATGGCGTATGCGGGAGCCCGGATGATTCTGGCTCTCGCCTTCCCTGACGCGACCATGCTTCCCATTCACGCCAGCCCCTCGCCGGTTGTGCTGGCCTTCGCTTTTGTTCTTTCGCTGTTCACTGGAATCGTATTCGGCGTTGTGCCTGCCTGGATCACGTCCCACTCCGATCCTGCCGAAGCCCTGCATGGAGTGAATCGCGCCACGAGGGATCATGCCTCCCTGCCGCAGAAGTCGCTGATCGTAGTTCAGGCAGCACTTTCTCTGGTGCTGCTGGTCGGCGCAGGCTTGCTCATGCAGAGCTTGCGCCATCTCGAACATCAAAACTTCGGAATCGCGACGGCAAACCGCCACGTATTCCATTTTGATCCGGCGGGAGCGGGCTATACGATTAGTCGGGTTTCTGCACTCAGTGAGCGACTGGAGCAGGAATTCTCGACTCTACCCGGTGTGCAGAGTGTGGGGCTGGCTCTTTACAGCACACTCGAGGGCAACAACTGGGGCGAGGCTGTCTATGTCCAAGGCCGGGCAGCACCCGGCCCCGAGGACAATATCGGCTCGTCGTGGGACCGGGTGAGTCCGCATTTCTTGGAGACGATCGGCCAACCCATCATTCGTGGCCGGGGTTTTACCGCGCAAGATACGGCCAGTTCGCTCATGGTTGCAGTTGTGAACCAGACTTTCGTCAAGAAGTTCTTCCCCAACGAAGACCCGATCGGGCGACATTTCGGAACATTTGACCAGAAGTATGCGGGCAACTATGAAATTGTTGGGGTTGTTGCTGCCGCGAAATACACCAACCCGCGCGACCCGGCGCGGCCCATGTACTTCCGTCCGTTATCCCAGTTGAATACTGCACTCCAGGAGCGCAGCGCTATCACCGCGGAGACTCGTTCCCTGTTTCCCAATTCCATCACAATCCTATATTCCGGCGATGCCGCGGGAGTCCAATCCCTGGCTCGTCATACGCTGGCGAATGTCAATCCCAATCTGACCATGATCGATTTCAAGTCACTGGATTATCAGGTCGCCGGAAACTTCAATCAGGAACGGCTCATTTCGCGCCTCACTACGCTTTTTGGATTGCTGGCCCTGGTGCTGGCATCGGTGGGGCTGTATGGCATTACCTCCTACTCTGTGGCGCGACGGACCAGCGAAATCGGGGTGCGTATGGCTTTAGGGGCCAATCGTGGAAATGTCCTCGCTCTGGTGCTGCGGGCTGCGTCGTTGCAGGTGGTACTCGGGCTGGCTATCGGCATTCCCTTTGCTCTGCTTGGCGGACGCTTGATGGCAAATCAGCTCTTTGGCGTGCGTACTTATGATCCTTTTACGTTGGTGGCCGCGGTGTTGTTGCTCTCCACATTTGCCGGCGTGGCGGGACTTATTCCGGCAAGACGGGCAGCCAGCATCGAACCTATGAAAGCTCTGCGCATGGAGTAAGAGAAAAGTGCGGCAAGAGGTTGGCGGCCGTACTGGAGGTTGGTTCGGGACTCGCAATTATTTGAACATCAACAAATCACGCCGCCTTTGGTCGTTCAGTTAGCCGACATGCCCGAGCGGATATGCGCCAGATCCCTTCGACTTCGCTCAGGGCAGGTTCTTCGCTCCGCCTGAAAACGGCTGCGCTGAGGATGACGCCATCTCTCGAAAATTGAACCTGCGCAACTGGCGAGTTTGACCTGGATTCCCGCTGATACTAGACTCGCCTCTCAGTGGGGTTCTCATGAAACGTGTTGTCTGGATACTGCCTGTCTTCTTCCTCTTTCCATTCGCCACCCTTGCTGATGATGAGCAAGGACACCATCACCATGAGGATGTCGCTGCCACGCAGTTAGGCACCGTGCACTTTGCCATTTCGTGCGGCGCAGCGGTGCAGAAGCGGTTTGAGCGTGGGGTCGCGTTGCTGCATTCGTTCTGGTATGAGGAGGCGGAAAAGGAGTTCGTCCAGATCGCCAAGGACGATCCACGCTGCGCCATGGCGCATTGGGGCGTCGCTATGAGCCTGTGGCACCAACACTGGAACCAGCCTGACGCGAAGGTCATCAAGCACGGCTGGAATGAAGTTCGGCAGGCGGAGAGGAACCAACGCAAGGCGAGCGCCCGCGAACGCGCTTACATCGCGGCTATGCACGCGTTTTACGGGAACTCGAAAAAACTCAACCACGAGGCTCGCGCCCAGGCTTATTCCGACGCGATGAAGAAGGTGTACGACTCATATCCCGACGATCACGAAGCCGCGGCGTTCTATGCGCTGTCCCTGCTCGCCTCCGACCCGCACGAGGACGCAACGTTCGCCAAACGCAGGCAAGCAGCCGCCGTGCTGGAAAAACTGTTCGCTACTGAGCCCGATCATCCAGGAGTTGCACACTACCTGATCCACAGCTACGACAAGCCGCAGCTGGCGCAGCTCGGCATTCCCGCCGCGCGACGATACGCGCAGGTTGCGCCTGCGGCTCCGCACGCCCTGCACATGCCTTCGCACATTTTCGCCCGCGTTGGTCTGTGGCAGGACGACATTAACTCCAACCTTGCTTCGATCGCCGCCACGCGCAAGACGGCCGCGATGCACATGGGCGGTGCAGGACATCAATTCCACGCCATGGATTTCCTCTTCTATGCCTACCTGCAGAGCGGACGCGAGTCGGACGCCAAGGCCCTGATGGATGAAATCAAGGCCATGCCCGCGATGCACGACATGTACGGGATAGGATTCGATCCGCATCTGGCCACGCTGGCGCACTTTGAGGCGTTGTATCCCGTCGAGCTTCATGACTGGACTACGGCGGCGGCGCTGACTCCGGTCGCAGTTCCCGGAACTGCGGAGGAATCCGCAGGCTATTGGTCGCAGGCGATTGGGGCCGCCCATCTGGGCAAAGCGGAGGTGGTGCGTAAGGATATTGCAGCGATCGAAGGCATTCATCAGAAACTGGTGGCGGAGAAGAAGAAAGACTTTGCCGAGGCGGTCGAAACCGATCGCAAACAGGCCGAGGCATGGCTCGCGTTCGCTGACGGCAAGTATGACGATGCGGTTGAGATGCTGCGTCCCATGGCCGACAAGGAAGATTCGCTGGGCGAGGAGCCGCAGGGGATTCCTACGCGCGAAATGATCGCCGAGATTCTGCTGGCGGCAAAGCGTCCGCAGCAGGCGCTGGCGGAGTATCAGACCGACTTGAAGATGAGTCCGAACCGTTTTAACGGGCTTTATGGCGCCGCGCGCGCGGCGGAGGAAGCGGGCAAGCAGACTGAAGCGGCGGAGTACTATGCGCTCCTGCTGAAGGTCTGCGATGGCGGGAGTTCGAGGCGTCCGGAGCTGAGTCGGGCTAGGGAGTTGGTGGCGAAGAAGTAGTGAAGTATATTGAAGTATAGAGGGTGAAATGGTCGGATTTACAAGATTAATCACTCCCGAGGGGGCCGTCAGAACGAAGCCGCTCGCGCGGCGGACGCTGCCGCGTATTTAGGCACACGCCGTCGGAAGTGTCCTCTGGAAGCACGGATGGGGCCGGAGGTAGGATGACGCAGATGGTTGCCAGAAGTGCTACATGGTGAAAATCAATAATATCGTTTTGGCCAAAGTCCCCGTCTGGTAAGGCTTTTCAGTCAGAAATCGATTGAATTCCCATAACACCCCGCGTCCGCCGCACCCGCGAGCGGCTTCCTTCTGACGGCTGTATCGAAAGCGAACTCCCGAGCTCGAGGCTAACCGGAACCGTCGTGCCGTTCGCTTCCGATACAGCGCTAACGTCACTCGCGCACAATCGGAAAATCTCGGAATGGCCACACCTCCGGCTCGACTACTTCAAGGCCGGGCGCACTGGCAGCGGCGTCAACAGTGCGCCGTTCCCGCGAAGGCCGGCGAGATACTTCCGTGTTGTGTTGTGGACGGTGGACGCGCCCGCCCAGAGTAGAATGTGGCGTCTCAGAAGAAGAAGCGCGGAGCATCTTCAACGACTTGCCGCCGCGGCCTGACGACATAAATGGCGTAAAGGGGGTAAGTCCATCCCGGAAAGGATTGTTTGCCATGAGGATTGGCTTTGCTCTTCCCAATATCGGGCCAGTCGCTACTCCCGAAGCCGTGATCGCGGTGGCGGAGCGCGCCGAGCAACTGGGCTACGACAGTCTGTGGACAATTGAACGGCTGCTTTACCCGGTAAAGCTCCAGAGACCTTATCCCGTAACCGCCGACGGTTCGCTTCCTGAGGTGTACAAACATGCACTGGACCCGCTGGAGGCCTTAACCTTCGCAGCCGCGCGCACAAGAAAAATTGCTCTCGGCACGAGTGTCCTCGACATTCCATACTATAACCCCGTCATGCTGGCACGCCGGCTGACAACGCTTGATTTTCTTTCCAAGGGTCGTGTTCGAGTGGGCCTGGGCCTGGGCTGGAACAAGGACGAGGTGGACGCCACAGGTGCGGACTTCAAGCAGCGCGGCGCGATGGCAGATGAATTCCTGCAAGTACTCAAGGCCATCTGGACTACCAACCCGGTTAAGTTTCACGGCAAGTTCTACCAAGTGCCCGAGTCTTATATTGGACCCAAGCCTGTGCAAAAGCCTCACCCGCCAATTTACATGGGCGCGTTCGTACCGCGGGCGCTAAAGCGCCTGGCCAAGTATGCAGACGGCTGGAATCCAGTGGGTATTCCGGTGGACGGAATGGCGCAAATGTTCGAGTCAATCAAGCAGCTGGCAAAGGAAGCGGGGCGCGATCCCTCGCGTATCGAGCTGATCATTCGGGCACATCCTGAAATTGCCGACAAACCGCTGGGCAAGGAACGTTCGCTTTTCTCCGGCACGTTAGATCAAATCAAGGAAGATATCGCCCGATGCCGCAGTATTGGCGCCCACGAGATTCACTTTGATCCCACATTCATGGGTGGAGGCCAGGCCTTGGACCGCTGGCTCGTAGTGATGGAGCAAATTCGCAAACTGGTTTAGTGATCAGAGGTTTAGTTCGAATAGAGGTTCTGAAGATGTTTGCCTTTGGCCGCTCGGAGTCGCCCGACAGGCTAGAACTTGCCCCAGAAGGCGATTCGCTCGGGGGTGATCCGGATAATCGGTGCGTCGTCGGGAAGCATTCCCGCTGCATATTGCGGATACTTTTTTCTCAGTAAGTGAATTACTCTGGCCCGCTCCCTGGTTGCCGATTTCGGAACCAGCTTGGCCGTTCCACGGACCAGAACGAACCAGAGCCTCCTCCACTCTTCGTAATACTCATCGATAAGGAGCGCCACCTGCGGCATCGCCCTGACGTGCCGCAGGCGAGCGAGCTTTTCCGGTGCGAGGCGCTTTGGCTTCTTATCAATTCCCGTGTAGAAGACTGAGCCATCGTAAAGAAAACAGACAGGCACAATATGCGGTCTGTTCTCACCATCCAGTGTCGCGAATCGCGCGACCCTGGCTTCTTGCAGTCTGGTTCGAATGGAGGGTGAAAGCTGGTTAGGATTGCGCGACATGTCGAAACCTGTTGCGCCCCGAATCGTAGGTTCTATGCGTTCCCAAGTCAATGCCATGGCAGCGAGCGAGATTGGTCCGTTGCCAACCCGTACTGTCTGTCGCTCTGGATTTTGCCCCTCGACGGTGAGCTCAGGCGACGATTCAGGACGAGTCCGGAACCCGGACACTATCCAGCACTTTCGGCTTTTTCCCTTTGACACCTGAACGAACAGATAATTGTCGAAGAATCGCCAGTTCATCAGCGATCACTGGGTAGCACACCAGTGAGATGAGTTCTGATTTCTTGCAGGGTGGGATACGTTCGAGCGCCTAGCTCGGAAACCGGACAATCTTGAGGATCAGCGCGGTTATCATAGCCAGTGCTCCCAGCAGCGCGTTGTACTCGCGGTGTTTGAGATAGAGGTCCCGGGAAAATCCTGGTGAAGCCGCTTCGGCGGTTTTCGGCGTTGGAATGATTCTCGGAAACAGGGCCGGGACGCGTTGCGCGTACTCCTCGAACTCAGGGAACTTCTGGCGCAGAAATATCTCTTCGTCGCGGATCACGGGGATATAGATGGCGAAGAGCATCACGACGAGCGCGGCGCCTATCCACCAGCTTCGCGCGGCTATTGCAAACCCTACGCCCATCAGCAAAGATCCCAGGTACAGTGGATTCCTTGTGTAGGCATACGGACCGGAGGTGGCTAGCGCCTCGTTCTTGCGGACGTGGCCGGAAGCCAGCGCGCGGACTAGGAGTCCGGGCACAACCAGAACCGCGCCTACGGCAATCGATCGCCACGACGGCCGCGCCAGCCAGAAATATACCAGCGCGAAGACGAATCCCAGCGGGACGCGGATGCGGCGCGCGATGCGCGACCACTCAGGCATGAGATTTCCCCTTCAGTAAGGACTCCACAGCAATATGAGGAAGCGAGCCAAACGTGCGATTCCTGTGTCGCCAAAGAACGCGGCCCTTCGGCCTTCGCTTGCTCAGGGCAGGCTACTTCGCGCGGCTCGCCCAGATCCCTCGCGGCGCAACGGACGCTTGCTCGGGATGACAAATTAAGTTACACCAGCAACTCGCGAGCGGCAGTCACTACTGCTTCCGTGCTGATTTCCAGCATGCCTTCGTCGGGATCGGCCCGGCGCGAGTGCGACGTGGGACTTGCGGGATTGCGCAAGACGATGCTGCGTGTGCCGTACGGCCCGTTGCGAGCCGGGTCTGTCGGGCCGAAAATTCCTACGACCGGTGCGTTCAAGGCTGCTGCGAGGTGCATCGGTCCGGTATCGCCTCCGACAAACAGTCGCGCACGTCGCGTGAGCGCGATCAGCTCCGTGATCGATGATTCCATCGCGACCGCAGCACCTTCACTTGCCGCCTCCGCTTGCTGGGCCAGGCTCTCCTCGCCGGGACCGTAATTGAGAACGGAACGCACGCCGGTTGCGGCGATCGCTCGCGCTACTTGGCCGTAGCGTTCGGCTGGCCATCGCTTGGCTCCCCACCCTGCGCCGGGATTCAGAATGGCGAAGTCGGCGATTCCATGCTCGGTGAGTCTCTTTGCCATGCGCTCCTCCGCCTCAGCATGACGGGGAAACTCGACGCGGGGTGCCTTCATTTGTTTCTCCGCGACCGCTGCGGCGAGGGAGAGATTCTGCTCGATCACATGGGTTCCCGAGGCGATCACCCTCCGTGTGTACCACAGGCTGGAAGGAGGTTCGCGCGGCTCGGCTGTTCCATACACCACACCGGCACGCGACCACCGCGCCAGCACGGCGGAACGTATGGCTCCCTGCAGATCTACGGCTACGTCATAACGGGCACCACGCACATCGTTCCAGAGGGTTGCGATCTGCTGGATCGTGGGCATGGTGAAGAACGAGTTGCGCCAGCCGGTCAGATTCACGGTGTGGACCCAATCAGAGAGCGGGCGCAGGGCAGACCGCGGTCCGCAGCGCGGCGATCCGGGGGCGCACAGGAGTTCGGCCCAGCGTTCTTCGATGAGCCATCCGATCATGGCGTTCGGGAAGGCTTGGCGGAGAGCGTAGGCGGCGGGAAGAGTATGGATCACGTCTCCCATGGCGCTCAGGCGCACAATCAACAGGCGGTCGATCTTCGGACTGGACGACGCTTTTGGCAAATCAGCTGGCGATTGAGAAGGCGTTGTGGGGGTGGCTCTCGGCGTGATGACGGTAGGCGCGCTCATTCGGACCCTGGCTTCGACGACAGACGAGTGCGAATGATTTCGCTGGTGGAATGATTCTTGGCGTCGCCGACGATGGCGACACGTCCGCCATATTCCGCTACGGCGTCGCGCTCGGGAACGTTGTCGACGGTGTAATCGGTGCCCTTGGCCTGGATGTCGGGACGGATCTCGCGAATGATGGAGCGGACATCGAGCTGGGGAAAGATCACCACCGCGTCCACATCTTCGAGTGCGGCAACGATTTCGGCGCGCTCATGATCTTGCATGATCGGGCGTCCCTTGCCCTTGAGAGTGCGCACGGATTCGTCTGAGTTAATCGCTACTACCAGCTTGCCGCCGAGTTCCTTCGCTCCCCGCAGATATCGGACATGGCCTACGTGGAGCAGATCGAAGTTTCCGTTGGCCAGCGTGATGCGTTCGCCGGCGCGACGCCAATCCTCGACGCGACGGCGGAGCTCATCACGGCTGAGAACCTTGCTGTGCCCGAGTTTGCTGTTTCCGTTCAATGAGGTCGAGTAGTGGGCGGAGCCTGTTCCAGGGCGTGCAACAGTTCTTCGCGCGAAACCGTGGCAGTGCCGCGTTTCATCACGACGATTCCGCCGGCGTAGTTGGCCAATTGGGCTGCTTCTTCGGTGGTGGCTCCGGTGGCCAGCGCGGCGGTGAACGCGGCGATGACCGTGTCTCCGGCGCCGGTGACATCGGCTACCTGATCGGGGCCGAAGATCGGAATATCCACGGGCTTGTGGCGGTGATTGAAGGCAACCATGCCATCGCGGCCGCGGGTGATTAACAGGGACTGCAACTTCATGAGCGCCATTACCTGCTCGCCGGCCGCGACGAGTTTTTCCCAGTTCTGACCGATGCGAATGCCGAGGGCTTCTTCCACCTCGGGCTCGTTCGGCGTGGCGGCGGTGGCTCCGGAATATTGCAGCAGGCGATAGCGGGAGTCGATGACAAGAGAAACTGTTCGAAGCTTGCCTTTCTTGCGGAGAGTATTCACGATGGCCGGGGTGGCGGCGCCGTAGCCGTAATCAGAGACCAGCAGGGCATCCGAGGCATGGATATACTCGCGCGCGGCCAGATAGAGTTCGCGCGTCAGATGCTGGTTCGGGGGAACCTGTGGTTCGCGGTCCACGCGAACGACTTGCTGGCGGGCGGTGTGGGTCATGCCGGCTAGAATGCGGGTTTTCGTGACGGTGCTGTAGCTCTTATCTTTCAGGACGCCGCTCACTGCAATGCGCTTGTGCCGAAGATATTTCACGAGAAGGCGTCCCGGCTCGTCGTCTCCGACTACGCCTACGGGGAGGACGTTCACGCCGAGGTCAGCGAGATTGTTGATGGCGTTCGCTCCGCCTCCGGGGAGGACTGTTCGGTCGCGGTGCTTCAGGATGAGGACGGGAGCTTCGCGGGAGACACGCGAGATTTCGCCGAAGATGAATTCGTCGGCGACCAGATCTCCGAGGACCGTGACGGTTATCTTGGGGAAGGCGTCAACGATCTTGCGAAGGCGGTCGGCTTCTTTGGGATGCTTGGTCATTGGATCTAAGTTATCGCGTGCGTTGTGGTCTCTCGCCATACCAAGGAAGCCGGACGCTGGTTCCTTTGCCAGCCGGCATCTTAACCTCGGCGGCTAAAGCCGCGGTCGATTTTGCCGCATTCACGGCGCGGCTTGAAGCCGCGCCCTTTCAAAACGTGGTCACCCACGTCTTTTCGAGACGTGAACGCCGTGTCTTTTCAAAACATGAACGCCGCGCTGTTTCAATCGATTAATGTCGCGTCCTTTCAAAATGTCAACGCTGGGCTCTTTCAAAACGTCAACGCCAGACTCTTACAAAACGCTTTGCTGGAGGGTTGGCCGTGGCAAAGCAGATTCTCTCATGCGCAGCGTTTTCGTTCTTCGATCGTTCGCAGCATGGTATCTACGGCGTTAGCAGCGTCTGCGAGTTCCATCTTCACCGGAATTACGGAAATCGGCTCGAGGGCCGAGAGATAGCCACCAAGGTTGACCGCGTCCTTTTCAGTGGTGACGAATCCACCTGCCTCGCTGCGCTGCTTGAGTTGCAGGAGTTCGCGGACGTCCTTTTCGGAGTAGGCGTGGTGGTCGCGGTAGAAGGCTTCGGCCACGGGCTCGATATTGGCCGCGCGCAATTGCAAGACGAAATTACGGGGCCGGGCAATTCCGCAAAAAACAAGTGGACGCTGAGGAATGTTCGCGGCAACGATGCCTCGCCGGACGCGCCAAGTGGTCTTGCCAACGAGTGGAAATGAGTCTGTAGAAGCTCCGCTTGTGAGCACAACAGCATCGGCGCGTTGAAGCGACGTAGTCGGTTCGCGGAGCCTGCCTCCGGGCAGCAGACGATCGTTCGCGTCCTGGGCGGTTACCAGAACAATATCGAAATCACGCGCTAGGCTGCGGTGCTGAAAGCCATCGTCGAGCAGGTGGAACTCAGGCCCGAACTTGCTTTCGGCAAGACGACCTGTCTCGAATCGGTCCTCGCCGACGATTACGGGGACCTGCAGACGGCGGGCCATCAAAAGGGGTTCGTCTCCGAAATGTTGGGGCAAGCCTGCGGGATCGACCAGCAGGACGCCGCGAGATTTCCGCCCATAGCCTCGGGAGAGCACGTCGAAGGTGACTCCACGTTCTTTCAGCAATTCACCCAACAAGAGGACGAAGGGCGTTTTGCCGGCTCCTCCCGTAGAAAGGTTCCCGATGCTGACGACCGGGCCTTTCAGGCATCGGACCTGGAGCAATCCGCGATCATACAGCGCGTTGCGCGCGGTCACGACTCCGCCGTAAATGGTGGAAAGGGGATTCAATGGGTGTGCGCGGGTTGCGGGGATGGCGGCTGGGTCTGTGCTGCCGCGATTAGTTCTTCCAACGCCTTGATTGTACAGAGCGTGGCTCCAGTCTGGGACTGCGCTGTTTCCCGGGCCCTTCGGCCCAGAGCGGAGCGCTCAGAATCGTTTGCCAGCAACTCCATGAGGGTGAGCGGCAACTCCGCAGGTCCTACGACCCGGACTGCGTCCCGGCTCTGAAACAGACCTACGATATCGCGAAAATTCTCGGTGTGGTTTCCAACCACGATGGCGACGCCGTGCTGTGCTGGCTCAAGGATGTTGTGCCCGCCGCGGGGCGCCAGGCTTCCGCCGACGAACGCTACGTCCGCCAGGGCGTAGAGTGCGGCCAGTTCGCCGATGGTATCGACGAGAAGTACTCCGGCGGCAATCGGCTCGCCGTCCCACGATGATCGCCGCCACCATCGAGTACCCATCCGATCCAGCAGGCTGGCGACGGCGTCGAATCGCTCGGGATGGCGTGGCGCCAGAATCATTACTGCATGCGGATGCGCGACGAGAATATTCTCGAATGCCTTCAGCAACAAGGGTTCCTCATCGTCAACCGTGCTGCCGCAAACCAGAACTGGTCCTGCGCCAGCTTGATGCAGCGATCGCCTCAAGCTTTCAACAACTGGCGGTGGCGCCGGAAGAGTCATATCAAACTTGAGATTCCCCGTGACCCTGACTCGCTCTGGCGCCGCTCCAATCGATTGGAGCCTTTCACTGTCTTGCTCGGTTTGGGCGAGAAGCAGACCGACGTTCGACAGCATTCTTTGCAGCGCCCAGCGAAAGCGCCGGTAGTTTGGCCAGGAACGATCGGAGATTCTGGCATTCACTACAGCGATTCGAGCACCGCTTGCCCGCGCCAGGCGCAGGAAGTTGGGCCAGAACTCGGTTTCTGCTAGCACAATCAGGGACGGTCGCAGCCTCGCCAGGTACGGCCGGATGGCAAATGCGAAGTCCATGGGAAAGTAGAAAACATTTGCTTCGCCGAATCGTTTGCGAGCGAGCACCTGTCCCGTGTCGGTGGTGGTGGAAACGACCACCTTTTGTTCCGGGAGACGCCGGCGAATTTCCTCGACTAGTCCGCCGACTGCGAGGACTTCTCCTACCGACACGGCGTGCACCCAGATCGTCCCTGCGGGCTTGTGCGCCGAAACTTCGCTGAGTCGCGGGGGAACTTTTCCCAGCCGCTCGGTAAGTCCTCCGTGATACTTGCCGTGACGGAGCATCTGGAAGAACCAGTAGGGCAGGCTCAGCAGCATTGCCGCGGCGAGCAGGAAGCTATAGAGGACGTAGAGCAAGCTGAGCCATTCTAAACTGCACTGCTACGGAGGACACAGTGGTTGCCTCTATAATCGAAATATGCGCTACAGGTGGAAGTTGGCTTCCAGACCCGCTGTTTTCGTGGTTGTCGCTCTGGGTGGCTTTGCCGTATCTGTGGCGGCCAAAGACTTTGTGAAACCCGCCGCCCAGCCGGCAAAGACGTATCCGGCGCACGATGAGCATCCCAGCGAAAAGGTGGCGATCGCTGCCGATCCCTACGACACGCCGGAGAAAACGAAGATCTTCTCAGTCGATTTCCGCGAGCATGGGTATTTGCCGGTGTTCTTTGTCGTTACCAACGATGGGGACCAGCCCATTTCCATCGCCAACTTGGAAGTGAAGCTGATCACGGCGAACCGGTCGAAGCTGACGCCGGCTTCGCCGGAAGACATCTACCGGCGTTTATCCAATCCTCGGGCCAATACGAACTCTCCGGTGCCGTTTCCCATCCCGCGCAAGAAGGTGAAGGGAACTGTCAGCAAGAAGGAAATGGATGAGATTGAATCGTCGGAGTTCGCGGCGCGTGCGGTCGAACCGCATGCGACACAGTCGGGGTTCCTGTACTTCGACGTGGGGGGAATCTCAGAGCCGCTGGCGGGCGCGCATATCGACGTCACTCGCATTACGGACGCGAAGGGGAATGAGTTGATGTATTTCGAGATCCCGATAGAGAAGTACTTGAGCGCGCCGAAGAAGACGAACTAGCGCAAGAGGCGGGTAGTGTACACGCGAGATCCTTCCCTCCGCCTGAAATGCGGCTGCGGTCAGGATGACGCCCTGAGAATGGGACGGTTGAACCTCAACTGTATCACCTGGCGCATTCGCACGGGTTTTATAATCATCTGATATGTCTACCTCTGTGGACACTTCTGTCGCTGCTGGTGCCAAGTACGAGCCGGTCATCGGCCTGGAAGTGCACGTTCAACTGCTGACTGCGACGAAGATTTTTTGTTCGTGCTCGACGCGGTTTGGCGCTCCGCCAAATACGAATGTTTGTCCTGTATGCCTGGGCATGCCGGGTGCGCTGCCGGTGCTCAACCGCAAGGCGGTTGAATTTGCGACGCTGGCGGCAATGGCTCTGAATTGCCGCATCAATGAGACCTCGATCTTTGCGCGCAAGAATTACTTCTATCCTGATCTGCCCAAGGGATATCAGATTTCGCAGTATGACAAGCCTCTCGCCGAGCATGGGTTCATTGAAGTTCCCGCCAATGGCCGTCGGAAGAAAATTGGCATCACACGCGTACATCTTGAGGAAGATGCGGGGAAGAGCCTGCATGAAGGCTTTCCCGACTCGGCGGAGAAAACTGCGATTGACCTCAACCGCACGGGGGTGCCGCTGATCGAGATCGTTAGCGAGCCGGACATTGCGACGCCGGATGAAGCTTACGAATACTTGACTCGGCTGAAGGAAATCATTCTCTACACTGGTGTGAGCGATTGCAACATGGAGGAAGGCTCGCTGCGATGCGATGCCAACGTTAGCGTGCGGCCTCGTGGGCAGAAAGAATTCGGCACCAAGACGGAAATCAAGAATGTGAATTCGTTTCGCTTCATTCGCGAGGCTTTGGTGTACGAAATCGGCCGCCAAGTCGAGGTGATCGAGTCCGGCGGGAAGATCACGCAGGAGACGCGGCTCTACAACGCGAACGAAGGTAAGACTTACGGGATGCGGTCGAAGGAGCAGGCGCACGACTACCGCTATTTCCCGGAGCCGGACCTGCTTCCGCTGGTGGTAGATGAGAAGTGGAGGGCGGAGATCGCCAGGTCGTTGCCCGAGTTACCGGAGGCTCGTCGGGAGCGCATGGTGAAGGAATATGGCATCACGGAATACGACGCGCAGGTGCTGACGTTTTCAAGATCGCTGGCGGATCAGTTCGAGACGGCGGCGAAGGCGGCGAAGAATCCCAAGCGGGTGGCGAATCTGGTGCAGGGCGAGTTGATGGGGCGTCTGAAGGCGAAGGGCATCGACATCGAACAATCGCCGATTTCGATGAAAGGCGTGGCGGCATCGGCTGATCTGGTAGAGGCGGGCGCGATCTCGGGCAAGATGCTGAAAGACCTCTATGACCTGTGCTTCGAACGTGGGAAAGACTTTCCGCAGGTTTATGAGGACGAAGGGCGGCCGCAGCAATCCACGGATACATCGGCGCTGGAAAAGATTATTGATGAGGTACTCACCGCCAATCCTAGGCAACTCGAGCAGTATCGAGCAGGCAAGAAGACGATGCTGGGATTCTTTGTCGGGCAGGTGATGAAGGCTTCGAAGGGCCAGGCGAACCCGCAACTGGTCAATGAACTGCTTAGCAAGAAGCTGGAATGAGTGACAGTTCTTGTGTGGGACCGGGGGTCTCTGACCCGGGTCACAGGTTACTTGGACCATCACTTCGGTCATCTAAACCTTGCCTTCCGGCTTGGCTATCATGAGACTGGGCCCGCTTGTTTCGGGCTGACCGCCTGAGTGTTGCCATGAAGAAGTTCAAGCTTGACCGTGTCATCAGCATTGCCACGCTGGTTGCTTCGGTGATCGCGATATTTCTGGTGTTGAAGAAACCGGCGCCCGTTTCGGTGCCACAGGCTCCTGCCGCCGTGGCGGCGAATGCGCAATCGTTTGAACAGAAACTTGAGCAGTTGGAGCAGGCCTCGCAACAGTCGCAGGCAAGCGCAGGATACTCTCAAGCTTCGCAATCAGGACCGAGCCAGTCGGCTTCGGGAATAGCGGCGTCGGCAACACCTGGTCCCAAGGCTGAAGTGCGTATCAATTCTGACGAGATCGGTGCGGTGCTTGCTCAATCGTTAGGCATGGCGGGCGGGGCGTCTGCGCTGACTCCGGATTCAAACATCGGCGGCTCTGCGCCTACGATCAAAGACCAGCACGTAAGCCTGGAGGGGGACGTTGTCCATGGCCAATTTCTTACCGAGATTGCGGGCAAAGACGTTTGGATCACGGTGTCTGGTCACATCGGAGAGAAAGACGGCTATGCGACTTTCGATCCGACCGAATTCAAGGTGGGGGACCTTAACGTTCCAGTGTCGCTCGTTAATCCCGCGCTGCAGAGGAAACTTGCTGAGGAACGCGATCGGTTGAAACTTCCGAACTCTGTCGGGGGGATGAAAGTGGAAAACGGGGAACTGGTGATGCAGCAGAAGTAGAGTGGTTCCGCCGTCACCCAGCGGCTAAAGCCGCAGTTTCTATTGCAGCTTACGGCGCGGCTCCAATCCGCGCCCTTTCAAAACAGAATCGCCGGTCGAATTTTTCGGGAACCTACGAAAGGCCACCGCTGCAGCGGCATCGTTAGCTGTGGCGGCTTACCGGTAACGCATTGCCTGCTGCGACCTTCGCGTACCAGCGACCTGATTCTTTGATCGTGCGCTGCTGTGTTTTGAAATCTACGTAGGCGAGGCCGAAGCGTTGGCTGAAGCCCTCGGCCCACTCGAAGTTGTCCATCAAGGTCCAGGCGTGGTAGCCGCGTACGTCGGCGCCATCCTGAATCGCGCGAGACAGTGCTGCCAAATATTCGCGGTGATATTCCACGCGACTGGCGTCGCGAACGATCCCATTGGCGTCCGGACCATTGTTGCATGCACATCCGCTCTCGGTTATTTCGATTACTGGCCGGTTATAGTCGCGGGTGATGCGCATGACCATGTCATAGAGGGCCTGAGGCCAGACTTCCCATCCGGCGTCAGTCTTCGAGCCTTGCTGGCCGCCAGCCATCCTTACGGGAAACAGCCAATCCTGCGGGTGTGCGACCCTCTCCATCGCGCCTGGAGCGGATGCAATGGTGCGGTAATAGAGGTTGATTCCTAAGAAATCCAGCGGGGCTCGGACCTTCTCCATGTCGCCAGGCTTGATCCGCATGGCGGTTTCGGGAAGGAAGGTGAGCGCCTCGGGATAGCGGCCGTGCAGCGCAGGCTCCAGAAACCAGACGTTGGTGATGGCATGGGCGCGCTCGGCTGCGAGTCTGTCTTCTGGGGAACTTGTCGCGGGCTCGCAGGAGGACATACTGAATGCTGTTCCCACCCGGGCCGCTGGACACGTGGCCTTTAGTGACCGGAATCCTTCGCCCTGGGCCAGATTGACCACGTGCGTGGCGCGCAGGAAATCCAACAGGCTCTTGCGTCCCGGCGCGTGGGTGCCTTCCAGATAACCGAGATCGACAAACGCAGCGGGCTCGTTGAACAGCATCCAGTCGCTGACGCGGTCACCCAAGGAGTGCGCGACGATGGCAACGTATTCCGCGAAGCGGCCCGCGGTATCGTGATTGGGCCAGCCTCCGGCATCCTCGAGGGCCTGCGGCAGGTCCCAGTGATAAAGCGTCACGAAAGGGCGGATCTTTGCCTCCAGCAATGCGTCGATCAGCCTGCTGTAGTAATCGAGACCTTTGGAGTTCGCGGAGCCTGGTCCATAAGGCTGGATTCGCGGCCAGGAGATCGAGAACCGGTTGCTGTTCAGGTTCATGGCGCGCATCAGCGCGATGTCTTCGCGCCAGCGATGGTAGGAATCGCAGGCTACGTCGCCGGTGTCGGCATTTTTGATCTTCCCGGGAGTATGCGCGAAGCGGTCCCAAATCGATTCCCCTTTACCGTCTTCGTTCCACGCGCCTTCAGTCTGGTAGGAAGCGGTGGCGGTTCCCCAGAAGAAGTCCTTGGGGAAGGGAATCGCAGAATTGGGGGTAGCGAACTGCTTGCCGGCGAAGGTTGATGCCGCCGCGGAAGCCACCGACCCAGTGGGCTTGGATGACACGCTGCAGGCCGAGAACAGGCCCGGCAGTGCGGCGGCGGCTCCGGCGCCGAGGGCCGAGCGCAAAAGTTCGCGACGTGTCAGACGCAAACGAGAGGATACTCCTTCAGGGTGGCGGTCACGAGAGTCAATTGTGCTTAATGAACTTGCCGGTCTTCTGCCCGGTCAACGAGTTGTACAAGGTCTCAAGGAAAGCACCTTCTTTGATGAAGTCACCGGAATACTTTTTCCATGGATCGAGCAGCTTCGCTTGCTTCATCTGATCGAGAGTTTTGCCTTCTGTGATTGCTTTCTGTACCACGTCGCGAGTTTCCTTTAGCATCTTCAGGTAGGCGCGAACGTCATCTAAGCTCGAAACCGGCCCGTGCCCTGGAATTACCTTCACGTCCGCCGGCACCTGCCCGATTACTTTTTCCACTCCGTCGATCATACCGTTGATGCTGCCGCCCGACTCTACATCAATGAAGGGAAAGCCGTAGGTCACAAAGTCGTCGCCCATGTGCACGACGTTTGACTTGGGGAAGAAGATGATGGAGTCACCGTCGGTGTGCCCGGCGGGGAAGTAGAGCGCGCGGATATCCTCGCCATTCAGGTGAACCGTGACGTCATGGTCGAAGGTGATGATGGGCAGCGCTTCCTTGGCGTCGGGTTTATGATCGAAGTGCACTGAGCCTCCGTTGCCGGCGCCGCCTCCGCTTTCCATCCGCTTGCGGACGTTGTCGTGGGCGATGATAGGTGCCTGCTTCTGGAAATAGGCGTTCCCGCCGGTGTGGTCGCCGTGGTAGTGCGTGTTGATGATGAAACGCACTGGCTTGTCGGTAATGCCCTTGAGTGCTGCCTGAATCTTCTCTGCCAGCGGAGCATATTGGTCGTCGACAATTACGATGCCATCGTCGCCTACCGATGCGCCGATGTTGCCGCCGGCGCCTTCCAGCATGTAGACGTTGCCGGCGACTTTGGAGACTTTCATCTGAACTTTGCTGAAGTCCTGATCCTGGGCCGCTAGGCCGCAGACTAACAGCAGCCCGGCGATTAGAAGTGACGCTTTGCGCAAGATGCTCTTCCTCGTTTTCGAACTTTCAGATGGCATTCTAGCGGAAAATTCGTAATAAGAATCGAAATGGGGTGCCTTGCCTGCAACACGGCGGGCGAGGACGCCCGCCCCTTCGGCTTCGCTCAGGGCAGCCTCCCAGCCGCCGGGACGGCGGCGCTACGAAAAATCTGGCGAACACTTCTAGTCCGGATTCAGGCTGTCGAACATCTTCCACAACTTATCGGCAGTGGGGCGATAGATTACGTAGCCGGTGCGTCCGTCCGTGGTCTGTTGGAACAGGAGTTCACCGCGGCCGTCGCCGTCCGCATCTACCACGTCGATCAGGTCGAGGCGCGGCGTTACGTCGAGATGGTACTTGTCGGTTAGGCCGGCGTAAAGGGGATGCAGATTGCTGTAGATATCGATGCGGGCTACCAACGTGATCGTGTATCGCAGTGGTAGATCAGCGGAGGTTGCGGCTGCGTCGGGGGCCGGTAGCATATGGGCTTCGGCAGTCAAGACCATCACTGGCCGATTATTTGTCCAGGGATCGAAAGTGCGGAGCTGGATGTTTTCCAGTTCGGGCTGTGCTGGCTTCGCAGACGGCCTCCTTGCCGCTGCCGTCTTCGGCGTTGATGGCGAGGCTGTAATTTTCGCTTTTGTCTGTTTGGCCACGTAAGCGAGGATCTGTTCTTGCGCCAGAGCGAGCATTTGCTTGCGACGTTCTTCCGCCTCGGTTTTGTCCAAGTCAAGGGCGTAGGAGCGCGGGTCGGGACCGCCGGCATCGGAAATTGCCGGGATCAGTTGAACTAGTTTCGAAGACGCGGCTGGCGAAGGCGTTGCGCCTGTGCCGCTTTTCGTCGCGGTAGCGGCTTTTGGATTGCTGTATCCGGGCACCTCTTCGTCGCTGGGTAAGGGTTCAGTCGGTCTGCCGCGGCGCAGTCGCGGACGATTGGCTTCGTTGCCGTGTCTTTCTCCTGAATCCGAGGCGGGCGCGTCCTTTTTTTCGGGTGGGTTTGTATCAGCAGCCGACGTTGGCTTTGACGGCTCCGGCTTAGGCTGCCTCTCCTCGGGCGGATTCGGTTCTGAAGGGGAGGCTGGGGTCGATGACGTTTTTGGTTTTGAATCGGCCTCGGGACTGCTGCTTCCCTTGGTGAGCCGGGGAGGTGCGTCGCTGCTCTCAATCCCTAACGGCACGTTTTCCGCCTTGATGCCGGTCTTCGGGGCCTCGGTACCGGTGGGTAGCCACATTCCGGTGCCGAGCCAGGGATGCGGGCTATTCGCAGCGTTGCTCCGGAGCGCGCCGTTTAGCGTGAACAGGCCCACGGAGGTGCCGGTGCGCTCTCCCTCATAGACGATGCCGGAATCGAGCGCCATGGGAACGGGGTCGGCTTTGTAGGCGGTGGCATCGTAGAACTTGCCGTCGACTCGAATCGCGATCGGAATCAGGGTTGCCTTGCCGTTGGACGAGAGCTGGAGCAGACCCAATGCCCTTGGGCCTTGATCTTTCTTCTTGCTGATCTTCCAGTCTCTGGGTTTGATCTGAGGGGTGTCTTCCTGGTCCTGCGCTGAGCTGCCCGTCGTCGAGAGGAGGGCGGCGCAAGCCAGCAGAACAACCAGGCCAGCCGTACGGTATAGAATCGGTAGGAACTTCGGCTTGGCCGATGCTGTTTTTCCGGCTTTCGAGCCATTGCAAGGCCGTTTCGCAAAGTATGATTTCATTCGAAGAGAGAATGCCATGAATATCCATGATAAAGCCCCGGACTTGACTTTGCAGAACGAGGACGGTAAAGACGTCTCGTTGAAAGACCTGCGGGGAAAGACCGTGGTCCTCTATTTTTTCCCGCGCGCTGATACTCCGGGTTGAACCGTGGAAGCTCGCGGGTTCCGCGATACGTACAAGCAGATTCAGAAGACCGGGGCTGTGATTCTAGGCGTCTCGCCTGACACGCCGAAAGCGCAGAAGAAGTTTCAGGATAAGTACGAGCTTCCCTTCAGTCTGCTCGCCGATGAGGAGAAGAAAGTTGCTGTGGCGTATGGCGTCCTGCAGGAAAAGAACATGTACGGGAAGAAGGTGATGGGGATTGCTCGCACGACCTTCATCATCGGCCCGGACGGCAAGATCCAGCACATCTTCCCCAAGGTCAAGGCCGAGGGTCACGCGGAGGAAGTGTTGGCGTATCTGAAGGAAACCGGGAAAGGTGCGGCCTAGAATCTGGTGGAACGATTGTTTCGCCTGTTTCGTATCAAAGGGCAGGAGTTGTACGTTCGGGATTTCTAAGGAGCGAAGCCATGCGTTTCTTCCAGAGAGTTACGGTCTGTCTTCTTCCTGGAGTTTTCCTCTTTCCTATTCCAGTTACTGCTACGTCTGCGCCCGCGGGCGCTCGACATTTGGTGATCGTTTTCAACGATGGTCACAAGCAGACTGTTGATTTAGCCGAGGTGGAGCAAATTGACTTCAAGGCTCCAAGCATGATCGTGTTCAAGGACGGGCATCAGCAGAGGGTTGCGGGTTCAGAAATTGCGCGGATTGAATTCGAAACCTCTGGCGCTACGCCGGTGGGACATAATCACTTCGTGGGGAAGTGGGAGGTTGGCGAGGGCAACGGGCGAAACTTTTTCATCACACTCGAGCCCGATGGCACGGCAAGAAAGACGCTTGGCGCCAGCCACGGGACTTGGACTTTCGTCGATGGTGAGGCCCGCATCAGCTGGGATGACGGCTGGCATGACGTGATCCGCAGGGTTGGCAGCAAACACGAGAAAGTCGCGTTTGAGCCTGGCAAATCTTTTTCAGATCCGCCAGCCAATGTAACGGCGGCCAGGAATACCGAGCCCCGCTCAATCTAACCTTTCCGGTGAAATACGAGTGGCCTCGCTCGCGGGCTGGAACGCCGTGCCTTCGATTCTTTCTCTCCGGAACTTTCTGTCAACTCGCCCCGGCTACCTTGGAAGAACCGCACCGCCCAACACATTCCAGCGCGGTACGCCTCTCGGTTAACATGCCAAGCAGATGAAATCGATCATCGTCGGAACTGCGGGACACATCGATCACGGGAAAACGGCGCTGGTGAAGGCGTTGACCGGGATCGATGCTGATCGCCTCGAGGAAGAGAAGCGCCGGGGGATCACCATCGATCTTGGCTTCGCTCATATGGAACTGACGCGGGCGAATGGCGACACCCTGCGGCTGGGTTTCGTGGACGTGCCCGGGCATGAGCGTTTTGTGCGCAACATGCTGGCGGGGGTGGGCGGCATCGACTTGGTACTTCTGGTGATTGCGGCGGACGAGTCGATCAAGCCGCAGACCAGGGAACACTTCGACATTCTGCAGCTGCTGGGTGTGAAGCGCGGCATCACGGTGCTAACCAAGTCGGACGCGGTCGACCCGGAAATGCTCGACGTGGTGCGACTGGAGGTGGAGGAATTTCTCCGCGGCACATTTCTGGAAAGCTCCAACTCTCCCATTGTGGCGACCAGTTCGCTGACGGAGGCGGGGATCGAAGAACTGAAACATGCCCTGGTCGTGGCCGCGGAGAGTGTCGAGGCGAGAGATTCTCATGCCATTGCCAGGCTTCCCATTGATCGCGTCTTCACCATGAAGGGGTTCGGCACGGTTGTCACCGGGACGCTGGTCGCAGGCACTTTGCGGCGCGAGGAAGAGCTGGAACTTTTTCCTACTCGCAGACGTGTTCGCGTGCGCGGAGTCCAGGTGCACGGGCACCCCGCAGACTTCGCCGTTGCCGGCCAACGCACGGCGCTCAACCTCGCCGGAACGAGCATGGAAGATTTGTCCCGGGGGATGACGCTGACGACTCCCGCGACGTTTGAGACAAGCCAGCGGATGGACGTGCAGTTGCGATTGTTGCCCTCGGCCCCACGGGCACTGAAAGAGCGTACGCGGGTGCATTTTCACTCATACACGATGGAGACAGTGGCGGAAATTGCGTCGCTGGAAGGGGAAGGACCGCACTCGGCGTTTAACGGAAATGCGAAAATAGGCCGTCCAGGCATCTATCCTGGTCAGGAAGCCTATGCACGGATCAAACTGCCGAACGCGGCGCTGCTGTTGCCTGGGGACCGGTTCATCATTCGGCAGTTTTCTCCCGTCGTCACCATCGGAGGCGGCATCGTCCTGGACACAGCCCCCGTTCCGCGCGCCCCAATGTCGATCGACTTTTTGAGAACCATGGCAAGCGGCGATGCAGAAGCCACGCTGAGAATGCGAATTGCGCGCCGGCAGGGTGAGGGAATCTCGATCTCCCGAATGATTGCCGAGACGGGCTGGACGAAGAGTGTGGTTGAAGGTGGGTTGAAGCGGGCACTGGCGCAGAAAGACGTTGTGAGGCTTGCGGATTTGTTTCTTCACGCGCCCGCGGTTGAAGCACTCAAGCTGCGTACCGTGCATGCGATTGGCGAGTTTCACAGAACCAGCCCGCTGGTGGCCGGAATCAACAAAGAAGAACTGCGAGCTCACGTGGGAGCTTCGGGGGAAGTGTTTGAAGCGGTTGCGGCAATGCTCGTGACTGACAAAAAGATCGAATTCTCCGGCGACCTGGTGCGCCTTCCCGGCCACGGTGTCGTGATGAAGGATGAAGAAGCCGAGTCGAAGAAGAAAATCGAGGAAGCGTTTTCCACCGCAGGACTGCGTGCGCCGGCGCTACACGAGGTCATCGCCGGCTTGAAGGTCGACAAGACCCGCGCGCAGAAGATCGTGACGCTGTTATTGCGTGACAAGGTGCTGGTCAAGATCTCCGACGAGTTGGTATTTCATCGCACCGCACTCGATCACTTGCGCAGGCAGATGGCGGAATACAAGACGAAGACGTCGAAAATTGATGTGGGGAAATTTAAGGAATTGACCGGGGTCAGTCGGAAGTACGCGATTCCGCTGCTGGAGTACTTGGATCGGGAGCGGGTGACCAAACGGGTGGGAGATGCGAGGGAGATTCTTTAGCTACGTGGGACCTTAGCCCCAGCCAAAGTGGAGGGGTCCTTCGCTTCGCTCAGGATGACAAAGCTGAGCCTAGATTTTTTCTTCTGGGAATTCTAATTCCAGGCCCAACGGGTCTGTGAAACGGTTGGTCAGATTCGCTAGCCCTGTAAGGATGTGAATGTCGACGATCTCGGGTTCTGAGAAATGCTTCTGCAAAAGCACAACGTCGGCGTCAGTGATGTCACGTGGTGTCCGCGTCAGTTTTTCGACGTAGGTGAGAGCCGCCTGCTCCTTCTCGCTATAGCGCGAGTAATTTCCCGCCTTGAGAGCCGACCCGTCTTCCGCGGTGAGCCCCACGCGTTTTGACGACGCTACATGGTGCTGCGAGCAGTACCGGCAGCCGTTGATCAGAGAAACCCGGATGTAGATTAGCTCGTAGAGTTTGCGATCGAGCGAGCGGCCCACGCTGGCGTAGAAGCTGAGAAAATTCTTAAGCATTTCCGGCCGATGGGCGAGCGCTTTCTGTACCTTGCCGGGCTTGCCTCGGAAAGTCTTCTCGTAAATTTCCTTCACTTCGGCGGGTGCCGATTCAGGGCTAATCAGGATGATGCGTGCCATCGAATTCTCCAAGAGTAAGGCATCGGAACGGCTGCATCCTCATCATCGCAGATCGACGGGTTTCCTGCAGAGCAGTGGATTTGTCTGAAGAAAAAACAGTGCACGCCGATAGTACCGAGGGAGGTCTTTGTAATGAGAACGTTGACGCTGGCATTGCTGTTGGCTTGGGGGACGCCAACGGGCGACGCGCAGAAAACTGCTAATTCCGATGCTGAGACGAAAATCATGGCCCTGGAGAATCTATGGAGCCAGGCATCAGCGATCAAGGATTTGAAGTCGCTGAATGACGAGGGACTCGTCTACGTCGATCCTGACGGCAGATTACTGACCAAGGAGGAGGTATTGGCGGACGTTAGAACTTCCCCAGCTGTGCAATTTATAACGGAATCGATGGCCGTGTATGTGCACGGAGACACGGCGGTCATCACCGGCACCTACCGACTGAAGGGCCTGGAGCGCGGGAAACCGTTTGTCCGACGGGGCCGGTTCTATGCGCAATCACGTAATGACAACCGCGCACTGAACCAGATTTTCGATAACTCCCCTGGTGTACATCGAGTACGGGCGCCTGCTGAGCAGGTCGGAATACCTGGCGAGGGTACGGACGGAAGCGCCACATCCGGAGCAGGTCTCGATGGACCCAATGATGGTGCGCGGATTTGGGACCACCGCTATCGCAGTTGGGACCTACAAGGAAAGGGTTCTGAAAAATGGCAAGCCCTTCGTAAGGCGCTGGCGCTTCATCGATACCTGGGTATACAAAAAGGGAAGTTGGGTGTTGGTTGCGGCCGGTGCGGCACCCATAACGCGCTGAGCCGAAGGCTGCAGTCCGATGAGCCAGTTCTCAGCCTGTGAGTTTCTCCATCTCTTTCTCGTCGATCACACTTACTCCGAGTTGATTAGCCTTTTCCAGCTTCGAGCCTGCATCCGCTCCGGCAACGACATAGTCTGTCTTCTTGCTGACCGAACCAGTGACCTTTCCGCCGGCGCCTTCAATCATCTTCTTGGCCTCGTCGCGTGTGTACTTGGCCAGCGTGCCGGTCAGGACAAACGTCTTGCCAGCGAGTTTTGTGCCTCGTTGTTTCTTCTGTCCGCTAAGAGTGAGGCCTGCCTCGTGCAAACGCTCGACCAGCTTGCGGTTCGCTGGAATGCTGAAAAACTCCACGATGCTTTCGGCGATGCGGGGGCCAACTTCATTAACGTTCTGCAATTCTTCTACGCCCGTCTTTTCGAGTGCTGCCATCGACCCGTAATGCTCTGCCAGAAACTGCGCCGTGCGCTCGCCGACGAAGCGAATGCCAAGGCCGTAGATGACCCGCTCCAGCGGCAGCTGCTTCGATCCCGCAATCTCGTCGAGAATATTTTGCGCTGACTTATCGCCCATGCGCTCCAGGCTGAGGAGGTCGTCTTTCGTCAGTTTGTAGATGTCAGCAATGTTTTTCACCAGGCCGCGCTCGGTGAGCTGGTTGACCAGCGCGTCGCCCATGCCGTCGATGTTCATCACCCCACGAGACGCGAAGTGCAGAATCGTCTCGCGCAGCTTCGCGGGGCAGTTGGCATTGACGCAGCGATAGTCGACCTCACCCTCGGTACGGACAACCTTCGTGCCGCAGACCGGACATTTCTCCGGCATTTCGAAGGCGCGGGTGCCGCGGGGATGATCTTTATCGTCGATCACCTTTGCAACCTTGGGGATCACATCGCCGCCGCGTTCGACCTGCACCCAGTCGCCGATCTTCACGCCCAGCCGATCGATCTCATCCATGTTGTGCAAGGTCGCATTGCGGACTGTAGTCCCCCCAATCAAGACTGGGGCCAGCATGGCCACGGGCGTCAACTTGCCCGTTCGTCCGACTTGAACGCGAATGTCTTCCAGCTTCGTGATTCCCGCTCGTGCCGCGTATTTGTAGGCGATCGCCCAGCGCGGAGCTTTGCCAGTGAACCCGAGTTCGTCCTGCAATGCGACCCGATCGACTTTCACGACGATGCCGTCGATCTCATAAGGCAGGGAATCGCGCTTGCCTTCCCACTGCTGGATGAAATCCCACACCTCGTCCATGCTGTGCACTAGCTTCCGATGGGGATTGACTTTGAGGCCGGCGGCTTCCAGGGCGTCGAGCGTCTTGGAATGGCGGTCGAAATAGGTTCGGCCATTTTGCAGAAGACCGTAGGCAAAATAGTCGAGCCGACGCTGCGCGGTAATACTGGAGTCCAGCTGCCGTACCGTACCGGCGGTGAAATTGCGTGGATTGGCAAAGGTTGCCAGCCCTGCGCGCTCACGTTCTTCATTCAGCTTCTTGAAAGCCGCTGTTGGCATCAGCAGTTCGCCCCGCACTTCGAAATCTGGCGGGATACCAGCCTTCTTCAACTTTTCTTTGGGAATGGAAAGCGGGACCGAGCGCACGGTGCGCACATTGAGCGTGACGTCTTCGCCCACGGTGCCATCGCCGCGGGTGATGCCACGGACGAGTTGGCCATTGTCATAGCCCAGCGAGAGAGACATACCGTCGAGCTTCAATTCACAGACGTAGTCCACATCCTTGCGTCCGCTCAGCTCATGGACACGGCGCTCCCATGCCCGCAACTCTTCTTCGCTGTAGGTGTTGTCGAGCGACAGCATCGGCGACGAGTGCCGCACCTTGATGAAGCCCTCGCGCGGCTTGCCGCCGACGCGCTGCGTGGGAGAATCAGGAGTGATCAGCTTGGGATTGTCGGCCTCGAGCTGCTGAAGTTCCTGCATCAGCTTGTCGAATTCGAGGTCGCTGATCTCGGGGTTATCGAGAACGTAGTAGAGGTGTTCGTGGTGACGGATCTTTTCTCGAAGCGTTTCGATCTTTTTTTCTGTGTCTTTGGTAGCCGCAGGCATCGCCAAAGATTATAGGCGGGAAAGAACCACGTAGGGATAGCCGCCCCGGCTGTCCCTACGTGAGCGAGACGCTCAACTCTACACTAGATCTTCCAGCTTCAACGCCGTTGCGCTACCCTTCCATGACGTATCAAACTGTTTCTGGATGAAGCCTGCGTCGTAGTCGCGTTTCTGCTGCATCAGAGTCTGGTGCAGGCCGAACAGGGAACGCGGGTTTCGCGGGTTGCGTTCCAAGTCCGCGCGAAAAACTTTTTCCGCGCCGGCTGCGTCGCCAGTCATCAACAACACTGCTCCCAGCGATTCGCGTACCGGGAAGAACCAGTCGGGAGGCTCACCGTACTTCAGTGTGTCCTGGATGGCAACGGCTTCACGGAGCATCACGATCGCTCCCGCATTGTCTTTCTTCGCCACGGCTACCTGCGCGCCCAGTACATCCTTGGCAATTTTCATGATGTCCTTGGCCTTGTTGTTGATGGGCATCGCGAAAATGACGTCGGGCGGAGTCGCCGCCTCGGCATCAGAGACAATCTTGTACTCGGCCTCGGCCTCGCTGGTTTTGCCCGTGCCGGCCAGCGCCATACCACGTCCGAAGTGCCAGAAGACCGTGGCGATTTTCATCGCCGGGTCCGGCGCCGGCATCTTCAGAATGTCGTCCCAGTGGTGGAACCGAACCTCTACTGCCGTGGGGATCGTCATGAATCCCTCGAGCGGAGGCATGTCCTTCACGTGAGGCGCGACATTCGCCTCCAGCAGGCCCGCGTTTTTTCGCGCTTCGGTGTAATTGCCGTTCATGGCCGAGCACATCGCGATGAAGTGTAGATTGTGGCTATAGTACATCATCGGATAGATGCCCTGCGCGCCGGTCGCCTTGATGTAAGCCCGGTCGACGGCGGCAGCCTGTTCGTTCGTCTTGACTGCGGCCGCGTAATCGCCGGTGCGAATATAGATATGCGCGGGCATGTGTACGATGTGTCCCGCCGCTGGTGCGAGCGAAGCCAATCTGTTCGCTCCGGCCAAGGCGCGCTCCGGGGTCGGCGAAGCTTCTACGGTATGAATGTAGTAATGGACCGCACCCATATGGTTCGGATCGCGCTTCAACACCGACTCAAGCGTGGCCACGATTTCCTCGGTGCCCGCTTCCGGCTTGCCGTCCGGATGCCACAAGCCCCACGGGTGCAGGTTCATCCCGGCTTCGGCAAAGAGCGTCGCAGCGTCAAGATCGTCGGGAAACTGGCTCACGACCTGCCGCATGGCGTCGTGGTAATTCTCCGCCGCCTTCTTCAGATCGGACTTCGGATCAGAGGGAAACCGCTTCGCCATGGCCGCGACATAAGCCTGCTCGCTCGGCGAGGCTGCGCCGGATAGGTCCACGGCCTTCTGCGCCGCTTCATGCGCCTTCTGGTAGCGATCGGGATCGGCGGGGTCGTTATAGTTCGGCCCTACTGCCTCGGCGACTCCCCAGTAGGCCATCGCCAGCTTGGGATCAAGCTCCGCAGCATGCTGGAACGACCGCGCGGCCTCATCGTGATTGAACGCATAGATGAAGCGCAGGCCCTGATCGAAGAACTGCTGCGCTTGCGGGCTCTTCGTCGAGACCGGATGATGAAGGTCGCCCAGTCCAGTCACCAGAGTGACGGGATGGCCCTGCGAATGCGCCGTGTGATCTTGTGCCACGACACCCACGCACAAGAGAGCCACACAAAGAATCTGCCCAAGTTTCATGCCCTACACCCTCCTGAATGCTTCCTGAATGTTTTTTAATGTTCGGTTAATCCGCCATGCGTATTGTGCAAAACACCCTTGCAAGCGGCCCTAGCTTATGACAAATTGGACTTCCTGCCAAATCGTTCTGTCGAAGCGCAGCGCCGCCATGCGAAAATCCCCCGAGACCGCCGGTTCGGTTACCAAAGGGGCCACGTTTGGTGTGAGCCTCCCCTTGGCTTTACTGAACGCCTTCAACACGAACAACCGCATCAACCAGTATTTGATCGATAACATTCCCCAGACTGCTTGGAACGCGAAACCACCCGGCGGCAAGGGCCGCTCCATCCCTGCCATCATTGCGCACATGCACAACGTGCGCATCATGTGGCTGAAAACCGCAGCCCGGGCGGAGAAGGGCAACAGTGTCAAGCTTCCGGCGCAACTCAATGGCGCGAAGGTGACGCCCTCGCAAGCCCTCCGCGCCTTGGAGCAGAGCCGCCACGCTCTCAGCATGGTCATGAATCGAGCCTTGGACAGCGACGGTCGCATTAAGGGATTCCGTCCCGACGTCACAGGTTTTGTCGCCTACCTCATTGCGCACGACGCACACCACCGCGGCCAGGTTACGATGCTGGCCCGCCAATCCGGTAAGCCGTTGCCGCAGAAAGCCATGTTTGGGATGTGGGAATGGGGGTCACGCTGAAATCGGGCGCCTGCGTGATTCTCCTGATCCTGTGCGGCCTGCGCGCTCAGGTACAATCCAGCCAGCTTTGATCTCAAATTCGGCGATCTGGTTCGTCGATCTTGGTTCGTCGATCGTAGTTCGTCCGGCCATGCGCAAGGCAGCTTTGCTCTACAACCCTGTCTCCGGCGGCAGCCGGACGCCGCGCCACGCGGAGTTGGAGTCCGCGCTTGCCCTGCTGCAGCGCGCGGGCGTGCAAGCCGAACTGATTGCGTGCCAGTCCCGGGGCGATGCGCAAGAACAGACGCGTCGGGCCATGCTTTCCGGTTGCGACACGGTGTTCGCCTGCGGAGGGGACGGTACCATCCACGACACTGTGCAGGTGCTGGCCAAGTCACAGGTCGCGCTCGCGATTCTGCCCATGGGAACGGCCAATACGCTCGCCCATGACCTGAAGATTCCGTTTGATCTCGTGGAGGCCGCCAGGACAGCGCTGCACGCGTTGCCGCGACGGATCGCGCTCGGCCACCTGCAATATGTCGACTTGGACCGCAAGCCCGCGGCGAGCTACTTCGTCGTCGCAGCAGGCGCAGGCGTCGATGCTCACCTCTTCTACAAGTTGCGTCCCGCAGCCAAGCAGCGACTGGGGATGGGTGCTTACTACGTGAAGGCATGGCATCTCTGGTTCAGTCACATCATGATCCGCTTCGTGATCGAGTACATTGAGGCCGGTTCAGATCAGTTGAGGCAGGCGAACGTAACCGAATTGCTGGGCGTCCGCATCGCCAACTTTGGCGGCGTGCTGCGGCAACTCGCTCCCGGCGCCTCTCTTGATCGCGACGATCTGCGCCTGGTCTTCTGCACCACGGCGAGCCGCCTCGCGTATCTGCTCTACGTCATTCGGGCACTGCTGCGCAGGAACTGGACCATCCCCGGCATCGAACTCGCCTACAGCAAGAAAGTTGCCTGCCGATACTCGCCGTCCACCTCGACCAACACGCTGCCCGAAGTCCAACCACTCGTCTATGTCGAAGCCGACGGCGAACTGCTGGGCACCCTACCTGCCGAGATGACAATCGTCCCCGATGCTTTGACGATTCTGGGATCACCCGAGACCACGTAGGCACAGCCGCCTCGGCTGTCAACCGAACAAAGCGAGGCGAAGCATCCCGACAACAGGTCGCATAGGACTTGCCGCTGATTCTCTGAACTCTAGCCCATTGGTAATCTCCACACGAACCAAATAAAATTCTTCAGATCGCTTGGAACCCTTCACCCACTTTCTGACCGGCGCGTGCCTGGGACGCGCCGGCTTGAACCGCAAGACAGCGCTGGCCACGCTGACCCTCACGCTCGCCGCCGAAGCTCCTGATCTCGACGTCTTCAGCCGTCTCATCCGCGGCCCGGTCTTCGGATTTGCCCATCATCGCGGCTTCACCCACTCGTTTCTCGGCGTCCCGCTGGTATCGGCGGTAGTCCTCGGCTTCGTCTATCTGTTCTGGCGTTTGCGCGGCCGCCGAACCAACGATCCCAACCTGCCGCCTCGCTGGGGACTCCTGTTCTTCTACGCTTGCCTTGCGGGCCTCAGCCACATCCTGCTCGACTTCACCAATAACTACGGCGTGCGCCCCTTCTGGCCGTTCTCCGAGAAGTGGTATTCGTGGGACATCGTCTTCATTGCGGAGCCGGTCATGTGGCTTCTGCTGCTTGTGGGATTGATTGTTCCATGGTTGTTTGCCTTGATCGACAAAGAAATCGGCGTGCGCCAACGAGGGCCGCGCGGACGCCTGGCAGCGACGCTTGCCCTGGCCGGCGTGGTCGTGATGTGGGGAGTGCGCGACTACGAACATCGGCGGGCAGTCAATGCGCTGGCTGCGCGCACCTACGAGGGGGCGGACCCGATCCGGGCCTCCGCTTATCCCACGTACATCAATCCGTTTTTCTGGCATGGCGTGGTCGAGACTCCGAACTTCTTTGTGCTGGCGCCGGTGGACTCATTGAGTCCGGAGGTCGATCCCGACGGAAAACTTGAAATCCGCTACAAGCCGCAAGAAACGCCGATGACGCTCGCTGCAAAGAAATCTTACGTGGGTCGGGTGTATCTGGATTGGGCGAAGTATCCGATTACCGAGACCGAAGAACTGGCGCCTCCAAAGACCGGGTATGTCGTGCTCTTTGAAGATCTGCGTTTCCAGCAGTCGCTCCGGCTATTCCGCAAGCCGGCCGGAGGACGGGGGCCACTCACCGCCGGAGTGAAACTCGACAAGGACCTGCACGTGGTTGAAGAATTCTTCGGCCCCGCCAAACCTGACTAGCGATCCCAGCAACGGATCCCAGGCCGCGTGGTCCCGCTTGGGACGCTATGCAGAAACCTTCATCTTGACGACACTCCAGCGCGCTCTCAAAATGATTTGGACCGTCAGAAGTAGGGGCTTGGCCCTAGCGATCCCGGAAAGGCTCCCTCGCTAATCGGCAGTTTAAACCTTCAACCGTCTCCGATCCTCTGGGCGTCATTTCTTTCTGTGGAGCGTCGTCGTTCCTGTGGGACGTCATCCTGACCACAGCCGTTTTTCAGGCGGAGGGAAGGATCTCGCGCGCAGACCGGCAGGGGCGTCCAGGGAAGTCCTCACGTGACATCCCTCACCCGGTTGAACTGCGCCGAGTTCGGGATGACGCCTTCGAAAGAGTCCAGCAATCCAAACGGCACCGCTACCGATCCTCTGCCCTTGACGCGCTTGCCCGTTCGCGCCCAGAATAGGATTTCGTCCCCGAGGTGATCATGCTGCCTTATCTATTCGTGCTACTGGCCGTTGCCGTCCGCTTCCTGCCATTTGCCGGTCCCTACAATATTCTTCCTCACGCGTGGCACTTCACGCCGCTAGGAGCTTCGCTGCTGTTCTTTGGCGCGCGCGGCTCGCGGCGCCAGACGTGGATTCCCGTCGTGCTGCTGGCGGCTGCCGACGTCTTGCTGAACCGATTTGTTTATCACTATCCTGTCGGATGGGATCTGCTCGTGACCTGGGCCTGGTACGCGGCCATCGTCTGGCTGGGCACGAACCTGCGCGAGAAAGCTGGCATGGTCCGGGTGATTGGCGCGGCGCTCGGCACGTCGGTCTCGTTCTTCCTGATCAGCAATTTCGCCGTTTGGGCCGCCTATGACATGTATCCGAAAACGCTCCACGGGGTGATGATGTCTTACGCCGCCGGCATACCTTTTTTCCGCGGAACCGTAGAGAGCGACCTGTTCTTCTCCGTCGTCATGTTCGGAACGCCCCTCTTCTTCGATGCATTGGCGCGTTGGCTGCACAAGCCGGCGAACCATCACATCGCCGCCTAGCAGCAGGCGAAACGGTGGATGACCCCCCCGAATGCCTTGGGAAGGGATAGCTCCCAGGCCATAGCGTTGTCTCTGAACAACTCTTAACCAATCCAATCCCCACTGGGACATTGACCTTCCGGCAGTTGCGGACGACCGGAACTGCGACGGTAAGATCAAGTTTTATCCGACGCTGGCATTGGAGCCTTGCTGTGAGAACTCAACGAATCTGGCTGTTGATTTTGGCAGCCGTTGCGATAGCTGCGCCTTTGGCGGCGCAGGATACCAACCCGGCGTCAGGTCATATTACCGGCACGGTAACCGATGTGAATGGCGACACCCTTTCCGGCGCCACCGTCACCCTCCAAGGCCCTGGCTTGAAAGATCCCAGCAAGATCATGTCGGACGACAACGGATTTTTTGAGTTCAAGCAACTCGTGCCTGGCAACTACCGAGTCATCATCACCGCCCAAGGTTTTGGCGACTGGACCTCGCCCGACCTGGTCCTTAATTCGGGCCAGTATCTGATCCTCACCGACAGCAAGCTCCACATCGCGGAGGTGACGACCACGGTAAGTGTGGTGAATACACCGGAGGAAGTTGCTACCGAGCAGGTCAAGGTCGAGGAGACGCAGCGCGTCTTAGGCATCATCCCCAATTTCTACGTTGTCTACGATCCCAACCCGGCGCCGCTTACCACCAAGCTGAAGTTCCATCTTGCCTTGAAAACCTCCACGGACGTTGTCACCGTCCTCGGGGTAGCTGCGCTCGCGAGTATGAACCAGGCGGGTAACACTCCCAACTACGTGCAGGGTGCCAAGGGCTACGGCGAGCGCTTTGGTGCTGCCGCCGCCGACGGCTTGTCCGACATCATGATCGGCGGCGCCATCCTGCCCTCGCTGCTGCACCAGGATCCCCGCTACTACTATCAGGGGACGGGAACAAATAAGTCTCGCGCTTTCCACGCACTGTCCAGCCCATTCCTCTGCCGGGGAGACAACGGAAGGTTGCAACCCAACTACTCGAGCATCGGCGGCGATCTGGGTTCGTCGGCTCTCTCCAACCTCTACTATCCGGCATCGAATCGCGGGGCGGGGCTGGTGTTCCAGAATTTCTTTCTCTCCACCAGCGAACGCATGCTCAGCGACCTGATCCAGGAGTTCGTCTTGAGCAGGGTCACACCCAGACAGAAAGTCAAGAACTAGTCGCGGAAGACGCGGCAAGCGGCTCGACGCAAGCCTTCCTAATTTTGTTTGGTTGAGATTACCAGCCTCATGCACTTTCTAGCGATTTGCCCTTCTCCTGCTTCGCCGCAGCAACAGCCACAGAAACAACACTCCCACCAATGCTCCCATAACCCAGTAGAAATGCTGGCGGAATAAGCTTCCTGCCAGGCCAATGATCTGCGGGCCAAACCACAGCGTCAGGAGCGAGAGCACCAGAAAGCGCACGAACCTGCCGGCAAAAACCGCTGCCAGAAAATCGCGGAACCGCATCTCGAAGACGGCGGCGGCGAGCACGAATGCCTTGAACGGCGTGGGCGGAGGCAGCATTCCCGGAAACATCAGCGCCCAGAATTCGTGCTGCTCAAAGGAGCGGTGAATCTTTAGAAATCGTGCTTCCGAGATCCGCTTGCGCAGGACCTTTTCGCCGCCCAGATATCCCAGGATATACAGCGGTATGCTACCGATCGCCGAACCCAGCGCTGCCAGCACCACGTAGAGCAAAAAGTAGCTGTGATTTTTGTAGACGTAGGCCGCCACCACGGCATCCACCGGCATTCCCAGCAGAGCCGAGTCGGCGAAGGCGATGACGAAGACGCCCCAGATCCCGAGCGGCGCTAGCAAGCCCCAAATCCACGCGGTATAGCGCGCCAGAATGTGTCCAATGGTCTTCAACGGGGGTCAGTGTACGTGAAAGGAGGCGCGGCGTCAGACCTCGGCCGGTTTGAGCGGATGATCGACGAGTCTTGAACCGCGACGTCCCGAGGTCTGAGGGTCTGAGGTCCGAGGTCTAACGTCCCACGCCGCTCCAGAGCTAGATTTTGATTTCCCAGGAATGTTCCGTATGTCCCTGAAGAAGTTTGAGCGCATGTGGAATCAGTTCGACGACAACTTCGAGCGACTCTACCGCCCCGCCCGGACTTCCCGGCAGATTCAGGATCAGAGTCCTGCCGTGCACTCCACATACCCCGCGGCTCAAGGCAGCAAACGGAGTTTTCTTCACTCCTTCACTACGCATGCGTTCGGGCACGCCATCGAGCACGCGGTCACAAACCGCCCGCGTTGCCTCCGGAGTAACGTCGCGAGGTGCAATCCCGGTTCCACCGGTTGTGACCACGAGCGGGACCTCTTTGGCCAGCAGTACGAGGAGATTTTGAATCTGGAGGGAATCGTCCTGCACGACTTCGCGGCGTACTACTTGAAAGCCGAATTTTTCGAGCGCCTCAGCCACCGCCGGTCCCGACAGATCGACGCGCTCGCCGCGAGAGCAAGAATCGCTGACGGTAACCACCGCCGCGGTGAAGTTTGCCGATACTCGTACTTCAGCTGTCGAGGAGAACATCGTCCTCTTCTTCCTTTCGGCCACCCTGTTTTCCGCCGGCTGGGGTGGTGCTTGCGGCTGCGGCGGGTGGGCTGACGCTCTCTGCGGCTTCGCTGCCGGAGTCGCGTTGCGATTCGTCGAGCAGGCGCAGTCCTTCCATCAGCAGCCCTTGTGTGTTCAGCTGAGTCGTCTCTTTGTCGGTCTTGCCTTCGAAGTCGAGCTCGAAGTTTCCGCCGGTCCAGCGCAGCACCTTGAATACGGCCTCATCGCCGACCAGCGATCCATAAGTTGCGTGTTTGACTTGGCCTTCGACGAAGAACACCACGCACTTTTCTCCGTCGTTGGCCAGAGAGAGCTGGCAGCTCTTGCGTCCCATCTCCAGCGACTGCATCAGGTCGATGACATTCATCTGAGATAAATTTCCGCGCACGACGCCGTCGGAAGGTGCAGTCTTCGCCATCTTCTCGAGCGCGATGCGATCAATCATGCGCTTGACGCGGCGCGTCGCGTCTTTCAGGAAAAAGGGCTTTTCCAGGTAGTCGTCGGCCGCATCCTGCTGCGACAGGCGCTCGGCAATGTCCGCTTTGCTCGCCATCAGGACGGTGGGAAAATTCGCGGTTGGGGGACGGCTCCTCAGCTTCTCGACCAACTGGCGTCCGTCCATCCCCGGCATGCGGTAGTCGCACACCAGCAAGTCCGGAGGGTCGTCCACCGCTTTCAGCAAGGCGTCCGCGGCATCGCCCGCCGTGGTGACGGCAGCCAGCGGAGACAAGGCCTGCTGCAGCATGCCCAGTACCATCGGATTATCGTCCACCAGCAGGAGCTTGACGTTGTTCGCCATGAATCGACTGAGCCCTATTTCTTCTTCGGCTTCGGCCGGTGGTAGTCGCCACTCTTCCCGCCGGACTTGCGTTCGAGTACGATCTCTCGAATTTCGATCCCCTTATCCAGCGCCTTCGTCATGTCATAAATGGTGAGGGCGGATACGGTGACTGCTACCAGTGCTTCCATTTCCACGCCAGTCTCGGCGGTGGTCGACACTTTGGAGGTAATCGCGACGCCATTCTCGCATACGCGCAGATCGACATCAACGAGCGCGAGCGGGAGAGGATGGCACATGGGAATCAACTCGGCGGTGCGCTTGGCGGCCATGATTCCAGCCACTCGCGCGACCTCCAGCGGATCGCCCTTTGGATTCTTTGGCAGTGCCGCAAGTATCGCGGGTTTCATGGCGACGAAGGCGCTGGCCTCGGCCTCGCGCTTGGTTGGTTGCTTTTGGGAAACGTCAACCATGCGGGCGCGTCCGGTGCGGTCGTAGTGGGAGAGCTTCTTCGCCATGCGAAAGATCTATCTTACATGGGAGATTGTTGCTCATCGCATCATCACGGCGACCCATTCGCCGGCTGCGAGACGCTCGCGATCGGGCGGGACGACGATATAGCAGTTTGCGCGGGCGGTTGCCGCGATGTCTCCCGAGCCCTGCCAGGCGACGAGTTCGACTTCCGAATTCTCGAATTCGCCGGAGAGGACTGCTGGAAGGAAACGCTTTAATCCGGTCTTGACGCGAATGTCGGATTTCAGTTGTGCGTGCAAGAACACGAGCTTTTGCGGAGTCATGCCTGCCAGAGCTTCCAATATCGGACGGGCGAAGAGTTCGAAGGTCACCATGGTGGAGACTGGATTACCGGGCAGGCCGAAGAAATATTTGGCCGGCGTTTGGCGGACAGGAGTGTCCGCCCCACACGGGACTTGCCCAAACACTACCGGTCGGCCGGGTTGGATCTTCGCTCCCGTGAAGAAGAATTCGGCGTTCAGGTCGGAGAGTACCTGTTCGACCAGATCGTAGCGGCCCATTGAAACTCCGCCGGTGAGGATCAGCAGGTCGGATTGCAGGCCTTCCTCAATGAGGCGCCTCAGTTCCCGTGGCTCGTCGGGAGCAATGGGCAAGAGCACGGGCTTACCGCCGGATCGCTGAATCTGCGCGGCGAGCGAGTAGCTGTTGGAGTTGCGAATCCGAGTTGGTCCCGGTGAACTCTCGACCGGAACGATTTCATCGCCCGTCGTGAGGACTGCGACTCGCGGAGGCAGGTAAACATTCAGTTGTGACTTGCCTACCGACGCGGCCAGCGCAATGGCCGAATCATTCAGCCGCGTGCCCGGGTGCAGCAAAGCGGCTCCCAGCCGGGCTTCTGCACCTTTCGGGACTAGGTTCTCTCCCGGCGTCACCGCTCGCGTAACCTCGACGCGATCGGCTTTACGCGTGGTGTACTCGACCATCAAGACTGCATCGGCACCGGCTGGCACCGGGGCGCCGGTCATGATGGATGCAGCCTGTCCACGAGCCAGCAGGGAAGGAGTGTCTTCCGGTTCCTGGCCTGCTCTGATTTCTGCAATCACATCCAGAGTTGCCGGAAGCTTGCCGAGGTCTACGGCTTGAACGGCATAGCCGTCCCGGGTAGACCGCGGAAATGGCGGGATGTCCCGGTCCGCCACCACAGACTCAGCGAGCACTCGATCGGAGGCCTGTAAGAGCACTACAGACTCCGTGCCGGTAGGGTGCAACTGGGCGGCGTGGTTCGCCACCAGGTGACGAGCTTCTTCGAAAGTTGGGATGGTGGGGGCTTCCGGTCCTACGGCCATAGGCGAATGATACCGGGTGGAGGCTACGGTTTGATTCTTCTTGAGGGGATTTGTGTGCCAGGAATATTCGGGCTTCACATGGCGGGACGTTCGGCTTCGATCAAAACCAAGCGGACGAATGCGTCCGCCGCTACGTGATTCTCTATCGGGCTAGGGCTTGGCCTAGTACTCCGGGACTGCTGGCGAAGGACAAACCGGTCTCGAGATCGATCACGCGATCCCTTACTAGTTCTGCGATCTCTCCATCGAAGTGCTGCATTCCCTCGGCGTGGGCGGCCTTCATCGCATCGAGCAGGGTCTTGTCTTCGCGCTCTCCCTTTTCGATGCACTCGCGGGTGCGGGCATTGGCTTTGAGTATTTCGATGATGGGTACCCGCCCGCTGCGGTCGGCCTTGGGCAGAAGCCGCTGGCAGATGATGTAACGGAAGCATTTGGCGAAGCGTTCGCGGATCCTGTGCTGCTCAGCGGGCGAGAACGAACTGACGATGCGCTCTACGGTCTTGGAAGCGTCCATGGTGTTCAGGCTGGAGAACACGAGGTGTCCGGTCTCGGCCGCTTCGAGAACGATCTCGATGGTCTCGCGATCACGCATTTCTCCAACCAGGATGACCTTCGGCGCCTGCCGCAACGCGGAGCGCAGCGCATGGGCAAAACTCGGCGTGTCGCTGTGCAACTCACGCTGGTGAATGGTGCAGCACTTGTGGTTGTGCAGAAACTCAATGGGATCTTCGATGGTAATGACGTGGTAGTAGCGCTCGCGGTTGATGCAATCGAGTAGCACAGCCAGGGTCGAAGATTTGCCCGATCCGGCGGGCCCGGTCACGAGCACGATGCCGTCGCGCAACTTCGAAACTTCGCCCAGGCTTTGCGGCAGACGCAATGAAGCGAAGTCCGGAATCGCAGTGGGAATCACTCGCATCACCACCGCGCAACTTCCGCGCTGGATGAAGACGTTGACGCGAAACCGCGCCAGTCCCGGCAGGCCATAGGAGACGTCGCATGCACCCTGCTCGCGCAGGGTAGTAATGGCTTGCTTGTTGTCGCCGATGAGGTCGACCGCGATGTGACGTGTGTCGTCGGGACCGAGGGCATTCAATCCCGGCACCTGGACTGGAATCAACTGGCCATAGACCTGCACCTGCGGCGGCCGCCCGGGAGAGAAGATCAGATCGCTGATCTTCTCGGCGGCACGCAGCATGGCGCTCAGCAGCGCTGGTGTGGCCACGCGGCCGGTACCTGAAAAGCCTTCTAATTCAACGGAAATAGGGGCAATGCCCGGTGATGCCATCGTTCCTCACACTTAGGACTCGCACCAGCACAGAGAAGAGAGAATGAGATGCATTTACTGTATCGCGGCGCGTCTGTAAAGGTAAGGACAGCAAGTACATAGCCCTTCGTAATACGGCCTAATCTCTACATACGAAAGGGCGGCCCGCAGGCCGCCCTCAATATCCGTGTCCAAAAGTAACTTACTTTTTCGGAGCGGGCTTTTTCTTGGCACCAAAGCTGGTCTCGACCGAAGCCCCAATACTGGCCAGCATCTGCTTGGCAGGGTCGGCATAAGTGCCTGTCGGTTGCAATTCGAGATATTTCTGGAAGGCCTCGGCGGTTCCCGGCGGCGCGACCATCTTCTCCCCCTGCAGCGTGGCTTTGCCAATCAGGTTCACACCCTTCCAGTAGTATGCGTCGGCACGGTTGGGATCGGCGGCGATGACCTTGTCGAATGCGGAAATGGCGTCATCTACTTTGCCGGAGTTCGTGAGCACCGCGCCGGTGTTGAAGTAATACTGCCCGGCCGATGGGGGATCGATTTGTGCCGCCTGCGCGTAGGTCTTCACGGCATCATCGGTCTTTCCGGCCTTGGCATATGCTTCTGCAAGGTTGTTGTAATAAGCCGCGAGACTCTTGGCTGCATTGGGGTCTTTGTCATTCGTGACCCCCTGCTTCAGTTCCACCGCTTTCTGATAGGACTGGACGGCGGAATCCAAACGCTTCTGCTTTTCCGCAGGATCGGTCTGCTTGTTGGCCGAGAGACGATACGCATCTCCCAACTTGAACCAGATCAGGTCGCGACCGGAGTCCATCTGGTTGGCCTCATTTAGGGCAGCTATGGCGGTGTCGTAGTCCTGACCCTGGATCGCAGCGTTCGCCGCGGCCAGTTTCTCGTTCAGGGCCTTGACCGTGGTGACTTCCTTCTTCTGTTTCTCCTGCTGCTCCTGCATCTGCTTAATTTGCTCAGGCGTCAAGCCCTGGCCCTTGGCAGTGTTTTCCTGTTCTTTTTTGAGGTCAAAGTCCAGATTGTTTTCGTCGAGTTGAACCTGGAAGCCATTGACGTGGTAAATCTCCTTAACCGCCTTCTGATCGTCGGGGCTCTTGTAGAGCGTGACTTTGTACTTGCCAGGCGAGATGCCGAGGGAAAAGTATTCGCCCTTGTTGTTGGTCTAGAGATTGTATTTTTGGCCGTTGTCTTGGTTCATGAATTCGACCACGGCTCCGACAAAGGGTTTGCCTTCAGCATCCTTGGCGACGCCCTTGACCGATCCCGATGCCTGGGCGAAGACGGGAGGTACACACAGTCCCGCCACCAGGACCACGAATACGAAGATTGCGAAATATTTTCTCATTGAGGCCTCCCGGCTCAAAAATCGATTTTCATGGTTGATCTTTGACTGTTAATTGAAAAAAAACCGTCATCCATCTCAGAATCTAATCAACAATCAAGAATCACCAATTACCATTTCTACACATTCTGCACTGCGTACGGAATCGGATCTCTCGCACCCGCGGCCTCAAACGCTCGCAGGCGCAGCACGCAGCTGTCGCATCTGCCACATGCTTGATCCTCGCGGCTGTAGCATGACCAAGTTAAATCGAAGGGCGCGCCCAATTCAAGACCGAGCCGCACGATCTCGGCTTTGCGCATGGCGATGAGCGGAGTCACGACTTCAATCCGACCTTCCTTCGTGCCGGCTTTCACGACTTCATTGAAGGCTTTGTAATAGGCCGGCCGGCAGTCGGGATAGCCGGAACTGTCGGGCTCGACCGCACCAATGTATACCTTCCCGGCTCCCAACACTTCTGCCCAACTGACGGCGACCGCCAAAAAATGCGCATTGCGGAAAGGAACGTACGTCACCGGGACGTCCTCCCCGAGAGCACTCGATTCTGGGACGGCGATGCCTTCATCAGTGAGCGCCGATCCACCGATCGCGCGCAGAGCTTCATTGCGGACTATGAGCTTGTCGTGAATCCCCAGTCGCCCGGAGATCCCTATAAAGGATTGACGCTCGCGCGCCTCTGTGCGTTGCCCGTAGCTTACGTGCACGGCTGCCGCACCATAATCGCGGGCGGCGAGTGCGGCGCATACGCAGGAATCCATCCCGCCGCTCAACAAGACAACTGCTCGTTCCTGTTTTTCTCTCATCACCTTGTTAGATGCAGACCAGCGTCCCGTCGTAAAGCCGCAATGCATACATGGGGAATTTATGGAGTTGCTGCGGTCACCTGCCAAACGTAGTTGACCGGGGCATGATCGGCCAAGGGGCGGAGCGCGACGTCGCCGATCCTCCACGAGTACCTCACCAGATAATCGTCCTCCGCATCGTCCTGATCCTGATCAAGGTAAGGATCGCCCTCGGCCCTTTGTTGGATGGCACGGTGCCAATCGATGTAATAGGGATCCCCGAAGTGCTCATAGCCCAACACGTTCTTCGGGGGAACGCGAGCCACCAAATCGCTGCAATCGACGTAGCGATGATTGTCGATTTTGTTACCTAGCAACAGGTTCATGAAAGAGGTGTCTCCAACGCGCGGAGAGCCAAATGTGTAGAGTGACGTTGGGGCCTGCAGGCTGGCGGCCAGCGTCGCCACAGCGGCACCCAGGCTGTGACCGGTAAACAATAATTTGTAGCCCTTAGCCTTTCTTAGAGCCGGATTGACCTGGTCCCAAATTTCCAGCAGCGCGTCAGCGAAACCAGTGTGGACGTTACCACCGCCCTGCCACTTCTCCGGCCAGGCGTTGAAGTCATCGGACAGGTCGGTGGGATCGTCTTTGTCAGTGCCGCGAAACGCCAACACTGCCAATTGCTTCTCCTCGTCGAGTGCCAGAAACCCGTGCGAGCCCCGCGTGGGCGGTGCCTTCAAGTCCTCGAAGAAGTCGCAGTCGGTGAACTGGATACTCGCCAGAATCTTGCGAATCCTGGGCTGATCGAAGGCGAAGCAGGTATTCTGCCGGCAATAAGCCAGGAGCGCCATTTCGACGCATAGAGCTGCGTCCGATTGTGGCCTCCCGTTGGGGAAGAATACCGCGCGCTTCGCGGGATAGTAGAGATCGTCCCTTTCCGCGCTATAAGGAATGTCCACAGTCTACCTCCTTGTCCAGTAGCCCGTAAGATATTCGGCCTACAACCGATCCCTTTGGAAAAGCTCGGTTCTCCGCCCGCAATAGAGGAACTCCTAGACCCCTTTGAGCGCCGGGTCCCAAATAAACTTGTGCAACTGCAGTCCCAGCCGGGCTGGAACGCTATCGGCGATCATCCATTCCGCCAGTTCCTGCGGATCAATCAGACAATGCGAACTGTCGCGGGCGCCGGTCGCGTCTTTGCGGAACGCCGGGGAAAACAGAACAGCATTGACCCGCTCCGGCAGGCCGTGGCGTCGCGTGAAATCGCGGGCAAATTCGTAATCCGTGCGCCCGCTCAGGACGAACTTCACCTCGTCATGTCGGTGCAGCGTTCCCAGGTTCTCCAGGCGAAACGTATCCGGCTCCCCGGAGTTCGGACACTTTACATCCACAATCTTGATTACGCCGGCGGGCACTCGTTCCAGTGGCCGCTCTCCGCTGGTTTCGAGCAGGATCCGGTAGCCATCCTCCAGCAGACGTTGCATCAACGGCACTACTTCCCGCTCCTGTAGCATCGGTTCGCCGCCGGTGATCTCGACCAGTCCCCCGGGGCTGAGGCGTCGCACCTCACTCCCTACTTCCTCGACCGTCATCTTCTGGCCGCCATGGAACGTGTACTCGCTGTCGCACCACGAACAGCGCAAGTTGCATCCCGTCAGCCGTACGAAGATGCAGGGCAATCCCGCATAGGTTGACTCTCCCTGAAGCGATTTGTAAATTTCGGTGATCTGCATGAAAAGCAGCGCTCAGCTTTCAGCCATCAGCTCTCAGCGTGTTAAGGTCGCCGGCGCTTTCACGGCTGGAGCTGGGTTCCACTCCACTGCTACTCGCTGTACTTCGCGGTCGTGGAGTCGGTCTCAAATACCGTTACGTCCTTCACTCGCACGCGGCCATCGGTTACGCGGTGCAGGCGCGAGTTCGATTCGTCGTAGAAATACTTGGCCAGATTCTCCGCCGAAGGATTGATCACCGTAAACGGCTCAATTTCGTTGATCATCTGATGGTCGAACCGATCGATAATGTGTTTCATCACTTCGCGCAGGTCTTTGAAGTCGAGCAGGAGTCCGGCCTTGTCCAGTTCCAATCCCGCCAGAGTCACACGGATCTTGTAGTTGTGCCCGTGCGGATTCTCGCACTTGCCCTTGTAGTTCCGCAGGTAGTGCCCCGCGGCAAATGTGTCTTCTACGGTTACCTCGAACATGCATCCCTCAGCGGCGCCCTTGGCCACAGGCGGACCGCAGCCCTGTCCATATCCTTACTATTCTACAGCCGGGCCCGGCTCGGCAGCAGGACCCTGTCCCGCTCCTCCTGAGGCATAACTGGGTTACAATCTCCGCATCTGGCCCGCTCTGGTCTTTCCTTGCGGATTTCAGAAAGACACTAAGGACTGACACTCATGAACGTCCTGTTGCTTTCCATGCCGGATTCGTTTGAGCACATGCCCTCGGTAGGCATCCGTATGCCGAATGGCGGCCTTACCTCGATTGCGGGCAATGTGGACCCGCACCATCAGGTAGCAGTCGCCGATCTGATTCTCGTGCAGCAGCACGTTCGGGAGACCGTCACTCGCCTGGTCCGCGATCTGGAACCGCAGGTCGTCGGGTTATCGATTATGACGTTTCAGCGGCGCACGGCGGAACGCGTCATCGAACTCGTGCGCTCGCTGAAGCCGGACGTGAAGTTCGCGGTGGGTGGATACGACCCCAGCCTGGCGCCCGAAGATTACCAGGGGATGAATATCGACTATCTGATCCGCGGCGAAGGAGAAGTTACATTCCGCGAACTGTTGCGTGCGATCGAAGCCGGCCGAGGCTTCGAGAGCATCGGTGGGCTTTCCTACCGGGACGACGGAGAGTCGGGCGAAGGTGGCTGGGTTCACAATCCTGCTCGGTCCCCTCACCGGCTAGAAGATGGCGAAGTCCGTCTCCCCAAGCGGGATGCTCGCGCGCTTACGGGCTACACCTTTCTCGGACGCCAGGTTGATGTAATTGAGACCTCCCGCGGGTGTACATACGATTGCAGCTTTTGCTCCATCATCGAAATGCGGGGCCGGAATTTCTTCACCTATTCGTTCGATCGCGTCCTCGCCGATATTCGCGACGCCCGCGACCATGGGGCGCGAACTCTGTTCCTGGTTGACGACAACATCATGCTGAACGTCCGGCGGTTCGAGGCTCTGTGCGAGGCGATCATTGCGGCCGGCCTCAACCACCTTGATTACTTCGTGCAGGCCATGACCTCGTCGATCGCGAATCACGGCGAGACCCTTGCCCCGCTGATGAAGCGTGCCGGATTCCGCTACGTCTTTCTGGGCATCGAAAATATCCTGGATAGCGATCTCGAGTTTCTGCGCGCCGCGGCCAAGAATACGGCTCGCGACAACGGTCAGAATACGGGCAATGCCACGTTAAAGGCGATCGACTACCTTCATCGCAATCAAATGTACGTGGTGGGCGGGTTGATTGTCGGCAATCCCGGGGACACGCGCGAGTCCATTGAAGCCAACCTGGAATTTGCTCGCCGTTACGTTGACTGGCCTTACATCCAGCATCCCACGCCTTATCCGCGAACGCCCATGACCAAGGACTTCCGCGATCAAGGGCTGATCCAGAACGAGCGCCTGGAAGAATATGACGGCACGACCGCGGTGGTGCGCACCCAGCACCTGCCCGCGGAAGAAGTGGAGTTTATGCGCTGGAAGGCCGAGCGCTGGATGAAGACGCACCACATTCCCGTCGTGTTCCGACATGACCCGTGGTTTGTTCTAACCCACACTCCGAAGATGCTGGCGCACACATTCCGGGGAAGTTCGATCCGCTCGGCCCTGGGGCTGGAAGACCAGAGAAAAGCCTTCCAGCGCTACAAGGAAATACGGAAGGCTGAGCGGGAGTATGTGTAACGGCTGGCCGGTTCTCTGGGTGTTGACCGCCTTTCAGTTCCTTACTATAATGTAAGGAATACGTAAAAGTGAAAGGATGCATGATGGCTGCTGCGACCGTAACCTCAAAGGGCCAAATCACCATTCCCGCGAAAGTCCGTACCGCGCTCGCCGTGGATGCCGGGGACCGCATCGAATTCGTGGAAGTGGAAAAGGGCCAATTCGCCATTGTTGCCGCCACTCGCTCAGTGCAGGAACTCAAAGGCCGGTTTCAAGGCAAGCGAAGCAAGCCGGTATCGATTGAGGAGATGAACGCCGTCATCCTGAAGCGCGCATCTCGATCCCGATGATCGGCTAGTATGATCGGCCTCGATACGAACATTGTCGTCCGCTACCTGACTCACGATGATCCCGCCCAAACCGCCTCGGCGGTGAGTGTGATGGACTCCCTCAACTCGGGCTCACCGGGGTTCCTTTCCCTGATCGTCATCGTGGAACTGGTTTGGGTTCTGGAGGCCTCCTACCGCTTCAAGAAGGACGAAATCATGCAAGTCTTGGACACGTTAGTGCGAAGCAAAGAACTGGTGATTGAGCGAGCAGAAATCGTTTCGCAGGCATTGCGGAAGTTCAGATCCAGCCGCGCCGACTTCGCAGATTGCCTCATCGAGCGCGGCGGACACGCGGCACAGTGCCGCTACACGGCCACGTTCGATCAGAACGCTGCGGCATCGGCGGGGATGAGGCTGATCCACTGAAGGTTCGCGAGAGTTTCACCGCTCTGCGAGGCCGAAGAATTCCTCCACGGTCCGCAGTTCGGTCGTCCGCTTGTAGTTGGGCAGGCTCTCCACGAACACACGGCCATACTGCTTTTTCAGAATGCGGTTGTCGAGAAGCACGAGTAGTCCACGGTCGTGCAGCGAGCGGATCAGGCGGCCGAAACCTTGTTTGAGTGTGATCACTGCCGCTGGGACTTGATATTCGAAAAACGCGTTGCCTCCGCCCGCGTCAATAGCCTTGACGCGCGCGGCGACTACGGGATCGCTGGGCACCGCGAATGGTAGCCGGTCGATGATCACGCAGCTCAACTGTTCTCCCTGCACATCGACGCCTTGCCAGAACGAAGAAGTGGCAAACAGCACCGCATTTGGAGTTAAGCGGAACTCGTCTAGCAGAGCACTCTTTGGCGCGTCCCCCTGGCGGAGCATGGGGAACTCCAGTTCGCCGAGCAGGCGTTGGTAGACATCGTTCATCTGCGCGTAGCTGGTGAAGAGCACGAAGGCGCGTCCACGGGTGATTTCCAGGAGCTTGCGAATGCGTTCTGCGGCCTTGGCCGTAAACTGCGGCGTCCGGGGATCGGGCAGGTCGGGCGGCACGTACAACAATGCCTGGCTCTGGTAGTCGAAGTGCGACGGCAGCACTGACTCGCGAGCGTGCTCCAGTCCGAGTCGCTGCGCGATGTAGTCGAAGTCCCCGCCGACAGCGAGAGTGGCGGAAGTCAGCACGGCGCATTCGAGCTTCGACCATAAGCATTCGCGCAGGATGGGACCGACATCGATGGGAGTGGCTTGCAGGGATACATTCTGTCTTCCTTGCGAAGTCTCCTTACCCTCCTCTGTGCCGGAGCCTGCCCTGAGCGAAGCCGAAGGATGTCTCTGTGGGGAAGCTGCCTTTCCCCGTCCGCCCCTGCGCTCGATCCAGAAGACCGTGTTGCGATCGTCCGACTCCATAGCGTAGGCGAGTTGCACCTGAATCTCCTGGGCGCGGCGCACGAAGTTGAATACTTCCTCCGGCTTTTGTGACAGGTTTTCTAACTCGCCGGCCAGCCGGGTCAGGGCTTGGTTGAAGGCGATAAATTCGTCGCCGTTTTCTTCCAGAAACTCCCGTCGCGTCTCGAAGGCAAACCGGCCGTCTCCGGGCGGCAGCAGGGAGAAGAAAAACTGAGAGCGTTCGCGCAGGCCACCGAGCGCACGTGACAGCGACGGCGAAATCTGGCGGTTGTGCTGCAAAGACGCTTCCACGTCGCGCGCCAGGTCCTCAACACGCAGATTGCTGACGGAGATGCCGAAATAGTTTCCCGCGACATCTTCAATCTCGTGTGCTTCATCGAAAATTACCGCGGCCGCTTCCGGCAGGATGCCTGCGTCGGGAGCACCGTCGGCCTGCAGCTTGATTGCGAGGTCGGCGAAGAACAGGTGATGGTTCACGATGATGATGTCGCTCTCCATCGCCTTCCGGTGCATCTCGGTGATGAAGCATCGTTCCCACTGGCTGCACTTTTGCCCGATGCAGGCGTCGGAACGCGCGTCCAGCTTGTGCCAGAGCAGGCTGGCCTCGGGTAGTTCGGTGAGTTCGGCGCGGTCGCCAGTCTGTGTTGTCTTTTCCCAGGCTGCAATGGCGTGATACTGACCGATTTCGTCGAGGCCGTTTAGCACCGGCTGGTCCGTGAGGTCGTAGAGCTTCTTGCGGCAGAGATAATTGTTGCGGCCCTTCATGTAGCAGACTGAGAGCTTGCCAGGTCCTTGCTGGGGCTGGACAGCCGAGGCGGCTGTCTCTACGCGGTTCTCGAACAGGGCCTGCTCCAGGAAAGGGATGTCTTTGTAGAAGAGTTGCTCCTGCAGATTCTTGGTGCCGGTGGAGATGATGACTCGCTTGCGGGAACGAATCACCGGCATCAGATAAGCTAGCGTCTTGCCCGTGCCTGTCCCGGCCTCTACGATCAGGTGACGTTTCTCCTCCAGCGCTCGCTCGACCGCCTGTGCCATTTGCAGTTGCCCGCGCCGAAATTCATACGCTGGACGCGTGCGTGACAGCACGCCTCCCGGAGCAAAGAACTGGTAGAGAGAGGCGTCTTTCCCGCCAGGCACGGGGCGCGGAGGCGTTGAAGAAGACGCGCGCTGGGAACTCAAAGCCATGGGAGTCTCTATAATAGCTAGTTCCGGCTCTGTACATCGGAAGCGATTGTTTGAGGACAGCCGCCCTCGGCTGTTTACACAGTAAAGACCATTGGGTCTGGCGACCCAAGGACAGCCGAGGGCGGCTGTCCCCACATTCAAGACCTAAGACTCAAAGATTCTTCTTGACTCAACCGACCTACAATTCGAGCGGCGTTTCCGCCCCCACCGTTGCGATTGTGGGACGTCCCAACGTGGGCAAATCTACTTTGTTCAACCGCATCGTAGGGTCGCGCCGCGCCATTGTCGGTGACGAGCCCGGCATCACCCGTGATCGCCTCTATGGTGATGCCGAGTGGCGCGGGCGGTACATGCGCCTCGTCGACACCGGAGGCATCCTGCCGGAAGAAAAAGATCTGATTCCGTCAGAGATTTACCGGCAGGCGCGCGTGGCCTTCGACGCAGCGGCTGCGATCATCATGGTCGTAGATGGCCGCTCCGAACTTGCCGGTCCTGATCTCGAACTCGCGCGGCTGCTGCGCAAGACCGGCCGACCACTGTTTGTTGCTGTCAACAAGGTTGATTCGGAAAAGCAGTCCTCGCTGATCGACGAGTTCCATCGCCTGGGAATCAGGGAGATGTTTCCCGTCTCTGCCGAGCATGGCCGGGGAGTGGATGACCTGCTGGATGCGGTTCTGAAAGTCCTGCCCGCAGAAGCGGAAACGAATGAGCAGGCTGACGCCAGTAGCGCCGGCGTCCCGCCGGCTGTCTCGATGGCGTCTCGCCATCGAACCCGCGAGCAAAGCGAACCAATCGCAGCTGGAGCTGAAGCTGGATCTGAATACTCTCACGAAGTCAAAGTCGCCATCATCGGACACCCCAACGTCGGCAAATCTACGCTGCTGAATGCGCTGACCGCCTCCGACCGCGCCATCGTCTCGCCGATTCCCGGAACCACGCGCGATGCGGTCGACGAAATTTTCGAGCACAATGGACGCCGCTTCCGCTTCATCGACACCGCCGGCATCCGCCGCAAGGGCAAGACGCACGTGATGGCGGAAAAGCTTTCGGTTGTCATGGCGCGCAAGCATCTTGAGGCCGCCGACATCGCGCTACTCGTCATCGACGCGACCGAGGGTGTAAGCCAACTCGACGCCGCCATCGCCGGCTATGCCCACGAGAGCGGACGCTCTGTCATCATCGTCGTCAACAAGTGGGACCTGGTCTCCAGTGGCCCGAAGAAAGATGTGCGCCCGACCAAAGCCTCCCGTATGCGCGAAAGCAAGCGTCCTGGCGATCGCGCCGCTTACGAAGAGCGCCTGCGCTACGATCTGAAGTTTCTGAACTATGCCCCCGTAGTCTTTACTTCCGCCAACACAGGCAAAGGAACGAAGAGAATCTTTCCCCTGCTCGAACAAGTTGCCCTCGAGCGCCGCAAGCGCGTACCCACCTCAGCTATGAACCGCTTCCTCGAGCGGGTCGACTTCGAACGCGCCTCCGTACCCATGCGCACGCGCGTGAAGATCCTTTACATGACGCAGGCCTCGGTCGCCCCGCCCACGTTTGTCCTGTTCACCAACCGCGCCGTCAAACTGCACTTCTCCTACCAGCGCTTCTTGGAAAACCAGATCCGCGAAGCCTTCGGCTTCGTCGGGACACCGATCTGGATTAAGAACAGAGCGCGCGATTAGCGAAAGGATCATCATGAAACAAAGTGTCAGAATCGCACTTCTATTGACGTTCTGTTCTCTTGGAGTTCTTGCTCAAACACCATCGGAAACGAAGACAACCCTGCACATTAAGAGGTTTGTCGTTCCCGCGTATCCGGTGGCAGCGCGCAAGGGCCGGATGCAAGGCCCTACCACTACCGAACTCCAAGTTCGGCCGGACGGCACCGTCGATTCCGCCAATGTCGTCAGGGCGCATCCTATATTCCAAGACTACGTCGAGGCGGCTCTGAAACAATGGGTGTTTGAACCGGTGCCTAAACTCACAGCGCTTTAAGGTCACGGTGAGATTCTGGCTTGACGGCTGCGGGGAACCCGCTCCGAACCAGAAGCGCGAACAACTCTTCGGCGAGACTCTTAATTCAGGCGGACCTACCGGATCTAGTCGACGTCAGGACGCGCCTCGAACCGATAGCCACGACAAACAACTGACTTCCCACCACCTTCCGCTCGCTTCAAATCGGCTCGGTTCCGCCTAGACCGTTACTTGGTAGAGATTTCCGGGAGGGGCCGGTGACACTAGGTCTCAGTCAGCCGCGCTGTGTTTTCCTTGTGTCCCTCCTCTGCTTGACGTGCACCACCCCCGCTCGCTTCCCAGCAGTCTTCGTTCACGCCGGCGATTCCTGACAAGTTCAAACTGGATTTTGAAACAGCGGCCCGCCTGCGCCTTCAACTGCGACCTCAAAGCACATTACTATCGGGACGCTATGTCGTCGGACGACTCGTCCTCCAAAGACTGGTCGATCAGGTCCGCACGCAGCGCGATGGGAAGCTGTCCTGGGAGTTGCGTGGTGTGCATGATGGCCTGCTGAACGCTTACTCGTCGCCGGATGGCACCATCTACGTGGAGAGCGATCTCGCAGAGCTTGCCGGATCCACCGCCGGACTGCGGGCCGCGATCGTTTCGCACGAAATGGCTCACGTCATTCATCGCGACTGGGCGCCGCGCTATCTTTACGAGAGTTCTCTGCAAGGCGAAGGCGGCGCCACCCTCACGATGGGCAATCTGGACGGTGCTGCCGGCACATGGATGGACTCAAGAAAGGCTTCCGAGGATTTCGCCCGGTTCTGCCGCAGGTGGAACTCGAAGCTGACATCGAGGGGCTGATGATCATGGCACGCGCGGGGTACCATCCCGACTTTGTCCCCGCGCTGCATCATCTGTTGCAGGCTCGCGCAAGTTCGACCGCTTCGATTTACTCCATGCACCCAGGTTGGGACACGCGAGACCGGCAGGCGCAGCGCTTCTATGCCACTGCCAGCATCGACTTTGATCGCCGCTGGCCGGATCGTTATGCCTCGCCCGGCGGCAATCCGCCGACCTTGGTTTTTGCCGAGGAACCCACCGTCAGGAAAAATGGCGGTAACGACTGGGAGGTCCAAGTACCCAAGCGTTGCCAGAACTTAGTCGGTGCCGTGGAGGTTGTCTTGCTTTCGCGTGCAAAAAACAAACAACCCTGCTACGGGTCGGGCCGAGCTTCTTCCCATTTCAGAGCAGGAACTGCGGCAGCTGTCTGGCTGCACTTCAGCTAAGACCACGGTTACTTTCACGTTGCCAGGCATTGCCGGCTCGAGAAATTCCACCGCCCTTTGGAGCGATGTCTACGTTCTGGATGATCGTGGCGCGATTCTTTCGCGCACCGAGCTGCCAAGACTTCAACGTTGATAGGAGCCGTCAGCCCGCTAACGGCTCTCCTCCCCGGCCACCTGCCGGTCCTGCGTCAGCAACCCCACCCGCTGCACGCCTGCGTGGTGCGCCAGGTCAATCACGTCGGCCACGTACTGGAAATCCACGTCTGCATCGCCACGCACGAACGCAACTTTCTCGGCACGCTTCAAGTAGATCTGCGCCAGCCGCATCTCCAGATCCTCCCAGCGCACGTCTTCCTGATTGATCTTTACCATGGGTGGCTGATCTTTCGTCGTCCATACCACCTGGATTACGATTGTGCGCAACTGCTTCCCCTCTGCCGCAGGCTTCTTGTCCGGTTGTGGCATCTGCACTTTCTCCTGATATTCCTGATCCATCGAGACCACCACCATGAACACAATAATCAGGGTCAGCAGTACATCAATCAGCGGCGTGACGTTAATCTGCGGACCAGACGGACCTCCGCCTGCCATCGAGAATGACATGAAATCTTGCTCCTCTCAGGCACGCGCGTGTCTGCAACATCAGACACCTCCGCCGTCGCCGGAGTTCCACGTACTCGCAAGGGCAGATTCCTCTCTTCGCTCGGAATGACAACCAATGAGGTTGGCTGGGCTCATGCACTGTTGCGTCTTGCGACCGCCGCCATGCATCATGGAGCCACGGTCGCGCGAGACTCGCAGTGGCCCTAGAATCCGTGGAACCAGCAACGAAGAGCACCGGAGCCAGATTTTTCCGTCGCGTGGCTTCTCTTTTACTTCCTATCGTTATTTCTTTGGTGACCGCTCGTGCGGAGTCCGGACACGACGCCTGGTTACGATATGCACCCATTCACGATGCTTCTGTTCTTCAGAAGTATGACCGAATCGTGGTGCTCGGCGAGACTGAGGTCCTACAGTCGGCAGGGACCGAATTGGCTCGTGGTCTGCAAAGCATGCTGGGCAGGACCCTCCCCTTGCAAAAGGAAATGTCCAGTGGCGCAATTGTTTTGGGAATCCTGCCATCGTTGCCAAAGCAGCTTAGAAACAGGCTGCTGGCACCCGCTACAGATGGATACCTGCTGAAAACTACGACGATGCAGGGGCGCCGAGTGCTACTGGTAGCAGGCGCAAACGATCGCGGCGTCACGTATGGAGTTTTCGCACTTCTCCGACATGTCGCCCTGCACCAGACGCTCGATGCTCTGGACGAGAGGCAAAATCCATCGGCTTCAATCCGTTGGACCAACGAGTGGGACAACCTGGACGGCAGTATCGAACGCGGCTACGGGGGGCGTTCCATTTTCTTCTCCGCTGGGAATGTGCTGCCGGAATTGAGTAAGGTTCGAGATTACGCCCGCCTGCTCGCATCGGTCGGGATTAACGGATGCGTGGTCAACAATGTCAATGCCGATACTCGGATTCTGACCAGCGAGTTCATCCCGCAACTGGCGCGCCTCGCGAATGTGTTTCGCACTTGGGGAGTCCGGCTGGCAATTGCGGTGGATTTTGCCAGCCCCAAAACAGTCGGCGGGTTGAACACCTTCGATCCGCAGGATCCCGCGGTCATTGCCTGGTGGCAACGAAAGTCCGACGAGATCTATCGCGTGATTCCAGATCTTGGCGGATTCCTGATGAAGGCAGACTCAGAAGGGCGCAGCGGACCGTCAGCCTACGGGAGGACCCACGCGCAAGCCGCCAACGTAATCGCGCGCGCGCTAAAGCCTTACGGGGGCGTCTTGATTTATCGGGCTTTTGTCTATAACCACCATTTGGACTGGAACGATCTGAAAGCCGATCGCGCCCGGGCCGCCTACGACAACTTCGCCTCGCTGGACGGTAGTTTTGACGACAACGCGGTCGTGCAAATCAAGTACGGTCCGATTGATTTTCAAGTACGTGAACCCGTGTCGCCGTTGATCGGCGCACTGCGGCACACGAACCAGGTCTTGGAATTGCAGATCACGCAGGAATACACCGGGCAGCAGCGCCATCTCTGTTTTCTGGCGCCGATGTGGAAGGAAATCTTCGACTTCGACCTGCACGCAAACGGAGGGAACACGCCGGTAGGCGAAATCGCTTCCGGCCGGACTTTTCATCGTCCTGTAGGTGGGTTTGTGGGAGTTGCCGACGTTGGCCAGGACGAAAATTGGCTCGGCTTCGACCTCGCGCAGGCTAACCTGTATGCCTTTGGCCGGCTGGCATGGAACCCGGCTCTCTCTGCACGACAGACCATCGAGCAATGGACCCACCTCACCTTCGGCGATGATCCCAAGGTGAACAAGACCATCGTCGAGATGCAGCTGGAATCGTGGCCGGTGTATGAGAAATACACAGGTTCGCCTCTGGGTTTGCAGAGTTTGACCAACATCGTCGGCGATCATTTCTCGCCCGGTCCAGAATCGGCCGATCGCAACGGATGGGGACAGTGGATTCGTGCGGACCACCTGGGAGTGGGAATGGATCGCACTAGTGGCACGGGAACCGGATTCATCGGTCAGTATTCTCCTCCCGTCGCCGGCTACTACGAATCTCTTCGAACCTGTCCGGACAATCTATTGCTGTTCTTCCATCACGTTCCCTACACCTACGTCTTACACTCCGGCAAGAGTGTGATCCAAACGATTTTCGACTCGCATTACGAGGGCGCTGACGAGGCTCAAGGTTTTTCGTCGCGGTGGAAGAGCCTGGAAGGCCGCATCGACGATACGCGCTTTCGCGCCGTTCTCAGCCGTCTTGAGTATCAGGCGGAGCAGGCGAAGCTATGGCGCGACACCATCAATGGATGGTTCTTCAGCCTCTCCGCGATTGCCGACGCGAAGGGGCGGATAGGAGCAACCGTACCTCATTCTTGAGGCCATGAACGGAGACTCGAGCTTCTCCGAGGCGGAGGGCTCGACCCTGTAGGCGCCTCTATTACCCAATCGGCTCTGGAGTCGGCGACAACGGTGGGGGCTGCTCCGGTGGAGCGGTCGGACCCGCGCCCGCCGGCACTGGATACAACACCGCACTCAGCGCCGGATAGCGCGCCGCAAAGAAATAAATCGCATACGCCGGAAAGAAGACAATCACCGGCACCGATATGAGCGCGACGAGGTAGAGGAAAATCGCCAGCAGAATGCAGCCTACGACCACAGCCACGGTGATCGTGTAAACGTTCCAAGTCATTCCGGCCGTCTTCCCAGTCAACACCGCCACAATTGCCAATAACGCTGTCGGGATGACAAAGATCAGGGCCAGGATCAGCGTCGCCACTCCGACCGTGATCGCCGCCGCGATGGCCAGCACGATCTTCATGGCGACGTAGCCAGCGTAGCCGCCCTTCTCTGCTTTCAGCATTCTCCAAAGGCGCCGCCATCCTTCGAAGGCATCAATGTTTTCGAGCGCCATCTGTGGTACGACGAAGTCTTTGGTAAGCACATACACCACGGAGGCGGTAACAACGAAAATCACCAACAGAAGGAACAGGAGAATCCCGCCCAGGATCAGGGGCGCCAAATGCTGGCGCGGTTCCTTCAGCCATCCCACCACAAAGGCAAATCCCAGTGGGATTCCAACCAGCACCACGATTCCCGCGATCATCACCAGCGTATAGAGCAAGTGCCACACAAAGAACCGCACCCCTGGGACTTGCCGGCGGCTCCATCCCTGGCGGATGTGGCACTCCTTCACCAGTACGCTGTCGAACAGAATGAACCGCATGACGCTGCTTACATACATCAGCACGAGACCAAGCACCAGACCAGCTACGACAAATATTGCAATCAGCCCGGCAAGCAGCGCCGGATCGATCGAAGGTAATGTCTGTGACAGAAAATGGCGGGATGTGTCAGGCTGATGCGGGATGTTGAAATTGGAGTGCGTATTGCACCCGCCGCTCGATCCCAGTTCGCCCGCCAACAGCCCGACTACCGCCAGCCTGGTCCACTGGCCAAAGCGAAGGGGCTGGAACAGTTGCTCCTTTGTATGTCGAAAGGCGAGAGAGACTGTATCCACCGCGGAAATGGGCAAGGTGCACCTCGCTACGGCTTAACAGCAAGGTACTGCGAACCGCAGGAAGGATCAAACTAATTCGTGGACGGCATCAGAAAGTCGGAAGTAAGAAGTCAGGATTCAGAATGCAGAAGTGGAAGTGTCCCTTTGCAATTCTGACTTCTCACCTCTGCATTTCTATGCGGCTGACCTCTGCTCATTCGTATCTCAGTGCTTCCACCGGATCCAGCTTCGATGCCCGCAGGGCCGGAACCAGCCCGCTGATCACGCCAACAATCAGCAGTACTAGAGTCGAGAGCATTACCGTCATCATTGAAATGCGAAGGTGAATATCACCTTGCCCTGAGTCGTCTTCGAACAGCGGTCCCATCATCGGCAACGTCCCGACGGCTGCCGCGATCAGATAGGAGAGCACTACACCGATCGCTCCACCCAGCAACATGATCAGCAGAGTCTCGGCCAGAAACTGCAGCTTGATGTGCCGCTTCCTCGCGCCCAATGCGCGCCGCAGGCCGATCTCGCGAATGCGCTCGTCCACTGAAACGAGCATGATGTTCATCACGCCGACGCCGCCGATACCGAGGGTTAGCGTTCCGATGAAAGTCAGTAACACTTGCAGTCCAATCGTCAGGGCGTCAATGACAGGGCGGAACTCATCGCGCCCGAACATCTGGAAGGCCTTCGGGTCGGTCGGCGAAAACTGCTGCCGTGTGGCCACCGCCGCCAGCACTTGCGCCATCGCTTTCTTCTCGAACTGCGGCGCGATGGGCTCGAATACCATCACCGCCGCGTAGCGCGTGTTCCACAAGTCGCCCGCCGCCGAGTAAGGAATCCACGAGGACTCGTCGTCACTCGAGAAGTAATTGCTGAGCTGGATCTTTCGCGCCATCACTCCGACAACCGTGAAGCGCACGCCCGAAACCGTCACCGTCTCTCCCACCGCCGGCCGACCGCTGAAGAGTTGTTCTCGGAGCCTTCCACCGAGGAAGATCACTCGCCGCCGTTCCAGTTCGTCTTCCGCGTTGAGCCAGCGGCCCTCCGACGGCACTTCATTCCTCATCTCGCCATACTCCGGGCAAACCCCGCGCACCGGTGCTGTGCCCACCATTCGGTCGCCATAGGCAATTCCCGGGCGCCTTACAGTTTCGAGGCACACATGTTTTACCAGCGGGGCAGTCTGCTTCACCATCTCCAGATCAGCTTGCTCGAGGACAACTTTCTTCCCCGCGCGCTGACCGCCGGGCTGTTCGCTGGTTTGCTGCGGCCAGCAGATCACTACACTTTTCCCGAACGCATCAAACCCATGCACCAGAATGCTGCGAAAACTGCTGCCGTAGGCAATCAGGAGGGTGACGGTCGCGATCCCCCACACGATCCCCAGCATGGTGAGCAAGCTGCGCGTGAGGTTGCGCTTCAGCGCGACCCCAGCCTCGTGAATGATTTGAATCAGCATCGACTACGATCTTTGAACCACCAAGGGCAACAAGTGTGCACGAAGAGACCCTTGCTCCCGCGCCTTCGTGTGACTTCGTGTCCTTCGTGGTTCAATGCTTTTATCCTCCCGCCTCATATCTCAGTGCCTCGATGGGATCGATCGACGCCGCCCTCCGCGCCGGAACCAGTGCAGCCGCGACCGCAATCGTTCCGAGCAATCCAGTGGCAACTAGTCCTGACGTCCAGTCCGCGATCAGCCCGGCAAAGAAATCCGGCATGGGCAAGAGATTCACAAGAGCGCAAAACCCGAATGCTACGCCCAGCCCAACAGCTCCGCTGATGGAGGCAATGATCAACGCTTCCATAAAGAACTGTCTGAGGATCGTTTTCGCGGGTGCACCAATTGCTTTGCGGACGCCTATCTCGCGCGTGCGCTCGCGCACTGCCACCAGCATCACGTTCATCACCCCGATCCCGCCCAGCAGCAGCGTAACGATTCCCACTGCGCCCAGGAAATACTTCATCCCGTCGGTCATGGTCTTGAAGGCTTGCGCTTCCTGCACCGTATCCCAGATCGGACATGCTTCCTTATCGTTGGGATCGTAGCGATGCATGCGGGCCAGGGCCACGCGAACCTCGCGCTTGCAGGCTTCGTGCTGCTCCACAGACTTCGGCGTCACGAGTAGCTGATCGAAGGTACTGGAGGTTCCCGGCGGCTTGTCCGGAAAATCACGCCGCATGGCAGTAAAGGGAAGAAAGACTTTGTTCACGTCCCAGCCGTCATAACTCGAATCTTGCTTCTTCTTCCGCATCACACCGATGACGGTGTAAGGAAAATCGTTCAAATAAACCGTATCGCCGACGGGACTGCGTCCTGGAAATAGCTGCTTCGACGCGTCCGATCCTAGAAACGCTACACGACGGCCCTCGCGCATGTCGTCCCAGTCATAAAACCGTCCCTGCCCGACATCCAGACTGCGAATGTAACCAAACTGCGGATACGACCCGGTCACCGTGAAGGCTGCATTATTGAAATTGCTGTGCACACGCACCGTGTCCTGCTCTAACTCCGGAATCGCATACTGGCAGTCGGGCGACTCCGCCTGCACTACCGGGACATCCTCGTCCTCCCAGTGCAGCACGCGTCCCGCGTGCGTGCCACCTGCCTGCAGGCTGGTGCGGCCGTGAAACACAATCATCACGTCCTTGCCCAGGTTGCGGGCTTGTTCTTCCTGCCCCTTGCGCAGTCCCTCGCCCGCCGCAACCATGAGGACAATCGACACGATGCCCCACGCGATTCCGAACATGGTAAGAAAGGCGCGCAGCTTGTGAGCCCAGAGCGTGCGGAGAACGTCGCCGATGAGATCCGCGAGAGACATGCTTTCTATGAGGTTGGACGGGGCCAGATAAGGAAGGTAAGCCTTTCTGGCTCCGTCCACCGCTTGATGTCAGATACGGATTCGGAGGAGATTTTGTTGCAGAAACGTACGGCGCACGAAGCCCGGTTACGAAACCGGTGCACCTAGCCTGCATTATTCGTGAAGTGATCACGAACGACAGTCAGTAGTGCAAGGTAGGGATATGAATCCCAGTAGTTGGGGTTGGTCGAGCGAAACAATCGCGGAATTCTAGTATTGGGATGTCGAATTGCGGGATAGAGAGACAGGGGCGCCGTGACCGTTGCCGGTGTGGATTGTCGTTGAGTTCGTAAACTGCGAAGAGGG
>QIAM01000060.1 GCA_003225555.1 Acidobacteriota bacterium | reverse complement strand
GCTCGCCGCTCCTCGTCCGCGACACGGGTAGTCAGGAAATCTACGCCCTAGATTGGGAGGCGCCATAGCCGTATTGCTGATAGCTGGCGATAAGTCCTTAGCGCCTTATCGTGAGCGCTCCGGCGACAGAGACCGCAGTAGCAGGATAGTGTTCGGGGCCGGAGCGTTCACGATAAGGCGATTTGTACTAAGCCGCCCAGAATGGTCTATGGGGATTGAATCTGCCGATCTGCTGCGAGGTGGCGGTTGGAGCACTGGACTGCTGGCTGAAAGAGGCGTGGCAGGAGTCATCGAGCGACTCAGAATCACGCTCGATACGCGTGATAGGCAGAGTCGTGCTGCTGATCGCGGTTGCACAGGCACACGTGTCGCGGCGGTGACGCGGTAGCCGAGATTGTTGGTCGAATTTTCTGGTTTCCTGTTTTGTCATCATGAAGAATCCATCTGATAGGCTGGTTTGGCATGATCGACAGGGGCCAGAAGTTCGCCGGCGGAGATCCAGCGGCGAGTGTGCATCTTTCCAGTCCGACAAGCCGGACAACGGCGCTCGACGGCGCACTGCTGCCGCTCCGTCAGAATCGGGGCAGTGGCCGTGGTGGCCACAGGTTGCGGAAGCCGCTGGCGGCAAAGTTCGAGCGCGGCCGAGCGGCGTCGACGGGACAGGAAGCCGAAATGGCGGATTTTGACGAAACCCGAGGGCAGGATGTGAAGTAGGAATCGTCGGATGAACTCAACCGCATCCAGCGTCATGGTTTTGATCTGGTTGTTGTCTTTGGAGTCCCGCCATTGAAAAGTTACTTGGCCGTTTTCCAGGCTGAGCAGGCGCCCGTTGGAGATGGCCACCCGATGGGTGTAGCGGGCCAGATACTTCAGTACATATTCCGGCCCGCCGAAAGGGAGTTTGGCGTAGACCACCCACTCGATCTCTTGCAACGGGCGCAGCCAGGCGTGAAACCGGGCGGGCTCTCGAAGAGGAGCCAACTGTCCGTGAAACTGGAGTTTCCCGGCGGCAAAGGCATCCCGTAGCAGAGCCAGAAACTTGCCGCGGAAGAGCCGGCTAAGCACTTTCACCGGCAGGAAGAACTTGCGACGACAAGGGATCCAACGTGAGCCGTCTGGCGCAAGCCCTCCTGCCGGTACTACGCAGTGAATGTGAGGATGGTGTAGGAGGTTCTGACTCCAGGTGTGCAGCACGGCCAGGAAACCGATTTGTGCGCCGAGATGCCGCGGATCGGCTGCGATCTCCAGCAGGGTCTGAGAGACCGCTCGAAACAACAACCCGTACACCAGTTGCGGGTTCTGTAAAGCCAGCGGTGCGAGTGGTTCCGGCACGGTGAAGACCACGTGGCAGTAGGGCACGGGCAGCAGTTCCTTGGCTCGTTCCGCCAGCCAGTGGTCGCGCGCGGTGGATTGGCACTTCGGACAGTGCCGATTCCGGCAGGAATTGTAGGCCATCACTTCGTGGGCGCAACCGTCACACTGTTCGATATGTCCGCCCAGAGCGGCAGTACGGCAGATGCCGATGTCGCGGAGAGCTCTCCGCTGCGGTGGGGAGACGGTGTGTCCCCATCGCTTTAGGAAAGCTTCCCCATATTGAAGGAAGACATCGGCTACTTCGAGTCGATGTTCTCTCACCTTCTTCTGCCGTCACCATCGGTGGTCAGGATTTCCCGAATCGGCAGATCATCCAGCGGGCTCACGGTGGTTCGAAATCTCCGTTCGGAGACGTGGAGGTAGCGAGCCGTGGTCTTGAGGTCGGCATGACCGAGCAAGAGCTGAATCACGCGGAGGTCTGTGCCAGCATCCAGCAGGTGGGTGGCAAACGAATGGCGCATCACGTGAGGGTGAACACGTTTCTTGATGCCGGCCTTTTTGCCGAGTTCGTGGCAGATCTGCCGCATACCGGATAGATGCATGGGGCAGTCTGGCTTGTGACCGGGAAATAGCCACTCCTTGGGTTTCCACCAGCGACAATAGATGCGCAGCAAGGTCAGTAGTTTAGGCGAGAGCATGACCTGTCGGGGGAGTTGGCCCTTGCCTTCGCGTACCAGAACCAACATCCGCTGGCTATCAATGTCAGTCACTCTGAGCTGTTGGGCTTCGGCGCAGCGCAATCCTGTGGCGTATAGGGTCGCCAGCAGGGTGCGATGCTTCAGATTCGGCGTGGCGTCGAGCAGTGCTGTGATTTCCTCGCGGCTCAACACAGTTGGCAAGGGGCGCCGCACTCTCTTCGGCTTGGCGACTTCCTGCACGAACCAATTCTGTTTGAGTGTGCGCGTGTAGAAGAACTTCAACGCCGCGGTTCGCTGCTGGAATGTTGACCAGGCGAGTTTCCGCTCGTCCAGCAGGTAGAGTTGATACTGTCGGATTTCCTCTGCACTCAACTTGTCCGGCGACTTGTGAAAGTGGCGGGCGAAATCAGCAACGGCGTTTGTGTAGGTCAGGATCGTCCGGTCGGAGTAGTTCCGCAGCCGCAGATCCTCAATCATTCGCTTGCGTAGTTCGGTCATGATCGACCTCCTCTCGGTCGATCTATGCTGTCAA
>QIAM01000059.1 GCA_003225555.1 Acidobacteriota bacterium | reverse complement strand
AGAACGCCGACACGACCCGTACGCTCTACGCCTACGAAGTCTGCGACGCTTGCGAGGACGACAGCTTCGCCTATCCCATCGACAACGTTCTGGTCTCCGACTTCGTTTACCCTGCCTGGTTTGAGAATTTTCGCGCCCAGGGATCCACTCAATTCGACTGCATGAGCCAGATCGAGCAGCCGCTGGAGTTGCTGAAAGGCGGCTACATCGGAATCTTCAACGTGAACGACGGCAGTGGCTTGCAGCAGCAGACCCTGGAAAAGCATCCGCTGAACCTGAGGCACCGGGGGAACGTGGGCACTCGCCGTGAGCGCCGTTCCATCCCGTGCCAACAGTGGGTCACCAGCCTGCCCCACCGCAAAATCGTCAGCAACGCCCAACAATACCAGCAGCACCTGCAGGCCATTCAACGCCGGCGGGACGCCGCCTGAGTTTTCTCCTGCCGCGTTTCCCCCCGTAGCCCCGCGCGCCCGCGCGGGGCTTGTTTCTTGAGGAGCGGAGACGGATTCGGGCTCACCCCATATGGTGTGCCCCCTTTTCGGGTGTACAGTGGTGACGTAAATCGAGGCGTCAAGCTGGGGTAGGCCAGAAAATGTCTAAATCAAGCTCGACCTCGACAGGGAGTCGAGTATTTCTAGCAATCGTGGCGGCGCAACTGCTGACGGCCATGAGCTTCGGTCAAGCCGCAACCGAACTTTCCAGGTCTGCCGGTCCACCCCCAACCACAACGAATTGGCCCCAGTTTGGCTTTACTGCGGCCGGGTCGCGATACAACCCCTATGAGAACGTTCTCACCCCATCCAATGTTAGCGGTCTTACGCAGAATTTCAGCTTCACGGCCGGCGGCTATGTTTCGCCGCCGGTGGTGGCCGCTGGGACCGTGTTCTTTGATTCAGATGATGGCTACGTATACGCGCTGAATGCCGCGACCGGCGGACTACTTTGGAAGAGCAAATTGGGCGTCACGTCTTCCCAGCCGCTGCCCGTTGTTGGCAACGGAATGGTTTACGTCTGGGGCGGCTTCTATCTCAGCGCTCTGGATGCAAGAAGCGGGCTCACGGTGTGGGCAAACTACGTTGGAGCTCAGGTGTCTTCAGTCGTGCTGTACGGCGGTTACGTCTATGTCACGGCTTACGCCGTTGCGGGCTACGACCTGTTTAAGTTCAGCAGCAACGGCACCTTGATCTACGAGACTTTTGACTTTGCGACACCGAGTTTCTCTCCGGCCGCGATTGCAAAAGGAGAGATTTATGTCGGGGCCGCAAGCGGGACCGCCTTTGATTTGGTGGCCATATCGGTGAACGGTAGTCCAATCGTTTGGCAATATCCGATCTCGGTGCAAGATGTCTCACCCGCCGTTGTAAATGGCGTGGTCTACGCGGGAAGTTCAGACAGCAATGTCTACGCTCTCAACGCCGCGACCGGATCCCTGCTGTGGAAATACACGACCGGCGGCGCCATCTTCAACTCGCCCGCAGTGACAGGGGGCGCGGTATACATTGGCGACTCTGGGGGCGATTTGTACGCGCTGAATGCGAAAACAGGTGCGCTGATTTGGAAGACCGCTTCCGTCGGCGGAGTGGCCGCAGCGGCGGTTGCGAATGGAGTCGTCTACGTCGGGTCGAGCAATTGCTCTGCTTACGCCTTAAGCGCGAAGACTGGCGCCATACTTTGGCAGCATGCCACCAGCTGTCCGCAAGGAGTGAGTTCGCCAGTGGTTGTGAATGGCGTTCTCTACTTTTCAGCGGGCAACAACCTTTACGCGTTCGGGCTGCCCCACTAGGCATGCCAGCAAAGCAATAGTCGACACGTGTTGGGCTGACGGGTAGGCGCCTGATTTGGCGACCGCGGTGAAATCAAACGCCCAGCTTCTTCACTTCCTCGTTGTAGTATTTCCGATACAGGATGTCCCACTCCTGCGAGCCTTCGAGAATCGTCCGCTTCTGGCTCTCGATCTTCTGCCGGGCGGCCTGATCGATTCGTTCTTCCTGGTTGAGCAACTCTTCCAGAATCTTGCGAGTTTCCTGGCGGATGGTGTTCGGGTCCTCAATGAACTCGACTTCGTCCATCTCCTTGAGGACGTCGGCGACGGCCCGCGCCAGCACGTTGACTTTGTCGCGGCTCAGTCTCACAGCACCGCCTTGTATTTGCGTACCAGTTCGCTCTTCACCTTGCGGAACATCTCCTGGTAGTTCGCCCCGGTCTTCTGCATCTCTTCGGAGTAGGCCTCAAGGATCACGCGCACTTCGTCGTTAATACGGTCTTCGAGCGAAAGTTCATCGACTAGGGCGGCATGCACGCGTTCCGTGACCACGGGAACAGGGGTGGCCTCGATAAACTTGCCTGCAATCAGTTTCTTGGTGACTTCGCGGGCCAGGTAGCCCACATATTCCTTGGAAAAAAGCATGTGCGGATCGAATGCCTGTCTGCTGCGGACGCTCTGTGTGAATCAAAAAGTGTAACACACGCGAGGGACGAGCAGCCTGCCCTTCCAGCTCCTCTCGGCCTCTCCGCCGCTGGCACCCCACCTGTGAACGGCATACAATTGCGGAGAACCCATGTCTCCCATTCCAGACGATCTGACGACGGTGAAAGACGACATGATCGCCTTCATCGAAGGCCATGGCATGCGCCGCTTCCACGGCTACGTGGATTTCGAAGAGGTGCAGTGCGTCATGTGGGAGGCGGGCTCGAATCCCGACGGCTGGAAAGATTTCGTGGAACTGGCCAAGTCGAGCGGCGCTGCCTTCCTGACCATGCACGCCTGGACGCTGGAACGCGAGGAGTTGGATGGACTTCTCGAGCGCCTGTCCAACTCCGAGTTCACCGACGGCGACGATGTCGAAGACGCCCGCTGGTTCCGCTCGCATGTGGGCAAGGTCGGATTTCTTCAGCTGGGATGGGCCTACCAGGGCTCGATGTTCCTCTGCGAAGTCAGCACCGAGTGGTACGAGCGCTACCAGCGCCTGCTCGAAGTTTCCGACGAATTCGGCGGCCTGGCCATCGACGACTCCGATCAGGACGAAGAAACTTAACCGAGTGCGCGGGGGCCTCTGTGTGGGACCGGGTCTCTGACCCGGTCGCCGAGCCAAACTCGGCGGTTTCTGTCTGCATCCCGCCGACAGTAGTAGACTGCTCCATCCGAATGAAGTGGCTTCAAAAGACCTCCGACGGCGATGTCGTCGCGCGCCTGGCGACGGAGTTGCAAAACTCAGCAATCCGCGGAATCGACAACGCCGCTGCGTCCGTCCTAGCTCCGCTCCTAGTCCACCGAGGCATTACCGACGCCGAATCCGCCGCCCGGTTTCTGACTCCATCACTCTCCCATCTTCACGATCCTGGACGAATGGCTGGACTCCCCGCTGCGGTCGACCGCCTCGACGCTGCCATCGAACGCAAAGAACCCATCCTGATCTACGGCGACTACGACGTCGACGGCACCATGGCCGTCATTATCCTGAAGACCGCGATCGAGTTTTGCGGCGGCGCAGCCGACTTCCACGTTCCCCACCGCATACGCGAGGGCTACGACATGCGCGGCGACGTGATCGAGGCTGCCGCCGCAGCAGGTATTCGCCTCATCATTAGCGTCGACATGGGCATTCGCGCCTTCACTCCCGCGGAAACAGCGAAGAGACTCGGCGTCGATCTGATCGTCACCGACCACCACCTTCCCGGCCGGGACGGCGTTCCCAATGCGTTGGCAGTTCTCAACCCAAATCAGGCAGGCTGCGAATATCCGTACAAGCAACTCTGCGGCGCGGGAGTGGCATTCAAGCTGGCGCAAGGATTAATGCAGCGCCGTCTCGACGCCAAGGATCTGCCGCGGCTGTTGCTGTCGTTCATGAAGGTGGTAGCGATAGCCACAATTGCCGATGCAGTTCCCCTCACTGGTGAGAATCGAGTTTTTGCCAGCCTTGGATTGGACGCCTTGCGCAAGGCCGTGAACCCCGGCTTGAAAGCTCTGCTGGAAGTCGCGCAGATTTCCACCAAGCGGCCACCAACGTCGACCGAGGTGGCCTTCCGAATCGCGCCGCGTATCAACGCCGCCGGACGCATGGACGTGGCCCGCGACGTGATCGAACTGTTCAGCGTGAAGGATACTGTCCGCGCCCGCGAACTCGCCGCCAAACTCGATCGTCTCAACACCGACCGTCAGGAGGAAGAACGCAAAATCCTGGCCGCAGTCGAAGAGCGTTTCAGCGCCGATCCGGCCCTCTGTGACGCCTACTGCATTGTGGTCGACGGCGACGGCTGGCACCGGGGCGTCATCGGCATCACCGCAACCCGAGTGCTCGAACGCTATAACCGTCCCACAATCGTGATCTCGCGTGAAGGTGAAGATGCATTCGGGTCCGGCCGCTCCATTCGCGCTTTCCACCTCCTCGAAGCCATTGAATCTTGCAGCGACCTTTTCTCCCGCTACGGCGGACACGCCCACGCCTGCGGCTTCGCCATGCCCGCGGCGAACATTCCGCAACTTCGCGCCAAACTCGACGCTTTCGCTCGTGCCCGGCTGACTGCTGCCGACTTCGACCCGCTGCTAGACCTCGACGCCGAACTGCAACTCGACGAAATCACGCCGGCTCTGTTTCAGGCGCTGCGCATGCTCGAACCATATGGAGTAGCGAATCCGGAGCCGGTGTTCTCGGCACTCGCTGTTCAGATAACCGCGCCGCCGCGAATCCTGAAAGAAAAGCATGTGAAACTCAAACTGAGAACTGGAGCGCGGAGGCAAGAGAGTCTAAGTCTGTCCGGCGCCCGCGAACACGAATCTGCAACCGGCGAGTCTTTGGAACCAGTGTCCTCTCACCAGAAGCTTTCCCCGGTAGCGATACTCACCACTCCCCGCTGCCATCCCGACGGCGCCGCCATACGCCGCAGCCAAAAAACAGTGTCCGCCGAAGAACTGAGAACTGAGAACCGAGAACTGAGAACTGGCTCGTGGCGAGACTTCATCGTCTTCGACGCCCTGGGCTGGCGCATGGCCGAGCGCCTGCAGCAGTCGCCACTTCTGGCCGGCGACACCATCGATATCGCTTTCACCATCGGACATAACGATCATCCCGAATACGGAGGCCTGGAACTCTCGTTGCGGGACTATAGATCGGTCCGTTCCGAAAGCGAAAGCGTGAAAGCCGCGGCCCCCGCTGGTGACTAGACACGACATGCTGACCGACAACCTCTTCAGCTAGACTGGACTCAGGATGCCGCTCCCCATCTACCGTCTGCGCCGCTGGCTGCTGGCGACTGCCGTGCTCTTCACGGTGGTAGTAGTGGGGATGTATTTCTACGCGCGCATGCGAGTGCGCAATGGGCTGAAGGAAGTTCCCAACAAGATTGGCTACGACATCAAGCAAACGGCGCAAGGCTTTCAGTTCTCCAAGTCCGATGGTGGGCGTACCCTGTTCACCATACAGGCCACGGATCTCAAGCAATTCAAGCTGAACGGACGCGCCGAACTGCACAACGTCAGCATCGTTCTTTACGGGAAGGATTCTTCGCGTTTCGACCAGATCTCCGGAGAAGACTTTGCCTATGATCCCAAGTCCGGTGACATCACCGCCAACGGCGAAGTGCAGATCGATCTCGAAGCGAATCCGACCGGCTTGACCGGACCTGACCAAGCCATGCCCAAGGAACTGAAGAATCCCATCCATTTGAAGACGCGCGATCTGGTCTTCAACCGCGAGACAGGAAACGCCTGGACCAATGCCCGGGTCGAGTTCCGTACACCCCAAGCGTCGGGATCGGCCGTGGGCGTGCAGTATGCGGGCAAGGCGCATATGCTGACCCTGGCCTCGCAGATCCATGTACAGCTTGCAGGACCGGATGCGGCGGTGATCGATGCCGCGAGCGCCGTCGTCATCAATGAGTTGCGGCAGATCGTCGTCGAGGATCCGCGAGTCGAGCGGGGTACGGACACACTGCAGGCGGAGAGAGCCACGTTCTTCCTGGGGCAAGACAACAATGTCGAGCGAGCATTGGCAGCGGGCGATGTGACTGCAGAGACCAGGATTGAGGAAGCCCGCCCAACCGCGCGTTCGGCGGGAAGGTCAAATGCAGCTCGCTCGGGAATATCGTCTCGGAATGCGGCGGGCCCCGAGCAAACTTCGAAAGTTCACGCCCGCGCCGACGTGGCCGAACTCATGCTCGCGCACAACGAACCGCAGAGCGCTGTGTTGAGAGGCAACGTTCAGGTCGAGCGTTCCGGGGTGCAACCGCTAGAGGCCCGCGCCGGCCGCCTGATTCTGGATTTCGTCGGCCGCAAGAAACTTGATAAGGTGCGAGCCGACGAAGGAGTGCGCCTGATCCAGCAAACGAGCCAAGGTAACGCCTCGGCGAATGGTCCGCCCCCGCAGGATTTCGAACTCACCGCACCGGCTATCGATTTCTTGCTTGCGAACGGTCGCATTCTCGACCGCGCGGTAACCTCCGGCGCCGCCCAGATCACGGTTTTCCCCGCTAAGAGTTCTCAATCGAATAAGCCTCACGCTCAACTTCAGCGCACCGTGGTCACAGCAGGGAAGTTCGAGGCGAAGTTCGACCGCACCTCAGACGGTCGCAGCCATCTAGCTGCGCTTCATGGTGCACCTGACGCGAAAATCGTCAGCATCAATCCCGGTGAACCCGACCGCATCAGCACCAGCCATGCCGTCGAAGCAGCATTCCTGCCGCAAGGCGGGATCGAATCGATCACGCAGACCGACAACGTCACCTACACCGACAACCAGAGTCCCGAGAAGCGAACACAAGCGTGGGCCGACCGTGCCCGCTATGCTCCTGCCGACCAGACCATTGTTCTCAGCGGAAATCCACAAGTCACTGCCGGCGGCATGTCTGCCACAGCGCAGACCATCCGGATTAACCGCGCCACCGGCGATGCTTTCGCCGAGGGCGACGTCAAGAGCACGTACAGCGAGTTGAAGGAACAACCCAACGGCGCCCTGCTGGCGTCGGCTTCCCCGATTCACGTGACGGCACGCCAGATGAGCGTCCGCAGCAATCCGGGGATTGCGGTCTATAACGGCAACGCCCGCCTGTGGCAGGATGCCAGCGTCATCCAGGCACCGTCGATCCAGTTTGACCGCGACCGGCGATCTGTGACCGCTCAGGGCACGCCCGGTCATGCGGTCCTGACCATCCTCGTCGAGCCGAAAAAGATGTTGGAGACACGAGTGCACGAGCCGCCGAACCGACGGGGAAAAGCACGAAAAACAGTGCTATCGCCATCACCGGCACCGAATTCACTTACACCGACGCGGAGCGAAAGGCGCACTACGAGAGTGGCGTGGTCGTCAAAGGTGCAGACTTCACAGCCTCAGCCCAGACCGTCGATGCGTTTCTCCTCCCTCGCAGCCAAACGTCTGATAAGCAATCAGTTGCGAGTCCGGGCCAGCTGGATCGAATGGTCGTGCAGGGTAACGTAGTGATCCAGCAGTCGACCCGACGGGCGGAAGGTCAGAAACTGGTCTACCTGGCTGCCGAGGACAAATTCGTCCTCACCGGCGGGCCGCCTAGCATTTTTGATGCCGAACGAGGCAAGATTACCGGGGTTTCGTTGACTTTCTTCAGACGCGATGGTAGGGTGCTCGTAGAAGGCGAAGCAAGTACTCCTGTGGTGACGCAGACGCGAGTGGCCCGATAAATGGCAAGATAAATGCGTACCTTGGCCACAGATGGAATTGGCAAGTCGTATCGTGGCCGACGGGTCGTAAACGGCGTTAGCCTCAGCGTCGAGCAAGGCGAAGTTGTTGGATTACTAGGACCTAACGGGGCCGGTAAGACTACTACTTTTTACGCCATTGTAGGTTTGATCCCCCCAGACACTGGCCGCGTGCTGTACGGCGGTCAGGACATCACTGACGTTCCCATGTATCTGCGGGCGCGCCAGTATGGCATCAGCTATCTCCCGCAAGAAGCTTCGGTCTTTCGCAAGCTCACAGTAGAGGAAAACATCCTCGCGGTGCTGGAAGCGCAACCTATTTCCTGGCACGAGCGCCGCGAGAAGATGGAAAAATTCATCGACGAGCTTGGCCTCGAGCATATCCGCCAAAACCGCGGCTATGCGCTGTCTGGGGGAGAGCGCCGGCGCGTGGAGATTGCCCGCTGCCTGTGCATCAATCCCACATTCATTTTGCTGGACGAACCGTTTTCCGGCATCGATCCCATTGCCGTCCTCGACCTGCAGAAGATCATCAGCGGGCTAAGGGCAAGTGGCATCGGAGTCCTGATTACGGATCACAACGTGCGCGAAACGCTTTCGGTAACCGACCGGGCCTACATCATCGATGACGGAAGAATCTTCCGTCACGGCGAGCCCGGAGAGCTAGCGGTCGATCCGGAAGTCCGACGCGTGTACCTGGGCGAGAGTTTCTCGCTGGTGTGAAGTTCTGTTGTCATTCCGAACCGGCTTTAGCCGTGAGGAATCTGCCTTGGGCGCGTGCAGACAGCAGATTCCTCGCTTCGCTCGGAATGACAAAGCAAAAGTAGAAAGAATCGGCCGAACACATGGTTTTGTTGCAGCACAAACTCAGTGTAAAGCTCTCCCAGCGCCAGATCCTCACTCCTGGCCTGGTGCAGATGGTCTCTGTCCTCGCGCTCAACAAGCTTGAGCTCAAGGACATGATCAACACTGAAATGGTCGAGAACCCGGTTCTCGAAGAGCTGGAAGAGACGGTCCCGCTCCTCGATGACGTCGGCAAGAAAGAAGAAGACCGCGACCGCGCCGCTGCAGCCACCACCGAAGAAAATCCTATCCCCGCGGCCGAAAAGAAAGATCCCTTCGAAGAGATCGATTTCGGCTCGTTCTTCCAGGACTATCTCGACCCCGGTTATCGTACCCACAGCGAGATGGAAGAGATCGAGCGCCCGTCGTTCGAGAATTTCCTCTCTAAGCCAAGCAATCTCACTGATCATCTCTCATGGCAGCTGGGGGCGCTAAGCCTGCGCAAAGAAGTGCGCGAGGCCGCCGACCTGATCATCGGCAACCTCAATGAAGACGGTTACCTGATTGCGAGCGATGACGAGTTGCTCGGCGTGGCCCCGCCGGCATCGCCTGAAGCCGACGCAGTGACTGCGAAGAATATTGTGAGCGAGGCGCAAGCCTTGGGACTGGCGGAGAGTCTGACCGACCCTGTGACAGAAGGAGTGGACCCGTCCCTCTCTGACTCGTCTGCCGCCTTTGAGATTGCACCTGGCAACGGTGCAGGTCCCGGTCTCGACTACCTTACTGGAAGCTCAGCATCTGAAAGCAACAATCGTCCTGCCGAAGCTTCTTTCTCTTCGAGAGGAATCGAGACAGCAGCCGCTGTCGCCCCCGCGCCAGAGGCGCCCAAGCCGGCAGTTCCAACCTACAAGGCGAACTTTAGCGCTGCAGACTTGCAGGAAGCCCTCGACACCGTCCAGCAACTAGATCCTCCGGGCGTGGGCTGTCGCGACCTGCGCGGATGCCTGCTCTCCCAGTTGCGTTACCACCAACAACAGTTGGCGTTGCACAAGAACGGCAACGGCACCGCACAGATCCTGCAGGACGCTACGGCCATCGTCGATCAGCACTTGCGGGCCGTGCAGAACAAGCAGCACAAGGAAATTTCGAAAGCGATTGGACGCCCCTTAGAAGCGGTGCAGCAGGCGCTCGATTACATCCGCACGCTCGATCCCCGTCCCGGGTTGCGCTACAACAAAGTCCAGGCGCGGTTGATCGAGCCCGACGTTGCTTTCGTGAAGCACGGAGACGAGTGGCTCGTCATCATGAATGACGAAGACCTGCCCCAGCTTCGCCTCAATCCCGCCTACAAGAAGTTGCTGACTCGCGACGGCAACGACAAGAACACGCGTGACTACGTCAAAGAGCGCTACAAAAGCGCCATCCAGCTCATCAAGAACATCGAGCAGCGCAAGCAGACGATCACCAAAGTCTGCTACTCCATCGTCGCCCGCCAGTACGAGTTCCTCGAAAAAGGCATCGATCACCTGAAACCCATGATGATCAAGGAGGTGGCCGAAGAAATCGGCGTGCATCCTTCCACCGTAAGCCGTGCTGTGGCCAGCAAGTACGCCCACACTCCGCAGGGCGTATTCGAGCTACGATATTTCTTCAGCGAGAGCGTACAAGGCCCCGAGGGCGGCAACACGTCGTTGCTCATCCTCAAGCGCCGCGTCAAGAAGCTCATCGATGAAGAAGATCCCAGCCGCCCGCTGACCGACGAGCAAATCACCAGGATCCTTCAATCCCAGGGCATCCAGGTTACTCGCCGCACGGTAGCCAAATACCGGGAAGACATGCGCATCCCGAGCACTCACCAACGCCGGGTAAAAAAATAGTAGCGTTTCAAGAGTCCGTAGCGCCGGCGTCTCGCCCACGCTCTAACAGACGAGTGAAATGCTCAAGGACGCGGGATTCGTATCAGGGCACGGCTTCAGCCGTGCCGAATCCGAATGAGATAAGAAATGGGGCTTTGGCCCCTGAGGTTCCCAGCTGCCAAGTTCCAAAATGTGATGCCCGATTTAACTCGACTGGTGAAACGACTAGGAGGGGCGCTCATGAACGTGGAATACACCGGAAGACACTACGACGTAACTCCCGCCATCCGCAAAGAAGTAGAAACCGGCCTTACAAAGATCCGAAAAATTCTCGGCGACAGATTTGAAACGAAGGTCATCCTCGCCGTCGAAAAACACCGCCACAAAGCCGAAATCACCATCAGTCCCCGCAACGGCCCGCTCGTAGGTCTTGCTCAAGCCAAGGACATGAGCATCGCGGTCAACGAAGCCCTCGATCACCTCGAGAAGCAGGCCGTAAAGTACAAGTCGCGCTGGGAATCGAAGAAACGCTCCGCCCGCAAGACCGAAGAGGTCCAGAAGTGGAACGGTCACTCCACGCAGGGAAATCAAAATGACGTGCAGACCGCAGTCGGCTTGTCGGAGAAGACGGCGGTGCCAGTGCTCGTACACCGCTATCCCGCGGTAGCGAAGACGACTGAAGTACACCTCGTCCGCTCCGAGGACGCCGTAGCCATTCGTCCCATGACCCTAGAAGAGGCCATCAAAGAAGCCCACTTCCGCGACCGCGACGTCTTCGTCTTCCGCGATCCCAAAGGCAAGGTGATGGTGCTGCATCGTACCCGGGATGGAAGGATGGAGTTGATCGAAGCTCCGTAAAAGCGGGCTTCAGGCTTCAGCTTCCGGCTTCAGCGAAACTCAAGTAGACGGGTACTGTGGTGGACATAACTTGTGTGGGTGGGGCCGCGGGCCTCGCCCGCCCCACGGCGGAAGGGCAAGAATCCTCTATTCATACGTTTTAATAGAGCGTTCTACATGTTAGAATTCGCCGCTGCGGAGGGATTTAAGCATGCCTCATGACTTCTGCAGAACTCTTCTTGTTCCGATGTTTCTTCTGCTCGGGATCATCTTGACCTTGCCTCAACATCTTAAGGCACAAGCAAAGCTGTCGGTCCATTGGGAAGAGCTCACAGCCTCCGACTTCCGCGAAGGCATTCACCGCTCCCAGGGAACGTGCCTGCTGCCATTCGGAATCCTTGAGAAACATGGTCCCCATCTTCCCCTCGGCACCGATTTGCTGGACGTCCGCTATGCGGCGCTACACGCCGCCGAGCAGGAATACGCGGTAGTCTTCCCCGAATACTATTTCGGACAAATCGCCGAAGCCCGCCACGAGCCCGGCACGATTGCCTACGGCCGCGACATGCAACTAGCTCTCCTGCAGGAGACCACCGATGAAATGGCGCGCAATGGCTGCAAGAAAATCCTGATCGTCAACGGCCACGGCGGCAATAACAGTCTTCTACCGTTCTTCGCGCAGTCGCAGCTCGACAAGCCGCACGACTACGTTGTCTATGTTTTCGATGAGCGCACGCCGCAGACGGGAGGTCCGCCGAGAAAGACCTCCATAGACATGCATGCCGGCGAAAGCGAAACCTCGAAGATGATGATCTCCCGCCCCGACACCGTGCACATGGAACGCGCGGCGAACGAATCCGGCGCCGACCAGCACCGCCAGAGTCTCCCCGAAAGCGTCTATACCGGTATCTGGTGGTACGCGCGCTTCCCCTTCCATTATTCCGGCGAAGGCGCCGCGGCCACGAAAGAGTTGGGCGAATATCAGATGAAGTGGTGGATGGATTCGGTCGTAAAGGCGATCAAAGCAGTGAAAGCCGACGGCGCCAGCCTGAAACTGCAGAATGAGTTCTACGAGAAGAGCAGACATCCGCTGGACACGCAACCGTAGCGCCGCCGTCCCGGCGGCTGTCCGGCGGGCGTCCCCGCCCGCCGCTCCTGCAGCGACACGGGAGCCGGCCATTTCAACTCGACCCGCCGCTCCCGAGGGCGAGGGGCTCTCGGGACAGCCGCCGAGACGGCGGCGCTACGAGCTCCCGATCAGCGCGCCCGTGATAAATACCAACACTCCGCCCAATCCCACCTGCAGCGCGGCGGAGACCCACGGCGTATCCATGTAGCGATGCCGTATCCAGGTGATCGCACCCAACTCGCCCAACACAACCACGCCCGCGGCCCACAATGCCAGGCGAAAGTCGCGAATCAGAAATGGCAGCGTATGACCGATACCGCCAACCGCCGTCATCGCACCACAAATCACACCCCGTACCCAAGGATGCCCGCGACCAGTTAAGCTTCCGTCGTCGGACAGCGCTTCTGCGAATCCCATACTGATGCCCGCCCCGGCCGAGGCGGCCAGGCCCACCAGGAAGGCATCCCAGCTATCGTGCGTGGCGAAGGCGGCGGCAAACACGGGCGCCAGCGTGGAGACTGAGCCATCCATCAGCCCCGCAAGTCCGGGCTGAACAATCTGCAGGACGAAGAGCCGCCGTTGTGCCTTTTCTTCCTGGGCTTTCACGGTCGCGGGAAGTTTCTCCTTGTCCAATTCTTCCGCGCGGGTTTCGTGCGACCGTTCTTCGTAGGCGAGGTCGTCGAGAAGTTGTCGAATGCTGGCGTCCTGCGTACGCGCCGCTGCTTTTTCATAAAAGCGGCGGGTTTCGACCTCCATGGTGCCGGCCGCCTTGCGCGCCGCTTCGATCCGCAGCGGACGCATCAGCCACAATGCGGGACGTTCCACGAAGCCGCGGACATCGCGCCGCCGGATCAGCGGGATGTGCTCTCCGAAGCGCTGCCGGTACAGCTCAATCAGCCGCCGCCGGTGTCCCGCTTCCTCCTCGCGCATGCCCTCGAACATCGCCGCAGTCGCGGGATAATCCTGCCGCAACCCTTCGGCAAAGTCGGCATACACGCGCTCGTCTTCCTCTTCCGAGGAGATCGCCAGCGCCAGCACTTCGCGTTCCGTCAAATCGTCAAATTTCTTCATGGCGACCTAGGTTAAATGTCCAACGGTATCGGACACAATGCCGATTTACGACTGCCGTCCACCAATTGTCGATTGCCAGCGAATTCGAGAAACTGCCTCAGCTGCACGCGGCGCATCTCAAGTGGCAATTGGAATTCGAAAATCGGAAATCGACGGCAGCTTCTTCGATGCTACTATCCACTTCATGACGCCCCGAAAACCTTCGAGGTCTCAAGCGCGCAGGAAGCCAAAGCGGGGAAGCAAGAAAGCATCCCGTTCGACGGTGCGCAAAGGCCAGCAATCCGCGGAACTGGTGATCATCACGGGCATGAGCGGCTCCGGAAAGGCTTCCGTCCTCAAGGCCTTCGAGGACCTGGGATACTACTGCGTCGACAATCTTCCGGTTGAACTCATCCCGCGCTTCGCCGAATTGGCCGTTCAATCGCGCGAGATTCGCCGCACCGCGCTGGTGGTGGACGTTCGCGAGGGTTCCAAGCTCGACAAACTTCCTGGGATATTGCATTCCGTCCGGCGCATGATTCCCACCAGGGTCGTTTTCCTCGAAGCCTCCGACGCGGTCCTTCTGCGCCGCTTCAGCGAAACTCGCCGTCCTCACCCTCTGGGCACGGACGCGCCGGTCAAGTCCTCGCTCCAGGCCGAGCGCCGGCATCTCGGACAGATTCGCGCCCTCGCTGATTTCGTGATCGACACTTCCAAGTTCAACGTGCACGAGCTTCGCGCCCACATCACCGAGCGCTTTCAGGAGAAGGCGTCCGGAAAAAGCATCCTCGTCTCTTCGGTGAGTTTCGGATTTCGTCAGGGTGTCCCCGAGGATGCGGACCTGGTCTTCGACGTCCGCTTCCTGCCCAATCCCCACTTTGTGCCCGAGTTCAGGCCGCTTACCGGACGCCATCCCCGCGTGGCCAAATATATCCGCTCATTCCCGCAGACACGAGAATTCATCAAGCGCATTTCGGATCTGTTGGTGTACCTGCTGCCGCATTACATTCACGAAGGCAAGAGCTACTTGACGATCGGCTTCGGTTGTACGGGAGGCCAGCACCGCTCGGTCATGATCGCGGAGGATGTAGGGAAGCAGCTCCGCCGCGCGGGATATCGGGTGAAGGTAGTGCACCGCGATAGTCCCAAATAGGAAAAGTCCGGGGCGGCGGCTGGAAGCCGGACAGGAAGCTGAAACGCCATTCCAATGGCTGTGACTCAAGTAGAATAATGGCTTGCATCCCATGTCTATTGCAGCGGCAGCAAGCGATTGCGGCCCATCCCGTCGGGGAGTCCCATGCGGCAACTGACGCGGCTTCTGCGCTACGCCTTGCCGTATTGGTGGCAGATACTGTCGTCGGTCGTGCTCATGGCTGCCGTGGGGGCCCTCGACGCATTCAAGTATCTGTTGGTCCGCCCTATCTTTGATCGGGTTCTGAATCCCTCCACCGGATCCAGCGACATTCAGCTTTTCAGCATTCCCGGCACTCATTATTCCCTGTACCTGCAGCAACTGGTCCCGTCGTACTTCACTGACGCGTGGGTCATCGTCGCTTTCGCGCTGGTTGCCTCCACCATTCTGAAAGGGCTTTGCGACTACGTGGGCACGTACCTGGTGAACCATGCTGGATTCGGCATGATCACCGACCTGCGCGACGATCTCTACAACGCGATTCTTCGGCGATCCGCCGCGTTCTTTTCCAGACACACCACCGGCACGCTGCTATCGACAATCATCAATGACATCGAGCGCGTGCAGTACGCCATGTCCTCGGTGCTCGCGGAATTTCTCCAGCAGTTTTTCACTTTCCTATTTGTTGCAGGAGTTGTGGTAGTCCTCGGAGGGAACCTCTCCTGGGTGCTCTTGTTGTTTGTGCCGATCATCGTTTACTCGTCGCGCAAGATCGGGTCTCGTGTGCGGCATACCACCAGGCATGGCCAGGACAAGCTCGCTGAAATTCAGAACATCCTGCACGAAACCATCACCGGCAACCGGATCGTGAAGGCTTTCAACACCGAGAACTGGGAAATCTCCCGGTTCCGGGGCGCCGCACGCCGTCTGTTTCGCGCCAATCTGCGTTCCGTCGCCGCGGCAGCCATCAGTTCGCCACTCATGGATATCGTGGGAATGATCGGCGTCGCTCTCTTGCTGCTCCTCGGGCGCGACCGGATTGCGCACAACCTGATGACCCCGGGAATCTTCGTGGCTTTCATCACCGCGGTTTTCAGCCTCTACAATCCTGTGCGTAAGTTCGCGATCTTTAACAACAACTTCCAGCAGGCGTTGGGTGCCTCGTCGGAAATCTTCAAATTCATGGACCTTGAAGATGACGTCAGGGAAAAGCCGCGCGCCAAAACACTCCCTAAATTCTCGAAGAGTGTTTGCTTCGAGCACGTGAGCTTCACCTATTCGCGCGACGCCGCGGGGGACGAGTCCCGGGAAGTTCTGAGCGACATCAATCTCGAGGTCCGCCGCGGAGAAATCCTTGCCATCGTCGGCTCCAGCGGTGCCGGCAAGAGCACGCTCGTCCATCTGATCCCGCGTTTCTTCGATGTGACCGAGGGCCGCCTGCTCATCGATGGCCAGGACATCCGGGACGTAACTCTGGCGTCCCTCCGAGCGCAAGTCGGCATCGTGACGCAAGACACGGTGCTTTTCAACGACACCGTGCGCAACAACATCGCCTACGGACAACCCCACGTCCCTCAGAAAGAGGTTGAGGCGGCCTCTCGTGCGGCGCTCGCTCATGACTTCATTCTCGCGCTGCCCGCGGGTTACGATACAGTGATCGGGGAACGGGGCGTGCGCCTCTCGGGCGGAGAGCGGCAGCGGCTGGCAATTGCGCGCGCACTCTTGAAGAACGCGCCGATCCTGATTCTGGACGAGGCGACATCGGCGCTCGACAGCGAGTCGGAATCGCTGGTGCAGTTCGCGCTCCATAACCTGATGACGGGCCGGACCGTATTCGTGATCGCACACCGCTTGTCGACGGTGCGCCGCGCCGACCGCATCGTGGTCATTGAAAACGGCACCATCGCCGACATTGGCGCACACGAAGAGTTGATGCAGAAATTGGGTACGTACCGGCGGTTTTACGATTTACAGTTTGCCAACATGGAAGTGCCGAAGGCAGTCGCAGGTTCTTGAAGAATTCAGGCCCCTATGCCCCTACGTTCCATGACGGGTTTTGCCCAGGTCAAAGGTGAGGTCCAGCGCGAGCCCAGGAGAGCAATCGGGACTGCGGCCACCAATGGCCGCCTGGCATTTTCTCTCTCGCTAAAGTCGGTCAACCACCGCTTTCTGGATATTCACTTTCGCCTCCCCTCCGGAACCGATTCGCTGGAGATGCAGCTGCGGCGGGCGCTCAAAGATGCGGTTGCTCGCGGCCACGTTGAAGTCACGCTGAGTCTGGAACGCTCTTCCGGGGACAGCTTCGCGCTCAACCACGAACTGGTCGCCGGATATATTGCTGCCTTCCGCGCCGCCGCCTCAGAGTTCTCCCTGGCAGCGGACCCTGATCTGAACGCGGTTCTCCGCATCCCCGGTGCGCTGGAGTCCGCCAATGACGCCGCCGATGGAGAGATTGAGGCGGCAGTTATGGCCAAAGCCGGCGAAGCCCTCACCCGCCTCAACCAGATGCGGGAAGAGGAAGGGCGCGGCATCGAACGGGAACTGCGCCAGCGCATGGCGCACCTTCTCGAGGCCGGCCGCAGCGTGCAGCAGCATCGCCGCGCGGTCTTGCAGAACTATTCGGAGAGACTTCAATCGCGCATTCAGGAACTGATTGGCACGATCGTAGACAAAGAGCGAGTTCTGCAGGAAGCGGCGCTCCTGGTCGACCGCAGCGATATCCAGGAAGAACTTGTTCGGCTCGAAAACCACGTGCAACATTTCCTGGGCTTGCTCGACGAGGGCGGCGAAGTCGGCAAGAAGCTCGATTTTCTCCTGCAGGAGATGAATCGCGAATCCAATACCCTGCTCTCGAAGACGTCAGGACTCGCGGGCGAAGCCTTGAAAATCACGGAAGCCGGATTAGCCATGAAAGCCGAGATCGAAAAATCGCGCGAGCAGGTGCAGAACCTGGAATGAATTCCTCGACCCACAAGCCGCTGGTGTACATCATCTCCGCGCCTTCGGGCTCCGGGAAATCCACGCTCGTCTCCAAATTGATGAAACTGGTTCCGGACCTCGACTTTTCGGTTTCCTACACGACTCGTCCCCTCCGCGGGAGCGAGCAGAATGGCAAGCAGTACTACTTCATCTCGCGCGATGAATTTAAGCAGATGATAGACCGCGAAGAGTTCCTGGAGCACGCCAACGTCTTCGGTAACTACTACGGCACGGCGCGCCGCTTCCTGGACGAAGCGGCGCAGAAGGGACATGACCTACTGCTCGACATCGATGTACAGGGCGCGGAGCAGATCAAGCGGAAGTTGCCTGATGCCATCAGCACCTTCGTGTTGCCCCCCGACCGCCAAACTCTGGAGCGGCGCCTGCGCGCACGGGGGGAGGACTCCGAACAGGTTATCCAGCGTCGTTTGGTCACGGCCAGTCGTGAGATTGAGAATTACGACAAGTACGACTATATTCTGGTGAACGATCGCCTGGACGAATCGATTAAGAGCTTGCAGGACATCGTTCGCTCGGAACGCTTGCGCCGTTCGGGTGGGCCGTTATCGGGCGAGCAGAAGCAAATGCTGGCGTCGGCCGATCGTTGCCGTCTTTCCAATATTCGTGACCGCGTACAGCCAATCCTGGCTTCGTTCGCTATGCCAACGGTAACCGGCGGAAGTGGCTAGTTCGGGGTATGATCGTAGGGCAGCAAAACGCGTACCATCGCTCGGTTTGAAAAAGGTTCGACATCGGTTCTCAAGGGAGAGTCCCTATGAAGTTGATCGAAGGGTTCGACAGCAATTACCGCTACATCCTGGTGGCCGCACGGCGCGCCCGCCAACTCCAGTCCGGCGCTCCCCCAGTGGTCGACACCAGTTCCCGCAAACCCTGCCGCATCGCGCAAGACGAGATTCGCGCCGGCAAGGTGAAGTGGGAGATTCCCGAGACCCGCAGCGCCGCCGAGCGGGCCAGCGAGACGCTGGACAAGGCGCTGGGCCAGGACTAGGGGCGATTGTTGATTTCGTGAACGTTGATTGTTGATTGATATAAAGAGCCGGAGCAACGACCAGCGCAGTTTTGAATCAACACTCAAAAATCAACAATCAAAACTTCTATGAAGGTAGCTCTGGGCGTAACCGGCGGCATCGCGGCCTACAAAGCGGCCGAGATTGTCCGCCTGCTGCAGGACCGCGGCATTCGCGTGCAGGTCGTGATGACCCGCGCCGCCCAGGAGTTTGTTCGTCCTCTCACCTTCGCCGCACTCTCCGGAGAAAAAGTCATCACTGGCATGTTCTCGTCCGGAGATGAGCATCAGCCCAATATCGACTCTGCCATCGAGCACATCGCAGTGGCGCAATCGATCGACGCCTTGGTTGTGGTCCCAGCCACGGCGGACGTTCTTGCCCACTTCGCGCAGGGCATCGCCACTGATTTCCTGACGACACTCTATCTAGCGACCACGGCCCCGGTCGTCGTCGCCCCGGCGATGAACGTCAACATGTGGAACCATGCCGCTACGCAGGCCAATCTTGAAATCTTGCGGCAACGAGGAGTTCGGGTGGTCGAACCGGACGCTGGCTACCTAGCCTGCGGCATGACCGGCCCCGGGCGCCTTGCCGACAACGAAGCGATTGTCACAGCCGTGCTCCACGCGCTGGGCGCGTCTCAGGATCTAGAAGGTGAAACGGTACTGATCACCGCCGGCCCGACCCGCGAGAAAATTGATCCCGTTCGCTACCTCACCAACCGCTCCAGCGGACGCATGGGTTACGCCTTGGCTGAAGCCGCCTTGCGCCGTGGAGCCCGCGTGCTTCTGGTGAGCGGGCCGACAACTGTTACGCCGCCGGGCGCTGCTGAAGTCACGAAGGTAGAATCCGCCGAAGATATGCGGGAGGCAGTTCTCAAGCTTCTTCCGCAAGCCAGCATCGTCATCAAAACGGCTGCTGTATCGGACTATCGCCCAAAGGCCACGGCTGGTCAGAAGATCAAGCACAAAGGTCCGATGACGCTGGAACTTGAAGCCACGACTGACATCCTCAAAGAACTTGCGCAGCGAAAAGAATCGCAGATCGTGGTGGGCTTCGCCGCGGAAACCGAAAACGTCCTCGAAAACGCCCGCCAGAAGTTGATGGGAAAGAATCTCGACGCCATCGTGGTGAATGATGTCTCCCGCGAAGGCGTAGGCTTCGACTCCGACCGCAACGCGGTGACAATCATCACGCGAAGCGACGTGATCGACGTCCCCGCAACCACCAAGTGGGAAGTTGCCCAGCGTGTTCTCGACCAGATTGCGCGTCTGCGCCAGCAACGTAAGGCAGCCGTGAAAGCTTGAGGGTCTCGCATTGACCTTCCGGACTCCGAACTGAAGCAAGAGTTGGCAACCTCAAACCGGAAAACAATAACCGGAAAGCAAAACCAGAAAGCAAAACCAGAAAGCAAAACCAGAAAACAACAACCGGGAAGGGCACGAGTTCTACTCGTGCCCTTCCCGGTCTCCAAACTGGTTAGGACGTAGTTTCTCAGAATCCCGACGGTTCCTCAGACTTATGCCTTTGCGCGGGCGCAGCGCCCGAGCCACATACATAACTTCTCGCACGCTACAATGCCCTCCATGCCCAAATCCCGCAGGCAGTTTCTGGCCGTTAGCTCTCTTGGCGCACTCGGTGCAGCCGCAACCTTCCACAGCCAGGCGCAGAATCCCGCTGATCTTCCTCCCGGAGCGCCGCCAGCTTTCGGTACGGCCCCACCTGTGGGACCCGAAGTATCGCCCACCACCCTCGCGGAAGCAGAGAAACTCCTACAGGTCGAATTGACTACAGGAGAGCGCGCCATGGCGGCCAACAGTTGGCGCAAGACCATGGCTCCCCTTTACGAGCGCCGCACCGGCCCGCGCCGGATCGCGCTCGAACCGTCACTTGCCCCCGCCTCGCGCTGGAATCCCATGCTGCCAGGCCTGAAGATCGGTCCAGACCGCGACCGCTTTATCCGCAGCAAGACCGATCCTGTGTCGCTGCCCGACAACGACGCCGATATAGCCTTCGCCTCTGTTACTCAGCTCTCCCGATGGATCGAGCAGCGTAAGCTCACCTCTGAGCGGCTGACCAGCATTTATCTCAAACGCATCGAGCAGTTCGATCCCAAGCTGCGCTGCATCATCACGCTCACGCGCGACCTTGCTCTCGCTCAGGCGAACAAAGCAGACGAAGAAATTGCCGCCGGTAAATACCGCGGTCCGCTGCACGGAATTCCATGGGGCGGCAAAGATCTTCTCGACACGGCGGACATCCCCACCACGTATGGTGCTGAGCCCTTCAGGGACCGCGTGCCCACTGAAGACGCCGCTGTGGTCAAGCGCCTCCACGACGCAGGCGCAGTCCTAGTTGCCAAGTTAAGCCTCGGCGCGCTCGCCCTCAACGACATCTGGTTCGGAGGCCAGACGATGAACCCGTGGCTGCTCGAAGAAGGAGCATCGGGCTCAAGCGCCGGACCAGGAGCCGCCACCGCCGCGGGATTAGTGGGCTTCGCGATCGGCAGTGAAACCGGCGGAAGCATCGTCAGTCCTGCCATGCGCTGTGGCGTGGCGGGGTTGCGTCCCACGTACGGCCGCGTCCCGCGCACCGGGGCCATGACCCTATGCTGGTCGCTCGATAAACTCGGTCCCATGACCCGCACCGTGGAAGACGCCATGCTGGTTCTGCAGGCCATCTCAGGCCCCGAAGCGGGTGACGTAGCGAGCGTCCCCAGCCATCTCGACTTCGACGCCGCTGCCAGTGTGCGAGGCCTGCGCGTGGGCTACTTCCCCAACTGGCTGAAGCAGAGTCCCGCCACCCAAGTCGACCGCGCCGCTGTGGAAGCAGTGCGAATAACCGGCATGGTACCGGTCGAGGTTGCCATCCCCGACTGGCCGTATGGCTCGCTCAACCTGATTCTCTTCGCGGAAGGGGCTGCAGCTTTCGAAGAGCTAACGCTCACTGGAGGATTAGAGCAACTCAAAGCCCAGGTCCCGGACGCATGGCCGAACATTTTTCGCGAAGCACGGTTCCTCTCCGCGGTCGACTTCGTGCAAGCCGACCGTTTGCGCCGCAAGGTGGCCGAGGAAATGGCTCGCCTTTTTTCCCAGGTGGATCTGCTACTGGTGCCTTCGCTCCGCGACGAAATGCTCACCATCACCAACTTCACCGGACACCCGTCGCTTACCTTGCGAGCAGGTTTTGTTCAAGTGTTCAAAGCCCGAAGTGACTGGGCTCCCGATCCGAATAATCCAATGCCCACATTCTCGCCGCCCCGACGCGTTCCCCACGGCGTCACTCTGATTGGCCGCCTCTTCGACGAAGGCACCTTAGCCAGCGCCGGACTCGCTCTGGAGGCTGCCTTCGGCGTAGCAGCCGAGCGCCCGCCAGGGTTCTAAGAATCACGTGGCGACAGCCGCCTCGGCTGTCCGGCCGAGCGCAGCGAGACTGTCCAGGCAAAGGCCAACGCCCGGAACTCCAGCCTGGGTTAGAATAGATCTATCTCCATGCCCGACCGCACATTCACCCTCGACGAAGCCCAATCGCTGTTGCCGGTTCTTGAGTCCCTTCTGCGCACCGCCATCGCCGGCAAGAAGCTGATGGACGAAGTCGACGCCGAGATGCAAGCCGTCGCCCACCGCATCTTCCTCAACGGCGGCACGCATGTGAACATCGTGCCCCTCGCCCGCCGCAAGGCCGAACGCGCCAAGGCCGAGCAGCGCGTCCGCGACACTCTTGCCGAAATCGACTCCATCGGCGTGCAGGTCAAAGACCTCAACATCGGACTGCTCGACTTCCCCTGTGAAGTCGAAGGTCAAATCGTTTTACTCTGTTGGAATCTGGGCGAAAAATCCATCACCCATTGGCACGGCACTGACGAAGGATTCGCTGGCCGCAAGCCCATCGACGAACGTATTCCCCGGGCTAAGAAACTCAACTAATCCTCAGAGGAGAGAAACCTGTGAGCGCTAAGGGCGGAGCAGTGACGGCGGGAGTCTCGATGGGAATGGCGCTGGCAATGATCCTGTCATTCCAGCTCAACCACTCAATCCTGTGGGCGATCGTGCACGGAATCATTTCGTGGTTTTACGTCATCCACCGGGCGCTCAAAGGAAACTACTGATCGGTCAGAGTGAACCTGATTCTCCACCCGTTCAAGCTGCATTCCCCGAAGTCAATCCGAGAAAACTCAGCAACGCCCGCATCCTGGAGTCTGACTCTTCCGCCTCAGGCGATGGTGCTGGCGCAGAGCGCATCTGGCTCCCAAAGCGCATCGCAATATTCTGCAGTCTCAGCCGGGTCGTATTGTGCTGAACCTGGAACAGTTGCCGAAGCCTCGCGCACATCTCGTTTACTTTATCCGGGTCATGCTCTTCGGCAATCTCTCGGCATAGGTCTCGAATACGATCATCGGTGTCGTCGATTACATGCATGTTAAGGGCTCGTTTGTGTCCTTAATTCAACCGTGTTAAGGGACGCTGCGCCATCCTGTTGATTCCCTAGGGTAAGCTCCCTAGATTCAACAATTTGCGCCATTGCATCTAAGACCGTGAGTAGGAATGGCATGTCGACTCAATCCAACCCGCACATTCCACGGTACTTGGCCCTCAGAAACATCCCTGTGCCGCTGGGGTTTGTATCCAACGGAACAGCGGTCCAAAGGGCACTTGGCAGGCATGGCGGGATGAGAGAGGCTTAATCAAGCTCTCCAGCCGACGGCTGAGTTATGTCCGGCGCAACGGAGCCTCATCGAAAGCCGACGAGGCGAAAGGAAAAACATGAACCGCAATCGACCAGTTCGATGGCTTGTATTCGCGATCCTAATGATTTCATTTTCTGTGGCCGCCCACGCGCAGGTCTTCGTATCTGTGAGGATCGGCCCACCCGCGCTGCCGGTCTACGCGCAGCCCATCTGCCCCGGCCCCGGCTACATCTGGACGCCCGGCTACTGGTCTTGGGACGATGACGATGGCTACTACTGGGTGCCCGGTACCTGGGTGGTCGCTCCGGTAGGCCTGTACTGGACGCCCGGTTATTGGGGATGGAACGACGGCTTTTACGTCTGGCACGGCGGCTACTGGGGCCCGCACGTCGGCTTCTACGGCGGTATTAATTACGGCTTCGGCTATACCGGTGTGGGTTTTGCCGGAGGCTACTGGCAGCGCGACCGGTTCTACTACAACCGCAGCGTGACCAACGTAAACGTCACCAACGTGACCAATGTCTACAACAAGACAGTTATCGTCAACAACACGACCATCAACCGCGTCAGCTACAACGGCGGCCACGGAGGTGTGATGGCGCGGCCCTCTCCGCAGGAGATGTCGGCTGAGCATGACCACCACCGTGAGCCCCTTGGCGAGCAGATGCACCACCAACAGGCCGCCAGCCGGAATCGCGAGTTGTTCGCGCGGGAGAACCATGGACGTCCAGCTGTTGCCGCAACGGTCAGGCCCGCCGACTTCCGGCATGCTGTAGTTCCGGCCAAGGCTGCCGGAGCGGTCTATCATCCGCCAGCCATGTCGCCCCGCGAAGCGCGCGGACCGGCGAAGGCTGACAATCGGCCCATGACTCCGGCGAACTCCAATAACGCAAACCCGCGGTCGAATCGCCCGTTCACCCCGCCAAGCGCGGCGGATCGCTCGTCGAAGTCAAGCGAGGGCAACCGTCCGTTAAGTCCTCCGAACTCGAGGGGATCGAACCGCGCGGATCGTCCCTCCAGCCCGCCGGCCCGGAACAACGAGAACCAGCGGCAGTCGAACCCGATGTATAAGGACAACGGGAACAGCGGCCACAACCCAATGTACGAGCCGCGCGGCAATGCTCGCGAGAGCGCTCCGCCTCCGCCACGGCACGATTCGCGTCCGCAACACGAGTCGCGTCCGGCCCCAGTTTCGCATGAGACCGCGCCCAGGCAGAGCGCTCCACGACACGAAAGCGCTCCGCCGCAGCGTCATGAGAGCGCACCGCCACGGGAGAATGCTCCGAAGCAGGAGAAGGAGCATCATCCCGGCAGGGGACGTTAGGGGCTAGTGATCAGTGGGCAGTGATCGTGGGCAGTAGCCCGTACGGCGCTGGCCATCTTTTTTGATCGCAACGGTTGTGTGGGGCAGAAGAGCCCATTGTTGGCCGCTGTCTAAACCTACCCTGACCGTAGCGCCGGCATCCTGCCGGCTGTCGCGAGGGCATCCTGCCCTCGCGGGGTGGGGGCGGGACGCCCCACGACAGCCGCCGAGACGGCGGCGCTACGGGGCTGTCGCTTCATGGGTCTTTCAACAGTTTCAGTTTGCAAGGATTGCGGATACCACCGTTCTACCCCTGAAAACGAGGTTACCGCCTCTGGTTCCGCGCCCAAGGCATGGTACTGATGTGCGAGTCGCCTCAAATTATCTCTGCTACAATTTTTCAAAGCCGTCGCAAAAGGGAATCATGTGGGACAGCAAAGGGAATATGTGGCGACAGCCGCCCCCGGCTGTCCATCGGAGCGAAGCTCCGCTGCCTCACCCGCGCCACGGCATTGAATTCTTGTCAGAATTGGGTAAGTCAGTTTCTGAATAAAAACGAGCGCGCCCAAGGAGTCTTCACGATCATGTCCTCGAAGCAGCACAAACTCCACCTCGCCGGCGCCTTTGCCGTGCTCGTGACCCTAGTCCTAGCCGTAAGCTGCAAAGGCTTCTTCGTGAACCCGACGCTCACCTCGATAGCGATCTCCCCGACCGCGCCACAGGTGGAGCAGGGAAAGACCCTGCAGTTGCAGGCTTTCGGGACTTACGACGATGGCACCCGCAAACAGATCAAGAGTGGTGTCGCTTGGTCGAGCGACACGCAGACAGTCGCGACCGTTGACGCGAATACTGGCGTCCTGACCGGTGTGGCTCCCGGAACCGCCGGGATCAGTGCCAGCGCTCAGGCCCTGAGTTCCAGCGCCACCGCTACCGTCTTCATTGTTATTAATTCAATAGCGATCAGCCCCACGAGCGCTAATATCGCCGTAGATGGAGGCAGCGCGCAATTTACGGTCAGCGCCAACGGAGGCACGGATATTACGAACGGCGCGACCCTCGTGGCGCAGCTGAACGGAATAACCGAGACGAAGATTAATTGTATTTTTGACAGCACGGTACAGGCCCAGGTCTGCACCGACAGCCAGGCTCCGCAGGGCACCTACCAGGTCGTGGCGTCTTACCCGGGCTCAACGCTAACGGCTACAGCGACCTTGACGGTGCCCGCTCCGTAACGAGCCCACAGACTGAAGCTCGTCGCGCTGTAGGTCATTAAGATTCTCAGTGTGCGCTTGGCTTCAAGTGCTGAGATTTCCTCTTTCCTTCAAAAAAGAGACTCTCCATGGCCAGGAAACGCTGTTGGCATCGACGACGCCCCGCGAACATGGAGAAAGCGGGACTAGGAGCACAACTCAAAACTGAATTGGGTGCCCCACTTCTCGCCTCGTTTGCGAGCAGTGGGATCTGTGCGAGAAGGATGACCAGAGTGCTTTGTTTAATTGGTGTTCGACTCACACCCCGAGCAACTGAACTCTCTCCGCTTTCGCGGCAGCGCGCAGATCACGATCCAGCGTGGCCAGGGGCAAACCGCGCCGCAATGCCAGCTCCAAATAAGCTGCGTCGTATAGGGTTAGCTGGCGCCGGGTGGCTAGGCGTGCGCTCGCGCCCCATGCCTGCCGGTCGGTTTCGGGATCGACATGAATGGGGAGCAGCGCCAGATCGGCCAGCGTCTTGTCTCGAAACTCAGCATTGTGACGATGCCGTCTTACGTCCATCTCCAGAACATTGGCAACTTCCAAACGCCAGAGTCCCGAAACCCAGCCGCTGCCCTGACTGAGCAGTTCGAAGACCTCGGTTACAGCTTCCGTAGTTTCGCCGGCATACACCCAGGCCAGCGCGACCGAGCTGTCGAGAACCAGGCTCATGGTCGGCCTTGATCTCTTAGCTTCTTGAGCGAAGCCCAGTCGAAGGATTTGTACCCAATTTTAACCTTCCCCGAATGCTGCGCCCGTTCGCGAATGCGCTGGAACGCCGCCCGCGCTTGGTCCTGATCCACTCGCCCGGCACTGGGCACCAGACGGGCGACGGGCTTACCGTGCCGGGTAATGATGATCTCTTCGCCACCTTGGACCAGGTCTAGCAGGGTTCCGAGCGTGTTTTTGGCTTCAAATGCCCCGATTTCCTTCAAGGGGGAGGTCCTCGTTAATCTAGCTTAAGCTAGTATAACACGCCGTCATCCGCCAATCGAGGCCGCTTTCGGTGCCCAAGGTGGGAATCCGGTGCTTTGATGTGATAAATTGAATACAAGTATTCGAGATATCACTATGGCTACTTCCATCCGACTTTCGCCGGAGGCTGAGGAACGCCTCGACCTCTTGGCTGCGCAGACAGGGCGCACCAAGGCTTTTTACCTTCGTCAGATCATTGAAAACGGTCTCGATGACCTGGAAGACTATTATCTGGCTGCCGATGTTCTGGAGCGGGTCCGCAGGGGCGTGGAAAAGGTTCATTCCGGCGCAAAGGTGAGACGCGATCTTGGATTGGACGATTGAGTATACCCAGACCGCGAGGAAACAACTGCAGAAGCTGGGCAAGTCTGTGGCACGACGAATCCTGGATTTTCTCGACGACCGTGTCGCCAAACAGAGCGACCCGCGCAGACTGGGCAAGGCGCTGAGTGGTCCACTCGGCAACCTCTGGCGCTACAGAATGGGCGACTGTCGCCTCATTTGCGATATTGACGACAAGGCCGTGTGCGTTCTCGTTCTTCGCGTAGGGCACCGCAGAGAAATCTATCGCTAGTCCTTTCCGGCTCGCGCGACGATCCTATGCCCAGTCATAACATTCCCCATTGCTACGCCGCCACGGATTTGGAAACGAGCGCCTCAAACATTGGAGAAAGCTAACAAGTAGCCCGCACCAATCAGAACCGCAGTTTCAGATTCCGTTGCCGATAGTTTCTGGGTGGGGAATCCTTCGGCAACCGCGTCTTCCGTCCAAAAACAGCCCAGTGACATCAAACAACTGTGCTATGTGGCTCGGCAGCCGATCTTTGACCGCGAGGAAAACGTGTTCGGCTACGAACTTCTGTTTCGCAATGGTGTAGCGAACGTCTTCAACGCCTCAGATCTGGATGCTGCATCGCGCTCCACACTAGACAGCTCTCTGCTCATGGAACTCGATGTGCTCTGCGACGGACGGCGGGCATTCATGAATTGCACGCGCGACACGCTGGTGCGGGGGCTGGTCCGGCTCCTGCCGTCGCAATCGACGGTGGTGGAGGTTCTGGAAAATGTTGCGGCGGATGCGGAGGTCGTGCAGGGCTGTCAACGGCTGAAGGAGGCGGGCTATCTGATCGCGCTCGACGATTACGTGGCCGACGACAACCGCGAGCCCCTGGCCGAAATCGCCGACATCATCAAAGTTGAGTTGAAACTCACCACGCCCGCTCGAGCGCGTGGAGCTGATCAAGCGGTACGGGCCGTGGCGCTGCCGCATGCTGGCCGAGAAAGTCGAGACCCACGCCGAGTTTGTGGAGGCGCGCGAGCAAGGCTTCGTTTATTTCCAGGGATACTTCTTCCGCCGGCCGGAAGTGCTGGCCACACACCACATGCCCGCCAACCGACTGCATTATCTGCGCAGGCTGGAGGCGGTCTCGCATCCGGAACTCGATGTCGTGAAACTGGAGAAGCTCATCAAGGGTGAGGCCTCCATCTGCTATCGTCTGCTGCGTTACATGAACTCGGCGATGTTCGCCTTCCAGAGCGAGATTCATTCCGTGAGGCACGCGCTTTCGATTCTGGGCGAACGCGAAGTGCGGCGGTGGGCGCGGCTGGTGGCGGCGGTAGGCGCAGGCCAGGATAAGACGAGCGATTTGCCGCTGTCGGCACTGGTGCGGGCGCGCTTTGGCGAGTTGTTGGCACCGCACGTGCCGCATGGAGCGTCGGATTTGTTTTTGCTCGGGCTGCTCTCGCTGATCGATGCCATGCTGGAGATGACGATGGCCGACGTGCTGGAGAGGGTTCCCCTGGATCGCGAAACCAAGGCCGTACTGCTGGGTAGGCCGAGTGTGTTGGAGCCCGTATATCAGCTAATGCTGGCGCAGGAGGCAGGAGAGTGGGGGCGGACGACTCGCCTGATTGAAGGGCTGCATCTGGATGCCGAGGAAGTCGGAAGTTCTTACTGGCAAGCGCAACCGTGGGCGCGGGAAATTTCCGCGGGAACATGAAGTGGCCTTCGGGCTGAGCGGCGGGCTTAGGGCTTCGGCTTTCGGGCTTCAGCTTTCGGGCTTCAGCGAGGCATTCTTGCTGAGCCATTGCCGTTAGCGCGCCGGTGAGCCGATTCGCCGAAGCCCGAAGCCCGCAGGTCACGTCCTCCTGTGCAAAACGCCGGTAACCACCCCCCTTGCGCAGTACAGCAGGGACGAGTAACATGAACTTGTTCTCATTTGGCCACGTTCCCGCGTAGGCCTTCCGCGCCCCAAGCCGGTTCCGAGGTGGCGCGACGGATCCGATAACGGACAACCGATAACGTAACTTTTTAGATTTCGTTCGCAAATTAGAGTTTGTTTCAAGAGTTGGGGTTCGTTCCTGAGTGCGTCCAGCTGCAACCCGCAACCGCGCAGACGTGATGGCGTGTGCTGTCGAGAGTTCTGGGGGGACTGCAGTTCGCATGTCGCCACGTCCAAGTCGACCTTGAGACCTGTAAAACTTTGCAACATTCCAGGCGCGCAAAGCGAAAGATCATCGTGCGCTTCAACTTGAGAGGATTATGAACGTAGGACCAGGAAGGCCCTCCGGCGGCGGAGGGAGAGGCAGAAGACGGCGCGGACGCCGTCCTCACAGTCAACGTGGACCGCGGCCCGGACCGGCGCAGAACCGCCACAATCAGGACGGAATCTATACCGCTCCCATGGACCACAGCTACCGCGCGGCGCTCGCGGGGGGCAATAACGGGCACAAGCCGGGACGGCAGCGTCCGGGCTTCGGGTCAAGTTACCCGCAGGCAGAGCCGGAGCCTTTGCCGGTGCGCGACGACGCGAATTCTCGCATCTTCGCCTTCGTCGACGATCTGTTCTTCCAAGCGAAGATTCAGGAGACGGCGCGCAAGCTCAACGTCAAGGTCGAATTCGTGAAGAACGAAAAGGACCTGTCCGACCGAGTGCTGCAGAACGGCGAAGAGAAGCCCTCTCTAATTATTTTCGACCTCAACAACGTCAACGCCAAGCCGCTGATATTGATTCCCAAACTGAAGACCAAGTTGAAGAAGGGGACCTCGATCATCGGTTTCCTGTCGCACGTGCAGGGGGACTTGAAGCAGAAGGCCCACGAAGTGGGATGTGACATGGTCCTGCCGCGGTCGGCGTTCTCGCAGAATTTGCCGCAGTTGCTGCGGCGGCATGGGGCGCCGGAAGAAGAAAGTCCGGCGGTGCAATAGGTTAGTTTTTTAGGCTTCTAGCGGACAAACATCTCAACCAACAATCTGGAAACCTCGGCCGCGGCCTTGGGCACAATCGTGCCGAGTTTGCGGACCAGGGGCTGACGATCCACGGCGCGCAGTTGATCCAATGCCACCTGCCCAGTTCTTCCACGAAAATTAACGCTTACCCGCGTCGGGTAGTCGCGCATTGTCATTGTCAGGGGAGCGACTATGACGGTTTGCAGAGGCTCGTTCATTTCGTCTGGTGAAACAACAAGGCAAGGGCGCGTTTTTTTGATTTCCGAGCCTCGCGATGGGTCAAGAGAGATCAGCCAGACTTCGTCGCGGCGAGGATAGCTCACCACTTCCATTCCTTTCGGTCAAAGGCGTTCGGGTCTAGCTGATCCAGCAGCAAGCCTTCTTCGGGTTTGAACTCGGCTGCAAAAGCCTCGCGCCATCCATGGCGCGGAGAGCGATGAGGACTGATCACCAGGCCTTCTGGTGTAACGCGAAGTTCCACGACCTCACCTAAGCCACATTGAGCGATGAGAGGCTTGGGGATGCGAATGCCGCGCGAGTTCCCGATGCGTGTCAGTTCCAGTTTCATCCAGCGTCCTAATTCGAAGCGCAAAGGTAATTACATTGTAATTACATGCGCATTCGCCAGTCAACTGGCGAATGAGAATCGGCCTCCATGCCCAGACCCGAGATTTTTCGCCGCGGGGCCTCAGTGATCGCCCATCCGAGGAGGTGGCGGCAACCCCGGTGTCTTTTTCGCTACTTCATTCGTAAGTTGTTGATTTCAGGCAAAACGAACAGTCGTCCCTCGGTTATTTTTCTAAAAGCTATACAAAACACCGCTGTAACAGGATTCGAAGGGTGCCTTCATCTTGCCCGTAGGTAAATCGATTTGTCTTGCCCGTAGACGAAGTTCAGGTTTTCGGGGCGCGCCCCTCTAATCGCCCCGATGTCCGAGGCGTTCTGCGAGGCTGGAGACGGCCTTTACGTGCCATCGTGCCTCCTGGGTCGGACCGCGAAACGCTGCTCGCGGATTGCGACTCCGTCCGCCAGTCTACCATTGCTGTTAGTTAAGCTCCCGCGTGTAAGTTGAGACTCGCTTATCCCGGAGGCCACCCCAGGGATCGTCCGCCGAGTAAATGGACGTGCAGGTGGAATACGGATTGTCCCGCCCCAGGACCAATATTGAGGACAGTACGGTATCCCTGCTCGATGTTGCGCTTGCGGGCGATTTCGGCGGCGGCGAGGTGACAGCGGCCGATGATCTGCGCGTCTTCGGCCTGGGCTTCCTTGAGTCCGGCAAAGTGTTTCTTCGGAATCACCAGCACGTGGGTGGGAGCTTGCGGATTGATGTCCTCGAAGGCGAAGACGTAATCGTCCTCGTAAACTTTCTTTGCAGGAATCTCGCCCCGTAGGATGCGGCAAAAAAGGCAGTTGGCGGTCGGATCAGTCATATTTGGCTCACGCCGGCGGCGTACCTGACGAAAACGATAACACTTGCGGCCAGAAGTTGTCAGCGACCGGTCATCCTACAAACACGCCACGTCCCCGGAGATTCGAGCTAAAATCCCGTGGGCTCGGTCCCGCGAAGGCGTCTCCGAGCCAGAATGTTGAGACCAGACTGTTGAGAGAAGAGACTGCTATGGCAGAAGCGGCAAATCGAAGCCTTGGACAAGAGATCAATTCATGGGTGCAGACGATCGGAATTCTCATCGCCGCGGCCTGGGGCGGGTGGACGTTTGTCTATAAAGAAATCGTCGTTCCAAAATCGGCACCGGTCAATGTTACGGTCGATCTTGAGCTGAAGAAGATCGGGGGAGGGCAGTCGGGAGACAAGAAGAACAAGCTGATTCCCGTGCAATTGAGGGTATCCGCGAAGAATCCAAGTTCGCGTGAGATCTACTTGCTGCCCAGCGTATGGATGGCGTCAGGGGTGAAGGTGACGTCGAAAGAGCACGCGCTTGACGACGTGCCGGTGGTGACGTCCCACAACGAGGAGAGTTTTTCGCAGAGGCACGCCGAGGTTACCGAGAGCGTCATCGTGGCATTTGGAGGGCTGGTGGAAGATGATTCGCTCAAACCGAATGAAGTGACGGCGCGAACGTTCATTTTTTACGTCCCGCAAAATGAATACGACTACCTCGATCTTGCCACTATCGTGCCGACCATAGCGAAGAAAGGCGCTGTCGACCTGGAGTGGAAGCTGAATAGTCAGACAGGCCAATTGGAGCCGACGTGGTACCGGCTCGATGCCAGTGGCGCACGGGAAGGAACCATGAAGTCGGACGACGTCTCTGCCTACTCCACGGCGCACAAGCTGGAGCTGCAGAGATCCATTGCGCGGGCAACGCTTTTGTTGTCGCAGTGATGCATATTGTGGCGACTAATCGAGCCTCACCAGGAATACCGCGCCCTCCGGAGTTCGGGTCTCGGCGGCGAGTTTGTTGGCGCGGTCGTGGTCGTCGTCGAGGACGCGCACGCGGATCCACCAGTCTCCCGCGGGGCTGGCGAAGCGCAGCACTTTGGCGGTGTGATAGCGGCGCGTGAGATGGTCGGCGAGCTTGGTGGCTGTCTGCTCGTGAGGGAATCCGCCGATCTGCACCGCCCATTTCCCGCCCGATTCAAGCGGTGCGGGCGTCTGCATCACTTCTACTTTTACTTGCGCGATGCCCGGCTGCACCACATCGAGCTTGCGCGCGGCGGCGAGCGACAGGTCAACCACGCGGCCGGGGATGAACGGGCCGCGGTCGGTGATGCGGACCAACGCGGCGTGTCCGGTCTTGACGTTGGTGACGCGCACGATCGATCCCAGGGGCAAGGTGCGGTGGGCGGCCGTCATGGCGTGCATGTTGTAGATTTCGCCGTTCGATCCGCGGCGGTTGTGGTACGGCGGGCCGTACCAGCTGGCGAGTCCAGTCTCGGTGGTGAGCGGAGTGGCATCGGCGGGAATTGTGGGTTCGGCGACGTCGGCGGCTTCTTCCGCGGATAAGCGGTCGTTCCTGGTGGCGCCCTCGGGATGCGACGCGCTGGCCGGTTCGGCGGCACTGGGTTGTTCGGCGCTCGGCGGTGGAGGGGGATTCACGCGCGCTTGTTTAGGATGGCTGCAGGCAGTAAAAACCAAAATCGTGAGGATGGTCGCAACAAGCGCGGCACATGCGAATGCCGCGTAGGGGAACAGCCTGGGTCGGAAGGTGCGCGCCCGCTCTCGTTGTCCTTCCGCATATTCCGGCCGCGTGGGATTGATGAAGTCTCTAATCCAAGCACCTCAGGGGCTGAAGCCCAGAGTGATTTACAGCCAGATCATCGCAGCGCTGGAAGCGCTGCGCCACCCGCAGTCGTTTGCAGCAGTAGGGGCGGAGACGGCCGCCCGAAACCGATACAGCCGCCCGCTATTGTTTTCGCGCGCGGTCGGTGCGCTCCATGTAATCGGCGAACTCGCATAGCTTTTCCGAAGCCACGCGCAGAGCTTTCGTCGAATGCTGGCGCACGGCGGGAACGACTTCGTCGTTCAGGTACTTGATGAACTCGGGAATCTCTTTTTCCAGGCATTCAGCGGCGTCGGCGACCGTTTTGCTGACCCGGGCCGACGCGTCTTCCACCTTGCGGTTGAAGTCATTCATGGTGCTCCTCGCTGCTGGTACCACGCGTGTTGCGGATGTCGGGCCTGAGTATTATTTCGTGCCAGGAGGACGGGGTCAATGGCGAAGGCGCACGGAAGAACAACGGCTGAGCGCTGGTTGAACGGGACGCTCTGAGTGGCTTGCGGGTGCGGGGGCCGAGACCCCCCCGCGACAGCCGGCGGAACGCCGGCGCTACGGCGACGGCGCTACGAAGGTCCCGCTACGAACGCCAGAGTTTATCTGTCACGCTAGAATGCTTGCTTGAGAGATGATCCGGAAAGATGACAGCCCGCCCGCCAGTCTGCTTGATCTAAGGCGGGAATTCGGCACGCGTTTGCTCAGCTGGTACAACGTGCACCGGCGCGATTTGCCGTGGCGGTTGAGCTGCGATCCGTATCGCGTATGGCTGTCGGAGATCATGCTGCAGCAGACGCGAGTGGCGGCGGTGATCGAGCACTACCACGAATTCCTGCGGCGATTTCCGAGCGTGCAGAAGTTGGCGAGGGCGCGGGAAGCATCTGTGCTCGCGGCTTGGAGCGGGTTGGGCTACTATCGGCGGGCGCGTATGCTGCACGCCGCGGCGAAGGTGATCGTGCGCGAGCATGGAGGAGAGTTTCCATCGACCGCGGCCGCGTTGCGTGAGTTGCCCGGCGTAGGTCGCTATACGGCGGCAGCGATTGCCAGCATCGCTTTTGGCGAGTCGGTCGCGGTCGTGGATGGGAATGTAGAGCGGGTTTTGCAGCGGATGTCCGGCGAGCGGCTGCCGGGTGAGAGTTTGTGGGAAGTCGCCAGCGATCTGCTCGATCAGAAACGGCCAGGCGACTTCAATCAGGCGATGATGGAATTGGGCGCGACCGTCTGCACGCCTCGTGCGCCGGCTTGTTTGACATGTCCGGTGGTTGAGATGTGCGCGACTCGCGGGGAGTTGGCAGGCTCGGCCACGGGGGTGCGACAGAGGAAGCGCGAAATCAACTACGTTCTGGACTGCCAGAATGGCCGCGTCTTTCTGGTGCAGCGGGCGCGGGATGCATCGTTGATGGCGGGCATGTGGGAGTTACCTGAAGTAGCCAACCGGAATGGCGTGTCCAATCCGTTGTTCACGCTTAGGCATTCGATAACGGTCACCGACTACACGGTGCGCGTGATCCAGGGGCAGCCAGACGGAGCCAAGAACGGACGCTGGATCTCCAAGTCTCGGGTAACGAATCTGGCGCTCACTGGACTTGCCAGAAAAATCCTTCGGGCGGCCGGCATCATCTAAGACTCAGTAGGCGTCTGGATGGCTAATCACTGGCTTGAACTGAGAAGATCCTGATGCGTTGGCTGCAAAATCTCTTCACACGACGAACTGGAGGACGAACGATGGCGGCATTGACGGCGGGGACGAAGGCGCCGGATTTTGAATTGAGAACGATTGACGGGAAGCCGTTTGCGCTGCGCGATGAACTGGCGCGACGGCCGGTGGTGTTGACATTTTTCAAGGGATCGTGTCCGGTGTGCCAGTACGCATTTCCGTTTTTGGAGAGGCTGCATAAGGCTTACGGCGGCAAGAATGTGGCGCTCGTGGGCGTGTCGCAGGACGATGCGAAGGCGACTTTGGCGTTCATGAAGGACTTTGGGGTGACATTTCCGGTGCTGCTGGATGATCCGCGTTTGTATGCGGCCTCCAACGCGTACGGCTTGACCAATGTGCCGACTGTCTTCTGGATCGGCCAGGACGGAGAGATTGAAGTTTCCAGTGTGGGGTGGGTTAAGTCTGACTTTGAAGAGATCGGGCGCAAGATGGCGGAGGCAGGGAAGACGCCGCCTGCGGCTCTGTTCAAGCCTGGTGAAGAGGTCCGCGACTTCCGCCCGGGTTGAGGGTCGAAAAACTGATCCCACGGTCGCGGGAAAGTGGAGCGAGAAAACAAACCCTCTGGGTTGTGGGCCGCATGCACCTGCTGCTGGAAAGCATCCGCATCGGGTACGCTGCCTCGTAGCGGAGCTGTTTTCGGTCGCGTTCCAACCGTAGTCGTCAAATCATCATCTGTCACTGTAGCTGGGGTGTCACTGCGAGTGACGACTAACCGGATTCCATATGGATAGAAGTGGAACAGACTTGTGGCTGGCGCTTGCGGTTTGCGTACTCCTCGGGCTTTTGACCGGTTGCGGTGCTTCCAGCGGTTCCCGGACGACCACCCCGCCACCATCTTCTGGCCAGTTTACCCATGTGTATGTCGTGTTCCCTCCGCAAAATGACCCGAACAAAACCCATTTCATGAACACGGTGATAAACCAGTCTGCCATTGAGGGCGTGACCGTGGGCACTCATTGGATCGACGCGGAGACGGGCACTCCCGGGCCGGGAACCTGCAGTCCGGTGGGCACTGACACTTGCCAGCAGGACGGCTTCGGATGGACGCACACCTATGATTGGTCCGCGATCGATTCGGACAATGCGCCATGGTTCGCAGCACAATCGGGAACGAAGAAAGTTAACGTAATTCTGCAGGGGATTGGCGGAGCGGGGGCCCTCTGCCTGATCACAAATTCCTGCGTCAACCGCCTGACTCCCTATTACGTAACCACATCCAGCTGGGCGGCGCACACGGCGTCGAGTACCGAGGATCTGATCAATGCCAACAAGGATGGCTGTACGAACTATCTTGGCTTGATCGCCACTTCGATGACTCGCGACCAGAATGGCTTGGTTACCGTGACCAGTCACGGACACGGATATCTCAACGGCGACACCATCTGGATCGGAGGTACAACGCCGTCGAACTTCAATATCGCTCAGGAAAGCGTCACCAGCGTGCAGGTCGCGTCTTCCACTTTGACCATCAAAGCCAGCAACAGTTTCCCCAGTGGGATGCTGGTTACTTTTCAGAACCTGGGACAAGCGACCTTCTTGAACAACCAGACTGTTACGGTGTTGAACTCCACGCCGAGTCAATTCACGGCGACGTTCGCCCATGCGGACTACGGTCCAACTGCGGAAACGGGGGGTACGGCCAATCCTCTGGGAGTAAGAGTCAAGAACGCCACGGCCAATACTTTCCAATACCAGACGGGAATTCTCTCTGCCGGCAGCGCCAGCGTTCCTGGAACTGTGGTGAGCGTGCAACAGTCGTGGCCCGTGCCCTATGAAACTCCGTACAAGACGGCATGGGAGGCGTTCGTCGCCGCGGCGATCATTCACTACAATAACTCGCCGCATCTTTCGCAGATTTCGTACATGCGTGTGGGCCGCTCGGTGGGAGGCGAAGCGTATCCTCCCTGCACGCCGAACCTGGAGCAGATCCCACCGCCAAATACCTACACCAAGTCGGGATGGCTACAGTACTACACCGAGGTCGACGATTTTGTGCAGGGCCAGAAGCCGAAGATGCAGATCATCGATCCCCTGAACCAAGTCGGGAACGGGACAGTTGCGGATCCCGCCGACCCGACCTATGGCACGGCCGAGGCCCAAATTGCTGTGGCGCACCAAAATGCATCCGGGAAAGTAAACGGCTTTGGCAGCCAGGGAATGCAAGCCAGCGACATCACCAACTACGCCGCCAACAAGGATTGCTCCTCCGACTGGTGTGGAACCTTCAACACGTTTTACCAGACTGGAGTTCCCTTGGAACTGCAACAGGTTGGACTTTCGGCTCCAGTGCCGGAGTCGGACGTCAACAGTCCGACCGGTGATCTTCGGCCCCTGCTTCCGTTCGCGGTGGAGCGGCACGCGACCATTATCGAGCTTTATGACCTGGATGCGCTGCTGGCTTACGATCCGAATTATTGCGTGCTTCCTGCGGTTAACGGATTGTGCGCGCCGGGGAGCGTTGAGATCCCGATCATTGTCCTCCCTCCGCAGAACCAACTCCCCTATTTTCAGGCGGTGGGCCAGCCTGGGCAGCAGGGTGCTAAAGGCGATGGATCCTATGCCGCAGTGATCAACAGCACCCAGGGGCAACACTAGCGCGATAGTGCTTGCCCTCCCGTGTGGGTTGGTCCTTTGGTCCGCAGCGGCGAAAATACGTTTTTGTCCGTTACAATTCCCTCAGTACAAACAAAGACGTTTGGATGCTTCCATGCGGGCGGCGCCGCTTCGTTTGGGGGGAGACGACTACTTATGGCAGAAATCGTGAGGAGGGGTGTACTTGCCTGCCTCTTTCTCGCATTGAGCATAGCTGTCTGGGCCGATGGCGGGCCAGCAGGCTCAAAGGGCGGGAAGGCCGTATCGGTTCGCCTACCTGGCGCAGCCTTCAACGCGCTGGAGACGATCAATGGCGAGCACATCCGCTGGCACGTTCGTTATTTGTCGCACGATCTGCTGGAAGGGCGGGGAACCGGGCAGCGTGGTGGAGATATTGCGGCCGAGTACATGGCGACGCAGTTTGCCGAATACGGACTGAAGCCCGCAGGCGATGGCGGCACATTCATGCAGAAAGTGCCGCTCGTGGGAATCACAACTCTGCCGGAGACGACGTTTTCGCTGCAGCCCAAGTCAGGCGGAGCAATGCGTTTGAAGTTCCTCGACCAATACGTTGGTTATGACCAAACCCAACAGGCGGAGTCTGAGGTGGATGCGGACATCGTTTACGTGGGATATGGGATCGAGGCTCCGGAGTACAGCTGGGACGACTATAAGGGCGTTGACGTTCGCGGCAAGGCGCTGCTGATGCTGGTGAACGAGCCGCCGTCCGATGATCTCAAGTTCTTCAAAGGCAAGGCCCTCACCTACTACGGGCGCTGGACTTACAAGTACGAAGAGGCAGCGCGTAAGGGCGCGGTGGGCGTGATCCTCATTCATCAGACGGAGATGGCGAGCTATCCGTGGGAAGTCGTGCGGAATTCGAACTCGGGGGAGAAAGCGGCGCTGAAGCTGGAGGGACCTGCGCTTAAGGTTGCTTCCTGGGTGCATCCGGACGTCGCGAAGAAGTTGGCTGCAGCATCCGGCATGGATCTCGACAAGATGATGGCGGATGCTCGCTCGCGCGATTTTCGCCCGGTGAACTTTGGCGCGAAGCTCAAGGCGCACATGGTCAGCAAGGTGCGGAATTTCGAGTCGACTAACGTGGTCGCGATACTGCCGGGCTCCGACCGCAATCTGAAGGACGAAGCGGTGCTGTACACGGCGCACTACGATCACTTTGGCATCCGGCCAGATATGACGGGGGACAACATTTTTAACGGTGCCGATGACAACGCGACTGGTTGCGGGATTCTGCTCGAGTTGGCGCGGGCCTTTGGTGCGTCGACGCAGCGGCCGCGGCGGTCAATTATTTTCGCCGCAGTGACGGCGGAAGAGCAGGGACTGCTGGGGTCGGAATATCTGGGCAAGCACCCGCCCATTCCCGCTGGCAAGATTGCGCTGGACCTGAACTACGATGACGTGAAGCCGTTGGGCGCGCCGCAGGAAGTCGAAGTTTCAGGGGCGGAGCGGACGAACTTCTATCCCATAGTCGAGGCGACGGCGAAGGAGTTCCGGATGGCGATTCGTCCCGATGCGCTGCCGGAGGCGGGACACTTCTATCGTTCGGATCATTTCAGCCTGGCACGGGTTGGGATTCCGGCATTCTCGATCAACGAAGGGATGAAGTTTAAGGGACACGATGAAGCCTGGGGGCTGGCGCAGCATCGCGAGTATGTCGAGAAACATTACCACCAGCCGAGCGATGAGTACCATCCCGAGATGGACTTCACCGGTGACAGCGCGGTGGCGCGGTTTGGGTTTGCGCTGGGCTGGGAGGCCGCAAGCTTGCCGAAGCTGGTGGAGTGGCAGAAAGGCGATGAGTTTGAGGCGGCGCGGAAGAAGAATCAGTAGCCGGCGATGCAATGAGGGCGGCTGTCCCCAGACAAAAGAAACGCCGCTGGCATCGAGTCTGCAGATTCTCTGACTCTGCGAGATTTGCCTGCCGCTCGTCGAAGGTCCAGAAGGCCGCCGCACCAAGCTCAAGTGCGGTCGCGACGTGGAGACTATCCAGGGTGCGAATTCCCAGCTTTGGACCGTGCCGTCGCGCCAACTCCGCGCAAACCTCCCACACCGATTCTGGCAAGACAACCTCCAGCCATAGTCCGGTTGCGCAATCGCGTTCTAGTTCCCGGTGTGCCTGACGGGCTTCCAGCGCAGAAATCTCTTTCCGAAAAATATGCTGCGAGAGCGCGTGCATCCATTCAGCACGGTGCAGAGGGGTGAACCAAACCTCCGGCCGTGATGCCATGCGCTGTTCGGTTTGTGCCGAGTGTCGATCGGGTAAGTAGAGCGAGACGAAGAAGCTCGTGTCCGCGTAGATACTCAAAAGCGGCCCCGCTCCTCGATCACCAGGTCAGCTCCGGATACGACTCGTTTGCCCAAAAATCTTTTGGCGCCGGTGCGCAAAGTCGGGCCACCGTTCAGGGCGGGCAGGCCGCTGCGCCGGAACCATGCCAGCGACAACATCCTGACGTTCACGAAGCTCGATCGTTTTGCCGGCACGCAGCCAAGCCTTCAGACGGCGTGTGTCGCGCAGTTCGCGCATGTTGATGGAAGGCATTGCTATTGGCTGTGACACAAATTGTGTCACAATACAAGCAGGAAGTTTGGCAAGAGCCATCCAAACGCGCGATTATTGCGGCGCAACAGCACTCGTCTTGTCCCCCATAACCTACGTAACTTTGGTGTGCCGTTGATGACATGCTAGCTTCGATATGTACGTTTTAAATCAGCGACTTCCGAGACAAGTCTTTCGCGAAGAGAATGCCAAGAATTCCCATCTTTCGCCTCGGCGGGGCGCCGGACCAACCGGCGCCGCCGGAGTTGTCGTCATCGACGCCATCGGTCTCGCTCGAGGGGCTTACCGTTGGTGTAGACAACCTGCGGCATGACGTCGTCTTGAGTAGTCGTTTTGCCGAGGCGGCCCGGGTACAAATTGCGAAATTGATTGCACGGCATGGAGAGTTGGAAGGCTTGCTTGCCGCAGAAGCGGCCAGCGCAGCCGCTTCACGAGCCCCGTCATGGATGAGGCAACAAGCGGGAACAGCCCGCGCGAAGAGCGAGCCCGCCGAGTGGAAGGCCGTGCTCGGCGAACTGCACGTGGCTGCGCTGAACCGGGCAAAGAGGGAAGGGAAGGTCGCGGTCGATTTGCTGGCACGGCTCGCGGTCATGAAGTTTCTGCGCACGGAGATGAACCAGCAGTTCGCGCAGGTGCTGGAGCGCTGTCGCGTCCAGCTCAAGGGCTACGACGGCAGCCGCCAGCAAAAAGCACTGGAACATGGGGAACGTCTGGGAACGTTCCAGGTACGCAAGAAGATCATCCTGCGCAAGACCGGGCAGGACCTGTTCGAGACGCTGCGCGAGGTCGAAAAGGGAACGCTGGCGCGGACGCGCCGGTCTCTTTTTGGCGGACGTGAAGCTGGGCCGGATGCGGATACGTATGCCTTGTTTGTGAACCGGCTCGCGTTTTCCGACGACGGGCGCGACGACTACCTGTGTGCCGAGCACTACGTGATGCTGGGCAACTGGGACCGCGATTCCGACCGGTACGGAAGGTTGCGCGAGATCGTCTCGGTATTTCTGCGCTCGGTCTATGGAGAAGAAACGTCGGGCGAGGCGATTGATGGCTGGATGACCGTGCCCGAGAATGCCCGGGCCATCGTGGGCAGTGGAACACCGGACGAATCCAGCGACGAAGGCTTCGCTCAACAAGAGCGGCTGGCGACATGGGTGCGGCTGCTGGAAGATGAAGCCGTGATGGAAAATGTGATCGCTTCGTATCACGTGGTGCCGCTGCTCGGCGAGTACGCACCGCGCATCAATCCCCAGCAGCTGAAGAACGCTCTGATCGACCGGGCGGAATGCGATCGGGTTGAGCGCATGGTTCAGGAGCACGGGCGCCTTTCGCCCACCAGTCTTTACACGGCGGTGGCCAAGGTGGCGGCCTGCCGCGGGACGGAGAGAGCAAAAATAGCGGCGCGGTTCCTGCACGACTTCTTTCTTTATCACCGTGATTTGCGGCGGCTGGAGACCCTTAACGCCGCACTCGACGCGGTAAACCTGGTCGGGAACGAACGGTTGCGGGAACTATCGCGGGTGAACGGTACTCTCTACGAGTTTGTGTTGCCGGAGGAGCAGCAGGAGCCCGAGGCAGAGCGGGTCTTGCGCCACGTGGTTCTGAAGGCGGATGTGAGGGATTCCACCCGTTTGACGCGAACCTTGACGGATAAAGGGTTGAATCCCGCGTCGTATTTCAGCTTGAATTTTTACGATCCAGTGAACAAGTTGCTGGGCAAGTACAGCGCTCAGAAGGTTTTTCTGGAGGGGGACGCTATCATCCTGGCGATTCTCGAGCGCGAAGGTGAGCCTGGGCTGGGTGTCAGCCGGGCGTGCGTGCTGGCGCGGGAAATTATCGAGATCGTGCGCGGCTATAACGAACTGGTGCAGCGCTCCGGGATGCCTCCGCTGGAGTTGGGGATTGGAATTACTTTGCAGGAAAGCGCGCCTCTGTATCTGATGGATGGCGAGCACAAGATCATGATTTCCGAAGCGTTAAACGAGAGTGACCGCCTGTCCTCCTGCAACAAACGCGCGCGCATGGTGATGGAGTCGCAAGCGGGTCCATTCCACGTGTACGCCTTTCAGGCGGCAGATCCGGAGCCGGGCGGGAATCCCGAAGACGTGGTTCTCAGCTTTAACCTGAGCGGCATTCGCATGAACGACGCCGCGTTCCGCAAGTTGCAGCAGGAGATTTCGCTGGAGCCGCTCAAGGTAAAGCTGCCGGCCTCGTTCGCCTCCTCGGACAAGGGCGAGTACCGGCTATTCAGCGGAACGGTGCCCGTGGATCGAGATATCTTCCGGAAAATCGTGGTGCGGGAAAGCCGCGTACCGCGCGTTGATCCTGCGGACTTCTCCGTACAGGGCTGGACGGAGCGATCATATTACGAGGTGTGCGCTGATCCGGCGATTTATGCGGCGCTGGAGAAGGGGAAAGCGGCGAAGCGGTAGGTTCTCAGCTCTCAGCTCTCGGCTCTCGGCTCTCGGCTCTCGGCTCTCGGCTCTCGGCTCTCGGATGCGGGATCTCTCCAGCTGGTTGGAGTCCATTCTGGATCTGGATCAGAAGTTCGGCCGCACCGACCGGAACGGAATCTGAAAGGTGGCCTCTACGTCGACGGGAGAGCCGTTCTTGGTGGCGGGATCGAATTGCCATCGGGAAAGGGCTTGGCTGGCGAACTGGTCCAAGCGATCGTCGACGCCGCGCAAAACCCGGACATTTCCTACCCTGCCGTCAGCGTGAATCACTGCGTAAAGAATTACTACCCCGGCGACATTCTGGCGCATCAGCTCTAGCGGATATGCGGGATCGACTTTCCGAGTTGCGGCGGGGGCGGAGAGACTGCCGGGATCGGTGGTCGAATTTTGCATCAGCTCCGCGAAACGGATGACCCAGCTTCCGCCTGATGAGTTCAGGTTCGGCATGTTTAGAGTGAGTGAGTAGAACTTGCGAGTGCCAAAGACGGCGCGCTCGGGTTCGGAGAGCTTCGTGTCAGTTTCGGGCTGTAGAGAGCGCGACGGGAGCTTGGAGACTCGTGGCGGTGGGACGCTCGCCATCAGCTTGGGATTCACCGACGGCGCAGGGGCGGAACTTTTCGGAACTGGATTGCCGGCTACCGGTCCACTCCCCGCAGGATCGGCTGCGCTGCCCACGTAGAGCCCCGCGGGAAGGCCGCTACTTGCATTTCCCGATCCGCCTCTGTTTCCAGCTCCTTTTCCCTTCCCCGTGCCAGCGCCGTTCGTTCCCGCTGAAGTGCTTTCCCACGAAGACCCTGGATTGCCTGAAGCTCCGGGATGGCCCTCGGGCGTAGCTGCGAATGCGCCGCGGCGATTTCCTGGCGGTGCGATTGCCGGGGCACCCACAGCGGGATGCAGATTGAGGGCGATCACTCGTCCTCCGGCTGTGGAAGATGATGATCCCGCGAGCGAGGGTGGCGGCGGAACGACTTGCGGCGCCAGCCCACGCCGTCCGGTTGCGGCTCCGGGGAAGGTGCGCTGTTCGCCGATTGCGAGCTGCGGAGCTGGAGCAATCACGTTGGTGCGGGCGATGTTGAGTTCTCCAGGCGGGCGGGTTGAGGTGATGGCGACGCTCGGCGGCGGTTCAATGACGGCGGGCTCGGGTGCTTGAAATGCCGTCCTCGATGTAGCGGGAAGGTCGGGCGGCGGAGCAACCACCGACGTTTCCAGCTTGGGACTGATGCGCGAGATGCTCGCCGCCGGAACCAGCGGGGCTGGAGCGATTGGCAGTTCGGGCTTATCCGACCAGGCGACCATGTTCGGTAAGGGCACGTCTTGCCTCAGCTTGACGTTTGGTGGAGTCACGACCGTCTGCGATCGATTGTCAGCCTCGGGCGGCAGCGAAATGATTGGCTGTCGCGAGAATTCGGGATCGGTCTTTTGGGTCGGAGCAGGATCGGCCGGCCTCGTATCGAGTGGCGGCAGATATTCCGCGGGTTGGTAGTAGATGACCTGCGCACGCTCGAACGTGGGATTCACCCTGGGCTGCGGGTGCAGTTCGAGAAACCGAGTAAACGACACGAGCACGGCGAACGCCACAACGTGATATCCAGCCGACTCCACGAATCGTCGCCAGGGCAGCCCGCGCTTCACGAATACGTCGTGCCAAAATGGTGCGGGAGCAGAGTTGAGTTCGAGCGGAGGAAGTTCAGACGGTGTGATCAGATCCCGAAGGTTGCTGAAGAACGTTTGATGCCAGTGGGGGAGTTCGACCTGGAGGCGCACGTTGGGCACCCAGGTCTGCGACGATGCTTCTTCCACTTGGACCGAGCCCGGAGCGTGCATCATCCTATGTTAGATGGGAAACGGCGCTGCGGGGTAGCCGGGAGGGCACGGGAAAGGGCACGGCACCACGCCGGACGTGTGAGTAGGGACATGGTAGTACGATGGAGAGCGAGGCGATTCATTATGCGTAACTTGCGCGCCATCGTTGGGATTCTGGTTGTGTTCGTTGCGGCGTTCTATCTGACGCTCTATGCGCAGGATGGCACACCGGCCCCCCGTGCCAACGATCAGAATGCATCCAGATCCGCAGCGGATCCTAAAGACGGACGTGCCTTCTCCGGCATGTACAGCTTTCTTAAGGATGGTGAGTTCGTCCAGGTGACCGTGGAGGACGACGGGCATGTCACGGGATTCATCTCGCGTTATGGCGAGGGACAGAGCGACAAGGGGGCATTTCTCGATCAGTTTTTCAAGTCGGGGAAACTCGACGGGAACAAACTGAGCTTTACCACCGACACGGTGCATGGCGTTTGGTTTGAGTTCAAAGGGACGATCGAGCGGGGGGAAGGAAAGAATCCGGGCGACGAGGCTTACTACGTGCTGAAGGGCACTTTGACCCAAAATTCAACCGATGTCGACAAGAAAGTCAGCTCCCAGACACGCGACGTACTGTTCAAAGTGTTTCCTCAGGATGCAGGGCCGGCGCCGGCGGCGAGGAACTAGCAACCGCGTACGGGCAAGAATCCGCTTTGAGGTAAGAGATTCCTCTCCGCTGCGCGGTTCGGAATGACAAGGGACTTTCGGATTGGGTGATTACTGACCGGCACGAAGGGGCGAGAGGTTGGGGCGAGCCAGCGGTTTCTTCTTGGCTTCGGATTTTTCCTGACTGTAAACCAGATCGAGACTTCCATCGGGATTGGCAACGGCCTCAGCAAAAGCGGCGGCTAAGGCGTGGAATGAGCGGCTGATCTCAGGACCTTCCTGCAGGACGACCGGCGCACCGTGATCGATTGCCGGCGAGACCACGTTATAGGCGTTTGGAACCTTCCACAAAACCTTGCAACTGGTGGCTTTCTCGATGTCTTCGTCGCTGAAGCCGGGAATCTTCTTGTACCGATTCAAAATCATCCGCATGCGATTGCGCCCTGTGCCTTCCTCCAGGAAGGCGTGGATGCGGCTGGCGCTCCATAGCGACACCAGGTCGGTTTGGGTCACCACGAGCACGGCATTCGACAGGTCGGAGAGCAAGTGCGTCGTGGGATCCAGGCGGCTGGAGGCGTCGACGATGACGAAGCGGTAGTGGTTCACCAGCAGATCGAAAAGCCGCGCGAGTTCAGCCGGCGTTGGCTCAGTCTGGTAGGGCTGCTGCGGGCCGGCGAGAAGGTGCAGGCCTTCTTTCGTAGTGGTCATCAAACCATCGAGAAGAGAGACATCGAGGCGGTGAAGGTTCTGCAGGGCATCGAGCACGCCGAACTGAGGGCGAAGATTCAGATGCAAAGAAGCGTGGCCAATGGGAGCGAAATCCACGAGTACCACGTCGCCGTGAGCCTGTTGCAGGGCGAGCGCGGTATTCACGGCGGCCGTGGTCGAACCGGCGCCTCCTTTGGCGCTTAAGAAAGTGAAAATGCGAGCTTTCCCGGCGGTGCCACGGGCGCGCGTGCGAGTTGAGCTGAAGCGCGTGAGAGCCTCCAGCAGGGCTTCGGATCCGCCGTTATTGTCCAAATACTCGCCGGCTCCGGCGCGCATGCTGGCGACAATGGAAGCGGGCTGAGTCATCTCGCCGTTGGCGAAAATAGCGATCTGAAGGGTTGTGGCGCGAATCAGTTCGATGGCAGTGATGGCGCGCTTTGGATCTTTCGCGGATATGTCGACGATGACAACTTCGGCGCGGGATTCCTGAACCTGACGGAGAATTGAGTCGGTCGGACTAACCGGAAAACCGGCATGACTGAATACGGAATGCCCCAGGCGTGTAGCTTCCAGGCGGTTCTGCAGCGCGGATAAATGCTCTCCGTCCTCGGAGAGGAGGGCTACGGCGATCCCATGCATTGCGCGGTTCTCGCTGATTTCTCTCGGTGTTTGCATGTTAGAAAGAGAACCTACTTCCCGCCAAATGACTTAGGTAATCGAGCACATCAATCCCTGCGCGCGATTCACGCGAAAATTCCGGACACGAAGCCTCGAAGGTTATCGACACTGACGAGAGGCGCACAAAGAAGAATCCTGAAGGGACCAGGCCCCGAAATTAGGCAACATTGTAAGGCAAACCACCGTTTTTGAAAAGACTCAAAAGCCTGCCAACCGCAGGCCGGGCCGGGGCACCGGGGGATTACAGAAAACGGTCTTAACTCGGGACCGGTGGAGCATGCACTGGCCCTCGTAAGGGACGCTCTTCTTCGCTATGACTGTGCAGAGAAGCGACACGCTGGAACGTGGTTGGTACTTCGGCGGACTCGGAAAGGTACTCGTATCCGTCGAAGCGAACCGCGACTCCGACCTGGGTTTCGCTCTGAGCGGGAACTTCCGGCAAGCCCGGGTCAGACCGCTTGACCACTCGCAAGATCCGGCCGCGGCAACGCACGCGCATGGTCTCGCCGAGCGTGATCTCGGAAGGCATGTTGAGAGTGAGTTCGATCTCGGCTCCCTCGTGTAATGCGGCCTCCGTAAAGAAAAAAATTCCGCGGGAACTGAGGTCCTGGGTGAAGCCCAGACCTTCGGCTCCGCTCGAACACTCGCGCAAGGAGACCGGAAGAAGGAACTGGAATCTTTGACCGACGCGGCGTTCAACCTGAACTGGAGAAGTGGTCATAACGGGTCGTTCCTGAGTCGCCGGGGGAGCGCACGGCAACTGTACCTGAACTTACGCTGCAGGAGAAGTTCAAAGTTAGTAATACATGTTTCACCCGACCCGGATGGGTCAGAGACCCCCGGCTGATTGGGGTGTCCGGGGTCGGGAGTCCGGCTCAGAGGATGGCCACGTTATAGTGGTACGTAGTCTATCCGGTGTCATCCAATAACCGAAAGTGGCTGAATCGAAGATTCCTGAGAATGGTATGGCGCCCGCGGATGCTGGCCCGACGACGGCCTTTGGCCGCGCGTCGCGGTGGCGGACGGCGGGACGGGCGCTTCGGCACCGTAACTTCCAGCTTTTCTTCAGTGGACAACTGATCTCCCTGGTCGGCACGTGGATGCAAACCGTGGCGCAGTCGTGGCTCGTCTACCGGCTGACCGGGTCGGGTTTGAAGCTTGGGGCTGTGGGTTTTGCCAGCCAGATTCCGGTTTTCTTGTTTGCGCCCATTGGAGGGATCATTGCCGATCGTTTTAACCGGCAGCGGGTGGTCATCGGCACGCAAGTTGCCTCGATGTTGCTGGCGTTTGTCCTGGCGGCTCTCACTCTTTCTCACGAGATTGAAGGTCGGGTCTGGCTGATTTTCGTACTGGCCGCGCTGCTCGGTGTTGTAAACGCGTTCGATATTCCGGCACGCCAGGCTTTTCTGGTCGACATGGTGGGCAAGGAAGACCTGATGAATGCGATCGCGCTCAATTCTTCCATGTTCAATGGGGCACGCGTAATCGGGCCCGCGGTCGCGGGAATTCTGGTGGCCAAACTAGGAGAAGGGTGGTGCTTTTTCGCCAATGGCGTGAGTTATATCGCTGTAATTATCGGGCTGCTGATGATGAATGTGCACGCTCCATCCAGAGTTTCGCGGCATGTGTCGCCGCTGGAGCACATCATTGAGGGATTCCAGTTCATCCGCCGCACGGCGCCCATTCGGGCATTGCTGCTGCTGCTGGGGCTGGTCAGCATCACCGGGATGCCGTACGTGGTGCTGATGCCGATTTTTGCGGACCGCATTCTGCACAGTGGCGGGCAGGAGTTTGCCTCGCTGATCGGGTCGCGGGATTTGGGGGCCGTGCGGCTGGGCATCCTCATGGGTGCCACGGGTGTGGGAGCGTTGCTGGGTGCGCTGACTTTGGCTGTGCGCTCGGGAGTGAAAGGGCTGGGGCGATGGGTGACGGTGTGTTGCGCGGGGTTTGGGGTGAGCATGATGCTGTTTGCGCTGTCACGGTCGTTCTGGCTGTCAGTGGTCCTGCTTCTGCCGGTGGGGTACTTCATCATGTTGCAGATGGCATCGTCGAACACGCTGATTCAGGTGATGGTGCCGGACGCGATGCGCGGGCGCGCGATGGCTGTTTATTCGATGATGTTTATGGGCCTGGCCCCGATTGGCGCGCTGCTGGGTGGGGCGCTGTCGGATCGGGTGGGAGCGCCGCTCACCGTTGCGATTGGAGGACTGGCCTCACTGGCGGGCGCATGGTGGTTCTCTGTCCAACTGCCCAAGATTCGCGTGGAGGCGCGTCAGTTGATTGTGGCGCAGGCTATGTCGGGCGGAGGGCCATCGCAGGAGATGACGGCGCCGCTCGTGGAAGACTAGGTGGAGTAAGGGGTCCTCATCAAGAATCAAGAATCAACAATTCCGCTGTCTTGGAGTAAACAGAAAAAACGCTTGGAGTCACATGTGGACAGGCGGTCGGCTGTGCATATAGTCTCTGCGAGGAGTTGAGAGTTGCGCATGGCCAACGAAGAAAGCGGACGTGCCGGGGTTGGAAGCCTTTTTGGCGCGGTGGTTACGGACATTCATTTCTGGATTCCCCTGATTGTGCTGGTGGCGGGACTGGTGTTGTTGCATGAACTGCGCTGACAAATGGGAGGAAGCGTGGACAACGTCACAGTTGCCGCAGTGGAACGTCCCATGCAGCCCGGCCGTCTGCGCAGTTTACAAGCCCTGGGAATATTCTGCGGATTTGCCGCAGGGGCGTGGCTAGGCGGGGCGGAAGCGCCCATCAAGCTGGTGAATCCTGACGTTTCCCCGATCACAGTTTCCCTCATCATGGTGTGCGGAGTTTTTCTCGCACGCTGGAGCGTGCCCGCATTTGTGCGCGGAACGGCGCACGTCCGCAGCGATGTACGTCAAGCTCCTCATCTGGTGATCTGGGCAGTGCTTGCCGGATGCATGTGGGCAGTCGCGAATACGCTGACGATTTACGCCATTCGTGACGTCGGTTTGAGTATTGCCTTCCCTCTGTGGAATTCGAATAGCCTGCTCGGAATCCTCTGGGGATTTCTGCTGTTCAATGAACTGCACTATGCGGGGTGGAAACGCTGGCTCGGAGTGCTGGGCGGCGCGATCGGAATGTTCTCCGGTGCGACATTGTTAGCCATCGCATCGTCAACCCAGGCCGCGCCGGGTAAGGCCACGCTGGGAGTGTTGGCGGCCCTCGGTGCGGGAGTCTTGTGGGGAACGATGTACATCCCGTACCGGAAGGCTTATCTCACCGGGATGAATCCGCTTTCATTCGTTACTTTCTTCACGGTGGGGGAACTGCTTACGATGACCGTTTTGGCGGTTGGGTATCGGGGAGCGGTTCCTCTGTGGCATGAACTGCAGAGCAGCCGGTCGGTGCTGTTCTGGCTGATGCTGGGTGGATTCGTTTGGGTGCTGGGCGATCTGTTTCAGCAGTATGCGACGAAGTATGTCGGCATCAGCCGTGGAATTCCGCTTTCCAATACGAATCAGTTGTGGGGCTTGCTATGGGGTTTGCTGGTCTTTCATGAACTGCGGGGCGCAGGCCAGCGGGTGTACCTGGAGGTGATCGGTGGCTCGATCGTGATGGCGCTGGGAGCCGTGGCGATTGCGCTGTCGTCGGCCACGGAGCGGGAACACGCGTCGTGGCAGGATGCGGCGGACCGGGAAGGCCAGCGATACGGGATCGAAAACGGCTACGTTCGCGCCGGCATGGAAGGCAGGGAGTTTGGCGTCGAAGCGACCCGGAGAACTCTTCTCGACTGGCTGCTCATTGGCGGCACGAGCGCAATTTTCATGGCTCTGGCCGCAATTGCCCGCCTGCCGAGCGTGAACATTCACATGGGCTGGGCGGTGACAATCACGGCGGCGATGCTCGCTTTGCTGGGGTGGTGTGGGATCGCCTTGTGGCGCACGACGCGGTTCCGGTAAGTGCGCGCGTGCCCCGTTCGATCTTATCGTTATTGATACGATTCCGGTGGAAGTCCGGTGATGCGGATTCCGGAATGGCCTTTATGTCGTATATTGAGGCCGATGAGGAGCGCCGTGATCTGCTCGACGATGCGGGAGTTCTCGAGTTTGCCTCCGTCGATGGCACGCACGCCAGGAATCTTCGCCGCGAGTTTGCGCGCCAGTTGAGCGGCGTCGGGATCATCGCTGCAGACTATGACGTCGCAGTCGAGCGGCGCGTCTCCATTTAAAAGATCAGCGGAAACGTTATGGAAGGCGGCCACCACGCTTACACCTTTAGGCACGAGTTCGGCGGTCTGCTGCGCGGCTGAGCCTTGCCAGACGCCGAGAGTGCGCGAGGCGCGTCCGCCCACTCCGGCGGCGAGAGGGACGGTCGCATCGATCAGGATGCTGCCGGCGCGGATTGCGGGCTTGAGTTGTTTAAGCAGTGTGGCTTGGCTCTCGAAGGGGACGGTGAGCATCAGGAGGTCGGCGGAGGCGCAGGCCGCGGCATTCTCCATTCCCGAAACGTTTGCTTGTTCTCCCGCGCTCTGTTTGATTTTCGCGGCGGTCGCTTGTGCGCGTTGAGCGTCGCGCGAGCCAATGATGATGGCTTCTCCCGCGCGCGCCCAGCGCAATGCGAGGCCGGTGCCTGCGGGACCGGTCCCGCCGAGAATGGCGATGGGGCGAACGGCGGCGGGGTTCACGGGAGTGGCCTGCTGCATTCTGTGGTCATGCGAAGGCCGGCTCTGCCGTTTCTTCCGCAGTTAGCTCGTCCAGCGGAAGTTTGATGTTGATGCGCGTGTAGGTTGTGTTGCGCTCGGCGGGAATGCGGCCCATCTCGAGAATCAGCGATTGAAAGTCTTCCGGGCTGGTGTATTGCCCGGCGGTGGCACCGGCTTCGCGCGAAATGTTTTCTTCCATCAGGGTTCCGCCGTAATCGTTGGCGCCAGCGTGCAGACACAGTCGCGAGAGCCGGCGGTTCAGCTTCACCCACGAGACTTGAATGTTATTGATCGAGCCCGCGAGCAGCAGGCGCGCGAGCGCATGAACCTTCAGGTGCTCGGCGAGCGTAGGACCGGAGCGGGCGAGTCCCTGGTGAAAGAGCAATGTGTTTTGATGCACGAAGCCGAGCGGGACGAACTCGGTGAAGCCTCCGGTTTCTTCCTGGATCTCGCGTAACAGGAGCATCTGCCTGACCCAGTGCGCGGGCGTCTCCATGTGGCCGTACATCATCGTGGAGGTGGTTCGGATGCCGCAGCGGTGGGCGGTGCTGATGACTTCGATCCACTGCGCGGTGGAGAGCTTATTGCGCGAGAGGACATCCCGGATTTCGTCATCGAGAATTTCAGCGGCGGTGCCGGGTAGCGTGCCGAGGCCGTTGTCGCGCAGCATCGATAGATAGTCATGGAGTGGCATGCCGGTGAGCTCTACGCCGTAGACGATCTCCATCGGTGAGAAGGCATGGATGTGTATGCGCGGCACAGCGCCCTTCACGGCTCGCAGAATGTCGCGATAGTAAAACGGAGTCAGGCCGTGCGGGAGTCCGCCCTGGATGCAGACTTCGGTGGCGCCGAGTTGCCAGGCTTCGGACGCCTTTTTCGCCACCTCATCCAGACTGAGGTAGTAGGCGTCAGATTCGCGCGGGCCGCGGCTGAAGGCACAGAATTTGCATCCGACGAAGCAGATGTTGGTGAAGTTGATGTTGCGGTTGACGACGTAGGTGACCAGGTTGCCGGCCAGTTCAGAGCGAAGCAGGTTGGCGGCTACTAGCATGCCCAAAAGGTTGTCGCCATCGGAATCGGCCAGGGCGAGCGATTCGTCGAGAGAGAGGCTGGAGCCGTCTTGAGCTTCGAGAATCTTCTCAAGCGCAGAGCGGTTGCCAGTACTGATGCATGGCGCGATTTCCGCCCATTCGAGCGATGGAAAACGTTCCAGTTCCGAGGGGGAGAGTTCGCGGGGCACGGTGTTCCTCCGAGATACTTCTTGCTTAAATCTGATGCTTGCCGTAGCGCCGCCGTCCCGGCGGCGGTCCGGCGGGCGTCTCGCCCGCTGTGCCGAAAGCGCGACGGGAACTGACGAGTCCAGTCCGCTTCCCCGCGCCGAGGGCGAGACGCCCTCGGGACAGCCGGCAAGATGCCGGCGCTACGATTCTAAGCGCGCTCGGAAAATTGTCAGCGCCTCGGCGAGGCGACAGGTCAAGCAATCCACTTTAGTCTAACGGAACAAGTCTGTCGCTGCAGGACGGAGTAAATCGCGCGTGCGTCCCCGGCCGGGTTCGTAACGAAACCCACGCACGATGCAGGCAGGGGTGCGGTTGAGCTTGCCGCAGACTAGGCCGGCGGCGCAGGCCAGTTCGTCGGCGATGGCCTCGAGGCTCACACGCAGCTTGTATCCATGGGGATCGCGGCGGCTCCGGTCATCCCGCAGTGCCTTCATACCGGCGATGCCGATTGCTGCTTCGGTTTGCCCCTCACGCCAGGGACGGCCGAAGCTGTCCGTAATGATGACAGGAAGCGCGTGGCCGGTGCGCTTTTTGAGCTCGCGATGCAATCGGGCGGCGGAGCGGTCTGGATTCTTGGGGAGCAGTAGGGCGTGGCGGCCCCCGTTAACGTTCGAGACGTCGACGCCGCTGTTGGCGCAGATGAATCCGTGATGGGTTTCGGTGATGAGCACACCATTCTTGCGGCGAATGACGGTGCGGCTCTCGAGCAGAGCCAGTTCGATGACGCGGGCGTCGAGATCGTACTTCTTGGCCCAGGCTATGGAGTCGGGAGAGGGCTTAATCGTTGACAAGTCGACCAGGCAGCCTTCCGACTTGGAAACAATTTTGTGTTTGACTACGAGGATATCTCCGGCGTCGAAGGAGCGTCTGGATCTGCGGAGAGAGCTTGTTAGTTTGTCGGCTAGGGAGTCGCCCGGGGAGATGTCATCGGCTAGAGCGATTGGGATGAGTTTGATCTCGCGGGGCGCGGGCGTTGGATTTCGTTTCTGCTTTGGTTCAGAGCGTGGCATGAGAGTTCGACATCCTTCGACTGCGCTCCGCTAAGTATTGCGAGTGTCGGTTTCATTCTAACGGAGCCAGCCACACCGTCAGGCTTGTCGAGTGCTCAAGCATTTGCGCGGGCGAGGCGCCCGCGCCACATGACCGCCACACACAACTTGCGCTCGTTGTGACTACTGCGATCCGGTGGCCTGGAATCGGTCTGTCAGATCCCATTCTCGTGCTAGCCTCTGTGCTCGCGTCTTGCCGGGGAGGGAGATCAAATCCTGCAGGTCGGCGGGATTGTCGACGTCCACTGCGATTCCGGGCAGATGCAATACGATGCACGGGTTGCCGGTTGCCTGGCCTGAGGAATGGTGCGGCTTGAAGCTGTCGTTGCCGAAGCGGAGCGGGAACAGATTCGCTGGTCGGCGGAAGGCGGCGTTGGTGCCGCGTCCGTCGGCGGCGGGAACGAGCACGCTGCCTTCGTCCGGCGCGTGTTTCAGGATCTCTTCGAGTTCCCACGATTGGATCAGCGGAATGTCGGCGGGAATCACGAGCGTGCTGGCGATGCCGCGCTGCTCACAAATCCGCGTGGCCATCTCGATGGCGCCGGTTTCGCCGGGATTCTCGACGTCTGGAATGATTTCGAATTCATAGCGGCGGGCGAGTTCGGCAGCGTACGGATCGCTGGTGACGAGTGCCACAGCGGGCCGGTTCTGCCAGTTGAGCAGGGTCGAAACCACGTCGTGGAGCATCGCTTGTGCGAGGGCTGTACGCGAGGGTTGATCCAGCACCGCAGCCAGACGCTGCTTGGCGGAAGAGAGATTCTTGACCGGAACCAGGATCACGGCTGATCCGATGCAGTGCGAGCTTGGGGTTGATCCGAAACAACGTTTGCTGCCACAAGGGACAGCACGTTGCGGGCGAGCGCTGCTTTGTCGTCGGAAGAGCGCATGATGGTTTGCGTACACTGCACCCGCAAGCCGCTCTTGCGCAAGGCGTCGGCGGCACGAGCGTCGCGAGTGTCGCAGACCAGAATATCGAGAAAATCTTCGTAGGCCTGGGCTACACCTGCTATCGAGCAGGGCAGGCCCTGTGCCGCCATCAGAATCCCCGCGGGACCGGCAACCGGGGCACTTCCCACGATCGGGCTGACCGCGGCAATCTTACCGCGAGCTCCGTGCAAGGCTTCGCGAATACCGGGGACGGCAAGAATCGGGCCGATACTGGTGACGGGATTGCTTGGAGCGATAAGAACGGCATCCGCCGAGACGATGGCATCGATCACGCCCGGGGCAGCCTCAGCATCGGAGGCGCCGGCGAAGCGGACTGCGTTGACCGGATCCTGATACCAGCGCTGCACGAAATACTCTTCGAAGCTCAACTCGCCGACCGGTGTATCCACACGGGTCTCAACGCGCGAGTTGCTCATCGGCAGGATACAGGCCTTCACCCCCAGTTTGCCGCAGACGATTGAGGTGGCTTCGGAGAGGGTCTTGCCTTCCGCCAGCAGCCGCGAGCGCAGCAGGTGGACGGCAAGATCCCGATCTCCGGTGTGAAACCAGGTTGGCTCGCCTAGCTGCCCCATGGCTTGCAGACAAAGGAAGGTATCGCCCTTCACGCCCCATCCGCGCTCGCGGCTGAGCATGCCGGAAAGCACGTAGGTGATGGAATCGATGTCGGGAGAAACGTAGAGTCCCCACCACAGTAGGTCGTCGCCGGTATTGACGACCAGAGTGATTTCTTCGGCAGGCATTACCTGGCGAAGTCCGTCGACGAACTTGGCACCGCCTGTGCCGCCCGTAAGCACACAGATCATGCGGCCCTCCTGGCGAGGCCTTGATTATCCACGGCGGCATGCAACTTGTCAGAAAGTAGGCCGGGTTTGGCCATCACTCCGGGCAGAAATTCGGGATACACGGGCAGACGTTGGCGCAACTTGAATCCATTGGCTTCAGTCCGCAGGCGAAGCTGATCCAGATGCGGCCACGGTTTCTCCGGATTGATGTAGTCGGGGGTCAGCGGCGAAATCCCTCCCCAGTCATTGATACCGGCATATAGCAACTCCTCATAGTATGGCGCGGAGAGGTTGGGCGGGGCCTGAATATTGACGTTGGGCATTAACAAGCGGGCTACCGCCACGGTGCGGAGCATCTCGCCCTGGCTGGGTTCGGGCCAGCCTGCCATCGGAATCGTCGGCTTGACGCGGAAATTCTGCACGATCACTTCCTGGATGTGGCCGTAGCGTTCGTGCAGATTGCGGATGGCGAGCAGCGTCCCGACGCGATCCTCGGTCGATTCGCCAATGCCAATTAGCAAGCCGGTGGTGAAGGGAACTTTTTGCTTGCCGGCCTCTTCAAGCGTACGAAGGCGCTTGGCGGGAACTTTATCAGGGGCATTGTCGTGAGCAGCGCCCGGTCGCAGCAGTTCCACGTTAGTGGTCTCGAGCATTAGCCCCATGCTGGGAGAGACGCGGGAGAGGCGAGCGATCCATTCGGCACTTAAAAGGCCGGGATTCGGGTGCGGCAGCAAACTGGTCTCGCGCAGGACAAGCTCGCACATCGCTTCCAGATAATGCAGCGTGGACTTGTAGCCTAGGTGCCGCAGCGTCTCCCGCATTTCGGAGAACAACAGTTCCGGCTTGTCGCCCAGGCTGAAGAGCGCCTCGGTACAGCTGAGTTTTTCGCCCTCGCGGGCGACGTTGAGAACCTCTTCGGGCGTCATCGTGTGTGCGCCCGGATCGCTCGGATCGCGACGGAAGATGCAGTAACCGCAATAGTCCCGGCAAAGATTAGTCAAGGGTAGGAAAACCTTGCGCGAATAGGTGATGACGCCCGGTTTAAAGCTTTGTTTGGCAGCACGAGCGGCCTCAAGAAGCTCCGGCAAATCGTCATCGGAGCAGCGGATCAGGCACAATGCGGTATCGCGCGAAATTGGGAGGCCGGGACGAAGACGACTCAGCACAGAACCACACCGCGACGGGCGTCCAGAGGGAGCTACGGTTATGCCGGTCAGGGTCACTTTGCTTGCGCGGTGAGCGTACTCTGCTGCAACGATGATACAGGAGTCAGAATCAGAATTAGTAATCGCGACATGGTACTGTAGGCAGTCAAAAGATGAGCTTGACCACGGCCGAATTCCGAAAAGCGATGGGCAGCTTTGCCACTGGGGTGACCATCATTACGCTCGACCTGGATGGCGAAGTGCACGGCATGACTGCCAACGCATTCGCGTCAGTCTCACTCGATCCCTTGCTGGTGCTGGTTTGTGTGGATCACAAAGCGCGCACCCATGCGCATCTGCAAGCCAAAAAGAGGTTTGGGATTAACGTGCTGCGCGCCGACCAGCGCGGGATCTCGGAGTATTACGCAAGAACTGTGCGGACGCACGATGACGCGGAACACGAAGCCGGTGCGCGGTTTGACCGGACGAAGCACGGTACTCCCGTGCTGCATGGGGCGCTCGCCTATCTGGAATGCCGTTTGCACTCGTCGCAGGAAGCAGGCGACCATACCATCTTCATTGCTGAGGTGGAGGATGTTGTCGTGCGGGACGGGGAGCCGTTACTTTTTTTTCAAGGGAGGTATCAGAAGGTTGGTGAAGAGATTGAGGGATAGCGCGAGGCTGCCACTTTCGGGGCTACGGAACATCTAATTGCCGTCGACTGAAATCATCGGAATGGAGCGATTGATCTATGGCAGAGAAAGTAGAGAAGCCTGAGGCGGAGTGGAAGGAAAAGCTCACGCCCGAGCAGTACCACGTTACGCGGGAGGCCGGCACAGAGCGCGCCTTTACCGGCAAGTACTGGAAGACGAAGGATCCCGGGATGTATCACTGCGTCTGCTGCGGGGAGCCGTTGTTCGACTCGGAGACTAAGTTCGACTCCGGGACTGGGTGGCCTAGTTTTTATCAGCCGGCGGAACAGGGTCAAGTCATCGAACACAAAGACTCGACTTACGGTATGGTTCGAACGGAGGTACGGTGTGCGAAATGCGATGCTCATCTGGGGCATGTGTTTGAGGATGGTCCCACTCCGACCGGGCTTCGCTATTGCATGAATTCGGCGGCTTTGGATTTGAAGGCGAAGGACAAGAAGTAAGGCTTTATCGCAGAGTGCGCGGAGAAGAGCCGCAGAGAACGCGGAGAAAAACGTGAGGGCACGCTTTTGGCGTGCCCTTTGTTCATGCCTGGACCTTTTTGTCTTACGCGCTGGCGGTTGCGGCCAGAGCTTTTGGCGAGTCGGATTTTTGCTGAGGCTGACTCTGCGCCTTTTCTTGTTTGTGATCGGCATGTACCTGAATGCCGCCTTTTAGCGCGGCGCCGTCTTCGACGCTGATGCGTACGGTCGAGATGTCTCCGCTGACCGAGCCTTCGCTACGGATGTCCACGCGGTCGCTGCACTCGATGTTGCCGGTCACTTTGCCCATGACTACGACTTCGCGGGCGGTGATGCTGGCATCGACCTTGCCGTTGCGGCCAATGGTGACACGGCTCTCGGGCATGATGATCTTGCCTTCGATGCGGCCGTCGATGTAAAGAGCTTCGGAGCCGCTGATTTCGCCCTTGATCATGACGGTGCGACCGATGGTGGCTTGATCGATAGGCGCGGTGACGGTCTTGATTGGGTTGTAGGCGTTGGGGTTGGAAGCCGGTGAACTGGACTTCAGGAACGAGTTATCGGATGACTGGAGCATGCGACCTTCCTTCGGTTCCCGCGCGGCGTCTGGCTTGGCTGTCGCCGGACGCGCTTTCTGGGCTAATCCTGGAATTTGAAGTTCGTGGCCGTTTGGCCAATCTGACTATCGCACAGGGGTAAGTGCTGCACCGAGATTACGGAAGATGCTGTACGGGTGCGGAACAGGAATGGAACTAGTCCGACTCCTGAAGTGCTGCGCCCAGTTCCTCCCATTCGTGAAGGAGTGCCGCGTGGCTCGCTTTATGCTGGTCGAGTTCCTGCGACTGGCGCTGGCTCTCGTCGGCGCTCACAAAGTTCTGCAGCGCGGCCTCGCAGTGGGAGATCGAGGCCTCAACCCGCGCGATCTCTTCTTCCAGTTCGTGGACACGGTCCTCGATCTGCTTGCGCTTGATGGGGTTCAATCGTTTCTTGGACGCCTCTACGGAGCCTGGGGCTTCGGGGCCGCGATTGCCGTTGTGCCCACTTCTCGCAACGGCGGCGAGAAGTGGGGCACCCGCAGCCGTCTGGGCTTTCGTCGTCACTCCGGGAACATCTTCAAGCGTGGGTACGGCTTGCGAGCCGCCCTGCTTGCGCCAGAGGTAGTCCTCGTAGTTCCCGGGGTAGACGTCGACCTTTCCGCCGCCGACCTCGAAAACGCGCGTGGCCAGCCTGTCGATGAAATAGCGATCGTGTGAGACGAACACGACCGTGCCCGTGTATTCCACCAGCGCATTCAGGAGGACGTCTTTGGCGCGCAGATCGAGATGGTTGGTAGGTTCGTCCAGCAGCAGAAAGTTCGCAGGGTGCAGCAGCATACGCAGCAGGGCATAGCGGCCGCGCTCTCCGCCGGAGAGCACTCCGATTTTCTTGAAGACGTCGTCTTCGGAGAAGAGAAAACATCCCAGCAGGCTGCGCAGCTCGGTCTGCGTGGACCGCGGCGACACGTCGCCGAGATCGTCAATCATGCGGGCGTCGGGATTGAGTTCTTTGTACTGGTCCTGGGCAAAGTAGTCAGCCTGAACATTGTGTCCAAGCCGGAACTCGCCGCCGGTGAGCGGCTCAGAGCCCGCGAGCAGCTTGATGAGGGTAGATTTACCTGCTCCGTTCACACCTACAAGTGCGATCCGGTCGCCGCGTTCGATCATGAAACCGACGTTGCGGAAGACCTCTTTCTCTCCATAACTTTTCGCCACATTTTCGAACTCGGCCACAATGCGGCCGCTGGCCTTCGGCTGCGGGAAGGAGAAGTGGATGGTCGTTTCTTCCGGGGGAATCTCGATCCGCTCCATCTTCTCGAGTTCCTTGATGCGGCTCTGGACCTGCTTCGCTTTTGTTGCCTGGTAGCGGAACCGGTTGATGAAGACTTCCAGTTGCTCGATGCGCTCGCGCTGGTTTCGATACGCCGCTTGTAACTGCTCATTGCGCTGCGTCTTCTGGGAGAGAAACTTGTCGTAGTTGCCGGTATAGAACCAGAATCGCTTGTTCCAGATCTCCGCGATTTTGTTGACGGTCACATCAAGGAAGTAGCGGTCGTGCGAGATGAGTACGAAGGAGTGCGGATAATCGTGAAGGTACTCTTCCAGCCAGTTGCGCGCTTCCAGATCGAGGTGGTTCGTGGGTTCGTCGAGCAGCAGCAGCGTTGGTTTCTGCAGCAGCAATTTGACCAGCGCCAGCCGCATCTGCCAGCCCCCGGAGAATTCGTCGGTCTGCCGCTGCCAGTCTTCTTTACTGAAACCCAAACCCATGAGGATTCTTCCGACCTCGGCCTCAATGGAGTAGCCGTCGCGTGTGCGGAACTCGTGCTCGAGACGATGGTAGCGGTCGGCGACATCGGAGTATTCCGCGCTGGTGTGGTCGAGCTCTGCGATGCTGTGAGTCAGAGTTTCCAGTTCCTGCTCCATCGCGCGCAGTTCGGCAAACACGGACATGCATTCGGCAAAGACTGTTCGGCCTGAGAGCGAGAGCCCGTCCTGCGGAAGGTATCCGGCGGAAGTGCCCTTGGCGATGGTGAGCGCGCCGTAGTCGAGCGTGTCGAGCCCGGCCAGGATCTTCATCAGCGTCGACTTGCCTGTGCCGTTGGCGCCCACGAGGCCGATCCGGTCGTGGGACGTAATCAGCCAGTCGACGTTTTCAAACAGGAGTTTGTGGCCGAAGCGTTTTCCGGCGCCGGAAAGCTGGATCATGAGCTTGAAGTTATCGTCTCACAAAATCGAGGGAGGGATGGAGTGCAGGTGGGGGGAAGAGTTTAAGACTGGGCTGCGGCGCGGGCGTGGCGAGATCCCGGATCAGTGCCCAACAGCGCGGAGTGGAAGTGGATGCGATCCAGAGCGCGATCGATGGCTGCTTCCAGTTCGCGGGCATATTTTACCTCGCGGCCCTTGGCCAGACGGCGCTTGGCCTCGTCCGGACTGAACCAGGTGGGCTGCCGCAAAGCTTCGTCCGGTCGCCGAGTTTGATTTACTTCCATCAGGAAAGCCTTGATCACGAATTCCTGGACGCCGCCAGGCTGCCAGAACACCCCCTTCGAATGAATGTAGAGATGAAAGTGACGCGGCTCTATTGTGCCCAATGCGCCGGCTTCTTCCGCGGCTTCCCGTTCCGCCGCCTGGCTATGAGAGAGGCGTGCTTCGGGCGAGCCCTTGGGGAAGGTCCACTTGCTGCCACCGTTGGTGTTGACCAGCAGGAATTCGATCGCACTGCCGCGTCTTCGGTAGCAGACCGCGGCTACTTGAAGCGGCAGCGACTTTGCAATGCGCGGCGAACCCATGCGGCCTCCTGCAAAGATGTTACTCGCAAGATATTTCACGAATGTTGACGTGCAACAAAAATTGTGCAGTAGGGGAGTTACTGTAGTTACTAAAATGGGACAGAATCCTCAAAGTCCGCAGCCATACACGGGAATCGCGGCGCCGGTCACATCTTTGCCGGCGTCTCCCGCCAGCCACACGATCAGGCTGGCCACCGAGGCGGGCTGCACCCATTGCGAAACGTCCGCGCCGGGCATGTCTTTTCGATTCATAGGCGTGTCCATGGTCCCGGGCAGGATCACGTTCGCGGTGATGCCCGCGTCATTGTTCTCCCGCGCGACCGTCTTCATCAGCGACACCAGCGCCGCCTTCGACGCGCTGTAAGCGCCAACCTTGGGACCGGGATCTTCGGCGGCACGGCTGCCGATCGTGATGATGCGTCCGCCTCCAGCCTTGCGCATTTCAGGAATGACCGCGCGCAGAATGTGAAACGCGCTGTTCAGGTTCGCGTCGAACATGCGCTGCCAGGTGACGTCGTCGGTTGCAGCGACGGTCTGGCCGCCGGCGAAACCGCCGACCAGATGCGCGAGTACGTCAATCTTGACGAAGCGTGCGATCACCGTGTCGACAGCCTTCTTCGCAGCTTCGAGGCTCGTGAGCGCGGCGGGAAGGGCGATGAAGTTCGGATGGCCGAAGTCGGACTGCTGGATTCGAGGGGCGAGGCCGACGACCGTGAAACCCTCATCCAGCACGGCTTTCGTAACGTGAGTTCCGAGGCCGCCATTGGCCCCGGTAACCAGAGCAACCTTTCCTGTCATAGAGATTCCATTCCCAACAAAGGCTCATCGCAAAGGCCCTGGTCAGCGGTCGCGGTAATTGCCATTCATCACCAACTGTGAACGCACCAACATGGCAAAGCCCGCGGCTGCCGCACTACCATTCATACCCTCAGTAAAGATAGAGTCCAGAGCAAAGATAGAGTCCAGAGCCGCAGTTGTGCTTCTCGGCCTTCAACGCTGGTGGATGTTCCTCTGCAGCCTTGTCATCCACTTCGACGGCCATATTGAAATTCGGGGAACTTGCGTCAGCGTCCTCGTTGAATCGCACGAGGTAAAAGCCGGGGCCGACCGAATGAAAGTCATAGTAGCCCTCTTTGTCGGTCTGGGTACGTGCGAGAACTGAACCGGAAGTCAGGTCTATCAGTTGGACTTGCGCCGCGAAGAAAGGCCGCGGTTTGTAGTTCGGTTCTCCCATTGACCACACGATTGCCCCCGCGCCGTCATTCGAGTCCATCAACCATCCACGCACCTGCCGAACGGAATACGCCCGCTGCGGCCATATCAAGCGGACTGCGGTCGGGGTATCGTCAAAAGCGTTGACCGTGAGCCTTGCCTGGGACTCCCAGAAACGCGCGCCTTCAATGTGGATTGTGTAGGTTCCGGACGGGACCTCGGAGAATTCAGCAATACCACGAGAATCCGTCACTGCAGATATTTCGTGCCCCATCTTGCCCTGTGTGAGCAATATGACCTTCGCCGAGCCTACAGACCGTTCGTGGTGATTCATTCCGTAAACGTCGGTGGAGACGAAAGCGAAGACTTTGACAGTGAACTTCGAACCTGAGTTGGCGAGTCCGGTAAGGACACTCCCTCCGCATACCACATGATTATTCTTCAGTTGGGCGCTAGTTTGCGCCTCGGCATCAGAGTGAAAGACGATCGCAGCGACGAGAAGCACAATGCTCAGAGTTAGCGCAGTCCAAGGACTTGCCATGTTTACACCGCCCCGCAAGAAACGAATGGCCTCTGCATCTTAGCCGGTCCTTTACAAGGAAAACAAAAGGAGGCCTACAGAGCGTCAGGCGACTGGTTGAACGTAACAGACGACGCACCACTTTATTTGGGCGCATCCTCCCGAACAAATTTATGGCGGACTCACGCCAGCCAGCCTTTTAGCGCCTCCGGATCGAGTTCATTCTCCCATCGCGCCACGATGAGGGTTGCTACTCCGTTGCCGACCATGTTCACCAGGGCGCGAAACATGCTCATGAACCGGTCGATGCCCAGGATCAACGCCATCCCCGCCACCGGTATCGTGGGAACTACGGACAGCGTCGCGACCAGTGCGATAAAAGAAGCTCCTTGCACTCCGCTCGCGCCCTTCGAGGTCAGCACCGCGACCGAAAAGATAGTCATCTGCTGCAGCAGCGTCAGGTGTGTATTCGTGGCCTGGGCGACGAACAGTGCGGCCAGCGTCATGTAGAGGCTGCTACCGTCGGTGTTGAACGTGTATCCCGTCGGCACTACCAGCGCGACGAGAGAACGTGAGCAGCCGAGCTTTTCGAGTTTCTCCATGAGCGTGGGAATCGCGGTTTCGGAAGAACTGGTAGCCAACACCAGCAGGACCTCCTCTTTGATATAGAGGAGAAACTTGACGATGCTGAAGCCTGCGATACGGGCAATGGCGCCGAGCACGACCAGCACGAAGAGAATCGACGTGACGTAGAACGTCGCGATCAGCTTGGCCAGGGGGCCGAGCGAAGCCAGTCCATACTTGCCGATGGTGAAAGCCATGGCTCCGAACGCGCCGATGGGGGCGAAGCGCATGACGATGTTCACTACGCGGAAGACGACCTGGGTCAGCGACTCAAGGATATCGAGCAGAACCTTTCCTCGACCTCCCGCCGCGGAAAGCGCAAGGCCGAACAGGAGCGAGACGAAGACCACTTGCAGGATGTCGCCCTTGGCGAACGCATCCGTCACCGTGGTGGGAATGATGTGCATCAGGAATTCGGTGACACTCTGCGCCTTCGCCTGCCCGGCATACTCGCGGACGGCCGCGCTGTCCAACGATGCCGGGTTGATGTTGAAGCCGCTGCCGGGGCGAACTACGTTGCCGACGATCAAGCCGATCACCAGCGCCAGCGTGGAGACGATTTCAAAATACAGAAGCGCTTTGCCGCCGACGCGGCCGGCCTTCTTCAAATCCTGCATGCCGGCGATGCCGGTGACGACTGTGCAGAAGATGATGATCGTGATGATCATGGTGATCAGGCGAATGAAGGCGTCGCCCAGAGGCTTCATCGCAACGGCGCGTGCTGGGCTGGCGTAGCCAAAAATTAACGCGGCGACGATGGCGAACACGACCTGCACCCAAAGAGACGTGTAGAACGGCTTGCGACTGGAGGTTGGCGCAGCATTGGCGGGCGGCGAATTTTTGGTGGGCAGGGGCATCGTCAGTGGTTTCTCGGCGTGGCTTAGTTCGGGGGAGGTTCCAGTGTTTTTACCAGCCACGGAATAATCACCCGCTTGAAGATCAGCGGATCAGGCCAGACTCCGACTTGCCGCCCGAGATGGCCGCCCTGCGGATTGATCCAAGCCTCTTTCGGGGCGTCTCCCTTGCTGAGCAGCAGGTATTCATCCTCGATGGGAACCTGGGTATCGAGCACGCCTGCGAGAATTAACATAGGCGCCATCGGCTTGCCGAGCAGGCCCTGATGAACCAGCGACATCTTGGGCAGGTACTGGCCCATCTCGTCCAGCGTGTGAACGCCTTCGAGAATGTTCATCAGCGCGGGCACCTGATCGAAGAGATATTCGCGATTCCCTAGAAGCGAGTTCATCAGGAATTCCTTCTGAAAAAACTTGGCGATTGGCGGAGACTGGGCGCTGGCACCCCGCAGGCGGGCACGCTCGACAATAGCCATCTTGGTGGCCCAGTAAGCGCCCCAACTCACGCCGTGTAGAGCGATGCGGTTCTTGTCGATCTCGGGTCGCGACTGCGCATAGTCGATCACTCGCGAGAGCATGCGCTCGGACGTCTCGCTGACTTTGATTGGAGCCTGTCCCGTGCCCGGCCCATCGACGGCGAGGAATCCGATGCCGAAGGGAAGGATCGCTCCGAAGCTTTCAGTGAGGTCTTCCTTGCGGCTGTCCAGGCCGTTGACCGCGATGACCAGCGGCACGGGGCCCTTCGCGGTCGTCATTCTTGGCAGGCGCAGGTAGCCGATGATCTCCTTGCCTTCGAACGGAATGCGCACGACCTCGAGCGGTGGATCGAAGAAGCGAGCGTGCGCCAGGAAAGACTCGATCGCTTTCTCGTAGGCGCGCTGCTTGCCGGGAGACGCGGGAATCGGCCAGCGCCCGAACGAATCGATTCGCCATGCTCGCACGTAGTCCGCGTTTGCTTTCGCAGGATCGGATTTCTCGCGCGACTTCGCCTCGTTGAAATAGCGGTCAGCAACGCGCATGAACCCCGCGGCCCATTCATCCTTATCGGCGGTATGAATGCTTTGGAATGCTTCTCTGACATCCGTGGGGTCAAGCCCGATCAGCGGGTACTGGCCGACTTCAGCGCGACGAATCGCCTCCGTCTTGATTTCTTCGATCGTGCGCTCACGCCGTTCCTGGGCGAACAGATTCAGGGCAAAGAGCGTAGAACAGAGCAACAGGCATAAAACGAAAACGAATCGAGTCTTTATTGTCATAACTTGAGAACCCTTTTCGAGTTGCTGGAAAATAGTGACGAAAAGGGCCGGACGGAATCACGTCCGGCCCTTAATCTCTCAAGCTGCAGACATCCAGCTAGAAGATGAACTTCAATCCCAGTTGCACCGCCCGGCTTCCTCCCGATCCGATTACCGGGTTGGCTGCCGCCACGTCGGGAGTTGCACATTCACAACCGAACGAACCCGTCGAGGGATCGTTTTGCCCGAAGCCGTTCTGGCCGCCGTAAGGATTCGCGAAGTTCGGGTGGTTGAGAATGTTAAAGATCTCGGCGCGGAACTGGGCGCGCACCCGCTCCCCCAGATGCCAGTTCTTAGCCAGCGAGAAATCGAAGTTGCGGAAACCGGAATCGAGCAGCGTGTTGCGGCCCATATTTCCGAACTGCCCAACGGCCGGCGGAATCATGATCGAACCGCCCTGAGCGTAGCAGCCGAACGCTGCAAGGGAACTGGTCGCTGGCCCCCCAGGTACTCCTCCGTCTAGAGACAACGCTTGTGCGTTACAACTTGAATTGCCGGTGGGATTCGTCGGATCGCCACTTCCACCGAAGTAGGGAATGGGAGCAGGCCGTGCCTTGAAGTCGGAAGTCTTTCCGTAGAAGCTCCAGCGAATTGGTGCTGTCGCGGGCGGACTGACCGGCAGCGGTCCGACACCGGCGGCATCCGTGCCCATATCGATTGGTCCCCAAGGCTGTCCGCTCTCCAGCGTCACGATGGAGTTGATTTCCCAACCTTCCAACATCTGAGCGTAGCCCGTGCGGCCCGGAATGGCGTAGGTCAACGACAAGGTCAGACGATGCCGAATGTCGAAGTCGCTGCTCGCATACTCCCGCCCGACATGGTAGGAGTCTTGCGGCAGGCCGGCGCCGTATCCGAAGTCCCAATTCGCGCCAACGTCGTCGAGCGAATGGGAATAGGTGTAACCCGCTACCATGCTCAACCCGTGGAAATTTCGCGAATTCAACGTTGCCTGCAGACCGTTGTAGGTGGATTTGTAGATGTTTCCCATCTGGAAAATATTGCTGAGGTAAGGGAACTTCGCGTTGAACGGCCTTAAATCCTGTTCGCAATCTACCGCGCAAGTCTGGAAACCTGCGCCCACTGGCGGCTGATTGATGTCGCGAATGCCGACCAGTTTCGCGCCGTGATTGCCCACGTAGGCGACTTCCAATGAAAGATTCGAGGAGAGGGCATGTTGCAGACTCAACGTCCAGTTCCAGACATAAGGAGTAGTGGTATTGCGGTCGACCCCCATGACAGCGCAGGGATTGCCGTTCGTATCACTGTTGCAGCTGAGCGTGGTGCCGCTCAGGTTGCCGTAGATGGGACCGTTGTCCCAGGGGAATGCTGGGAAGGTGGTCAGATTGCCCGTCGTAATCGTACCGGGGCCCGGCGTTCCGTCGAGAAGCGCTCCTGTCGGCACGCTGGGCAGGCCGAAGCTATTGTTGAAGGCCAGGAACGTTTCCCAGTTGACCGTCTCGAAAACCAGGCCACCGCCGCCGCGCAGCACGGTCCTGCCGTTTCCATTGAGGTCCCAGGCAAAGCCGGCGCGAGGTGCGAAGTTCTTGCGATCGGAGTTATAAACACTGCCCACGCCGTTACGGCCCTGCTGAATCAATCCGGTTGCCGAGTTGGGATCGAAGTTCCCTAGCAGGCCGTGTGCCTCCACCGGCGCGGTCTTGAACTCGTACCGGAGCCCGAAATTCACGGTTAGATTCTTGCTGACGCGCCAGTCGTCCTGCACAAAGGCTGCGTACTCCCAGTTATGGATATTTCGCCTTGGATCGCCGGAAAGGACAGACGCTTTGAAGGGCGCGCCGGAAAAAAAGTCTTCGAGCTGTGAAGTGTTAAGAAACGTTTGACCCGTCGGATCGGCCGGGTCCGGAGTATTGCCGCCCAGGAACGTGATGCTGCCCCGCGCATTCCCGAACGCTCCTCCGCTGAAAGCGTTGCGATGGACCTCACCACCGAATTTCAGTGCATGCTTGCCGGCGGTGTAGGAAACGTGATCGATGAATTGGGTGATCGTGTCGGGTCCTTGAAATTTCGGCCATTTGAAACCGCCCAGGCCGGGGAAGAAGTATCCGGCAAAGCCAATGCGGGGTAACCCACCCGTGAATGGTCCGGACACTCCAGTGTTCAAGCCGTAACTGGATGCCGGTGTGCCCAAATCCCCAGGAAGGGTCGGTTGATACAGCCGGTTGTAGCCCGCGCGAGCTTCATTGACCCATTGCGCGCTCGGCGTCCAGATCCAGCTTCCCCCCACCACTTGGGCGCGGGTATGAATGTCGGAGAGCCATTTGTGCTGAAGTTCCGGGAAGTCTTCAACCTTTCCCGAATTGTTTCCGAAAAAGAACATGCCGTTGATGTTGTTTCGCTGGTTGAAGTTGTAATCGACCTTCGCCACCACGTTGTCCACATGCACGTCGTTGTTAAAGCCGTTGGGAATGTCGATGCTCGGATTGCTGTTGATGGGAAAGCCCGTGCCGTCACATGTAACCGTGGAACCGGACATGGAACATCCCGAAACCTGCAAGCTGGCCGGACTAATCGTGATCCCGCCGGCTTGCAGATCTGTAATCACATCGGGAATGCTGTTGGCACAGTCGCCGGGAGCGCCAAACACGCAATTCGCCGCGTCGGGCATTGAAACCATCGACGGGCTGGTGATGCCCCCGAACGAGTTGCCCACGTTGTAGCGCTGCCCTTCATAGGCGCCGAAAAAGAAAGCCTTGTCTTTGATAATGGGCCCGCCAAGCGAACCTCCATACTGCTCTAGGGTCCGAGGCAACTTCGGATTCGGGGAAGTATTGAAGAAGTTCCGCGCATCCATGGCTCCATCACGCCCGAAGGCAAAGGCGGTGCCGTGCACGCTGTTGGTGCCTGCCTTCAGGCCCACATTGACGATGGCTCCGGGCTTCCACCCGTATTCGGCTGGAGCATTCTCCTGGACATTGAACTCTTGAATGGAGTCGATGGGGAGAATGGTGGCGGAATCTCCTGCGATGCCTGCGCCATTGATGATGCCTTGGCCCGAAAACGGTTCGCTGTTAAAAAGGACGTCGACGAGATACGCATTGTCCTCCGCACGCAAGCCGTTGGTGCTGGTGGTGGAAAATCCGCCTCCGGGATAACGCATTACGCCGGGCCGCAGCTGCAGAAGGTTTTCGTAGTTGCGGCCGTTCAGCGGCAAATCATTGATCTCTTTATTACTGAGTGTGCCGCCGAGAGTGGCGGAAGTCGTGTTCAGCAGGGGAACCTCTTCGGTGACCACAACGGTCTGAGAAACCAGGCCAGGCTGAAGCGTGAAATCGGAGCGCACATCGGTAGCGACTTCGACCAGGACATTAGGCCGCTCCGTGGACTTGAAGCCCTTGGATTCGACATGAATCTTGTAAGTACCAGGCTGCAAGTCGGGGGCAACGTACGTACCGTTTTCGCCGGTCGTGATACTGCGCGAGGTGCCACGCTGTAGGTCGGTAACAACCACAGTTGCGCCGGCAACGGCTGCTCCACTCTGATCGGATACTGTGCCCAGGACACGTCCCGCTGTCGACTGCGACCACGATGAGAGGCATGCTGCCAAAACGACGAGGATGGCGAGCAGAAAGCGAGTGGCGAATGTCCTCGAAACACTTCCGAACGAGGTGGTTCCGAGAGTGCGGGATAGCATAGAGCTCCTCCGTCCGTTTGGATGGTCCGACAGCCATACCACTATCCTGGAAACGGTGTCAAGCAAATTCAGTTCTTGAATATGCACTACCCCTAGAGCGAAGTGTGGGCGACCGATCGTGATAGCCGCACTACTCTTGAAGCCAAAAGGATTTGCAAAATCAGTTGCGACGGGAAAGTCGGGGTATGGTACCTTTTATTGGTCATACCACCATACCTAATACCAGGCCTTATGGCTCTGCAACAAACCCCTCCGGTTTTGATGGATGTGCGGTATAGTAACCGGACCACGATCGGTCGCCCGGCCGGTCTCGCTCCAAATGGTGCGGGGGGCACGGCAGTGTACAAGCTAGTTCGAACATCGCGACTCTACGAGCAGATCGTCCAGCAAATCGAAGAATCCATTCTCAAGGGTGCGCTCAAGCCGGGGGATCAACTTCCCGCGGAACGCGATCTGGCGCAACGTTTTGGCGTGAGCCGTACAGCGGTGCGCGAGGCCGTGAAGGCGTTGCGTGAAAAAGGATTGGTAGAAGCGTATTCCGGGCGTGGCACTTTTATTACTGACGGCACCTCGCATGCCGTGCGCCAGTCGCTGGACCTGATGGTGAAGATTGGTCAGCCGGAAGGTTCGACTCATCTTGCCGAAGTGCGGGCGATCCTGGAACCGGAGATCGCGGCGCTAGCGGCCACTCGTGCCCAAGAATCGGATCTCGCGACTATGCGCGAAGCGGTCACGGTGATGGACCGGGCAGGACAGGACCCCGACAGCTACATCGAGGCAGACCTCGACTTTCACCTGGCGCTGGCGGAGGCGGCGGCGAATCCGCTCATCCTTTCGTTAATCGATTCAATCGTCGGCTTGCTGCGCGAACAGCGATTGAGGATCTTCAAGGTCCCGGGTGGTCCCGAGCGCGGCCAGGTTCATCACAAGCGGATTCTCGACGCAATGGAGAGGCGCGACGCTGAGAAGGCGCGCGAGGCGATGAAGGCTCACCTGGAACAGGTGCGGCAGGATAGTCTGGCGTCTTCCGATAGGCGCGCTCCCGGCAAGCAAAATGCACTTTGACGTACACGGAGAGTTTGGAGGCAGGATTCGGATGGCCAAAGTAGGTTTTATCGGTCTCGGCGTGATGGGCAGCCAGATGGTGAACCGGCTGCTGAGCAAGGGGCACACGGTCACCGGCTATAACCGCACACATTCAAAGGCGCAGTGGTTGATCGGCAAGGGCATGCAGTGGGCCGACTCACCGCGCGCGGTAGCGAGCGCGTCCGAGTACACGTTTGCCATGGTGACCAACGCGGCCGCGATCAGGGCGATCACCGAAGGACCGGATGGGCTTCTCGCCGGACTGGGTCCAGGCAAGTTTTATGTCGACATGAGCACAGTGAGCCCCGCGGTCAGCCGCGCGCTGGCAGCGAAGGTGCGCGAGCGCGGTGCTGACATGGTGGACTCGCCAGTTTCCGGCAGCGTGATTACATTGCAGGAAGGGAAGTTGTCGGTCATGGTCGGTGGTCGCCGTGAGACTTTTGAAAAGGTAAAGCCACTGTTGCTGGACATCGGTCCGAAGGTGACTTACGTTGGCGACAACGGACTGGCCCTGTCCATGAAGATTGCAACTAATTTGAGCTTAGCAGTGCAGATGTTGGCCTTCTCCGAAGGCGTACTTCTGGCGGAAAAAAGTGGCATTGCGCGGGAAGTTGCCGTCGATGTGCTGACTCACAGTGCAGTCGCCTCGCCCATGATTCAGTATCGTGGACCGTTTGTGTTGCAGCAGCCGGAAGAGGCGTGGTTCGACGTGAACATGATGCAGAAGGACATGGTGCTGGCGATGGACCTGGGACGCCAGCTGGAAGTTCCCCTGCCGACAACCGCGGTGAGCAATGAATTTCTGACGGCAGCGCGCGGCATGGGCTTGGCGAAGCTGGATTTTGCCTGCATGTTTGACGTGCTCGCTGCGATGTCGGGAGTCTCCACGCCAGTGACCGAGGGAGTTGCGAAGTGACGACGGCTACCACAAATTCCGAAGCGGGACGCGAGGTCTCCACCGAAAAAGAAAAGTGGCTTCGTGTTTACCGGCAGATGGTAAGCATTCGCCTGTTTGAAGAGCAGGTCAACGAGCTCTACACGCGCGCTCTCATGCCGGGCCTGGCGCATCTTTACAGTGGTGAAGAGGCTGTGGCGGTAGGCATCTGCGAGGCTCTCGGCCGCGACGACTACATCACGAGCACGCATCGCGGACACGGGCATTGCCTGGCGAAAGGCGCGTCTCCCGACCGCATGTTCGCGGAATTATTGGGGAAGGAAGCCGGATACTGCCGGGGCAAAGGTGGATCCATGCACATCGCCGATCCGGCGACCGGTAACCTCGGCGCGAACGCGATTGTGGGCGGCAGCGTGGGCATCGCGACGGGCGCGGCCTTCGCGGCCAAGCGACAGGGAACCGATCGGGTTGCCGTCTGCTTCTTCGGGGAAGGAGCGCTTGGGCAGGGATCGCTTTATGAAGTCATGAATCTCGCGCAGTTGTGGAAGCTCCCCGTGATCTATGTCTGCGAAAATAATCTCTACAACGAATACACGCACTATACGGAAACTACGGCTGGAACGATTCTCGGCCGCGCGATCGCCTTCGGACTGGAAGCAGCTAGTGTCGACGGTCAGGACGTGCGCGCTGTGAACGAAATTGCTTCGCGGTTAGTGCGGCGCGCGCGCGCCGGCGGGGGACCGGCCTTCCTGCAGGCCGACACATACCGCTACAGCGGCCACCACGTCGGCGACATCAATCGCGAGTACTACCGCTCGAAGCAGGAAGAGCAACACTGGAAATCAGATCGCGATCCGATCAAGCTTCATTCGAAGTGGTTGCTGGATCGCGCCTACACAGATGCCGCGTCGCTGGAGCGAATCACATCTGAAGTGCGATCTGAGATGGAATCTGCAGTGAAGTTTGCCATCGCCGCGCCATATCCCAGCGTCGAAGAAGTGGAGAAACACGTGTATGCCTGAGCGCGAGTTAACATTTGCGCAGGCGGTGCGCGAGGCACTCGCGGAAGAAATGCGCCGCGACTCGCACGTGTGCATCTTCGGCGAAGATGTGGCCGAAGCGGGGACACCATTCAAAGTTCTCTCCGGACTGGTGGAAGAGTTCGGCGGGGACCGCGTGGTCGACACACCGATCTCCGAAGCCGGCTTCACGGGCGTTGCGGTTGGCGCAGCGATGACTGGCATGCGCCCTGTCGTCGACATTATGTTCGGCGACTTCCTCACGCTGACCATGGACCAGATGGTGAACCAAGCCGCCAAGGTTCACTACATGTCGGGCGGTCACTGGAAGGTTCCGATGGTGATGCGCACAACGCTGGGCGCAACTCGGCGCTCCGCGGCACAGCATTCGCAGTCGCTGCACGCGTGGTTCAGCCATGTGCCGGGATTGAAAGTCGTGCTGCCGTCCACTCCGTATGACGCCAAGGGCTTGCTCAAGACCGCTATTCGCGACGAGAATCCCGTAGTCTTCTTCGAAGATAAGATGATGTACAAGCTGAAGGGACCCGTACCGGAAGAGGAGTACACGATTCCGCTCGGCGTGGCCGAGGTGAAGCGCGAAGGCGACGACATCACAATCGTGGCGACGAGCAGCATGGTACAGGTCGGCCTCGGTGCGGCGACTCTGCTGGAGAAAGAGGGCATCAGCGCAGAAGTAATCGATCCGCGCACGACCTGGCCTCTGGACGACAAGACTCTCATCGAGTCGGCAAAGAAAACATCCCGCGTGATTGTGCTCGATGAAGGGTACGGCCGGTACGGAGTGACTGCAGAACTTGCCGCGGTGATCGCTGAAGGCGCGTTCTACGATCTCGACGCGCCGGTAAAGCGGATGGGGGCGATGCACGTCCCCATACCATTTTCTCCGCCGCTCGAGGACGTGACGGTAGCGACGGAAGAAACCGTATTCGAAGCTGCTCGCCAACTTTGCGGCAAGACGTAAGGTAGCGCCGGCATCCCTTCGGCTTCGCTCAGGGCGGGCTTTGCCGGCTGTCCCGAGGGCGTTTCGCCCTCGGCTTTAGCTAGAAGCTAGCAGCTAGGAGCTGAATTTATGGCACTCAAAACTCACGGAACCATGGCGGTGGATTGGGAAAACCGCGTGGACTTTGACCGCCTGCGCCGCGAACGCCTGCAGCGCGCGAAAGATCTGCTGGCACAGTCGGAGATGGGCGCCCTGCTCTGCTTCGACATGAACAATGTGCGCTACCTGACCTCTACCCACATTGGCACGTGGGCGCAGGACAAAGCCAATCGCTTCACTCTGCTGCCGCAAAATGACGAACCCATTCTCTGGGACTTCGGATCCGCCGCGAAACATCATCAATTAAATTGCCCCTGGCTGGGGGATGGCCGCTCGCGGGCAGGAATTTCCGTTCTCCGTGGCGCCATGTCGCCCGAGATGGGGCGTGCGGAAGATGTCGCCAAGAAAATTCGCATTGAACTCGAAATGCGCGGGCTGCACAAAGAGCCGGTGGGGATCGACATCATCGAATTGCCAGTTCTCTTCGCTTTGCAAAAAGAAGGCATTAAGGTCGTCGACGGACAGCAACTCATGTCCGACGCCCGCGTGATCAAGACGCAGGATGAAATTTCGCTGCTGAACACCTCGGCGATGATGGTCGACGCCGCGTATGACGAACTCTATCGCGCCATGAAGCCCGGCTTGCGCGAGAACGAAGCAGTCGGACTGGTGAGCAAGGTTCTCTACGATCTCGGCTCGGAATACGTCGAAGCGGTAAACGCAATATCTGGCGAGCGCTGCAATCCGCATCCGCACGTGTTTTCCGACCGCGTGCTGCGTCCGGGCGATCCCGTGTACTACGACATTCTGCATTCCTACATGGGATATCGCACGTGCTACTACCGCTGCTTCACCGTCGGCTATGCGTCGCACGCAATGGTTGATGCCTACAAGCGCTGCCGCGATTATCTTGATGCCGCGATTGAACTGGTGCGTCCCGGACGCACTACCGCCGAGATCGCCGCAGTCTGGCCGAAAGCAGAAGAATTCGGCTTCCCCAGCGAAGAAGCTTGCTTCGCCTTGCAATATGGACACGGCATCGGCCTTGCGATCTGGGAGAAGCCGGTGATCAGCCGCCTGGTTTCCTTCGACCATCCGGTCGAGATCAAGCCCGGCATGGTGTTCGCGCTGGAAACTTTCTGGCCCTCGACCGATGGCTGGAGTGCAGCCCGCATCGAAGAAGAAATCGTCGTCACGCCGACCGGGCACGAAGTGATTACCCGGTTCCCCGCCGAACAACTTCTGGTGGCGGGCGCGCACTATCACACCGTGAACGGACCGCTACCGACCACGCGAGAATCCGAAGCAGCGCCCAGCGAGCGCGTCCTCGAAATGATCGAGGCCAGCGCGAAAACTGAGCGGGTAGGAGTTTCGGGCTGAAGGCCATATTTGCGATAGAACGAGAGCCCTTCCCCAATTAACAAATATGGCTTTCAGCGTTGTCATGCCCGCCCTCGAGATGGCGCAGGAAACCGGCAAGCTCATTGCTTGGCGCAAGCAGGAAGGAGACCGCGTCACCAAGGGCGAGCCGCTCCTCGAAATAGAAACCGACAAAGCTGTTCTGGAACTGGAAGCGCCCGCCGACGGTATTCTCGCCGGAATCAAAGCCTCCGCCGGAGCTGATATTCCTGTCGGGCAGACGATCGCGTGGATCCTGGCTCCGGGAGAAAAGCCTCCCGCCGAAGACGCGGCGCAAGGAACGCCCGTGGCTCGCGCTAGTTCCGCCACAAAGATTGAGCATCCGCTAACTGCTGCGCAAGGAATAGCTGACACAGCCTTGCGTAGTCCCGCCAGAATCTCTCCCAAGGCTCGACGCCTCGCCCAGGAACTCGGAGTGGATATCACCACAGTTCGCGGCTCCGGTTCGGATGGAGAAATTCTGGCCGCCGACGTGCAGGCCGCCGCTGCTGCGCCCACGCCTGGCAGCACTGCAGCCAGTAAGCAATCCAAGATCGAAGTTCCCAGCTCAATCGGCCGCCTCATGGCCGAGCGTACAACGCAGAGTTGGACGACGGTGCCGCACTTCTTCGTGAGCCGCGAAGTTGAAGCGAACGCGCTCAACGCTTACCGCGAAGAGGTGGTTGCAGAAATCGAGCGAACCTACGGAGTGCGGATCACGCACACCGATCTGCTGGTCGCGCTCGTGGCGCGCGTTCTGCTCAAGCATCCACGATTGAATGCAAGCTGGAGCGCCGAGGTTATTCGTCTTCACGATCACGTGAATGTTGCTATCGCCATCGCGGTGGACGATGGTGTGGTCGCCGCTGTGATTCCCAATGCTCACAGGGCGAATCTGGCAGAGATCGCGACACAGCGCCGCGACGTGGCCGAGCGCGCCCGTGCCGGTAAGCTGCGCCCTACCGACGTTTCCGATGCCACATTCACCATCAGCAATCTCGGCATGTATCAGGTGGACGCGTTCAGCGCGATCATTACTCCACCGCAGGCAGCAATCCTGGCAGTAGGCGCAATTATTGACCGCGTCGTGGCCATCGAAAGTAAACCCGCGGTCCGTCCCGTGATGACGCTGACCCTGTCCACCGACCACCGCGTCGCCGATGGCGCCCGCGCAGCCCTCTTCTTGAACGATTTGGCAGATGCAATTCGCCAACCGGGAAACTTACTAAGCTGAGGAAACTCAGGTTGCAGGCGGTCGATCTGTTTATTGCCTTCAGAGAGCGCTTGTCAGATGCAAAAGGGATAGATGGGTTTGCACGCGAGTCCCTGAAACTATGGGAAATCTTGATTGGTCGGGGCGCGCGGATTTGAACCGCGGACCCCCTGCGCCCAAGGCAGGTGCGCTACCAGGCTGCGCTACGCCCCGACAAGATCAGCTGGATTGATTCTAAAGTACTTTCCAACTTTATTTCCACTCCCGCTCTTGATCTCTGGCCTCGACCCTGCACAAACCGTGCACTTATTCGCTCATTGCACCATGACCGTGCGCATTCGTTCACCAGTCGCCGGAGCCATCTCGCTGGCTCGGCGGTTGAGCTTCTCCAAGGCTTCGCGCTTCATCTGCAATTTCATCTGGGAATACTTCTTGAAGACTTGCGCGTCTCCTTGGCGAAGCATTTGCGTCACCCACTCATCCGCTACGCCCCCCAGCACTCAGCCGCGTGGCATATGTGGAGCGAAGGTCGTAGATGCGGAAGTATGGAACCTTTGCGCGCCGAAGAGTCTTCAGGCGAGTGACTGAAGACCAGAGAGACGCGATAGATATCAATCGGTACGTGGGCATAGTGGAGCATTCCCCACTCGAAACCCCTGCCCGGCGCCGGATTGTCATTCGCCTTGCGAACAAGAATCCTCCCATTCCCATCCTTGGCTAACGTCTCCAGAAGTTCCCGAAGCTGGGTCCTCGTTATTGCCTAACCAGCGCCGATAAACGATAGCCCAATCTTCTGCAGCCAGAGGGTTAGGAGAATACGTACTTACGAAGTAGCGCGCATAATCTGCGAACTCGGTTTGCTTGATGAGCGCATTGGCGCCCTGCCCGTGGCCCCGTTTTGTGGCGGCCAGTATGTCGTTCATAAGGCTCTGCAAGCCTTCCGTGGTGTTTGGATACTCCGCCGAGGCGGTAACCAAACCCGGAGTAGTCCCTGTTCCGGTGCCCGTTTTCGGTTCCACCGTTTGTTGGCCATAGACCGGCAGCGAGAAGCAGAGAATGATTGTCAGAAATGAGAATTTCATTTCGCAGGAGAGTACCTCGTGCCGGGCAGAGAACGCAAGCGGGAGTGAAGCAGGGCGAAGCAGGGCAACGACTCGTCAATGGGTTCGCTCATCGTTGGCGAAAACAGGCGTCTCTGACAATGTGGATCCCTGTCAAACACTTTTTGAGCGTACTGCTCCGTGCACTCCGAAGAGCGCGCCATTTCGCTCTAGCGTCGGCAGGGTTCTTCATGCCGAGAATGCTGGCCAGGTTGCGGACGAGGATCACGGGACTTGGTACCGCGAACTGTTCGCGCCGAGCGTCGCCGTCGGCCTGCTGGAACGCGCCGACCTTGCCGGCTATCGCAACGGCCAGGTTCATATCCGGAAGTCCATGCATGTGCCGCCGAACCACGAGGCGGTGAGGGACGCCAGCCGGCGTTCTTCGATCTGCTGCGCGAAGAGACCCACCCAGCAGTGCGCGTTGTGCTCGAGCATTTCTTGTTCGTCTACATCCATCCTTATATGGACGGCAACGGTAGGGTCGGGCGTTTCCTGATGGACACGATGATGGCGTCGGGCGGATACCCGTGGACCATCATACCCGTCAGCGACCGCAACGCCTAAGTGAACGCCCTCGAAAAAGCGAGTGTCGGCGAGGACATTGTTCCTTTTGCAGATTTGCTAGCCGGCCTGGTTAAGAAAGGACTGGCCGGCGAATCGCTGCCGAAGGTACCAAAGTCTTCTTGATGTCCCCCAACGTAGAGAACTCTAGAAATCGAATTTCCTGAGGCAGAGGAACAAGTTGCTATTTCTTGGGGTGAAATGTGCGGAGAACGAAAGACAAGAGGAACCAGGAAGACCTCGCCAGTACCGAGAACCCGCGAGCTGCGTAGCGACCGACGGTAGAACTTGTCCCATCACCTCCTGAGCCTAGCTTCCGCGAACTGACGGCTTCTACAGAGAAACGCAGAGGAGCCCCTTCCTCCGCGCCCCCATCCCCGAGTCCCGCGACGATGGCACACCCAACACGCCGCACTGTCATCATTTCCTGCGACACGGTTATCAGCACATGAAGACGCGGCTGTTTTCAGCGGCAGGGTAATTCAAATTGCAGGTGACATTTCGTGGTATGACACGGCAGACCGGGTGCACGACAAGAAAGTGACGGGTCATGCGGCCGAGGGACCGTGTCCTGGGGAATCCTTCTGGGCGCAGTGGCAGTTCGGCTTGCCACATTTACGGAAACGCGCGGTCAAAAAACCGGGACGCAGATCCTCGATGTGGGCCACGCTGGCGGTGAGCTGATCGCGTTTATCCCGCAGTGCTTTCAAGGAAGTGGTCATGGGGGTGTGCCTCCTGTCTGACAGACATTATAGCCTGTCAGATGAAGAAAGAAAATCCCACTACACCTTAACAAACCTCCACCCGGCACTCTGGCGTCGTGCACCCCGGCAGACCTTTCCGTTTGACAAGTGTCCAGCGGCAACCTTAATCTGACTGGAAATTCTTAGTCGCCTGGGTTCGGCCGATGCAGGTTCTGGAGCCCTCCATCCTACCTTCCGCAATAACTCCCAAACAAAAATTCTGTCTAGCCAGAGGAGAATGTCATGTCCCGCATTTCCAATGCGTTACCGCAAAGACTAATTGAAAGAGCGCTCTGCGCAATTTCAGACATTGCTTGGCGCGTTCCGCTTGGTACCGCGCGGAAAGGTCAGCGGGCGTCATCATGGGTGCCCGGCAAACGATCGGACCGCCCATCGCGCTCTGCGATTCCTCTCGGAGTTCCGCGTACTACCCGTTCCGTTTGTCCACACTGCGTGATCGAAACGCGCAATGCGGTGCTGGATGGTCGGACAGACATCAATGTTCTCAAACGGGATCCCGGCGTCATCAACGCGGAGATTATCGAAGAAGCCGGCCGCGTCCTCATGCGTAAAATCTGCCAAATCCACGGACCCTTCGAGGATGTGCTAGCGACGGACGCAGCGTTCTTCCGGCGCATGGAACGTCTCTATCCCGGCCCGGATTTCGCCTGCACCGAAGATGATCTCGTTCACGACCACGGAGTTTCGAGTGTTCGCTACGGCCGCGGTGCTTTCCTGGTATTCGATCTGACGAATCGTTGCAACATGAAGTGCTGGCCGTGTTTTATGGACGCCAATGCTGTCGGTCACGTCCACGAGCTTGATCTCGACGATATCAAGCGTATCTTGGAGCGTGCCCGGTCTTTCAAGCCTCAGCGGGAAGTAAACATCTTGTTCTCTGGCGGCGAGCCGACGATCTCGCCATTTTTCCTGGATGCGATCGGGTCGGCCAGAGCACTGGGTTTTAAGCGGCTACATGTCGCCACCAACGGAATCCGTTTCGCTCAGGACGCCGACTTTGCACAACAAGCCCGTGAAGCCGGTCTCCACAGTGTGTTCTTGCAGTTAGACGGAGTGTCCGACGAAAGCAACAGCCACCGGGGAGTCTCAAATCTGTTCCGGGTGAAACAACAGGCGATGGAGAATCTGGCGAACGCCGGTCTCCGCATAACCTTGCAAGTCACAGTCGCAATCCGGAACGTCGATAAGGTCTTCAGCGTGGTTTTTCAGCCGATCATGTTCACAGGCCGGGACGAGAACGTGACGGACGACCGGCGCTATGCGCAGCGATACACTCTTTCGCAACTCGCCGCAGACCTCGGCTCGCAGATGTCAACAGAATGGGAACCGCTGCGTGACTGGTTCCCGACCGCTGCCATTAGCCAATTCAGCGATGTCTTGGATCTGCTGCAGCCATCTGATTCCGCGGAGGGGTCGGTTGCGCCGAATGAACATCCCGATTGGGGTGTCATGAGCCCGCTCATCGTGAACCGAAGAACTGGGTTCTGGGTTCCAATCGCGCGATTCTTCAATCTTGAACGCTTTAACAGGGATCTCCAGATCATCGCTAACTCTGGTCGCGGTAAGGCACTAACCTATGCGCGACTTGCGATGGCCATCCTCCGGAACTATAGCCCTGATCTGGCGCCATCCGGGTTTTCGGTGGTCGATTTTGTGGACTTGTTCCGGCAGTGCTCTGCGCGGACAAGGATCGCAAGCCCAACCTGGGAGAGAGACGAGCGAGGAACCGGCGAATGGGTGACAACGATCGTCTACGGTCAATGGTTCCAGGATCTGGTTGTCCAGAATTTGGCGGCGATTGAGACCAGTATGACCCCGGTCGCTACGCAGGAAGGCGAAATCCCGTTCTCAGCCTACAACTCGGTCGGATGGCGCCAGCTTGTGGAGCAACTCCACCGGACCGCAACCCTTCCCCAGTGGCACCGACAGCACGGTCGTCATGCGATACACGCCAAGGGTAACCTTGTGCAAGTTCTTGGCGCTGGGAAGGATACGATGGACTGTAGGGATGGAGCTCTCGCTGAAAAGCCGGCTACTCTATCCTGTTGCGAGTCGGAATCGCCCCCCCAATGACTCATTTGGCTAGACGCTGTTGTCTTCGGGCATCACTCAATCTGCGACCGAAAAGTCTTTTTTCGAGCAATCCCCAATGCACGACTGCGAAGCGGAACTCATCCGTGTAGTGGAGTAAACCAAGCCTGAGCGACCGTTTCACCATCGCCTGATAACTGAGAGTGGTCGAAGTGGCCTCTTTCAGTCTGACGAGCGCTCTTGGATTGCATGGGCCACCGACCTTCTCGAAGTCCCACACGAAATCCGCTTCTGGATAAATGAACTCGGCAGCGAAGACCTCAGCCCCAATCTCTATTGCGCTTCGATCGTCGGTGATGGGTGGGGGGTCGGCCGGTCCGCAGAGCGTAACCATCAGATCCTTATCAACGAGATGATGCTTGAGCTCGTGGGCCATGCTGAAGATGGTGGGTTCGTCTGGCAGCCCCCTGGCAAGCATCACGGAGACGCCACATTCATCATTGAAATATGCTGCCCGAATGTGTTTGAGATTTGGCCAGAAGTCGATACGCTCGATTCCCTCGGCTCGGTACACTTTCCACATTTGCTTGATGCTGATGTCCGCGCGTGTGAGGCCATGCCGTTTGCGCATTTCAAGAGCAAGCGCCTGCATGTCACGGTAATAGGCCTTGCGGTTCATTTTTTATGATCTCCTGCGACCAGGGGATTTTGCCTCGTAAATCATCCGCGCGCGGCGGTATTCGGCAAATTTCCGGACTTCGTCTAGGTCCTTGTCGTCGAGGTTTCCCGCCGCTCTGAGTAGAGCTTCCATCTTCTGGCCCTGCCGGGTGCCAACTTCGCTCCGGGGAAAGAATTCCTCAATCGATTTCCCAAAGAAACGCGCAAGCTTCTCCAAATCTTCTATGGACGGCCTGACAGTTGCGGTCTCCCAACGAGAAATGGTGTTGGTTGCGACGCCCATCTTGGTGGCTAGCGCCTCTTGAGAGATTCCGCGCTCCCCATAAGCGGCTCTGAACTCCTTGATCCGCTGGCCGACGCGTTCGATGAGGGGAGAAGTCATTAGCGGCCTTAGCCTCCGTTTCTGGACAGTATATTCCATTTTGTGTTGACAGCGAGAATATTTTGAGTGTGTACTTAACATGGACATTGATTACACACAACATGGAATACCCGAGAAGCGGCTCAGAATCCTTAAAAGGCAAAAAAGGGAAACAAAAGCTAAGGCGAGCGATACGCCCGCGGGAAGGAGACAAAAGAAGTGATATCACCGCAAATTATTCAAGACTATCGGCGGTTGTTCGTTAACCGCCCAGCATACACATTGCAATCCGCTCGGCCTCACCCCGAGACCGGGCGCCACTACTATTTTACGCCTAAGAAGGTGGGGACCGGGGCGCCCGTGGAACTGACGGAAGTCACAATCCGCCGTCACCTAGACGGAGAAATCACGATTGGCCTGTACGCGATTAATCCCGACAACCAGCGCTGCAAATGGCTAGCGATTGATGCCGATTACCAGAATGCGATGGAGGATCTGCTGAAGCTACAGTACCGGTTAACCCAGGACGGAGTCGAACCGGCGCTCGAGTTGAGCAGGCGAGGTGGGCATCTCTGGATTTTTCTTGCGAGGCCGCTGTTGGCGAAAGATTGCCGTGTCTACATTCACGACATTGCGTTGCGTTTGGGAGTGCCGGTGAAGGGCTCGGGTCAAAGAGAGGGCATCGAGGTGTTTCCCAAGCACGACTCCATCGAGCCTAGCGCGTTTGGGAGTGCCCTTCGCGGCCCGCTCGGTATTCACCGCGACGCCAATCGTCGGTTCTGGTTTCATGGCGCGGACTACACCGTCGATGCGCAGATCGCATACCTGAATGGTTTTCGGAAGCTCACGGAGCATCAACTCGAAATGTTCATTGCCGGGAAGGAAAGGCCGAAGCCAGACAATTCTCCGCAGGAGAGGGGCACGGCATCCGGGCGCCGAGCCAGACCTGCGCGCTTAGAATTCCGGATACTGGAGTACGTTGCACCGCTGCGGAAGGTTGGCCGCAACTATGTCACGCGTTGTCCATCGTGCGCGGAATTGGGACATGATCGGAGTGGGGACAATTTGGCAATCTTGATTCGGGACCCTCGCTTTTATAAATGTTGGGCGGGCTGTGCGAAGGAGATGATTCGCGCTGCTCTTGGCCGTCCGACTCATATGGAGATCGCTTAAACGTCGAGCACTTAAGGCACAGGGACACCGCACGTAGCAGCCGAGACTGGCGAATACGACCCGCCGCAGAACGGCGCTCCAGAAGAAAAATCATGGTCCGACCGTGGTCCGATAACTCTGCTTTGGGGTCTTCTCAACGACTTTCTGTCGTTCCCGGTGCTGTCAAGTCATGAAATAGAATGCTGTCGTTTCTTGGGTTGGCCTCAATGACCAACGGTCAAAACGTGAAATCGGCCTGATTTCGTCAATCGAGTGCGACGCGCTAAAATCTGGACAATCTGGTTCTCCCAGTTCGCTACCCAGACCCGCGGAAATCATGTTCAGCAAGCGCAGAATATGCTGTGCATCCTGGCGATCGGTCTTCTGCTTGATATGTCCCAGCCGTCGTCTTTCCCCGCTGGACTCTTCCTCCGGCACCAGCCCGATGCGTTTCCAGGTTTAATTGCCCACTTTGTAAACACTCCGTCGCCACACGGGAATTCGGGAGATATGAGGACTCCGTGGGTACTGCTTTTCTGTGTATCGCGGTTACCAATCCCATCCGTGAGTTGACTTGAGTGGCCTCTTCCGACACGATGTTGAACAGCCACGCTACACCACGGAGAGGCCTGGAACTTGGTGCAAATGACGGGTATTCAGCGTCATGACCGCATAGCCGAGATGCAGCGCAGTAACACCGATGACCAAGTCTCGAATGCGAACTGAATGCCCTTCGCTTCCTGTTGGCCCTCAATGCGCCCAACGAGCCGCGCGATGTTAAGAGTCACTGGATACACCGATATATCGCGGCACAGCCGCTCGATGAACGCCAGTCGCTGCTCTTCTTATGTTGGTGTCCCTGCGCGATAAGCTCCATGGACCAATTCGGCGACGGTCACGACTGAAAGACCGATCTCAATGTCTCCTTGGCTGGCACGCACCTGTTCGAGGATTTGCCGAACTGTGCGTCCCCTGCGTTCGGCGGCGATAATTACAACAAATTTGGCAGGGGGGCGCCGATTGGGCTCGGTCGCTCGCCATGACGGGATGCGCTTCGTTTGCCATGTACCTCGACGTTGCCGGCGAACACAAGCAGGCGACCGTGCACGAACCGTGCACTAATGAGCGAGGTTCAGTCCATTTGGGTTAGCTTTGAACGAAAAGCAGATTCCCCAAATTGTTGAAAACAAGAGAAATCAAAATAGGAGATGGAGCGTTTGGAATGAATAATCCTGTGCCCAAGGCAGATGCGCTACCAGGCTGCGCTACGCCCCGACTGATCTGATTATGAATGGTCCGACTATAAATGAGACCCTCCCTCCTCCGCGTACCCGATGATCGAGTGCAAACCGGTACACGGCAAGATTCGTGCCGCCGATCCTTGAAAAGCGTACGGTGAGTACGCGGCGTTGCTATTTTTTCTCGGGGAACGATAAAATTATGCGTACACGTCTTCTCCGCTCATATTACCCCGTAATTCTTTTGTCAAGGAATCCCGCGGGCAAGGAGTGTGCGACCCCGGGTGAAGCGCGCTCTTGTGTGCTTAACATCCCTGACGGAGTCGGACTTGAAAAAAGGCAAAACCGCGGTGATCGTTGGCGCCCAGTGGGGCGATGAGGGTAAGGGCAAGATCGTCGACGTGCTCTCGGAGAGCTTCTCCGTCGTTGCCCGCTATGCCGGCGGACACAACGCCGGCCACACCGTCATTATCAACGGCAAGAAATTTATTCTCCAACTTGTACCTTGCGGAGTTCTGCGGGCCGAGTGCCGCAGTGTCATTGGCAATGGCGTGGTTCTGGACCCGCTCGCTTTCCTCAAAGAAGTCGGGGCGCTGCGCGAAGCTGGGGTCAAGGTCGACGGTAATCTTTTCGTGTCAAGCCGCGCGCATGTGATTCTCCCATATCATCGCATGATTGAACTGGCCGCGGAGAATGCGCCCGGACGCGTCAAGATTGGCACCACTTCGCGCGGAATCGGACCCGCCTACGAGGACAAGATGGGCAGACGCGGCCTGCGCGTTGCCGATCTGCTCGACCTCGATCTTCTGAAGAAGCACATCGAAAATGCGGTTCGCGAGAAAAACATGATCGCGCATGCGCTCTTCAACTCGGAACCTCTCGACGCCGACAGGATGTACTCGGAATACGCGCGGGCGGCGGAGAGAGTTGCGCCGTTCGTATGCGACACCGCCGTCTTGCTGAACCAGGCGCTCGCCAATGGCGACTCGATCCTGTTTGAGGGCGCGCAAGGGACCATGCTCGACATCGATCATGGAACGTATCCCTTTGTGACCTCGTCCAGCGCAACGTCCGGCGGCGCCGTGATCGGCACCGGCGTTGCTCCGAACGCGCTCAACTCCGTCATCGGCATCACCAAGGCATACAGCACTCGCGTCGGCGAGGGACCGTTCCCCAGCGAAGACAAAGGTCCAGCCGGAGAGCAGTTGCGCAAGCGCGGCAACGAATATGGAGCGGTCACCGGGCGTCCGCGACGCACAGGATGGATGGATTTGCCGCTACTGCGTTATGCGGGCATGATTAACGGCATCGACTGGTTGGTCGTGACCAAGCTAGACGTGCTCGATGAACTCCCAGAGATTCCTGTCTGTGTGAGCTACAAAATTGATGGCAAGCAAACGATGGAAGCCCCTGCCCAAGCCAGCGACTATGACAAGATTGAAGGCGTCTACCGCAAATTTCCGGGATGGAAAACATCGACGGAGGGGATCACGAAGTTCGACAAGCTGCCGCGGCAGACGAAGGAATATTTGTCCTTTCTGGAGAAGGAAACTGGAGCGAAGATCGGCATGGTATCGACGGGGCCGGACCGCGACCACACGATCTTCATGGACGACTTTGTTTCAGAGTTGAAGACAGCAGCGGGCAAGCCCTAGAATCTTTCCCCAAGCTGTGACAGGTCATAAGGAGCGAGCGATGGTGGTGTTGGCAGTTACGTGGATGGCGAAGGTCGGTCACGAAGACGACGTGGCAACACTTTTCGGGAAACTCACTGAGGAATCACGCAAGGAGCCGGGTTGTGCGATGTACCAGGTCCACCGGCACAAGACCGAGCCGCGTCGCTTCTTCATCTACGAGCAATATAAGGACGACGCCGCCCTCGAAGCCCATCGTTCCGCACCGCATTTCCTGCAGTACGCTCGCAAAGACCTGCCCAAAATTGCCGACCGCGTAGAAGGCCACCTGCTCGAGCCGTTAGCCCAGCCCATGTAATGTTAATGTGGCGCGGGCGCCTCGCCCGCGCACGCGTGCAGCGAAATCACTTTCCCTTGTCAATCATAAGCTCGCTACCCGAAGCGTAGCTCTCCTTCGACACTTCGTGAAAAGCAACCACGATTCCTTCCCGCCGAGCCCCAGCTTCCTCGACCAATGCGTCCGTAATCCGCTTAGCGATCTTGCGCTTCTAATCGGCAGTTCGTCCCTGCAGCATAGTGATCTGCACCACAGGCATAAGAGAATCTCCAAAGGAGCGCCGTACCATCGTAGCGCGCCGGCATCCTGCCGGCTGTAGTGCGGGCATCCTCGCCCGCACCTCCGACCGCCAAGATGACGCCGTCACTCTGCTAGTTCATAACCAGCAAAGAAAAAGCTCAGCTCAAACCGCGCCGTATCTTCCGCGTCCGAACCATGAATCGCATTGTGTTCGATGTTAGTAGCCCACTTCTTGCGAATGGTGCCCTCTTCCGCACTGGCAGGGTTAGTCGCGCCCATCAGCTTGCGCAGATCCGCAATAGCATTTTCCTTTTCCAGAGCCAGCGCAACAATAGGCCCGCTCGACATGAAGTCAGTCAGAGTGCGGAAAAAGGGCCGGCCCGCATGCACCGCATAGAACTGCTCCGCCTGATGCTTCGAGATTTCCAGCATCTTCAAAGCCAGAATGCGGAAGTCATTCTTCTCCAATTGTTCGATGATGTCGCCAATCGCGTTCTTGCGCACGGCGTCGGGTTTGATGATGGTAAGAGTGCGTTGCAGAGTCTTCATGCAGTCGTTTGTCCTTGGTCGTTTGTCGTTTGTAAAAACCTACGCTCGGGCGGCGTTCCCAGAGCAGCCGCCAGAGTTTCGCCGATCGCGGCCGGCGACTTCGCCACCCGGATCCCTGCGGATTCCAAAGCCTTGATCTTTTCCGCCGCCGTCCCTCTGCCGCCCGAGATGATGGCCCCGGCATGGCCCATGCGCCGTCCAGGAGGCGCAGTCTGGCCGGCGATGAACCCCACCACCGGTTTCTTCATGTGACCCTTCACAAATTCTGCCGCGGTTTCTTCCGCGTTCCCGCCAATCTCACCGATTATGATGACCGCCTCGGTCTCGGGATCACGATTGAACAGGTCCAGCGCATCGACAAAAGTCGTGCCGATGATGGGATCTCCGCCGATGCCGATCGCTGTCGACTGCCCGATCCCGCGTTGTGTAAGTTGGTGCACCGCCTCGTAGGTCAGCGTCCCTGAGCGCGAAACGATGCCGACGTTACCTTCCTTGTGAATCGACGCGGGCATGATGCCGATCTTGCATTTTCCCGGCGAGATAATTCCCGGGCAATTCGGCCCGATCAGCCTCGATCGGCGATCTTGCAGGAACTCCCATGCCTTCACCATGTCGAGCGTCGGAATGCCTTCCGTGATGCACACGATCAGGTCGAGTTCGGCGTCGGCTGCTTCCATAATTGCGTCGGCAGCAAACGGCGGAGGCACGAAGATTACGGTCGCGTTCGCTCCGGTTACCTCCGCAGCCTCGCGCACGGTATTGAAAATCGGCCAGCCTTCATGGGTCGTGCCGCCCTTGCCGGGAGTGACGCCGCCAACGATCTGGGTGCCGTAAGCCGCACTGGCCTTGGCGTGGAAGGTGCCTTCACGTCCGGTCAGCCCCTGCACCAGAACTCGTGTGTTCTTATCGACTAGGATCGCCATAAATTAAAGTGTCCTCGTTGCTACCGCCATTCGGTTACGCCCAGAGTCCCGCGGGCCGCGGCGACGACCTTGTCCGCCGCGTCCTTCATCGTGTCGGACACGACGAAGTTGAGTCCCGAATTCATCAGGATTTTCTTGCCTTCGTCCACATTCGTTCCTTCCAGTCGTAGCACCACCGGTAACTTGATCTGCGTCTTCCGCGCGGCTTCGACCACGCCCGTGGCCAGAGTGTCGACGCGCAGGATGCCGCCGAAAATATTAATCAGCACCGCCTTCACATTCCTGTCGCTCAGCAAGATTTCAAACGCATGCGCCACCTGCTCCGAACTGGCTCCGCCGCCCACGTCGAGGAAGTTTGCCGGCATCCCCCCGGCATATTTGATGATGTCCATGGTCGCCATCGCCAGGCCCGCGCCATTCACCATGCAGCCCACGTTACCGTCGAGCTTGATGTAATTCAGGCTGTACTTCGAAGCTTCGACTTCGAGCGGATCCTCTTCAGTGATGTCGCGCAACTCACGCAGGTCAGGATGACGGAAAAGCGCGTTGTCGTCGAAGTTGACCTTGGCGTCGAGCGCGAACAGGCGTCCGTCAGAAGTCGTGATGAACGGATTGATCTCCACCAGCGAAGCGTCAGTGTCAAGAAAAGCCTTGTAGAGATTGCTTAGAAACTGCACAGCAGGGCTGATCTGGTGGGGCTTCAGTCGGAGTTTGAAAGCAATCTTACGAGCCTGAAAAGCTTCCAGCCCCATGCCCGGGTCAATGTATTGCTTCAGGATAGCCTCAGGATTCTCGGCCGCCACCTGTTCAATCTCCATGCCACCGGCCGCCGAGGCCATGAATACAGGCTTACCCTCCGCGCGATCCACAAGAATGCCAAGATAAAGTTCCTTCTCGATCGGCAACGTCTCTTCAATCAGCAGGCGCCTCACGATGCGCCCTTCGGGTCCCGTCTGATGCGTTACCAGCCTCATACCGAGCATCCTGGCGGCAAGTTCGCCGACCTCACTCACCGACTTGGCGATCTTCACGCCACCACCCTTGCCGCGTCCGCCCGCATGGATCTGTGCCTTGACCACCACTCCGTTTGCGCCCGAATTCAACAACTCCCTGGCCACAGCCTCGGCCTCATCGCGTGAGTCAGCCATCGCCCCCCGCGGCACGGTTACGCCATACTTCTTGAGGATTGCTTTTCCCTGATACTCGTGGATTTTCATAAATGATGCTCGTCAGCGTAAGAATCGGAAGGAACGTGCTTGCAGCTTTAACGTCCGGGCAGCAAACTCCCAATTTTATAGAAGCGCGGAGTGTTAGAGCAAACATCGCCGACACTCCGACGTATTCCCGAAAAGACGTTTGTGTCATGGCCTGATCGTCGTCCGAAAGCTAAGCTGGCGATGTTGGGTTGAGCCGCGAAACGGCGTAAGCCGTGGGAAAGCGTGGAATAGAGAGGGATCCCCCAGCGGGGCGAAAGACAAATTGCCCCGGTCTCGGATCACGTATCGAACGCTGCGCCTTTCTCAGAGTCACCAACATCTAAGTAGAACTCGTCTGACCCGGGGGCGGACGGTCCATTGCCGTGGGACGCCGAATATGAAACTGATTTCCCTGAATGTCGCGCGGCCGCGCCTCGCGGTCTACGAGGGCACAACCATCAACACCGGAATTTTCAAACAGCCTGTGTCCGGCCCTGTTCAGTTGCGCACCTTAAACCTTGATGGAGACCGCCAGGCTGACCTGAGCGTCCACGGCGGACCTTACAAGGCGGTGTACGCCTATCCTTCCGAGCACTACCCGTTCTGGAGACAGCAAGTGCCTGAGGCCGAGCTCGCGTGGGGAATGTTCGGCGAGAATTTCACGACCGAAGGTCTGGCCGAGGACGAACTTCACGTCGGCGACAAGTTTCAGATCGGTTCGGCGATCATCATGGTCCGTCAGCCGCGAGTGCCGTGCTACAAGCTAGCGGCGAAATTCCAGAGAGACGACATCCTGGAGAGATTCCTGCACAGCGGCCGCAGCGGCTTTTACTTTTCCGTCGAAACGGAAGGTCAGGTAGCCACAGGCGACTCGTTCCAGTTGATCGGTCACGACGACAACGGAATCACCATCGCCGAAATGAACCGCCTCTTGGTGCGCGACAAATACAATCGACAACTGCTCGATAAGGCGATCCACACGACTGCCCTCCCGCAGGATTGCCGGGAATACTTCGCCCAAAGGCAACAACCGCCGACCGTGAGAGCCTAGTACGGCGTCCCGCAAGTTCGCGTCATAAATCAATCGTTGTCATTGAGCAACGCGAAGGACCTATGTAGTTGACCGCGCCACTGCATAGGTCTTTCGCTTTGCTCAAGATGACAGTCCAAATATCGTGATCGAGGCTGCCGCTATTCGCGGTCTCAGATGGCGGAGGCTCGCGGTCAAATCGGCACTTGATAAAAGGGCCCCCAGGTAGCACTCGCCAGCAACGAGCGCTACGAGCCCCATCTTTCCACGCTTTTTGTTCGCTGCGCGATTTTCCTGCCGACATTTCAGCACCCGCCCTACTCCAATCACTCCCGCCACCTGCCGCCAATCCACTATAGCTTTAGAGTGGTTTTCCGAGATTTCCGAAATCTCCACAGCGTTCCGGTAAAATCGCCAATGTGTTCTGGAAGGAACATTTGTACATACACATGATCCTCGACGCCCTCCACAGCCTCACCAATCACGGCCACTCGCTGGCGCGGGGCGAAGCTCGCGCAGTAATGGCCGACGTGCTCGCCGGCAACTGCACCGACGCCCAAGTCTCTGCGCTGCTCATTGCCCTGCGCATGAAGGGCGAGACCGTCGAAGAGATAGTCGGCTTCGCCGAAGCCATCCGCGCCGCCGCCACGCCGCTTCCCATCGACAGCTCCGCCGTCAGCGCGATCGATGTCAGCGGCACCGGCCGCGACGCGCTGACCGACGCGCTGATCGACACCAGTGGAACCGGCGGCGATGCCAGCGGCACCTTCAATATTTCCACGGCCACCGCGTTCGTCACCGCCGGGGCTGGAGTCCGCGTGGCCAAGCACGGCAACCGCAGCATCAGCTCCAAATGCGGCTCGGCTGACGTTATGGAGGCTCTCGGTGTGAAGATCCAGCTTCCGCCCGAGCGCGCCGCGCAATGCCTGCGCGAGGTCGGGATCTGTTTTCTATTTGCGCCCGACCTGCATGTGGCGATGAAGCAAGTACAGAAGGTGCGCCGTGAACTGCGTCTGCGGACGATGTTCAACCTGCTCGGTCCGCTGACCAACCCCGCGCGTGCCTCGGGACAAGTGGTAGGAGTCTACTCTCTAGAGCTTGTCGAAAAGTTGGCGGAAGCACTGAGCATGCTGGGTGTGCATCGCGCGCTTGTCGTCCATGGGCTAGATGGGCTTGATGAGATCACGATCACGGGACCGACTCGCATCGCCGAGGCTCGCGAGGGTTCAGTGAGAACCTACGAGGTAACGCCTGAAGAGTTTGGCATGGCGCGCGCGACTCTCAAGGAGATCGCGGGTGGCGAGGCCGTCGAAAATGCTAATATCATCCGCGAGATTCTCAATGGGAAGAAGTCACCACACCGTGACGTAGTGTTACTCAACTCAGCCGCCGCGTTGGTCGCCGCCGGGCGAACGGAACATTTGGCAGAGGCGCTGCCAATCGCGATGAGGTCTATTGATTCCGGCGCGGCTGCCGGAAGACTTGCCGCACTAGTTGTGCTTACGAGTTCGTAGAATCGAACCGGCCTGGAAGGCTTTTGCTATAGAGTGAGTTTTGAGGTGGCGTCTATGGTGCGAAAATATCGATGGTTGTTCCCACTCTTAGTTACGGTGTCGGCGCTGACCCAGGATATCCAGGTCAATCGACAGAACAAAACCATTGTAGTCACGGCTGAGGACTCCACAACGGCAGATGCCGAAATCGCAGTACTCGCCATCGGGTATCACAATTACGCGCCAGCGCGAGACGTAGCCTTTCGTGAAAATGTTCGAGCTGCCGAGCAGATCGCGCAGACGCTGCTCGATGGCAAGGTTTCTGCCGAGAACATCGAGACCGAAAAGCTGCGCCTTGGCCGCGCCGAGGCGGACGAAACGTGGACGGAAGATATGAAGAAAGAGCACCGTTTTGAAGCGCAGCAATCGTGGCACGTGACGGTGCCGGCTTCCCAAGCACAGACTATTGTCGATCTAACAGTAAAGGCGGAGGCCAACGAGGTCGACGACGTGGAGTGGAGCGTGGCGGACCCCGTAGCCTTGCCGGCAAAAGCGAGTGGCGCGGCACTGGCGAAGGCCAGAACTGTGGCGGAGCAGATGGCGAGAGGGCTGGGTGCCAAACTCGGAGAACTCGGTCTATGCCAGCAATCGAGCGCCCGTTGCAAAGATGTGGCGCGGCATTGGTTTGTACACGTCAGTAGCAGCCATGGCCGTGGCGACTGAAAAACAACCGAAGCTCAAGTTGTTTCCTCAGAAGGTGAAGAGCGACGCGACGGTTTACGCGGTGTTTGCGATTAGTGACAATTCCCGCGGGTTTGCCGAGTGACCTCAATAGCCCTGTACCTCAATTGAGACGTGGTCAACCGGAAATCGAAAATCACTTGCTTGTGTCAGCCGCTTCGAGCTTGAATGTGTTGTTCGTCGTGTCGCTCTCGGGAACACTGCCATCGTTAACCACAATTTCCTGCGGCGCTGACGGAACTTCCACGCGAATCACTCCCTTGTTCTTGCCGCGCACTTCGAGGCGCTTGGTAAGTTCTCCGCCAGCGAACTTGACGGTGACGGGAACCTCGGCTCCCGCCGCGCCCAGATTGTCCACCGTGAGCGTGACCATGTAGGTGTCGGTCATGGTTTTGCGCGGGAATGCGGACTCAACTTTGAAGTCTGGCAAGCCGCGATCGCGGTACACCCAATCGTCGAAGAACCATTGCAGATCGCGTTGGGTTTGCGCGGCGATCAGGCGCGGCATGTACGAAGGCTCTTTGTCCTGCTCGGGATGGTAAGAGGCGAAAGCTTTCTTCAGCGCTGACTCGCCGAGCATATCGCGCAGCATCCACCAAACGTACATCGCCTTGCTGCGATACAACTCTTCGCTGGTCGTGCTCACCAGGGAACGGTTCACCTCGTCTTCGGATTTTGGCGTCGAGGCGTTGCGCTTTTCCACCTCCGTGAAGGCGGAGCGGTGGAGTCCCATGTAGTCGAGAGCAGCCTGGCGTCCCTTCTCGTGTTCGAGGTAGAGGGCTTGGGCGATGTGGGCGAGGCCTTCGTCGATCCAGGGACGCGGCGACGACAAAGATGCGTGCGCCATTTGGTGAGCAGCGATGAGGCCCGCGAGCTTTGAATCTGGGGTCAGTGGCGTCAGCAACAGGGACCCGCTCTCGAAAGGGGCTACACTTGGATCGCCGAGGTCCGCAGTCTCGGCTTTTCTGCGGGATGCTCCAAACCATTCCGTGACCACTGCGCTGGTCTTCTCTGCCGCGTCTGCGTAAGCCTCAGCCGCAACTGCATGTTCGGGCAGATGGTAGACCGTGATGGTGGGCCGATCCACGACCCCATAGTTCGCTACGACAAACGCGGGGACTGACAGGCCAAGCGGCTGATACGAGCATTGCGACGACGGAAACTTGGGGCTTCCTTCCCTCGTCACTCCGTGCACCCCGTTTGGTCCACAAAGCTTGACAGCCGGGGTCACATCTCCGGGAACGGTCGGAGTTGTGAAGCTAACCTCCATCCTTGATGCGGCCTCTCTCGCTTTCCACCTACCCAAGACTTCAAACAGGCTGTCACCCTCGGAGAGATTCGCCACTTCGGTCGCCATCGGATACCACGCGACATATCCTGCGCCGCGTACGGCGGTGAACTTCGCGCTGATCTGATCCCAATCGGAACTGGTGGCCTGAGCTTCGGGCGCACCAATTCGGGTAAGTCGCGTCACGTCGAGCAGGATCACGCCTTCGTAGGCGATGTCCAGTTCAATCGTGCTCTTGGGGGCGACTGGATCCGGTAACGTCACGATCGCCTCAGAGAGCGCGCCGGTGTGGTCAATGTCGGAAGTGTAGGGCTGCGCAACGAACTGCAACGGCTTGTCGCCGGCTTTGATGGAGCGCCAGTCGAGCGAAGACGAAATCTGGAGGACGGCAATCTTCTGGGGAGAGGACGAATCGTTGCGGAGAGTAATCGTGCCACGTGCTCCCAGCCGATGCTGGTTCGGCTCGATCTGAATCTCCAAGTCATAGTTGGTAAACGTGAACGCCTCGCGGTCGAGAGACAAAGCATTCACCACAGAGGCACAGAGGACACAGAGGAAGCAACCGCGCCGGCTCCAGGAATTCATTTCGCGCTCGCAGAACCTTCTCGGGCGCGCCGTTGGCGCACGATTTCGTAAAGCACGACGGCGGCTGCAACGGACACGTTCAGTGACGGCACTTTGCCCAGCATCGGAATCGATACCAGGAAGTCGCATTTCCTCTTCACCAGATCGTGCAGACCCTTGCCTTCGGCTCCGAGGACGAGCGCGCAGTCCATGTTGTAGTCGAGGGCGTCGTAGGTTTGCTTGGCGTGTTCGTCGAGTCCGACTGTCCAGATGTTGCGCTCTTTCAATTCCTCCACGGTGCGGGCGATGTTGGTTACCTTGGCGATGGGCAGATGCTCGCTGGCTCCGGCGGAAGCTTTGGTGACGGTTCCGGTCACGCTGGCCGCCCGGCGCTCGGGAATCACGACACCGTTGGCTCCTGCAGCATCCGTGGTGCGCAGTATCGCGCCCAGGTTATGTGGATCCTCTACGCCGTCGAGTACGACTACCAGCGAATACTGCCCTCGCTTGCCTGCGAGCACATCATCGAGATCGCTGTATTGTTTGGCGGACGTGACTGCGACGACTCCCTGGTGCGCCGCGTTGCCGGCCATGCGATCGAGTTCGGTGCGCTGCAGGAAGCGCACGGGTACGCTCAGGCGGCGGCAGTCTTCGATCAGGCGCTGCAGGCGGATGTCGTGGCGTTCTTTCGCCATGCCGACCCACTCGAAGTTCCGTCCGCGAGCCTTCAGGGCTTCGGTGACGGAGTTGATGCCGTAGATGTAGTGCATGAAGTATCAGTGTACCGCGGAAGCTTCTAGCTGCTAGCTTCTAGCTAAAGCATGCGCTTCAGGAATTCCACGATGGCCGCTGGTTCGGGGCGTTCGGTGTAGTCTTCGTTCGCAGAGGCGTAGAGTATGGTCCCATCGCGATCGAGAATGAAGGTCGCCGGGATGGGCAGTTCCCAACTCTCGTCTCCGTTGGTAAATGGGAGACTCACGAATGCGCGACGATAAACTGTTTGCTGGAGTTCCGGCACTTGATGGCTTAGACCAAATTTCCGGGCAATCTGGTTGCCAGTGTCGGAAAGGAGCGGGAAGCGCAGCTTGTGTTGGTCGTGCATGAAGAATGATTGCTTGACGGTTTGGGGAGAGATGGCGACTAGCTTCGCTTCTGCTTGCTCAATCTCCGGCAGGACTAGGTTCATCGCCTCCATCTGCCCGACGCAGAAGGGGCACCAGCGGCCTCGGATGAAGCAGAGAACGAGACGTGCGGTCGCTAACAGATCCGCCGAAGAAACGTTCTTTCCGTCGTGATCTGGAGATCAAATTGTGGTGCCTTTGCGCCGACAGACAGGATGTTTTCGGCAAAATGCCGCTGCTTGAGTTCGGCCACGACCTGAGCATGAATAGCCTGTGTCTCTGGTAAAACGTACTTCGCGATCAGTTCCTTGCGCTCGGCATAGATTTCGCGCAAGGGACGATTGTCGAGGGCCGGGTTTGATTCTTCTAGAGAACGCCACTTCATAGATTATGCATTCGCGAAGCTGATAGGGATCCCCTCGGCTTCGCTCGGGGCAGGCTCTTCGACTGCGTTGCTGTTCGCTTCGCGGACGGCAACTCCGCTCAGGACGACAAGGCTGCAAGAGTGATCTGAAACCTGCTGACTGATCCTACATTCCCGGCAGCTTCATCCCCGCCAGGCGCCGGGCGAAGCTGGGTTTGCCCATCTGCTTGAACATTTTTTTCATCTGGGCGTACTGGCGGAGGAGGTTGTTCACCTCCTGGACGCTGGTGCCGGAGCCGCGGGCGATGCGCTTGCGGCGGCTGCCGTTGATGACTTCGTGATGATTACGCTCGTGACTGGTCATCGAGTTGATGATGGCCTCCACGCGGTTGATCTGGTTCTCATCGACTTTGTCGGCGGCTTTCTGCAGGCCCGAAAACGGGCCGATTGAGGGCAGCATGCCCATCAGGCTCTGAATCGATCCCATCTTCTTTACCTGGCGCAGCTGGTCGCGGAAGTCTTCGAGCGAGAAGCCGTCGCCACTGAGCGCTTTCGTGGCCATCTCCTCTGCCTTCTTCTTGTCGATTTGCTGCTCGGCGCGCTCGATGAGCGAGAGGATGTCGCCCATGCCGAGAATGCGCGAGACGATGCGGTCGGGATGGAAGGGTTCGAGCGCGTCGTACTTCTCGCCGACGCCGATGAACTTGATGGGCTGGCCCGTGACCTGGCGGATGGAAAGCGCTGCGCCGCCGCGGGCGTCGCCGTCCATTTTTGTAAGCACCACGCCGGTGAGCGAGAGCTTCTTGTGGAACTCGTCGGCGGAACGGACCGCGTCCTGCCCGGTCATGGCATCGGCGACGAACAGTATCTCTGAGGGATTCAGAAGTTTCTTCAGGGACTGCATTTCGTCCATGAGTTGGTCGTCGATGTGCAGACGGCCAGCGGTATCGACGATCAGTACATCGCAGCCGGAGACTACCGCTTCGCGGCGGGCTTCTTTCACGAGACGCTCGACCGTGGCGGTGTTCGCTTCGCCGACTTCGCCTTCGTAGATGTGAGCCTTCACCCCTTGCGCGACGATCTTCAACTGCTCGCGCGCTGCGGGACGGTAGACGTCGACCGAAACCAGCAGCGGGCGATGGCCTCCGGTCTTGAACCAGTTCGCTAGCTTGCCGGAGGTCGTGGTCTTGCCGGAACCCTGCAGCCCGGCCATGAGCACGATTGTGGGGGGCTGCGAGGCGAACTTCATGCGGGCGGTGTCTGTGCCGAGAATCGCGACCAGTTCATCACGGACGATCTTGATGACCTGCTCGCCGGGCGAAAGCGCGGTCAACACTTCCTGGCCGACGGCCTTGGCCTGCACCTGGTCGATGAACTGCTTGACTACTTTGAAGTTGACGTCGGCTTCGAGCAGAGCGAGGCGGATCTCGCGCATTGCCTCTTGAATGTTCTCTTCGGTGAGCTTGGCCTGGCCGCGGAGGCTCTTGAAGGCGCGCTGGAGTTTTTCCTGAAGGTTCTCGAACATAGGTAAGGGACTATTTTAGCAGCTGAAAACGGTGTTCAGCAGTAGGCGTCCAAGCTTGAGCTTCTGACTGCGATCTAAGAGGCGCGGTGTTGTGGTGGCGGTAGGGATCCTTCGACTGCGCAGGTGTGCGCGTTCGCGCACTCCTACTTCGCTCAGGATGACATGGCTTTGGGTGGTGTGGCGTTGGTGAATACTTCCCTCGCTGCGATCACCGTGTTGCAGTGGATGGTCACTGTGTCTTCCACATTCCGGGCGTAGCCGCCGGCGAAAGTCACCATCACTGGAATGTTCCGCGCGCGGGCCACGCGGAAGACTAGTTCGTCGCGCTTCTTCAATCCATCAATCGTCAGACTCAGGCCGCCGAGCTGATCTTCACGATACGGATCAGCTCCGGCGATGTAGCACAGCAGGTCGGGCTCGAACTGCCGCAGACCGGAACTTAGTGCGTTGTCGAGCCAGGCCAGGTACTCGTCGTCGCCAATGCCATCGGGCAGGTCTACGTCGATTGAGGAAGGTGGCTTCCACATGGGGTAGTTGTTGTGCTGGTGCAACGAAATGGTGAAGACGTCTCCCGCATGGGTGCCGCGCATCTTGCCTTGGCGGGAGCGGCTTACGGTGGTGGAATGGGCCGAAGGCAGCGGCTCGCTTGCCGTACGGGTGCCGGCAAAAATCGCGGCTGTGCCGTTGCCTTGATGAACGTCGCAGTCCACGGTCATCGCGGTACGGATCTTGTCGTCGCGCTGCAGGCGGCGGATGGCCACGGCTACATCGTGGATCATGCAGAATCCCTCCCCGTGGTCGGGAAATGCGTGGTGAAAGCCGCCACCAATGTTGAACGTGACACGGTCAACTAGGGCTTGCCGCGCCGCGAGAATCGATCCTCCGGCAGCCAGCCAGAAGGCTTCCACCAAGTCGCTCGAATAGGGGATTTCCATCTCCATCTCTTCGCGCGGGCTGAGCGTGCCGGTCTTCAGTTTTTGGACGTAATCGGGCTTGTGGACTAGCAGGATGTCTTGATCGGAGGCGCGTTGCGGTTCCAGAAAGTCTTCGGCGTCGGCAACGCCGATGGTCATGAGGTGATCGCGAATGCGGCGGTATTTTTCGGCAGGGAAGACGTGATTGCCGATGGGCAGGTAGTAGCCGTTGTGGTAGATGAGTTTGAAGGGGAGCATTCAGCACTCAGCCAGTCGGGGCTGGGAATGCTACATCATACGCGGGAGCATCGGCAGGTAGCAGTTGGCAGTTGGCAATTAGCTGCGGGAGATCCTTCCCTCCGCCTGAAGAACGGCTGCGGTCAGGATGACCGCCGTTGTGGATTGAATTGCTGATCCTCACCGCTTCTTCCCCGAGTTGATTGGCGCCGGTGCTACCATCGGCCTGCGCACCGGGACGATCGCGCCCTTTGACGGGTCGGCGGCGGCGCTGGCGCGGGTGAGCACTTCCTGCTGGATGTACTGCACGAATTCCTGAATCTGGCGCTGCATCTCTTCCATGCGTTCGCGCATTTGCAGGATGATCGCCATGCCGCTGATGTTTACGCCTAGATCGCGGGCCAGCGACAGAATGAACTCCAGGCGCTGCAGGTCTTCATCGGTATAGAGGCGGGTGTTGCCTTCGGTGCGGGACGGTTTGAGGAGGCCTTCGCGCTCGTAGAGGCGGAGGGTCTGGGGATGGATGCCGTACATTTCGGCGACGGCCGAAATCATGTAGGCACCCTTGGATTTGCGCTTTGTCATTCGTGCCAGTCCAATTTACAACAAAAGTGCGTCCGCCACCGGACAATCATGAGAGTCTTTCCCACACTTACTTGCGGCGAGAGCTCGACTGGCGCTGCTTTCGAAGGTAGGACAACCCACGCTTCAATTCTCCCAGCAGATCGGTCTCAGGTAGCGGCGGCATGAACGGGTTTTCCGCCGGATTCCCGTCCGAGCCACGCGTTGAGGGTGTCCGGTGACGCGATCACAAATAGGCCCGGGCGACTGACCGCCATTCCAGTCTTTGCCCATCGCTTCACGACGGAGACGGGCTCGCCAAGGAAGGCGGCGATCTGGTTCCAACCTTTGAGAGTTGAAGCTGGTTGGGTCTTGCGCTCGGCCATCGAAATCATCCTCGGCACGCCTCACAAAATCTAAAACAAAGGAAGGCAGTAGGCCAACCCCCTGATTCCAGAGGCTCTTGGTGGCGATGGAGCTAGAGCCTCGAGCTCTGCGACCGCGTTCTTTTGGGTGCTCTTCTTATTAGGTCGGGGGAAGCTTTGGTCTGACTTCCTGCGCAACACGCGACTTGGACGCCCGTACCCGGAATGCTGTATGGACTGATTGCCGAGGCCGTAGCAGGCTGGTTGGTGGGCTGTGCCATCTCGACGTCTGGAAGACCGTATCCGCGACCTGTGCGCCAGAGCTGTCATTGCCCAAGGCCCGGAATTAGATCGGACTCTTTTAGACCTTCAAGCAGCCCTCCACGAGCACATCGGGAGGTTGAGAAAGATGACTGCCACCAAGCTTGTGGGTGACGGAGAAGAACAGAAACAAAGGCGGTCTGGTTAGGCAGGGGCCAGCGTGGCCACCCCTCCCCCGGAAAACAAATATTTTGCCCACCTGACGCTTGTTGGCGCTTTGCCGATGGTCCGTTCCGCTGTACAAGAGACTCGCTCTACAATGCAAGTCGAAATCCAAGAACGCTGGCGAGAACTTTGCGAGAAAGCTATCGCAGAACAGGATGCTGAGAAGTTCCTCGCCATTATCACGGAACTCAACCAGGTTCTGGCTGAGAAGCAACAACTCCTTACCCCACCCCCGCCCAAGCCGCATTGCTCTGCGGCGTGAGTCGGATACCTTCTCAGTCCATCCCAGTGGAAGTGTGGAATAACCCTCATGCCTGACTTCTTTCGATGTCCCTATCGTGTCGAGGGGCTGGAATTCAAAGTGATGGTTGCCCGGCTGAGAGAAATGGATACTCATGCGCGCGTTGTGCCATCTCGTCAGGCCGCAGGATCCTTTATTTCTGGGCACGTCACGCCAAGTGTGTTGAGGTTCAGAGCCCGGCCGGAGCAGGAGGGCAATAGAACGCACGATCGCCATGATCGCGCAGACGGTTTTTCAGGATAGAAGCCGATGGCCGGTGGTGGCTACTGTGAGTTGTCCAAGGTACCCACCTTGGTAGAAGTGAGAGCTTCAATCGCTCCCATGACGGAACTGATTCCGTTGACATCTTTGGAGAGTACCGCGCGAACACCGGCAGCTCTCGCCAGTTCCGACAATTGTGGCGTCGCAAACATTGTGTACATCAGGATGGCGCATTCAGGTACGAGAGGACTGAGCTCGCGGGCGGCTTCCAGTCCGTTCATCTCGGGCATGGCATAGTCCAGCAGAAGGACGTCCGGTTTCACGCGGCGAACCATATCAATGGCGGCACGACCGTTGTCCGCCTCTCCACACACAATCCAATCCTTGTTCATCGTGAGGCACATGCGAAGCGCGTTTCGCACCTGCGCATTGTCGTCGACGATCAGGATTCTTGTCATGAGCCTTAGAGTGACCATTGCGCAAATATTGAATGCCTTAACCAGAAAGGCAGCTGACTGCGGAAGTGGCGCAAACGACTCCACTTACTGTGCTCTGAGGACGATGTGGCGTGAACAACGAAGCTTACCGTTCAGCCGATTTGAAAGGTTTTCACTGGATAAGTAAATGGCACGCTCGTGCAGGGGGAACAACACGAATGGGCTAGGCATGGCATACTTCGGTGCAGTCGCGCAGTAGTAGTGAAGTGCCTTGATATGTCAGGGGGCTTGGAAATTTCATTGCGGGTTTACAATTGGCGACTATAATTGCGAATTTACAAGTCGAGACGTGAGGAATTGCAATGAACGAAACCACTTCATTCGATCATATCGTGGCTATTCTCGGTATTACGCCGGACCGGTATAAGGACTCGCTTCCTCTAAAAGAGTGGGTTCGTAAGAATAAGGACGAGAAGTATGTGCCGCCCGAATTGCTGAAGTATTGGGGATTCGCTGAAGACGACGCTGCCTGAGTACGAGCGACGGCCTGGCGTCAACTGGTTCGCACGCGAAAGTCAGCGTGCGGTTTGGGCCCTGGCCGATTCGATCGGTGCAGATCACATCCATTGCTTCACCAACAATCCCGATTCCATTCCCCTTGCATTCGATGGCGTTAATTCCGTGACCGCATCTGCGTCATCGAAGAACTCCGCACACGATAGTCATGCGCATTGTGCTATTCCTCGCAGGGTCAGGAAATAGCGAAGCGCGGCGATAATCCGCGACCGGATGCTATAATCTTTTCTCAATCCTTCCTCTGACGATCCCCAACGGGCGCGTAGCTCAATTGGCAGAGCAACTGACTCTTAATCAGTAGGTTGAAGGTTCGATTCCTTCCGCGCTCACCATCTTTTCAATAACTTGCAAAATCGCCCTACTGAAGAAATTCCGTTTTGTGACGTAAATTGTGACGTGCGTTGCGGTCGTTGATGATCACCCGGACGCTTTCCATCTCGGGATGCTG